>NZ_JAFCVE010000002.1:0-644077 GCF_049896885.1 Phyllobacterium sp. SL163 | reverse complement strand
GATGCCTTGCCATCTTCTGTCGTCACCGTGACCACGCCGCCGAGCAGCGTCGCCTTGCCCGCCACCTCCAGCCGGTCGCTGCGCCCGTCGGCAGCCACCTGAACGACCAGGCCGGCATCCTTGTCGAAGCTGGCATCGGTTGCCACATGCAGCGTGCCGATCGAATTGCCGGGCGAAACCAGGCCGCCGCCATGCACGGCCAGACGCTGGACTGTGCCGATGCCGCCCAGCACGCCGTTGGCATTGACCGCCGCCGCACCGCTGCGGCCATCGACGGAAGCAAAGCCGCCGTTCAAGGCGAGGTCGCCGGTCACACCCGTGGCATTGACCTTCACCTGTCCGCCCGCATTCGCCGTTACCGCCGCCGCCGTGCCATCGACGGTCAGAAGCCCCGTATCATTGATGATCGATGCCGAAATGATCGAACCGCCAAGCCCGATGCCAAGCTCGCCGCCATTGATCACAGTATCGCCGCGATAGGTGTTCTTGCCGGTAAGCCACAGCGAGCCGGGGCCGGATTTCGTCAGGCTGCCTTGTGTAATCTTGACATGCATCGCAATGGCTTCTTTGCGAGTAGCGATAGTCGTTACAAGATTATTGTAATAATTCTTATCCTCAACACTCACGTTCGTCGGAGGGCCCTTGTCCCAACCCTTAGTCGCCAGTTCGTCTGCTAACTTTTGCAGATCTGCTCTTTCGGATACCGGGCGCTGCAACAAAGCGTCGTCGTTGATCGGATTGGACCACGTATCCTTGATATTGCTTGGCGTGTTGATGTCGAATTTACCTGTTATAAATTGACCAGGACCATTCATTGCATGTTTCAGATTGATATCGCCCCAGCCATCTTCGTCAACGGGGATACGCCTAATCATGCCATCCTTGTTGACCGACGTAGTCAGCAGAACTTGGAGAACTTGTTGCGGTGTCATATAAGGGAAACGGCTTTGAATAACTGCAAGGGCGCCGGTAGCGTGCGGCGCCGACATCGACGTACCGCTCTCGGCGAGATACGTGCCGTTTGGTATCGTGCTGTAAATGCCGCTGCCTGGAGCATCGACGCACCAATAGCGGGCAACACCGCAACGATTTGAGCGAGTATGTATGCCACCGCCATTAAAATCAGGAGACGGCCCCTTTTTTGCCCATGCTACTGCAAGCCATTGATCTTCAAGTTCAGGACGGAAAAAGGGTAAACCTGCAAAAAGGTCGGGATTCCGCATAGGCCCATCATTGGATGCAGAGACGACCTGAATAATACCATACCTGACGGCAGCATCCCCCACTGCATCGAGCCAAGTCTTGCTGCCGCTCTCACGCAGTTTTCGAAAATTGCTATAAGCCTTAGTGAAATTCGGAATAGTACCGGTTTGATTCTCAAAATATTTTACGTCGTCGTGCGAATCTGATCCCCAGCTATTGTTAACAAATGTAACACCCTTGTTTGCAGCTAAGGCTTTGTAAGCGGCCATGAAGTAATTATAGTCAAGTGTATCGGAGCCTTGCAGCCTGTTTTCATCCGTTCCATGTGTGTTTGCTTCATAAAGATTGACATCAAAAGCTACGCCATGCATTCCTTTGTTGTCTCTGGATGCACCAATTGTCCCGCTGACGTGGGTTCCATGCGAGTCATTGTACTTTGAATTGTAAGCCCCCGAAACTTTGAACGCTTCTCCCTTTTTGAAGGGACCCCCGTTTTCATCTTCCCATTCTGTGCTGTCTGCGAAATATTCTCCAACAGTATTAACTAGGTGAATACGAGGGTTATTTTTGTACTCTGGATGATCAGTGTCGATACCAGAGTCCATAACTCCAACATCGCTTCCTTTGCCCGTCGCACCAAACGCATAAGCATATTCAGCATGCATCGCAGATAGGCCCCAATCGGATATGAATTCAGGAGTTCGCCACGTCGCGGCCGCCTTCTCCAGATCATCCGTCCTGCTGCCATCCGCATTGAAATACTTGCCCTGTAGCTGCTGCGCATGGGCGTTGGGGCCGCAAGCGGCGATGATCAACGCGGCACAGACACTGCTTAAGAGATCACTGCGGAATTTGGACAAACGATCAGAACGCGCGGAAAAACCCGCACCTGTGGCGTGAAAAGACATGAAATATGGTTCCCGATATAATTCTCATTCGACAAAAAACAACGGAATATGCAGTATAATACTTATAGGGTGGTGATCGCATGTTGCAGTCAAGAGCTACTTAAGTTGCAGGCAAATCTACTGTGAGAATGGCGACGCCCAGCAACAGCAAAAAACAGGCCCGCGAACGGAGCCTGCCTTAACCTATCTGAACGCGGTTATCGGAACAGCACGACCGCCTGCTGCACGGTGACCCAGACACCCCAGAGAATGGGAATACCCACCGCGGCCCAGGCGAGCGCCGCCTTGGCATCGAGCCCGCCATGGCCGATGCCGAACGAGCCGGTGGCGCCGGCATCCACTGTCTTGGTCTTGGCCTGCAAGGCGGCAACCTCGGCGTCGGACATGAACCATTTCGATGCAAGCGGGCGGATAAAAAAGTTGGCGATAAAGCCCAGCGCCAGCATACCGGCGAGAATATACATGGTGCGGTCATAGACCTGATCGCGCGGCACGCCCGCATTGATCTGGAACTCACGGATGTAATTGACCACGACGGGCCCGACGATGCCCGCCGTTGCCCAGGCCGTCAGCAGCCGGCCATGGATGGCGCCGACGAACTGCGTCCCGAAAATATCGGCGAGATAGGCCGGGACCGTGGCAAAGCCGCCGCCATACATGGACAGTATCACGCAGAAAATCGCGACGAACAGCGCCTGGCTGCCCATGTGGGCGGCGGTCGGCGCCAGCGCATAGAGCACGATGCCAAGCGCAAAGAAGGTGAAATAGGTGGCCTTGCGGCCGATCCGGTCGGAGAGCGAGGCCCAGAAGAACCGCCCGCCGATGTTGAACAGGGAAATCAGACCGGCAAAGCCTGCGGCAATGGAGGCGATGGCGGTTTTCTGGCCCGTATCCAGCTGCGTGAAGCTGACGTCGGGCAGGCCGATGAGCTTGCCCGCAAAGATTTCCTGCAGCATCGGCGAAGCCATGCCGATGACGCCGATACCGGCGGACACGTTGAGGCAGAGCACGGCCCAGATCAGCCAGAACTGTTTTGTCTTGTGAGCATCGCGCAGATGCACGTGCCGTGTGGTGATCATCGCCTTGGCATCCGTCGGCGGTGTCCAGCCTTCCGGACGCCAGCCGGCCGGCGGAATGCGGTAGCCGAAGGCGCCGCACATCATGAACACGAAATAGCCGGCGGCCATGACCAGAAAGGTCTGCCAGACGCCGACAGTATCCGGTGCCTTGAAATGATTCATCAGAAGGTTGGCCAGTGGCGCCCCGATCATGGCACCGCCACCAAAGCCCATGATGGCCATGCCGGTCGCCATGCCGCGCCGGTCGGGAAACCATTTGATCAGCGTGGACACCGGAGAAATGTAACCGAGCCCGAGGCCGATACCGCCAATCACGCCGGCACCGACCCACATCAGCCAGAGCTGGTGCGTGATGACGCCAATGGCCGCCAGCACCATGCCCCCGCACCAGCACACGGCCGAGACCACGCCGGCCTTGCGCGGCCCGACGCGTTCAAGCCAGCCGCCCCAGATGGCGGCGGAACAGCCAAGAAGCACGAAAAACAGCGTGTAAATCCAGCCGAGATCGCTGACGCGCCAGTCGCAGCTCGTGGTGAAAAGCGCTGTCAGAAGGTTGAGATCCGCACAGGCGACCGATTGCTCGACACCGATGGCGCGCGACAGCGGCAGCCAGAACACGCTGAACCCGTAGGCCATGCCGATACAAAGGTGAATGGCAAGCGCTGCGGGCGGCACCAGCCAGCGGTTGAAACCCGCTTTGGCAACGATGCGTTCCCGGTCGAGAATACCCGGGTTTTCATAAATCCGCGGCTCTGCCCTGTCGGTTGCTGACATGTGAATTCCTCCTCCAAGCCCTTATGGCGGTGATTCATGTTTTAGTATTTCAGTTTATCGGCCGGTTCCGGTTCGGCCTGATCGTCTTCTTGTTCGGGTGTTCTCCGGCGCTCTTGCAATCAAGAGGCAACGCAGGTCGGGCGGCCAAAAATGCCGCCCTTGCAACGTTCAAGCCGAGGCGGGAGCCGGCTTGCGGATATGGGACGCTGCCTCGACCACAAGCGGGTCAAGGCCATTGTCATCCTTTTCCAGGATGGCAAAGAGCTGGGTACGCATGCGCGGCTCCCAGAAATTGTTGATGTGGCCGGCCACACCCTCTACCGCCTCATCCTTGGGCTGGGTGTGAAAGAAGGTGGCGATCTGGTTGGCCATATAGACCAGCTTGTCGGCGGTTGACTGCCGATGATTCTCATTATCCATATTGCACCAATCGAACAGTTGGACTTTGCACAAGGGTGGGCGAGGCCTGATCCAGATTGGATTTTCCGGACGCAGCGGTGTCATCGGTTGCACTCGCCACTGCATTTACAGCGATCGGAATACGTTCGGCACGCGTGAAGACATCGAATTCATCGCCGCGTACCAGCGCAACAAGCGTCATGCCCGCCGCCTGCGCGGTGCGCACAGCCAAGGCCGTTGGCGCGGATACGGCAATCAGGACGGAAGCGCCGATGATTGCCGCCTTCTGCACCATTTCGATGGAGACGCGGCTGGTGATGACAACAGCGCCCGATGCACCGTCGATGCCGGTTCGGCACAGGGCACCGGCAAGCTTGTCGAGGGCATTGTGGCGGCCGACATCCTCGCGCGCGGCCACGATACCCTGGCAGGGAACATAGAATCCGGCCGCATGCACCGCACCGGTTTCATTGTGCAGCGGCTGCAGGGGCGACAGCAGCCGCACCGCCTGCGCCAGATCGCCCGGCGTCAGTTGCAGGCGCGTTGCATCGACTGAGGCCACCGGCTTCAACGCCTGTTCGATGGACTCGATACCGCACAGCCCGCAGCCAACGGGTCCCGCCATGCGGCGGCGGCGGTCGGTGAGTTCCTGTCCGGGCGCATCGGCGAGGCGCAGCTGGATATCGATGCCCTCGCCATGATCTTCAATGGCGATTTCGCTGATTTCGTCGAGCCGGGCAATAATGCCCTCCGACAGGCTGAAGCCGACGGCGAAATCCTCCATGTCGGTCGGGCTTGCCATCATCACCGCATGGGTGGTGCCGTTGTAGCTGAATGCGACGGGCGTTTCCTCGGGCACCATGCGGCTGCCGGTCGCGTAGACATCGCCCTCGCCCTTGCGGCGGCGGGTGATGCGCGGAACCTGCAACCGTGTGGGGCGCCCGGCCATATCTATTCCGCCGCGTCGAGTGTCTGGGCGATGCGCCGGCTCTGGCGGGCCTGCTCGTCATATTTGACCTGCCAGTCACTCGGCCCGTTGGATGCCCCGACCTGCACCGCCGTCACCTTGTATTCCGGGCAATTGGTTGCCCAGTCGGTGAAATCCGTGGTGATGACATTGGCCTGCGTCGTCGGGTGGTGGAAGGTCGTATAGACCACACCCGGCGAAACCCTGTCGGTAATCAGCGCGCGCAGCGTGGTCTCACCGGAGCGGCTTGATATCTTCACCCAGTCGCCATCGCGGATACCGCGCTGTTCGGCGTCGTGCGAATGAATCTCCAGCCGATCCTCCTCGTGCCAGACCACGTTGTCCGTGCGGCGGGTCTGCGCACCGACATTATACTGTGAGAGAATACGCCCGGTGGTGAGGAGAAGCGGGAAGCGCGGCCCGGTCTTTTCGTCGGTCGCCACGTACTCCGTGCGGACGAACTTGCCCTTGCCACGGGCAAAACTCTCGATGTGCATGATCGGGGTTCCCAGCGGCGCCTTTTCATTGCACGGCCACTGAACGGAGCCCTCCCTTTCCAGAAGGTCATAGGACACACCGGCAAAGCTTGGCGTCGTCAGGGCAACTTCATCCATGATCTGCGACGGGTGCGTATAATTCCAGTTGAGGCCCATGGTCTGCGCCAGTTTCTGGGTAACTTCCCAGTCGGCAAAACCGTTCTTGGGGCTCATGACCTTGCGCACCCGGTTGATGCGGCGCTCGGCATTGGTGAAGGTGCCGTCCTTTTCGAGGAAGGTCGAGCCCGGCAGGAACACATGGGCGTAGTTGGCGGTCTCGTTGAGGAAGAGATCATGGACCACGACGCATTCCATGGCGGCAAGACCGGCGGCCACGTGCTTTGTATCGGGGTCAGACTGGAGAATGTCCTCACCCTGGATGTAGATGCCCTTGAACGTGCCATCGACGGCCGCATCCAGCATGTTGGGGATACGCAGGCCCGGCTCGTCCTGCAATTTGACGCCCCACAGCTTGTCGAAAATATCGCGGGTGGCTTCGCCGGAAACATGGCGGTAGCCGGGAAGCTCGTGCGGGAACGAACCCATGTCGCAGGAACCCTGCACATTGTTCTGGCCGCGCAGCGGGTTCACACCAACGCCCTTGCGGCCGATATTGCCTGTGGCCATGGCGAGGTTGGCTATGGCCATGACCGTTGTCGACCCCTGGCTGTGCTCGGTCACGCCGAGGCCATAATAGATGGCGCCATTGCCGCCGGTCGCGAACAGCCGGGCGGCTTCACGCAGCGTCTGCGGCGGCACACCGGTCAGTTGTTCGATCGCTTCGGGGCTGTGTTCGGGTGCGGATACAAAGGCAGCCCAATCCTGGAACTCATCCCAGTCGCAGCGCTCGCGGATGAATTTTTCGTCGAACAGGCCTTCCGTGACAATAACGTGGGACAGCGAGGTGACCACGGCCACATTGGTGCCGGGGCGCAGCGGCAGGTGGTACGACGCCGCCACATGGGGCGAGCGCACCAGGTCGATGCGGCGCGGGTCGATGACGATGAGCTTGGCGCCCTTGCGCAGACGCTTCTTCAGGCGCGAGGCAAAGACCGGATGACCATCGGTCGGGTTGGCACCGATGACGATAACCACGTCCGTGTGTTCGACGCTGTCGAAATCCTGCGTGCCGGCGGATGTGCCGAATGTCTTGTTCAGGCCGTAACCGGTCGGCGAATGGCAGACGCGGGCGCAGGTATCGACATTGTTGTTGCCGAAACCGGCACGAACCAGCTTCTGCACGAGGTAGGTTTCCTCGTTGGTGCAACGCGACGAGGTGATGCCGCCGACGGAGTTGCGGCCATACTGGTACTGGATGCGGCGGAATTCATTGGCAACGTACTTGAAGGCTTCATCCCAGGAGACTTCGCGCCACGGATCGGAAATCTTCTCGCGGATCATCGGGTTGAGGATGCGATCCTTGTGGGTCGAGTAGCCATAGGCAAACCGGCCCTTGACGCAGGAATGGCCGCGATTGGCCTTGCCATCCTTGTAGGGAACCATGCGCACCAGTTCCTCGCCGCGCATTTCTGCCTTGAACGAACAACCGACGCCGCAATAGGCGCAGGTGGTTACCTTGGAATGTTCCGGCTGGCCGATCTGGATAACCGACTTTTCCGTCAGTGTTGCGGTCGGGCAAGCCTGCACGCAGGCACCGCAGGAAACGCACTCGCTGTCGATGAAATGTTCGTGCATGCCGGGCGAAACGCGGCTGGAAAAACCCCGCCCTTCGATGGTCAGCGCAAACGTGCCCTGCACTTCCTCGCAGGCCCGCACGCAGCGCGAGCAGACAATGCATTTCGACGGGTCGTAGGTGAAGTAGGGATTGGATTCGTCCTTGGGCAGCCAGCGATCATTGGCGACATTGTCCGCCTTGGCAAAGACGTGGTTGTCGCCGTGATAGCCATAACGTACATCGCGCAAGCCGACCGCACCGGCCATGTCCTGCAGTTCGCAATCGCCATTGGCCGCGCAGGTCAGGCAGTCCAGCGGATGATCGGAAATATAAAGTTCCATCACACCCTTGCGGATGTCCTTCAGGCGCTGGGTCTGGGTGTGAACGACAAGACCTTCCATCGCCGGGGTTGTGCAGGAGGCAGGCGTGCCGTTGCGCCCCTCGATCTCGATCAGGCAAAGACGGCAGGAACCGAAGGCATCGACCATGTCGGTCGCACAGAGTTTGGGGACCTTGATGCCCGCTTCCATCGAGGCGCGCATGATCGAGGTGCCTTCGGGTACCGTGATCTCGTTGCCGTCGATGGTCAGGGTGATCATCTTTTCAGATTTGGAGGCTGGTGTGCCGAAATCGATTTCGTGGATCAGGGACATTTTGGGCTCCTATTCCGCCGCTTGCGCGACGGGCGCAGGACGAAAATCTTCAGGAAAATGCGTCAGCGCGCTCATCACCGGATAGGGCGTGAAACCGCCCAGCGCGCAGAGCGAACCGAACTTCATTGTGTTGCAAAGGTCGGTGAGAACCGCGATCTGCTTTTCCGGCTCGATATTGGCAGCGATGCGATCGACGACCTCGACACCGCGGGTCGAGCCGATGCGGCAGGGCGTGCACTTGCCGCAGGACTCGACAGCGCAGAATTCCATGGCGAAACGGGCCTGTTTCAGCATGTCGACGCTGTCATCGAAGACGACGAGCCCGGCATGGCCAATCAGCCCGTCCCTGGCGGCGAAAGCCTCGTAGTCGAAGGGCGTGTCGAAGAGTTCACGCGGGAAATAGGCGCCGAGCGGACCGCCGATCTGCACCGCCTTGACCGGACGGCCTGTTGCAGTACCGCCGCCGATATCATCGACGATTTCGCCGAGGGTCAGGCCGAAGGCCGTTTCGAAAAGCCCGCCATACCGAACATTGCCGGCGATCTGCAGCGGAATGGTGCCGCGCGAGCGGCCCATGCCGAAATCCTTGTAGAATGCCGCGCCCTTGTCGAGAATGACCGGCACGGAGGCAAGCGATATCACGTTGTTGATGACCGTCGGCTTGCCGAAAAGCCCTTTATGTGCGGGCAGAGGCGGCTTGGCGCGCACGATGCCGCGGCGGCCTTCGAGGCTTTCCAGCAGCGCCGTTTCCTCGCCGCAGACATAGGCACCGGCGCCAACACGCACTTCAATGTCGAAAGCATGGGCAGACCCCAGCACCGAAGCGCCGAGCACGCCGGCCTTGCGGGCGACATCAAGCGCCTCATTCATCACGGCAATCGCATGCGGATATTCGGAGCGGGTATAGATGTAACCCTTGGTGGCGCCGACGGCGATACCGGCAATGGTCATGCCTTCGATCAGAACGAAGGGATCGCCTTCCATGATCATGCGATCGGCAAAGGTGCCACTGTCGCCCTCATCGGCATTGCACACGATGTATTTGCGTTCGCCCGCCGTATCGAGGACGGTCTTCCATTTGATGCCGGTTGGGAAACCGGCACCGCCGCGCCCGCGCAGACCGGATTCCGTCACCTGGGTGACGATTTCGAGCGGCGAAAGGGCAAGCGCCCTCTCCAGTCCCTTCAAGCCGTCATGGGCGCGGTAATCATCGAGCGAGACAGGATCGGTTATGCCGCAACGGGCAAAGGTCAGGCGGGTCTGTTTTGCCAGGAACGGCAAGTGTTCGGTCAGGCCAAGCCAGAGCGGATGGGTCCGGCCTTCGGCCATGCCCGTATCGAGAAGCGAAGCCAGGTCGGAAGGTTTGACCGGGCCGTAAGCTACGCGGCCGGACGGTGTTTCCACCTCGACCATCGGTTCGAGCCAATACAGGCCGCGCGACCCGTTGCGAACGATGCGCGCATCGAGATTGCGGGCAACAATCTCATCCTGCAGTGTCCGGGCAACCTTTTCGGCGCCGAGGGCAAGCGCGCCGGAATCGCGCGGGACAAAGAATGTGACCGTCATAGCCGCACTCCCGTCGCTATTTCTTCGAGTTTTTCGTCATCCAGGCGGCCAATGACCTCGCCGTCCAGCATCGCGGCGGGCGCACAGGCGCAAAGGCCAAGGCAATAGACCGGTTCGAGCGTCACCGCACCGTCGGAGGTTGTTCCATGCCAGTCGATGCCGAGCAGTTCGCGGGCTTTTCGGGCCATGGCATCGCCGCCCATCGACTGGCAGGCCTCAGCACGGCACAGTTTCAGCACATGCCGGCCCGCCGGATGATCGCGGTAATCGTGATAGAATGTGACAACACCATGCACCTCGGCGCGCGATATGTTCAGCGCCTGGGCAATCAGCGGCAAAGTCTCCTGCGGCACATAGCCGAACTCGCCCTGCAACTCGTGCAGAATCGGAAGGAGCGGACCTTCTTGGCCCTTCAACTGATTGATAATGTCTATCGCTCTCCCAGCGATATCGGTACTTGCGGTCTGCATTTCGTGCAGCGCCCTCCCTAAATGCTCCTCGTAGCCTAGAACAGATCAAAAACGACGCAACTAATCAATATACCAGTCCCGTTGGTCGATAGAAGATTTCTATCAAACCATATTGAGTTCGATGGCAAGCGCCCGGGCCTCATGCAGCAGGGCGGACACCAGCGGTGTATGCGGTTCGCGGTCCGCCGCCACCAGCCCGACAAGATGGCGTGCATCGGGCTCGACAATGGGAATAGCGCGGATCGGCTCGGAAAAACCCAGTGTTTCCGCAAGGTTGAGCGGCATGATGCTCGCCCACTTGCCGGTTCGTATGTGCGAGAACAGCACAATCATCGAATTGGATTCCAGCGTGGGGTGCACGTCCACCCCCGCTTCGTGCAGGTGTTTGTTGATGATCCGGCGGTTCTGCATGTCCTGGGTGAGCAGGCAGAGCGGCAACTGACCAACCTCCGCCCAGGTCACAAATTCGCGATCCGAATAGGTACTGCCCGTCGAGGTGATCAACTGGTAGCGTTCCGAATAGAGCGGAACCGAAGTCACCCGCCCGAGCGGCTCATTGTCGAGATAGCTGATTCCCGCATCGATCTCGAAATTGCTGAGCAGCGTCAGGACTTCCAGCGAGGTACGCGAGGTCACCGAAAAGGTTACATCGGGGTGCTTTTCGCGAAATGGCGTCGTCAGGCGCGAAACCATGGCAAGCGCCGTGGGGATTGCCGCTATCTTCACATGCCCGGACAGACCATAGCGTGCAGCGCGGATTTCCTCGCGCATCGTCCGCGTATCGCCGACAATGCGCCGCGCCCATTCGAGCACGCGCTGGCCCTCCGGCGTCAATCCCTTGTAGCGTGAGCCGCGCTGAACGAGGACGACACCCAGCGTATCTTCCAGCTGGCGGATCGCGGCCGACAGGGTTGGCTGCGTGACGCCGCATTCCTCCGCCGCGCGGCCAAAATGCTGGTTGCGCGCCAGAGCGATGAAAAATTCCAGCTTGTCGATCATCGAAATCCGTCCTCCGACAAGACTCTATCGATGATTACCCGCCGACAGCAAGAGCGGTGGTCCATTCAGACCGTCAGGAATTTGCGCACCTCCGGCCTGTCGAGGCTTGCCGCATCTCCGGAATGGACGATCTCGCCGCGATCCATGATGTAGACATGGTCTGCCAGCTCGCGGCAGAAATCGAGATATTGTTCGACGAGAAGGATGGCAAGACCGGTCTGATCGCGCAGAAACCGGATGGCGCGGCCGATATCCTTGATGATCGACGGCTGGATGCCTTCGGTCGGTTCATCCAGAACAAGCAGCCGCGGGCGCGTCACCAGCGCACGGCCGATGGCGAGCTGCTGCTGCTGGCCGCCAGACAGGTCGCCGCCGCGCCGGCCCAGCATGGTCTTGAGCACGGGGAACAGCTCGAAGACCTCCGGCGGCACATTGCGGTTGCCGCGTCTGGCGGCGGCAAAGCCCGTCGCCAGATTTTCACGCACGGTGAGCAGCGGAAAGATCTCGCGCCCCTGCGGCACGAAAGCAATGCCGGCCCGCGCCCGGTCGTAGGGCGGCTTCCTGCCGAGCGGTGCACCATCGAAGCTGATCGACCCCGACGATAGCGGGTGCTGACCGACAATTGCCCGGAGCATGCTTGTCTTGCCAACACCATTGCGGCCAAGGACGCAGGTGATGGATTGCGGCTTCACCTCAAGCGATATGCCGCGCAACGCTTGCGCTGCGCCATAGTGAAGAGAAGCATTCTCAACCGTGAGCATCAGGAGGTTCCTTCCCATTGATGTGTCATGCACCGCCTCATCGCCCGAGATAGACCTCGATAACGCGCGGATCATTGCTGACGTGATCGAGCGAGCCCTCGGCCAGCACCGAGCCCTCGTGCAGGCAGGTGACCTTCACGCCGAGCTCGCGCACGAAATGCATGTCATGCTCCACCACGATCACCGAGCGGGTGCGGGCGATGTCGCGCAGGAGTTTCGCCGTCTCTGCGGTTTCCGCGTCGGTCATCCCGGCGACCGGCTCATCCACCAGCAGCAATTTCGGGTCCTGCGCGAGCAGCATCCCGATCTCCAGCCATTGCTTCTGGCCGTGCGAAAGACTGGCCGCCAGCCAGTGGCGCTTTTCAAACAGCCGGATCGTGTAGAGGATTTCGTGGATACGGTCGGCTTCATCCCTGCTCTGGCGATGAAACAGCGCTGACAGGGCCGAGCGCGGCCCGGACAGGGCCAGCACCAGATTGTCCTCAACCGTGTGGCTTTCGAAGACCGTCGGCTTCTGGAACTTGCGGCCGATGCCGAGCATGGCAATGTCGGCTTCGTCATAGCCAGTCAGGTCGACCGTGCCGTTGAAATAGACATCGCCGCTATCCGGCTTGGTCTTGCCGGTGATGATATCCATCATGGTGGTTTTCCCCGCGCCATTCGGACCGATGATGGCCCGCATCTCTCCCGACTGAAGCACGAGCGAAAGGTTGTTGATGGCACGGAATCCATCAAAGGAAACCGAAACGCCGTCGAGATAAAGCAATGTGTCCTTGGCCTTCATGGGAGCTACTCCGCAGCCTGGGGTTCAAGTGCCGGGGCGAGCTTGCCGCCCTGTTTCACCACCGGCGGCAACACCTCCTCGTCCTTGCGTGCCGCATGGCTGGCTCTGCGGGCTTGCCACGAGCCATAGAGCCCGAGAATGCCCTTGGGCAGGAACAGCGTGACGAGGATGAACAGCGCACCGAGCGCAAACAGCCAAATCTCCGGAAACGCCGCGGTAAAGTAGGTCTTGCCGAAGTTAACGAGGATCGCGCCGATGATCGGACCGATGATCGTGCCGCGCCCGCCGACCGCCACCCAGATGACCGCTTCGATGGAATTGGCGGGTTCGAACTCGGACGGGTTGATAATGCCCACCTGCGGCACATAGAGCGCACCGGCAATGCCCGCCATCATGGCAGAGACCGTCCAGACGAACAGCTTGTACCGGTCAACGCGATAGCCGAGGAAGCGCATGCGGCTTTCCGCGTCGCGCACACCGACCAGCACTTTGCCGAGCTTCGAGCGAATAATGAAACTGGACACAAGAACGGCCAGCGCCAGAAACAGGGCGGTTGCTGCGAACAGCGCTGAACGGGTCGTTCCCGCCTGCACATTGAAGCCGAGAATATCCTTGAAATCCGTGAGGCCATTATTGCCGCCAAAGCCCATGTCGTTGCGGAAGAAGGCGAGCAGCAGCGCATAGGTCAGGGCCTGGGTGATGATGGAGAGGTACACGCCCGTGACGCGCGAGCGGAAGGCCAGCCAGCCGAAGCCGAAGGCCAGTACGCCCGGCACCAGCACGACCATCAGGGCCGCGAACCAGAAATTGTCGAAACCGTACCAGAACCACGGCAGTTCCTTCCAGTTGAGGAACACCATGAAATCCGGCAGGACCGGATCGGCATAGACACCGCGCGGTCCGATCTGGCGCATCAGATACATGCCCATGGCATAGCCGCCGAGGGCAAAGAAGGCGCCGTGGCCAAGCGAAAGAATGCCGCAGAAACCCCAGACCAGATCAAGCGCCACGGCGAGCAGCGCATAGGTCAGGTATTTGCCGAGCAGGGAAACCAGATAGGTCGGGATATGCAGGGGCGAGGTGTCCGGCACCAGCAGATTGAGGACGGGCACGAGACAGGCAACCGCCACCAGAATGATGATCGCAATCAGGCTGCGCCGGTCGCCATGTCTGAAAAACCATTGGGTGATCATGCCTCGATGGCCCTTCCCTTGAGTGCGAAGAGACCGCGCGGACGCTTCTGAATGAACAGGATAATGAGGACCAGCACGAGAATCTTGCCAAGGACGGCCCGGCAAAGGGCTCGAGAAACTTGTTGGCAATGCCGAGCGACATGGCGCCGACCAGCGTTCCCCAGAGATTGCCGACACCGCCGAAGACCACGACCATGAAACTGTCGATGATATAGCCTTGGCCCAGATTGGGACTGACATTGTCGATCTGGCTGAGTGCGACACCGGCAATGCCGGCAATACCGGAACCAAGACCGAAGGTGAGCGCGTCGACCCATGGCGTGCGGATGCCCATGGAGGATGCCATGCGCCGGTTCTGCGTGACCGCCCGCATGCGCAGGCCGAGCATGGTTTTCTTCAGCACCAGCTGCAGCACGGCAAAGACCGACAGGGCGAACACGATGATCCAGAGGCGCGACCATGTCAGCGTCAGCATGCCGACATCAAAGGAGCCCGACATCCATGACGGGCTGCTGACCTGAACATTCGAGGCACCGAACCACGACCGCGTCGCCTGCTGCAGCACCAGCGATATGCCCCAGGTGGCCAGCAGGGTCTCCAGCGGCCTGCCATAGAGAAAGCGGATGATCCCGCGCTCAATGACGACACCGATGGCGCCGGAGACGAGAAACGCTGCAGGCAAGGCAAACAGAAGCGAATATTCGAACAGCCCCGGCATGGATGTGCGGATGATCTGCTGCACCACGAAGGTCGTGTAGGCGCCGATCATCACCATTTCGCCATGGGCCATGTTGATGACACCCATGACACCGAACGTGATCGCAAGGCCGATAGCCGCGAGCAGCAGGACCGAGCCAAGCGACAGGCCGTAGATGACATTCTGGATACCGTTCCAGATTTCGAGTTCTGCGTTGATGCCGGATATGGCGGCACTGGCGGCTTCACCGACTGGTCCCGGAACACCGGCCAGCGGCGTCAACAAACCGAGCGCCTCGCGCCCGTTCCCGGATTTGATTGCGGCGATGGCAGCGATCTTCACATCGTCTGCCGCGCTGGAATTGAGAACAGCAGCAGCCTTGGCGCGCTGCATCAGCACCTTGATCCCCGCATCCTTCTCCGCCGACAGCGCCTGGTCCAGCAGCGGAATGGATTCAGGATCGCGATTCTTCAGGATTGCTTCGGCAGCGGACCGGCGCTCCGCCGCGTCGGTGCTCATCAGTGTCAGGCCGCCGATGGCAGCGGCGATATCGCGGCGCAGCCGGTTGTTGACCTTGATCTTCTCAGCCGTATTGCGCGGAACGGGCGACAGTTTTGCACCGCTCAGCGGATCGGTTGCGGCATAATCCACGCCGTCGCGCGTACCGATAAACACCGCTTTGTCAGCCTTCGAAACATAGAGATCGCCGGCACTCAATGCGTTGAGAATGGCAGCGGCGCGCGGCGTACCGCTTTTGGCAAGTTCTGAAACGGCCTTGCTCGTCTCGTCGAAATTATCACCGGCCAGCGCCTGCACCAGCGATTTGAGTTCGGCGTCGTCCATGGCTTGCGCACCGGCGGCCGCAGGAAACAGGCAAAGCCCGAGTATCGCGATGATGGACAGGATGCGGCTCAATGACATTCAACAATCCCACATTTGAAATTCCTGGGAGGAGCTCCATCCCCGCCATGAGACGGGGATGGAGTTGGCTTCGGCGTTGTCGCCCCCGACCCGAAGCCGGAGCCTGATTTTAGCGCTTAGTTCGTCTTGGTTGCGCCGCCGCACTTGCCGGTGACAACGTTGAAATTGCCGCACGACATGGGCTTGCGCCAATCGGAGATCAGGTCCTTCGAGCCTGGCAGATAGTCGGACCATTCATCGCCGACGACGAGGCCCGGCGTCCTGTAGACGATGTCGAACTGGCCATCGGCCTGCACTTCGCCGATGAGGACAGGCTTGGTGATGTGATGGTTCGGCATCATCGCCGCGTAACCACCCGACAGATTCGGGACGGAAACGCCGACGATCGAGTCGATGACCGCATCCGACTTCGTGGTGCCGGCGGCTTCGACGGCCTTCACCCACATGTTGAAACCGATGAACGTTGCTTCCATCGGATCGTTGGTCACGCGCTTGTCGTTCTTGATATAGGCATGCCATTTCTTGATGAAGTCGGCATTGGCGTCGGAATCGACGGATTCGAAGTAGTTCCAGGCGGCGAGATGGCCGACCAGCGGCTTGGTGTCGAGACCGGCGAGCTCTTCCTCGCCCACCGAGAAGGCGACAACGGGAATGTCTTCGGCCTTGATGCCCTGGTTGGCGAGTTCCTTGTAGAACGGCACATTGGCATCGCCATTGATGGTGGAAACAACGGCGGTCTTCTTGCCGGCCGAGCCGAACTTCTTGATGTCGGACACGATCGTCTGCCAGTCGGAATGACCGAACGGCGTGTAGTTGATCATGATGTCCTCATCCTTCACGCCTTTGGCGTTGAGGTAGGCCTTCAGGATCTTGTTGGTGGTCTGCGGATAGACATAGTCTGTACCGGCGAGAACCCAGCGCTCCACGCCTTCCTGTTTGGCGAGATAATCCACGGCGGGAATGGCCTGCTGGTTCGGCGCAGCACCCGTGTAGAAAACGTTGCGCGAGCTTTCCTCGCCTTCATATTGAACCGGGTAGAACAGCAGGGAATTCAATTCCTCGAAAACCGGAAGCACGGATTTGCGCGAGGACGATGTCCAGCAGCCGAAAACCGCCGCAACCTTGTCCTGTTCGATCAACTGACGGGCTTTTTCTGCAAACAGCGGCCAATCCGACGCCGGATCGACAACGACGGCTTCAAGCTTCTTGCCGAGAACCCCGCCTTTCTTGTTCTGCTCGTCGATGAGGAAGAGCATCGTATCCTTGAGCGTGGTTTCGGAAATCGCCATCGTACCGGACAACGAATGCAGAATACCGACCTTGATTGTGTCCTCGGCTGCCTTTGCCGGTGCAAGGGTCAGTGTCGCTCCCACGGCGGCGGCCGCCAAGGTTCCAATAAATCTGGCTGTTAGACTGAACATTCAGGTAAACCCCTCTTTATGGTTGTTTGTACCGAGGGAATACTATGCAACGACCGTGCCAACTGCGGATTGCAGCGTCATGCTCGTGTGAAATCTTTGGATTAGCCCGAGATTACAACGGTCAAGCGCCACAGGCCTTGAATATTATGAAGACCGCAGCGGCGGAAACAACGGTGCGGCCAGCACCGTTTCGGCAATCAAATGCCTATATTATTATCAATTAGTCGTATATGCCTATTTATGGAGCAATGTTCGCAATTTGCGGCTCCGATCAATCGGCTTTGATGTGGCATTGGTCGGCGTTTGATGTATGGTGCTGCCACCAATCACATTCTCAAGGAAAGAAAATGGATATCCGTCAGATTGACGAAGGCTTTGCCGTGACCGGGCAGATTTCACCCGACGATGTACGCGATATTGCTGCGGCAGGTTACCAGACCCTGATCTGCAACCGCCCCGATGGTGAATCGCCGGATCAGCCGGAATTCGCCGAAATTGCCAAGGTCGCCGAAAAGGCAGGCATCCCGATCTACTACGTCCCCGTGGTTTCAGGCCAATTGACCCAGGACGATGTGGATGCAATGGCCGCCGCACTCGAAGAAGCGGAAGGCCCGGTGCTGGCCTATTGCCGCTCCGGCGCCCGTTCGACCAATATTTACGGCATCGTTCAGCAGCAGAAAGGCTGACCATGCAAGGACGGCTGCGGACCCCGCAGCCGTCTTACCGTTGACCTCCCCAAGCCTATAGACAACAGAGCTGACCTTCCCATGAGCCGTATTGCCGATCTGAACAGTGACGATTTCGCCGCCCTGCGCCAAAAGACTTTGAAGGAATACGAGGCCTTCCGTGCCCGTGGACTGAAAATCGACATGACCCGCGGCAAACCGAGCCCCGAGCAATTGGCGCTCGCCAACGGCATGCTGACCCTGCCCGGCAACGGCGATCACTTCAGCGAAGCCGGTGAAGATGCCCGCAATTACGGCAATCTGCAAGGACTGGCGGAAGTGCGCACGCTGTTCGCGCCGACGCTCGGCACGTCGCCGGATCGGATCGTTGTCGGTGACAATTCCAGTCTGGCACTCATGCACGACTGCCTGCTCTGGGCCTGGGTCAAGGGCGTTCCCGGCGGCACCGAACCCTGGCAGAAGACGGAAGCGCCAGCTTTCATCTGCCCGGTGCCCGGCTATGACCGGCATTTCTCGATTCTGGAGGAATACGGCATCCGCATGCTGCCCGTACCGCTCAAGGGCGATGGGCCTGACATGGACATGGTCGAGAAACTCGCTGCCGATCCGAGCGTCAAGGGCATGTGGTGCGTGCCGAAATACTCGAACCCCTCCGGCGAGACCTATTCCGACGCGGTGATCGAACGTCTTGCCGCGATGAAAACCGGTGCTCCGGATTTCCGCCTGTTCTGGGACAATGCCTATGCGGTGCATCATCTCACGGAAACCGAGCATCAGATCCCGGATATTCTCGACCTGTGCGAAAAGGCCGGACATCCCGACCGGGCCTTTGTCTTCGCCTCGACGTCCAAGGTAACGCTGGCGGGTGCCGGCCTTGCCTTCTTCGCCTCGTCGCCGGCCAATGTACGCTGGTATCTTGCCAGCGCCAGCAAGCGGACAATCGGACCGGACAAGCTGAACCAGCTGCGGCATGTGCGGTTCCTCAAGAATGAGGACGGCATACGCAAGCACATGGCGGCACATCGCGCCCTGATCGCGCCGAAATTCGACACGGTCAGCAATGCATTGGAAAAGCGCCTCGCCGGCACGGGTGTCGCCGAATGGTCGAAGCCGCAGGGCGGCTATTTCATCTGCGTCGATGCGATGGAAGGCACGGCCAAGCATGTGGTCGAACTGGCCAAGCAGGCAGGCGTGACCTTGACCCCGGCAGGATCGACCTCACCGCACGGCAAGGACCCGCACGACCGCACATTGCGGCTGGCGCCGACATTCCCTTCCCTGCAGGAAGTGGAACTGGCCTCGCAGGGTATCGCGCTGTGCATTCTGCTGGCGGCACTGGAAAAGCTGCATTCGGCCCGGAATGGCTGATGTCTAAAGCGGGATGACCAGGCCGTCGCGGCCGATGGTTAATCGGCCATCCCACTTGCCATCCAGAGCTTTTACCCAGTCGGCTTCGCCGAATTGCGGATCGTCGGCCGGAATGAGGTGATGCAGCACAAGATGCTTCACCTCAGCGGCCACCGCGATCCGCGCGGCATCTTCAACCAGCGTATGGCTGGCAAGAAGATGTTCTTTTAGGCGTGCGCCATTGCCCGTCCGCGCGACGAGACGGTCCACGCCTTCCGGCAGCATCGCTTCATGCACGAGAAGATCGCTCTCCCGGGCAAAACCGGCCAGCGGCGGAAAATAGGCGGTATCCGCCGAAAAGACGATGGATTTGCCTGCCGCTTCGATCTTTAGCGCAAAACAATCGACAACCGGCGGGTGATCGACACGCAAGGCGGTGATCGTCAAACTGGCATCCCGATGGACCAAACCGTCGGCATAGACCTGCAGATCGACAAGATCGCGCAGATCGGGCCGCCCCTCGTCCTCAATGCGCAGATCGATATCATAGCGCATGGATTGCAGGAAACCTGACCAGTAGTCTTCAATTCCGACCGGGCCGTAGACCGTGACCTTGCGCGCCAGCCCCGACGTCCATGCCGTATGCATGAGCGGGCCGAGTTCGAGCACATGGTCGGAATGCAGATGCGTGATCAGGATCATATCCAGATCCTTGAGTGACAGATCCGCATTGACCAAGGCCCGAGTCACACCAAGACCACAGTCGATGACGATCCGCCGTCCTGATATCTCCAGCAATGACGACGTCGGCGACGGGCCGCCCGGACGGATTGCCGGGCCACCCTTGGTTCCAAGCAGAACGAGCCTGTCAGCCATTCCTAGAAGAATGCCTGAATGCCGGTCTGGGCGCGCCCGAGAATGAGCGCGTGCACATCGTGCGTGCCCTCATAGGTGTTGACCGTTTCAAGGTTCTGCGCATGGCGCATCACGTGATAGCCGATCTGGATGCCGTTGCCGCCATGCATGTCACGGGCAACGCGGGCAATATCCAGCGCCTTGCCGCAATTGTTGCGCTTGACCAGACTGATCATCTCCGGCGCCATCCGGTCTTCATCCATCAGACGACCGACCCGCAGGCTCGCCTGCAGGCCCAGCGTGATCTCTGTCTGCATGTCAGCAAATTTCTTCTGGAACAGCTGTGTGGCCGCCAGCGGCTTGCCGAACTGCTTGCGGTCGAGGCCATATTGCACGGTGCGCTGCCAGCAATCTTCCGCGGCCCCCATCACGCCCCAGGAAATGCCGTAACGGGCACGGTTCAAGCAACCGAACGGCCCCTTGAGGCCTGAAACATTGGGGAGAAGGTGTTCTTCGCCGACGACAACACCGTCCATGACGACTTCGCCAGTGATCGACGCGCGCAATGACAATTTGCCGCCGATCTTCGGAGCGGAAAGCCCCTTCATGCCCTTCTCGAGCACGAAGCCGCGAATCTGGCCGTCATGCGCATCGGACTTGGCCCAGATCACGAAGACGTCGGCGATGGGTGAATTGGAAATCCACATTTTCGAACCGGAAATCCGGTACCCGTCGGCAACCTTTTCGGCGCGTGTCTTCATACCGGCGGGATCGGAACCAGCATCCGGCTCCGTCAGGCCAAAACAGCCGATCCACTCGCCCGAAGCCAGCTTCGGCAGATATTTCTTGCGCTGTTCTTCCGAGCCATAGGCATAGATGGGATACATGACCAGCGAGGACTGCACGCTCATCATCGAGCGATAGCCGCTGTCGACACGCTCGACTTCACGTGCAACCAGACCATAGGCGACATAGGACGCACCGGCGGTGCCGTATTCTTCCGGCAGGGTGACGCCGAGAAGCCCGGCCTCGCCCATCATGCGGAAAAGCGCCGGATCGGTCTTTTCCTCAAGATAGGCTTCCTCGATACGCGGTGCCAGCTCTCCCTGCGCGAAGGCGCGCGCACTGTCCCGGATCATCCGTTCGTCTTCGGTCAACTGATCTTCCAGCAGAAACGGATCCGTCCAGACAAAGGAAGCTTTGGAATGCGCCATGTAATTTCCTCCATAATGCTTTTCCCAGACCTAGCACCAAAATCGCGTCGATGGCCAGATAGTTTTGGCTTAAAATATATTCCGGTGCGCTTTGGCAGCGAACAATTTCCGTCGCCGGACGAATCCCCTATATGTATGGCATGGCCATCAAACAGCTTACCGAAACCATCATCAACCAGATCGCTGCGGGTGAAGTGATCGAACGCCCCGCAAGCGTGGTGAAGGAGCTTGTCGAAAACGCCATCGATGCCGGGGCAACCCGCATCGAAGTGGTGACGGCGGGGGGTGGCAAGAACCTCATCCGCATCACCGACAATGGTTCAGGCATCCCTTCGGATGAACTGACGCTGGCCGTTTCGCGCCATTGCACATCGAAGCTGACGGACGATGTACATGACATCCGGGCGCTGGGTTTTCGCGGCGAAGCCCTGCCCTCCATCGGCTCGGTCTCGCGGCTGTCGGTCAAGTCCCGCACGGCACAGGCCGATTCCGGTTTCGAGATCAGCGTGAACGGCGGCCATATGGACGGACCGCGCCCGGCCGCGATGAACAACGGCACGATTGCCGAGGTGCGCGACCTGTTCTTTGCTACACCCGCACGCCTGAAATTCATGAAGACCGACCGTGCTGAGGCCTCGGCTATCAGCGATATCGTCAAGCGCATTGCCATTGCCTTCCCGCATATTCGCTTTTCCCTGGCGGGCAGCGACCGCACGCCGCTCGAGCTTGCGGCGACGGGCATTGGCTCCGCTGGCATGCTGGAACGGATTTCGCAGGTTCTCGGCAGGGAATTCCCGGAGAACGCGCTTGCCATCGATGCGGAGCGCGACGGGGTGCGCCTGACCGGGTTTGCCGGGATACCGGCCTTCAACCGCGGCAACAGCCTGCACCAGTTTGCCTATGTCAACGGGCGGCCGGTGCGCGACAAGCAGATATGGGGTGCCATCCGCGGCGCCTATGCGGATGTGATCTCGCGCGACCGGCACCCGGTCGTGGTGCTGTTCCTCAACCTCGATCCGGCGCTGGTCGACGTCAATGTGCATCCGGCCAAGGCCGACGTGCGCTTCCGCGATCCGGGCCTGGTCCGCGGGCTGATCGTCGGTGCGATCCGCCAGGCGCTCGGCCAGTCTGGCATTCGCGCCGCCACCAGTGGGGCGGAAGCCATGCTGCAGTCCTTCCGGCTCGGCGGAGCGGAGCCTTTGCGCCCGGCTCAGCCGGCACAGCACTGGCAGGGTTCGCCATCGGTCAACCAGAACTATACAACCCAGCAGTCAGCCTTTCGTCCCGTCACGCCGGACCCGGCGCCGTCCTATGCAAGCAATGGTTTCTCGGAACCGATACGCAGCTTCCTGGCTGAAGCGGATGTGCTGGCCACCGATACGCGGGCCAGCACTGCAGAGGTGCCGCAAGCCCTGCTGGCCGCGCCGCTCGGCGCTGCACGCGCGCAGATACATGCGAACTACATCGTCTCCCAGACGGAAGACAGTCTCATTATCGTCGACCAGCACGCGGCACATGAGCGGCTTGTCTACGAGGCATTGAAGACGGCGCTGCATTCAAGACCCCTGCCCGCGCAGATGCTGCTCATTCCCGAGATCGTCGATCTGCCGGAAGAGGACGTGGAACGGCTGGTGGCCCATGCGGAAACCCTGTCGCGCTTCGGCCTCGGGGTCGAAGCCTTCGGCCCCGGCGCGGTCGCCGTGCGGGAAACCCCGTCCATGCTGGGCGAGATCGACGTGCAGCAGCTCATCCGCGACCTCGCAGACGAGATTGCCGAACACGATACATCCGATGGTTTAAAGGCCATTCTCGACCATGTTGCCGCCACGATGGCCTGCCATGGCTCCGTGCGTTCCGGCCGGCGGCTGAAGCCGGACGAGATGAACGCACTCTTGCGCCAGATGGAAGATACCCCCGGCTCAGGCACGTGCAATCACGGCCGGCCCACCTACATCGAACTGAAGCTCGCGGATATCGAGCGGCTGTTCGGCAGGCGCTGACGTCTTGACCCGCGGGGCATCTGCCGCCTAAATGAGCTGACGAAAAGAATTGGAAACCACCGGACAATGAACAGGTTTGAAGGCCCCGGCTCACGCGAAGCCAAGATACGCTACCTCGACGGCGACTTTCAGGTCCTGTCGCCGGGATCCTACGTGCTCTGCGCCGTGACGTCGGAAAAGATCGCGCTGGATGAACTGCGGTACTGGAGCGTTGCCCGCCAGGAAGCCTATGCGGATGCAACGATTTCGCTTGAGCGCGAGCTTGAAATGAACCCATCGCTGCGCCAGCGCAGCAAGGCCTGACCGGTGATCAATCGCCGGTCCACGCTTTTGGCCCTGGCCGCGACCGCGCTTCTGGCCGGCGGCTGCACCACGATGGGCGCCAAACGCGAACCGGCCTATAGCGGACCGACCAAGACGATCAAGGGCTATCTGCGCGGCTCGCCGCTGGCACGGCTTTCACCAAGCTCCGTCGTTTACATCACCGCCTATGATGCGACCAACGGCAACTCCAAACCCATGCCGGTGATCGGCGAGACAAGCTTCACGCTGGGCCGCAGCGGCTATTTCCCCATTGCCTACGAGATTGAAATACCGGCGGCGAAATCGGCGCCAAAGGTAGCCCTGTCCGTGCAGATCGGCACGCCAGGGCGAATTCTCTTTTCCAATGACCGGCAATACAGCCAGACAACCGGCCGCTCCATGGATATATCCATGGGTGAAACGCCGCCACGCATACGCAACTTCCGCCGCGGATTATAGGCGCCGGATCGTCCGCAGGCGCGCTCTTTCCAGGGTTTCACTGATGACGCGCGATAGGGTTCGCGGGTGCGCAAAAACCAGCTCCACATCCAGAACCTGCGTTCTCGCGGCGAATGCCCTGGCGATTTCGCTGCCATCGAGCAGGCGGACATGATCCTTCGCCGTGGTGATTAGGGTCAAACCGTCCGCATCGGCACTTTTGATGAGATCGGCGATTTCCTCATCCGTATAGGGATGGTGATCCGGAAAGGGGCGTGCCTCTGTGATCGTTCCACCGGCTTCTTCGAGCGTGCGAAAGAATTTGGCAGGATCGCCAATGCCGGCAAAGGCGAGCAGCGGCTTGCCCGCAACCGCAAGTGCCGCCTGGGGCCGGAGCATGGCTTCATACACCGGCTTGGCAGCACGTGCGGCGTTCCTCACAAGATGGTCCGCACCATTGGCCGCACCGATCTTGAGCAGGGCATCGGTGCGCACCAGCTGATCCGTCAGCGGCGCGCGCAGCGGACCGCCGGGAATGACGTGGCCATTACCGATACCCCGCCCCGCATCGACGACCATGAGCGCATAGTCGAAATGCAGGCGGGCACTCTGGAACCCGTCATCCATGATGATGAAATCGCATCCCGCGGCCTGCAGTGCAGTGGCCCCGGCAAACCGGTCGGCGCATACGACCACCGGCGCATGGCGGGCAAGCAGCATGGGCTCATCGCCGACATGCCGGGCGCTGTCGTGATCGGGATCGACCCGGTGCAGTCCCGAAAAGGCGCCGCCATAACCGCGCGAGACAATGCCGGGTTTGAGACCAGCGGCAACAGCGGCCTGAGCAAAGGCAATGGACGTCGGGGTTTTGCCCGCGCCGCCGACGGTGAAATTACCGATGCACAGAACGGGAATGGGAACGGCAGGCGGTTTGGCGCGGCGGATGCGCCGTCCGGCAACCATACCGTAAATCTTTGATAGAGGGCTGAGGGCCCGCGCGCGCCAATCCGGCTTTTCCCACCAGAAAGGAGGCGCTTCGCTGGTCATTTCCAGCCACCTTCACGCGCGCTCAACCGCGCCTTCAGCACCAGGGGCTGGATGAAGGGCTCGAGCGCCGTCATGGTCAGATCAAGCGAACCGCGCATGTCCTCAACCGTCTTCGTTCCCGCATCAATCATCACCTGGCGTTCAGCGGGATTGTTGAAGAGGTAGTTGACGGCTCCAGCCAGCATGTCCTTGTCGCGGATGAGCTTGGCCGCGCCATTCTTGATCAGGCGCTGGTAGGAATCGCGGAAATTCTGCACGTTGCGGCCCGAAAGGATTGCCGTCTTCAACATGGCAGGCTCCAGCGGATTCTGGCCGCCCTGCGCCATGAGCGACCGCCCGACAAAGGCGATTTCCGTCAGCCGCAGATACAGGCCCATCTCGCCGATCGTATCGCCAAGATAGATGTCGGTATCCGGCGCGATGACATCGCCGCGGCTGCGCAATGCCACCTTCATGCCGAGCTTTTCGATTTCTTCGGCAATTGCCGGGGCGCGGTCGGGGTGACGCGGCACGATGATCGTCAGGAGGTCGCGATGCCTGACCTTCAGCATGTGATGAACCTGTGCGACGACATCCTCCTCACCCTGATGGGTGGAAATCGCTGCCCAGGTCTTGCGCTTGCCGATCTGCTGCTGCAGAGCCTCGAGTTCCGACTCCACGACCGGCGGGATTGCGGTGTCGACTTTGAGATTGCCCGATACCGTGACCGGACGGGCCCCGAGCGCGCGGAACCGTTCGCCGTCAATGTCGGACTGGGCCACCACATGGGCGAGATTTTCAAACAGTGCTTCGGCGATGGACGGGCGTTTCTGCCAGGCAGCAAAGGATTTGTCAGACAGGCGGCCATTGACCAGAACCTGCGGCACCCGCCGCAGCCCCAGTTCAAGAATGGTCATCGGCCAGATCTCGGATTCGCAGATAACGGCGAGGTCGGGCTGCCAGTGGCTGAGGAACCGGTCAACCGCCGGCTTCAGGTCGAGCGGCACATATTGATGGATGACCCGGTCACCCAGACGTTCCTGCACCATCTTGGCGGAGGTCACGGTCCCGGTGGTGAGAACGACGCTGATTCCCATGTCGACGATGGTTTCGACCAACGGCGTGACGGCAGAGGTTTCACCGACGCTCGCCGCATGGACCCACACCAGCGGTCCCGCCGGCCGTGCAACGCTGGCCACGCCATAACGCTCACCCTGACGTCCGCGTTCTTCCTTGCCCTTGCTGGCGCGGAAGGCGACATAGGCGCCAACAGCCGGAAAGACCATGGCACCCACCCAGCGATAGGTGCTCAGGACAATGCGCGCCCACCGTTCGCTCATGCCCGGCCATCCACAAGCGCCTGCACCCGTACCGTATTGGCGTTCAGGCTGGCGGTCAATTCGACACGCTTGGCTTCAAGCATTGCATCATCGGCATCCTCGGGGACAAAGATAGGGTCGCCGACAATCAACCCTGACCTGCCGAATGGCAAGGGAATGGTTGTCTTATCCCAGCTCTTCTCGAGAATTTTCCTGCGCGACGTCATATAGCAGATGGGAATGATCGGGCGGCCCGACAGTTTGGCAAGGAGAATGACCCCATGACCGGAATCGCGGGGTGTCCCATGGGGAATATCAGCAATCATCGCCGCCGTCTTACCGTCCTTCAATGCCTTTTTCAGGGCGAGCAATGCCCTTACCCCACCCTTTTCGATGCTTTTCGTCGGCTCCCGCCCGCCGGAACCGCGGATGATCTCGACACCGAACCGTTCGGCTACCCGCGCGTTGAGTTCCGCATCCTTGCTCTTGGAGAACATGGCGGCGAAGCGCACGCCTCGTGGCATCAGAAAGGGCGCCATCAGATGCTGGCCATGCCAGGCCACGGCAATGAACGGCTCACCGCCCCGCTTCATGTCCTCCAGATCGGACGAGCCGGGCAGACGCGGGTTGGTGGCATTCACCAGCCGGAAGAACTGCGTGATCAGCCAGACCACGAGGAAGCGGACGAAACGCGACTTCGCCAGCGGGCCCCGGATGGAACGCCAAAACCGTTTCAGCACCCCGTTCTTCTTGCGGGGCGCCTTGGCGGTTGCTGTGCTGTTATCAATCATGCCGTTGTCAATGCGTGACCGGAGAACCGGTCAGCTTGCCTTGCCCGTATCGGGATCGAGCAATTTGTGCATGTGCACGATGAAATAGCGCATATGTGCGTTGTCGACGGTCTGCTGGGCCTTCGACTTCCAGGCGCGCTGTGCCGTTTCGAAATTCGGGTAGATGCCGACGATATCCAGCTTTTCCAGATCGCGGAATTCAACACCGCCGAGCTTCTTCAGCTCGCCGCCAAAAACCAGGTGAAGCAACTGCTTCGGTTCTGCTGTATTTTCGCTCATGGTCGCCCATCCGTTCAGTGATCAATCGTTGAATTTTCAGTCTGTTTAACCGAAGGCGGTTTCGGCGACAACGTCCAACATGTTGTCCATCAATAAACCGCTGGCCGCGACAAGCGCGCCATGGCGATAGTCGCCCGTTTCATTGTTGCGCAAGCCATAGGTCAGCGGCTTGCCGTTCGCCGTCAGGACGTGGCCGCCCGCCTCCGCAAGGATCAGGTCCGCCGCCGCCAGATCCCAGTCATGGGAATTTGGCCGGACGAAGGTCCCGGCAATGTCACCCCGGGCAACCATGGCAATGCGATAGGCCAGCGAGGCGATGTAGGGCGCGGCAATCATGGATTGCTGGAAATGGTCCGGCAGCTTCTTCAGGAATGGCCCGGGCCCCGCGACCTTGAACGGAACGCCGCTGGTGCTGACATGAATGGCTGTGCCGTTCTGTTCAGCCCCCTGCCCTGGAAGCGCTGTAATCGTCTCGCCGCGCGCCGGACATTCCAGCACACCGGCCACCGGACGGCCATCCTCGATAACCGCCACGCTGACGCACCAGACATCCGACCCTTCGATGAAGGCGCGCGTACCGTCGATGGGATCGACGACGAAAAAGCGCCGGCGCGCTATCGCCGCGCGGTCATCGAGGGTTTCCTCGGAAATCCAGCCATAATCGGGCCGGGCCGTCAGAAGCATGTCCTTGAGATATTTGTCCGCCGCAAGATCTGCCTCGCTCACCGGCGAATTGCCGGTCTTCATCCAGACCTGCGGGTCCTGGCGGAAATAGGACAGGGCAATACGCCCGGCGCCTTCCGCCGCTTCCCGGATCAGGGCTAAATCATCGCGATTTTTTTCATTTGCCGGCAAGAGTCATGCCTTCGATCAGGAGTGTCGGACTGGCGACGCCAAAGTTACGGTCAATATCGTTCGCCGCGACCATGTTCAGGAACATATCCTTCAGGTTGGAGGCAAGCGTGACTTCACTGACGGGATAAGCCAGTTCGCCATTTTCAATCCAGTAACCGGACGCGCCACGGCTGTACTGCCCGGTAATCATATCGACGCCCTGGCCAAAAAGCTCCGTGACATAGAAGCCATTGCCGACAGCGCGGATCAGGGCCTCCGGCGTTTCATCCCCAGGTTCAATGGCAAAATTGGTGGACGACGGAACAACGGTCGACCCTGAACGCACACCGCGACCATTGGTGCTCAGCCCCAATTCCGCAGCCGTTGATGTGGACAGGAACCAGTGCTTCAAAACACCGTTCTCGACCATGGTCAGTGCTTCGCCTTCAATTCCTTCGCCGTCGAAGGGCCGCGAGGACGAGCCGCGGATGCGCAGCGGATCATCGGTGACATTGATGCTGTCCGCGAGAATCTTCTGGCCCATGCGATCTTTCAGAAAACTGGTCTTGCGCGCAACGGATGCGCCATTGATGGCGCTGGAGAGATGGGACGCGATGCCGCGTGCCACGCGCGGGTCGTAAACCACATTGACCACGCCGGTCTTGGCCTGCCGGGCGCCAAGGCGTTTGACCGCGCGCGCGGCGGCAGAGCGGCCGATGGCTGCGGGGTCATCGAGCGCATCGAAATGCTGACGCGAGGAAAAATCATAGTCGCGTTCCATCCCGGTACCCGTGCCGGCGATGGCGCTGACCGAACGGGAAAAGCGCGACCCCATGTAATGGCCGACAAAACCGCCCGATGTCACCAGAACCATGCCGCCGAGCCCGGCGGAAGCCGACGCACCGCCGGAATTGGTAACGCCGTCAACTTCAAGGGCAGCAGCCTCCGCAGCCAATGCGTCCTCGGTCAGCCGCGCTGCGGCGACAACCGTCGGATCAAAAAGGTCGAGGTCACGGATATCGCGCACCAGATTGGCCGGATCGGCCAGGCCTTCAAACGCATCATCCGGCGAAACCCTGGCCATGGCCACGGCACGCTCGGCCAGAATTTTTGGATCGGAACCGGCGGTCGCCGATATGCTTGCCACTTTCCTGCCAACAAAGACGCGCAGGGAGAAATCGTCACTTTCCGACGATTCGGTCGCCTCGACCTTGCCAAGCCTGACGCTGACACCCGTGGACCGCGAACGCACGACAACCGCATCGGCGGCGTCGGCTCCGGCCCGGCGGGCGGCTTCGACAAGCGCAGCAGCATTGTCAACGAATTCGCGGGAATTGGCCGGCTCGATCATATTCATCCCTAGAGTTGATTGCATGATAGGATGCAAGGACATATCTGACCAATGATCAGACAATGCACTGCCTCCTATATGGTGCAAATTGGGGTCTATCAAGGCAAACACTGGTAACATTCGCAACAGACTGGGTCAGGCTCATGCTTTCACAAAGCGGCAATCTCTACTTTCAGGCTCTGGCTCTGTTGGCTGGGGCGATCATTGCCGCCCCGTTGTTTAAACGACTCGGGCTTGGGACGGTGCTGGGTTATCTCGCGGCGGGCCTGCTGATCGGGCCGCTGGCGAATCTCATCACCGATGGTGAACAGGTCCTGCATTTTTCCGAACTCGGCGTGGTTTTCCTGCTGTTCGTGATCGGCCTCGAATTGAAACCCACGCGCCTGTGGAACATGCGCCATGCGATTTTCGGCCTCGGCGCGGCGCAGGTCATTGTCTCCGGTGCGGCATTGACCGGGCTCATCCTCGCCTTCCATCTCGTCAACTGGCAGGCGGCTCTGGTCATCGGCTTCGGCCTTGCCCTGTCGTCCACGGCGTTCGCCATGCAGATCCTGGAAGAGCGCGGCGAGACCAATATGCCGCACGGGCAGACATCCTTCGCCATCCTGCTGTTCCAGGATCTGGCGATCGTTCCCTTGCTGGCCATGATTCCCGTGCTTGCACCCGGTTCCGCCCAGCACCAGGCCGATCCTCTCGGTAAATTCCTCATCGCCATCGTCTGCATCGGCGCCATCGTTGCGGTGGGCCGCTATCTCCTCAATCCGCTGTTCCGGTTCATCGCCAATACCGGCGCGCGGGAAGTGATGATTGCCGCCGCCCTGTTCGTCGTGCTCGGCGCCGCGCTGCTGATGCAGTTTGCCGGGCTGTCCATGGCCATGGGCGCGTTCATCGCCGGCGTCCTTCTGGCCGAATCGTCCTACCGGCACGAGCTGGAGGCGGACATCGAACCGTTCCGCGGTATTTTCCTCGGCCTGTTCTTCATGGCCGTCGGGCTGTCGATTGACCTCAAGGTCATCCTTGCCGACTGGGAGGCGATTCTTCTTGCGGTGCCCGTGTTCATGGCGGTGAAAGCGCTCGTCGTCTACATCCTCGCGCGGCTGTTCCGGTGCAATCACAATGATGCGACCCGCATCGCGTTCTTCCTGCCGCAGGGCGGTGAGTTCGGCTTCGTCCTGTTCACCACGGCGGCGGCGGCCGGATTGCTCAGCACCTCGACGGCATCGGAGATGATCGCGGTGGTCACGCTGTCCATGGCCGTGATGCCGCTGTCGGTCGCCCTTGGCAACCGCTTCCTTGTCGACGCCCATGCGGAAGAACAGATCGACGAGGATTTCGACGGTGCTGCCGGTGCCGACGTACTGATGATCGGCTTTTCCCGCTACGGGCAGATCGCGGCGCAGATCCTTTTGGCGGGCGGCACCAGCGTCACGCTGATCGATGCCTCGGCCGACCGCATCCGCGCCGCCTCGAAATTCGGCTTCCGCATCTATTTCGGCGATGGCACGCGCAAGGAAGTGCTGGAGGCAGCCGGTATCCGCCAGGCGAAAATCGTTGCCATCTGCACACACAAGAAGGAGACCACCGACCGGATCGTCGAGCTCATCCAGTCGGAATATCCCGATATCAAGCTGTTCGTGCGGTCCTATGACCGGGGCCACACGCTGAAACTGCGCGCCCGCGGCGTGCAGTACGAATTGCGCGAGACCTTTGAATCAGGCTTGCTGTTCGGCCGCCGCACACTTGAAGAGCTCGGAACCAGCGAAGATGTGGCCTACGAGATCATGGAGGACATCCGCCGCCGTGACGAGGATCGGCTGCACATCCAGGCCGCCGAAGGCTTGATGGCGGGCAATGACCTGCTGCTGACACGCCCGGTCACCCCGGAACCGCTGATCAAGCCAACGCGGGAATCCAAGCGTATCGATACGGAAGAGATGCTTCCCGATCCCGAGCCGGCGGAGTGAGGTCGGTAAGACTACGGATTCTGATGAAACCGTGATCCTGATAAAAGGTGACGAACGTACACTCAGTCAGGCTCATTTATCATGGTGACATTCGCTCTTGCAGCCGCCGACAAACCAAAACCCGCCCTATATCGCGGGTTTCGGACAGGAAAGCTCAACCGTCTCGCCATGGCACTCCTGTGGTATGGCATGGCGGCGTTCGGAATAGGTTTCTGGTGGGCCGTCTATCTCGAGGTCCTGTCGTTCTTGTGAATGGACACGGCCAACGGAACAGGCCACCTCTTGATTATAGGCCGCTATTCCTGTTCGGCATGTTCCGTATAGGCAATGGCGGCATCAACAGCGCGCTTCAATTCATCTTTGATACCGATCGACTCGTTCAGCACCTGTTCGACCCGCAGAAAATCCAGCACGCCAAACCGGGCAACGCTGGGCCGCAGGAAAATTGCCGGCGGATCGGTCCGCAACCGCGTGGCGATGATCGACTGCATCATCAGCTGGCTTGCGCCGAACATTGCGTCAATCGACGACGGAAACTTGCGGCCGTCGCCTTCCGGGCCGCCGACCACATCGATACCGATGACGAACTGAGCCTTGTCCTTGAGATGATCGAAGGGCACCGGATTGTAGATCCCGCCGTCGATCAGCACACGGTCGTCGCGGCGCACCGGACGGAACAGCGCCGGGATGGCCGCGGAAGCGGCTATGGCGTTGAAGAGATCACCCTGATGGATGGGAATTTCCCGTTGACCGTAAAAATCCGTTGCGGTGACGCTGAGCGGAATGGGCAGTTCCTCGAACGTATCGGGTATCTGTTCCGGCAGAAAGGTCTTGAGCAGCTTTTCGATGTTGAACTGGCTGAAGCGGATGCCGCCGCCGAACATTTCGCCAAAGGTCGCCGGGCGCAGGCGCCAGAGCCGCGCCGCGATTTCGGCGCGCCGGGACAATGTTGCCACCGCATAGTCGCGTATGTCCCGGCCGGACATGCCCGCTGCCATGCCCGCGCCCATGATGGCGCCGATGGAAGAACCGGAAATGGCGACCGGCCTGATGCCGAGTTCGTCCAGCGCCTCGATGACATTGATATGCGCCAGTCCCCTCGCCCCGCCGCCACCAAAAGCAACCGCAAAGCTTGGCGAACAGCTGACGACGCTGGTTCCCGCAGAACCGGAAACACTTTCGAGATCGCGTGCGCTCATGACATATCCCCGGCTGATCAGGATTGGGGCGGCCCGATGATCAGAATGGCCGGATCGGTTTCAAGCAGTTTGCGCGCTGCTGCCTTCACCTGATCCAATGTCACAGCATTGATCAGATCCGCGCGCTTGTCGATATAGTCGCGGCCCAGATGCTCATCCTGCAGGCCGATCAGCGTGCTGGCGACGGCCGATGACGAATCCAGATTGTTGATGGCATAGGAGCCGACGAGATATTTCTTGGCCTCGACCAATTCCTGCTCGGTCGGACCGTCCTTGGCCATGCGGGCAACCTCATCCTTGAGGATCTGCAGGGTTTCCCCGGACCTGTCGGAGCGGGTTGCCGTGGATATGGTCAGGGCTGCCATGTGATCCCTGCTGATGAGGGCGGAACCGGCGGAATAGGCAAGGCCGCGCTTCTCGCGCACTTCGCTGTAAATTCTCGAGGAGAAGGTACCGCCGCCCAGAATGTGATTCATGATGTAGGCCGGGAAGAAATCCGCATCCTGACGCCGCACGCCCGGATAGACCATGGAAATGGATGTCTGCGGCAGGGGATAATCGACGCGGGTTGTCTTGCCCAAGGCCAGCTTGGCATCGCCAATCGGATCAAGCTGGGCTTTGTCCGGCAGATCGCCAAACACCTTGTCGAGCAGCGGTCCCAGCTGTTCCGGACTGATTGCACCGACAACGCCGACAATGAGATGGTCACGGGCAAAGACCCGCTTGTGATAGGCGGCGAGATCATCGCGGGTGATCGATGCCAGGCTGGCTTCGGTGCCCTGCGACTGGCGGCCATAGGGATGATCGCCATACAGCGCTTCGGCGAACTTGCGGCCGGCGATGGTATTCGGATCGCGCTCGGCGGCCTTGATGTTGGCAACCACCTGCTGGCGGATGCGGTCGATCGGCGCCTGATCGAAGCGTGGCTCATTGACGGCAAGCGCCAAGAGATCGACCGCTTCATCGCGCTTGTCGGCAAGCATGCGCATGGCGCCGGAAATACGGTCATCCTCGGCATTGAAAGCCATTTCAGCGCCGACATCGTCGAGCTTTTCCTGAAATGCATCGGAATCGAGATCGCCGGCGCCCTCGTCGAAAAGCCCGGTCATCAGATTGGCGAGGCCTTCCTTGCCCTTGGGGTTCTGCGCCGAACCGCCCTCGAAGGAAAACCGCAGGGCAATCAGCGGAACGAAGTCATCCTGCACCAGCCAGGCACGAATCCCCTTGGGCGAAACGACTTCCTTGATTTCCACCGCATAGACCGGTGCCACGGCGAGGATGACCAGCAGCAAGGCGGCGGCCATCCGGTTGAAAGCGGGTGTCAACAGGCGGATCATTGGATGACTCCCTCGGTCTGTGGTTGCATCGGCGCGGTCTCTCCCGTCGACGGTATATTCTCGTCAGGCTTGCCGTTCTCCGGCATCAGGTAACTGGTCACCGAGCGCGAATCGACGAGATAGCGCTTGGCCACGTCCTGAATGTCCTGAACCTTCACCGCCTGGATGCGATCCGGCCATTCCTGAATGTCCTTGATCGTCTGACCGGTCGACAGCGTCGAGCCATAGATGCGGGCCATGCCCGCCTGGCTGTCGCGGGCAAAGATAACGCTCTTCAGAAAGCGGTTGCGGGCTTTCTCCAGTTCATCTGATGTAATGCCGTCCTTGATGATGCGGGCAATCTGCGCATCCACGCCGGCTTCCACCTGCTGCAGGGAGGCTGAACCGCGCGGTGCACCATAGACGGCAAATGTGCCGTCATCGAGCGCGCCGCCCTGGTAATAGACGCCGGCGCTGGCGGCCAATCCATCCTGCACGACCAGCGCCTGATAGACGCGGCTGCGCGTGGACCCGCCGAGGATTTCGCTCAGAAGATCAAGCGCCTCGGCTTCACCGGGCTTGGCATTGTTATAGGATGGCACCAGCCATATTTTCTGGAAGCTTGGCTGCGATACGCGCGGGTCGGCAAGGGATACGGTGCGCTTGGTGTTCTGTTCCGGTTCCTGCGGCCGCATGCGTTTGCCGGGTTCCGAACGGCGCGGCACCTTGCCATAGGTCTTTTCCGCCAGCGCCTTTACCGCCGCTGCATCGACGTCGCCCGAGACAACCAGCGTCGCATTGTTTGGCGTGTAGAATTTTTCGTAGAAGGCGAGCGCATCCTTGAGGTTTAGCTGCTGCATCTCGTGCAACCAGCCGATAACCGGGAAGCGGTAGGGGTGGTTCTGATAGAGCGTCGCGTTGACCTCTTCCGACAACAGGGCAGCGGGATTGGTATCGGTGCGCGACCGGCGCTCTTCGAGCACCACGTCGCGCTCGGTCTTCACCACATCCTCGTTCAGGATGAGGTTTTCCATGCGGTCCGCCTCATAGGTCATGACCATTTCAAGCGCCTGCGGCGACACCTGCTGGAAGAACGCGGTGTAATCATAGGAGGTGAACGCATTCTCACGCCCGCCGATTTCAGCCACCTTGCGGGAGAATTCACCGACCGGATAGGTCATGGTGGCCTTGAACATCAGATGTTCGAAGAAATGCGCAATGCCCGACTTGCCCGGATCTTCGTCGGCCGATCCGACATGATACCAGAGCATATGGGTAACGACCGGCGCGCGATGGTCGGGTATCACTACCACTTCGAGACCATTGTCCAAACGGAAGGACGAGACACCGGCACTATCGGCCTTTTGGACCTCCGCGGTGAGCTGCGCCATCGTCTGGGCGTGTGCGGGAAGAATGAAACCGGCGGTCGATACTGTTCCGGCCAAAACCAATGCCGCAATGGTACGGCTCACTATTTGCGACATCAATCTTCCTTCGCAATTCTGTTCAAAGCCGGAAGTTTTCCGGTCCGGTCGTTTGCTTAGCCGCTCAACGTGACAAATCGTATGATTGTTCCGCCGTAGTGGCGTTCTTCGGCCACCGAGAATCGCGAATCCAGGTTGATCGCGGCCTCGGCCTCTTCTTCAAGCACGAGAAGTGTGTCGGGATTGAGCCAGCCGCCTTCAAGAGCGGATTTGAAGGCGAGTTCGCCCAGGCCCTTGCCATAGGGCGGGTCGGCAAAAACGAGATCGAACGGCTCGATCGTACCGGCATCGCCGAGTTTGGCGGCATCGCGGCGGAAAATCTTGGTGTTGCCCAGCAAACCGAAGGCTTCGACATTGGTGCGGATCAGGCCGCGCCCTTCCGTCGACTCCTCGATGAAGACGCCATAGCGCGCGCCCCGCGATATGGCTTCAAGCCCCAGGGCGCCTGTTCCGGCGAAAAGATCCAGCACGCGGGTCGCTTCAAACTTTTCCGGATAATTGTGCACCAGAATGTTGAACAGGCTTTCCCGCGTCCGGTCCGTCGTCGGCCGGATGGCATTGGTATTCGGCGTCGCCAATGCCCGCCCGCGAAATTTGCCGCCGACAATCCGCATCAAGTCCACGCCTATGGCTTGGGCTTGCGTGGCGGACGGCCTGCGCCACCGCCGGAACCGCCGCGCGGACCTTTAGGAGCACCCGATGGCGCACCACGCGGTGCCGCGCCTTTCGGTCCGCCATAGGGCCGGTCACCGGAGCGGCCATCCTGCCGGGTTGGGCGACCGCTGGTGCCATATGGACGTTCGGCGCGATTGGGGCGCTCGGACTGGAAAGACGGTTTGCCGCCGGCGGCTTCCCGCTCCTTCAGTTCGGCGCGTTCGCGCTTGCCCACCCGTGGCGGGCGCGGTGGACGCGGGCCATCGCGAGAACCTTCCGGCCGATCCGATCCGAAGGAACGCTTCGGACGCTCGGCCCGCTCGTCATCGCCGCGGGGCGGACGCGGGGAATAGCTGCGCGGCTTGTCGCCGCCCGCATAGGCACCGGCAGGACGTTCACGCTGCGGCCGGTCACCCGCAGGACGCGCGGAACCTTCCTCAAAACGGCGCGGCCGTTCCGTGCGCGGTGCATCGGAGTGACGGCGCTCGCCACGCGGTTCGCCGGTCTTTGCCTTGGGTTTGCCAACCGGGCGTGCACCCGGCGCCATCCAGACATTGGCCGAACGGGCACGTGGAGGCGCGGCCTCTTCTGCCTTTGCGCCGCGCGCACCCTTGGGGCCTGCCGCATCGCGCGGCTTGCGGTCGTCCGCACGCGGTGCACGAGCCGGACGTTCGTCGCGGCCGCCGCGTGCATCGCGCGAGGCTCCAGGCCGTTCGCTGCGATCGGTCGTCAGGCGCGACAGGCCTTCTTCGCGCCTTTCGTCCTTGGACTTGCGCGGGCCACGGCTTTTCGCCACCGGCGCACTCGATATCCATTCGGAGGAACGGCGCGCCGGACGATCGGCAGCCGGCTGCTGTACCGCTTCGCCCTTCACCGCATCGTTGGAAAAGACATTGATGATCGGCGCCTCGAAATCGGCACCGGATTCTTCGATCAGGCGCTCACCAAGCTGGTCACGCAGGGTGCGGCCGTTCATTTCCCGCACCGAACCCTCCGGCAGATCGCCAAGCTGGAACGGGCCATAGGAAATGCGGATCAGGCGATTGACGGACAGGCCAAGCGCACCGAGCACATTCTTGACTTCGCGGTTCTTGCCCTCGCGCAGACCCATCATGATCCACACGTTCGAGCCCTGCTCGCGTTCGAGCGTGGCTTCGATCGCGCCGTAGAATACGCCTTCGACGGCAATGCCGTCCTTCAGCGTATCGAGCTTTTCCTGGGTCACGCTGCCATGGGCACGCACGCGGTAGCGGCGCAGCCAGCCGGTGGACGGCAGTTCAAGCGCACGCGACAGGCCGCCATCATTGGTCAGCAGCAGAAGACCTTCGGTATTGATATCCAGACGTCCGACGGAAAGGACACGCGGCATATCCTTCGGCAGGGATTCGAAAACCGTCTGGCGTCCTTCCGGATCGCGGTTGGTTGTCACCAGACCGGCCGGCTTGTGGTAGAGCCACAGGCGCGTGCGTTCTTTCTGCGGCAACGGCTTGCCGTCGACTTCGATGCGGTCTTCGCGCTTGACATTGATCGCGGGGCTGGCAAGCACCTTGCCATTGACCGAGATACGGCCTGCAGCAATCATTGTCTCGGCTTCCCGGCGCGAGGCTATCCCTGCGCGGGCAAGCCGCTTGGCAATGCGCTCGCTGTCGTCGACCGGCGCTTCCTCGTGCGATGATCTGCGCGGACCGCGCGTCGCGGGATCCCGCGCTCCGTCATCGAACTTGCGCGGAGCCGGACGGCCACCGCGGCCGCCATCGGCGCCCTTCTTGTCGAAGCTGCGCTTTTCAAAGGGACGTTTACCGCCCTTTCCGTCATCATTTGAACTGGTCATGGAATGTTTGCCTTTCAGCGGGGCTAACTACCAGCTATGACGGCAGCTTGCGAGTAAATTCTGGACCATGAGTGCAGCGTGAACCAAAAAACTGATCCTATGGGACCCATGGACCTTGCCCTGGCCGAGGCGAAGGCCGCGGCAAAACGCGGCGAAGTGCCCGTCGGTGCCGTTCTGGTGAAGGACGGCGTGGTTCTGGCCCAGGCCGGAAACCGCACCCGGGAACGCAACGATCCCACCGCCCATGCGGAGATTCTGGTCATCCGGCAGGGCTGCGAAGCGCTGAACGATGAGCGTCTGACGGGTTGCGATCTCTATGTCACGCTCGAGCCGTGCACGATGTGCGCTGCCGCCATTTCCTTCGCCCGTATCCGGCGATTGTACTACGGAGCGCAGGACATCAAGAGCGGCGGCGTGGAAAACGGCGCGCGATTTTTTGCCCAGCCCACCTGCCATCACGCGCCGGAGGTCTATTCCGGCTTCCGCGAGCAGGAAGCTGAAACCATCCTCAAGGAATTCTTCCGCGCAAAAAGGCTCTAATTGTCGGCGCGTATCCGGGCGGTAAAGTCTTCCGCCTTGTCGGCATCCATGGCGCGCTGGTTGATCGAAGCCGCCTCGATCTCCGCGTCGAGCGGCCTGCTCCGGTCAATGGCGCCAAGATCATAGAGATAACCGGGCAGGTAACCGGAAAGGATGACGCGGTAGTCCAGCGGCACACCGGGGGTGATTGCCCGGATCATGTCAAAGATCACCGTTGTGCAATTGGCCGTCACCGTATTGTAGAATTGCGCCTGCTTGGACAGCCGGTTGCCGGTGTCGAGGTAGGAGAGAAACAGCGCCTGCCGCATTTCCGGCGTCAGGTTGACCCGATACCGATACACATCCTCCTTGCGGATATTGCTGCGCAGCCGGATGATGTCACGCTCGTCGGCGGCGATCATCGCCAGCTCGAACTGTTTGAAAAAGCCGCCGATTTCCGAGAACTGCTCGTGCCGCTTCTTGCGGATCTCGGCCGAGAAAACCACCTGATCACCATTGTTGAAACCGAAACTCACCAGCGTATGCGCAATGGCCGGGCTCGACCAGTACGACAGAAACACATCAACCGAAGCCAGATTTTCCAGATCATAGGACCGGACTTCCCAGCGCGGCGTGTAATCCGTCTGGCTGCGCCATTCGAAATTGCGGACATTGGCCAGCGTCACATGGTTGCCGACCAGTGTTCCCGTGACGGTCTGCGCCACGTCATCCGCCCAGATGCGATTGAGCGACGGAGTTATGGTGCTCCACCAGAACAGGAGGGCCGCCATGACCGGAATGAGCACGATCAGGGCGCGCCGCACCCGCCCCGTTACCTCGAGCCAAAGAACCACAAGCCCGATCAGGACCCAGACAATCACACCGCCCGTCACACCGGGCAGGTCGAGAGGAAGTTGATACCAGAGCGCAAATCCGCCCCAGAAAAAACCGAAGGCTGTCAGGAGAATGAGAATAATCAATCCGGGAAGACGCAAAAGACGCAAGATCGGTGGCCCTCAACTGACAAGCTGTGACGCAATAGTCCCGGTACATCAAGGCAAAGGCAAGACGCTTTCTGACGTCCCAAAAAGAAAGGCTCCCTGAAGGAGCCTTTCACGTGTCATGCAGCGGTTCAAATTCCGGTGGCATCAATTCCAGGGAATGAGGTTCTTGAAGCTGAAGCCCTTGTCCTTGCGGGCAGCGGCCTTGCGGTCGCGTTCCTTCTTGGCTTCGTCTTCGCCAAGCTCATCGGCAGCGGCCGTCGGTGCCGGGGCGCGATAGGCCAGCGGTGGCTCGCTCAGATAACGCCGCGTGGTCGCCGAACCGGCGGTCGAAGCAAGGCGGCGAGCGCGGAATTCCGCAGACTGCTTGCTTGCCGTGCTCACGCCCGAGGGCGGCGGGTTTCTGTCGTTGTAGACGCCGTGCTCGCCATTATCGACAGCCCTTGTTGCGGGCGGCGTGTCATTTTCGATTTGCGGCACATAGTTGGGATTGTTCTGATTGGCCGTAGCGTCGTCACGCAAACGCTTGCGCCGCTGTTCCGGTGATTCCGGCCACTTCGCAGCGTTCGCGGCGACGGCATTTTCCTGTGGCGCCGGCAATTGGCCTGGCTTGCCAGCGACAGGGCGAACGAGATCCGGGCGCGGATTATAGGTTATCGGGTCTTTTTTCTTGGGACTGAACGAAGCGATATTGGAAACGTCGTCCAGCAACTGGCTGCCAGATGTCTTGTTGGTGCCATAGGTTGGTGACGACATGCACCCGGCCAGCGTCAAGGACGCCAGCATTGCACCAAGAACCGTAATACGTCCGTTCAAATCCATACTCGCCACTTTCGCCTCAAGCTCATATTGCCGACTCCGCCGAGTCAATATGCTTGATCAATGCCCTGCCTGTTAAATCAGGCAACTCAATGGCAAGCCTTTTACATGAGGCCTGTCCCAATAAGCAAGCCGAAGCAACCTATTGTTAAGCAAAATGCGGATCATCCAGAGAATGATCCGCATTTATACACTTAAATGGCGAGTTTGCCGAGTTTTGCTAGTTCATGCAGTGCCGCCGCATCGCGGGCCGAGACATCCGGATAGGCCGGATCGGAGCCAACATCATGGGTATAACGCCATGAACGGGCACATTTTGTACCCGATGCGCGCTCGGGAACGACCGCCACGCCCTTCACGTCCTCGGCAATGAAGGCCCCGGCCGGAGCCGCTTCGTTCCTGATCGTGATGGCGCTGGTGATGCAGATTTCAGCCATATCGAGATCGGAAACGGCAGCGAACAATTCCGGATCGGTGACAAAGACCACCGGCGCAGCCTCAAGCGACGAACCGATGCGCTTGTCCGCCCGCTCCAGCTCCAGCGCGCCTGTGACGGCCCGCCGGACATCGCGCACCTTGCGCCACTTCTCGGCCAGGGCTTCGTTCTTCCATTCGGACGGCGTCGCGCGGAACTGCTCGAGATGAACCGAGACGGCGGCGGGATACTGGTCGAGCCAGGCTTCCTCCGTGGTGAACGGCAGCATGGGCGCAAGCCAGGTCACCAGACGGTCGAACAGGTGACGTACAACCTGCAGGGACGCACGGCGCTTGATGCTGGACGGCGCGTCGCAATACAGCGCATCCTTGCGGATATCGAAGTAGAACGCCGACAATTCGACGTTCATGAAATCGATGAGGGAACGCGTGATGCGCTTGAATTCGAAGGCATCATAGCTCGAGCGGACCACCTCATCGAGCTCGGTGAGACGGTGCAGCATCAGCTTTTCCAGTTCCGGCATATCAGCATAGGCGATTTCATCCCCGGCATCGTGGGCCAGGGTGCCAAGCATCCAGCGAATGGTGTTGCGCAGCTTGCGATAGGAATCGATGTTCGTCTGGATGATGTTCTTGCCCAGACGCTGGTCTTCCCAATAATCCGTGGTCATGACCCACAGACGCAGGATATCGGCACCGGAATCCTTGATCACATCCTGCGGCGTGACCGTATTGCCGAGCGACTTCGACATTTTGCGCCCTTCCTCATCCATGGTGAAACCATGGGTGACGAGGGTGTTGTAGGGCGCACGGCCGCGGGTGCCGCAGCTTTCCAGCAGCGACGAGTGGAACCAGCCGCGATGCTGGTCGGAGCCTTCCAGATAGACATCGGCAGGCCATTTCAGGTCAGGACGATCTTCCAGCGTGAAGACATGGGTCGAGCCGGAGTCAAACCAGACATCGAGAATGTCGCGCACCTGCACCCACGGCTCGTTTGCCTTTTCGCCAAGGAAACGCTCGCGCGCGCCTTCGGCAAACCAGGCATCGGCGCCTTCCTGCTCGAATGCTTCGAGAATGCGGGCATTGACCGCATCGTCCTTGAGCACGTTGCCATTCTCATCGGCAAACACGCAGATCGGCACACCCCAGGCGCGCTGGCGCGACAGGACCCAGTCGGGACGGTCTTCGATCATGGCACGCAGCCGGTTCTGGCCGCCGGCAGGTACGAAACGGGTCTCGTCGATCGCCGCCAGGGCGCGCGAACGCAATGTGGTCAGATCGCCCAGATCCTTGTCCATATAGACAAACCATTGCGGCGTGTTGCGGAAGATCACCGGCTTCTTCGAACGCCACGAATGCGGATATGAGTGCTTCAGCCGGCCGCGGGCAAACAGCGCACTGCGCGCGATAAGCTCCTCGATGACGGCCTTGTTGGCATCGCCCTTCTTGCCGTTGTCGTCGATGACGCGCGCGGCTCCGCCTTCCCGATCCGGACCAAAGCCCGGAGCGTCCTTGGTATAGAAACCGGCATCATCAACGGTGAACGGGATAGCCGGAGAAATACCCTTCGCCTCGAGTTCACGCGCAGCAGCGGTCCAAGCGTCAAAGTCCTCGCGGCCATGGCTTGGGGCGGTGTGCACGAAACCGGTACCGGCATCGTCGGTGACGTGATCACCGGCAACCAGCGGAACCACAAACTCATAGCCGCCGCCCAGCCCTTTGAAAGGATGCGCCAGGGTCATGGCGGCAAACTCGTCGGTCGAAACGGTCTTGATCCGCTTGAAGGTCAGCTTGGCCTTGGCCGCGGATTCCTCCGCAAGCGCGTCGGCGAAGATCAGCCTTTCGCCCGGTCGGGGTCCAAAATCATTTTCTGCGGTTTCGACCTCGTAAAGCCCATAGGCAATACGCGGGGAATAGCTGACCGCACGGTTTCCCGGGATGGTCCATGGTGTCGTGGTCCAGATCACCACATGCGCCGCGCCAAGATCGCCCGCGCCATCTGCGACCGGGAATTTCACCCAGATGGTGTCGCTTTCATAGTCCTGATACTCGACCTCGGCTTCCGCCAGCGCCGTGCGCTCGACCACCGACCACATCACCGGCTTCGAACCGCGATAGAGCTGGCCGGACATGGCGAACTTGAGCAATTCCCCGGCGATGCGGCTTTCCGCATGGAAAGCCATCGTCGTATAGGGATTGTCGAAATCGCCCTCGATGCCGAGGCGCTTGAATTCGGCGGACTGGATCTTGATCCAATTGGCGGCGAACTCACGGCACTCCTTGCGGAATTCGTTGATCGGCACGTCGTCCTTGTCCTTGCCCTTGGCGCGGTACTGTTCCTCGATCTTCCATTCGATCGGCAGGCCGTGGCAATCCCAGCCGGGAACATAATTGGAATCGAAACCGCGCATCTGGAACGAGCGGGTGATGACGTCCTTAAGGATCTTGTTCAGCGCATGGCCGATATGGATGTTGCCATTGGCATAGGGAGGACCGTCATGCAGCACGTAGAGCGGGCGCCCCTTCCCGTCTTCGCGCAATTTCCTGTAGAGATTCATCTCGCCCCAGCGCTTGACGAATTCCGGTTCCTTGGCGGGCAGGCCGGCGCGCATCGGAAAATCGGTCTGCGGCAGATAAAGTGTCTTCGAATAGTCGAGTGGGTTGGCGGTGTCGGTCATTTTTCCAGCTTGTGAACAGGCCCGCGCGTGATCGCAGCAGGCAAAGATGTGACGAAAATCAAAAAAGAGCGCGATGGCGCATCCGGAAAACCCGGACCTTCCGCACCCGCAAGCCTAGGCTTCAGGCAAACCGGAAGGCCGGGCCAGTAATTCGTGGTGTCTGAAGCGGTATGGACTGTGCAAGGGTCCAGGAAACAGTTTTCATGAGCGCGCTTTTAGCAATCACTGCTTCCAGAATAAAGGGGCTGACGCAATAAACTTCGCGTCAGCCCGATATATCGATCAAAGCGCGAAGTCGAAACGGTAGGTTGCCTGCAGGCCGAAGGTCGCCTGATTGGCCGACCCGCGCTCCTTGACGATGCTGGAATCGGCCGCCGGTCCCATCAGGCGGCTATACTCCGCATAGGCACTGGTTTCGATCTTGTCCGTCGCCTTCCAGGTGATCTGGCCGCCGAGACCAAGCGATTTCAGACCGCCGCCATCGGGACGGTAGGTCGATAGGCCGGATGCAGCCGCTTCCGTCGGGTTCACCCCGTAATACTGCTTGAAGTAATCCCGCGACGCTACGGTGGCGCGCGGTCCGGCCGAAACGCGCACAGTCGGCGTCAGGTCCTTGAAGGCATCGACGGCAAAGTCGGCAACGACGCCGTCATGCGAACCGATACCGCGACGCACCTCGACACGGCCGCGGATATTGTCCGTCGGATAGAATTCGGCGAAGCCGCCCACTTCGACACCCCAATCGACATCATGCACGCCCTTGAGATTCGCGTCGCCGCTGTCGCGGCCGGTGATCAGCTTGCCGGTGATACCGGTGCGGAACACGCCCGTATCGATCAGGCCGATCGACGCATTGTCATTAAGGGAGCTGAAACGGGCGGCGGCTCCGGCACGGCCCAGCGAGATAACCGGCGCGGCGCGCAGAAGATAGTCCTTGGCGCCTTCATAGCGCGGGGCGATGAAGCCCTTGGCGCCGAGGGTCAGGTACCAGTCGCCCGACCACCAATGCTGGCGGGGCGCAGCCGCCGTCTGGTTTTGCTGGCCTTCGTAATAATAATCATCGGCAGAGCCCGGGACGGCACCGGCAAGTATAAGGGCGCCCGAAAGAGCGGCGACGAGACGAACATGCATGAAATCACTCCAAAATTTCGCCTGGGAGGGCGGCAGATTTGAGAATGACGCTAGCGAAGGATAGATAAAATTGGATTTATTCTTATGGTAAACAATTTACCGTTTCATCGAAAATTAATCGTGTCGTCCAGAGCGGATAACGGTTTCACCCCCTGCAACAGAGCACGCGCTTCTTCCTCGTCGCGCCTGATCTGCTGCATCATCGGCTCAAGCCCGTCGAACTTTTCCTCGCCGCGCAAATAGCCAAAGAACGAAACCGCGCAGATTTCGTCGTAGAGATTGCCGGTGAAATCGAAAACATAGGTTTCGAGCAGCGGCGCGCCATCGGTATCCACGGTGGGCCTGCGGCCAAAGCTGGCCACGCCATCATGGAGTGTGCCGTCCGCACGGCGAAAACGCACGGCATAAATGCCTTCCTGCAGATGCGTCTCGGGTGGCAGCACCATATTGGCCGTGGGGAAGCCGATCGTGCGGCCAAGCTGCTTGCCATGCACCACTTCCGCGCGAATCCGGTGGCGGTACCCCAGGAGGCCCGACGCTTCGACAATGTCGCCCGCGCCCAGAAGTTCGCGGATGCGGCTGGATGAAATGGCCTGCCCGCCCTCGTCGCGGAACGCATCGACGAGCGTGACCTGAAAGCCGCGCTTTTCCCCGGCATCCATGAGAAAGGCCGGACCGCCCTGACGGCCCTTGCCGAAGTGGAAGTCAAACCCCGCCACGATGCGGCTCGCTCCAAGACCGGCAATGAGAATCTCGTCCACGAACACATCGGCCGTAAGCTGTGAGAAATCCCGGGTGAAATGGCATTCCACCACAGCATCGAAACCGAGCGCTTCCAGGATGGAGGCTTTTTCCGCTGCGGGTGTCAGCCGGTCGACCGGCTGATCCGGCACGAAGACGCTACGCGGATGCGGCTCGAAGGTGAGAACCAGCGAAGGCTTTCCGGCGGTGTGGGCGGCATCAAGCGCCCGCCCCAGAACAGCCTGATGGCCGCGATGCACACCGTCAAAATTACCGATCGCCACCACAGCGCCCTTCAGATGCTGCGGCAGATGCGAAGGGTCGGTCAGGCGTAGAATCGGCATGTGCGTGTACCTCAGGCGAGAGCCGGCATGGTCGCAACTGGATTGCTGCCATGCTTCTTGAGAAAGCCGAGCAGCTTTTCCAGATCAAATATGCCGCCTCTCACATAATCGCCGGCGTGAATGCCGCCGGATATATAGAGCACATCGATTCCGAAGAGATCGGCGCCCTTCACATCCGTCAGCATGCCGTCACCAATGGCGAGCACGCGCGTAAGGTCGACAGGCCTGCCGCGCACGGCCTCCGCCGCGGCAATGGCCGCTTCGTAAATGGGGCGATGCGGCTTTCCGGCAATGAGCGTGCGCCCGCCCAACTGGCCATAATCGCGCGCGAGGGCACCTGCACACCAGATCAGCCGGTCGCCGCGCTCGACGACGATGTCGGGATTGGCGCAGATGAACGGCAGGTTGCGCGAGCGAAAGCGCGTGAGCATGTCGGCATAGTCGTCCGGACCTTCGGCATCATCATCGAAAAAGCCGGTGCAGACCACGACATCCGCTTCACGCTCTTCAGTCAGCTCGACATCAAGCCCTTCATACAAGGTTTCATCGCGTTCCGGCCCCAGATGGAACACGCGGCGCGGCGCGTTGCGGATCAGGTCGCGCGTGACATCGCCCGATGTGACGATGCGGTCATAGGCGGCGTCGGGTACACCGAGTATCTTGATCTGCTGGGCCACACCGGCAAATGGCCGCGGCGCATTGGTGATCAGGATCACCGTCTGCCCGGCTTCCCGCGCCCGCTGCAACGCATTGGATGCGGCCGCGAAGGAATCAATACCATTGTGCAGAACACCCCAGACATCACACAGAAGAACATCATAACGGTCTCTGAGCGCATCGAGACGCTGCAAATGTACCATGTCGGTCATGCCGATCCTTTCAGATTGCCGGAGCGAATAAGATGGCATCGCTTAGCCGATAGCGGCAATCGTGTCACCTGTGATTGTCGCTTCTGGCTCTTCAGCTCATCTGGAATGTGGCAGAACAATCGTGCGTGGTAATCACGCTGCAGCCTTGACGTAGCCGCGGCTGGCCAGCCGGTCACCGCATTCACCGAGCACATCGACCAGCGTCTTGAGGCGCCACCCTTCCTCCGTCAGGCTGTATTCGACACGCACCGGAACCTGCGGAATGATCGTGCGGGTCACGTAGCCGGCCTCTTCGAGTGCGCGCAGGTCGAGGGTGAGCATGCGCTGCGAAATTTTCGGCATGTCACGGCGCAGTTCGCTGAAACGCTTCGTTCCCTCCAGCAGATAGTAAATGAGCAGGATGCGCCAGCGCCCGCCCAGCACCAGCATGGCATTTTCGACGGGGCATTTGGAAACCAGGTCTTTCATGACGCCCATTCCATCTGACTATTGGTATAAAATTTGTACCAACATGACATTTTTGTGCCTTCTTTACAATAGTGACCGATATCGCCATCTTCATTTTCACCGCGGTATGACATTCAAAAAATGAGGAAATGAAAATGGAACCCGTATTGTTTTATGGCGTGCCGCACGGCTGCTCGTTCGGTTCAATCGTCGCGCTGGAATGGCTCGGCCAACCCTATCGCCTTGCCCGTATCGACATGCTGGCCAAGTCGAAGAGCGCCATCTATGGCCGCGTCAACAGCATGCACCAGACACCGACGTTGCTTGTGGAAAACGGCAGGAGCCTGCGTGAAAGTTTTGCCATTCTCCACAATATCGCCGCACGCGATCTCGGGAAGCAACTGGGGTTTGCCCAGGGCACCGAGGCGCATGACAGGCTCAACCAGATGCTGGCCTATCTGCACACCAGCTTTCACTCGGCCTTTGCGTCGGCCTGGACCGCCTACAAGCTGAAAGAGGGCGATCCGGCGATCAAAATACTGCGCGACCTGGCGCAGGAGAAAGCCGCCTCCGGCTACGCCTATCTGCAATCCCATCTGCAGGGGCGGGATTGGCTTGTCGGCACCAACAGGACGATTGCCGACGCTTATATGATCGGCATCGCCCGCTGGGGCGAGGATCTCGGTCTCTTCGACCTCAAAACGGAGTATCCCGACCTTCATGCCTATCTGCAGAAGCTGGAAGCCGACAACGCCGTGATTTTTGCCCACGCCATCGAGGACGAAACCCCGGCTGTCACCAGCGGCCAGTTTCTCGGCCACATCACATTGGATGAGGCTGGAACGCGGCTGGCCGCCTGATCGCGCCGATGACGATCCGCCGGGAGCCCTTCCGGCGGATCGAACACGCTGCCGTTCGGACCCGCTGCGATTGACATACAATATATGAACATGTATTTATATGTTATCAACGGGACGAGCCGGAACAATGTCGCAGTCGCACGCAGGGCACGACCACGGCCCCAAAATAACCAATGACAATCAGCGCAAGGTGCTGATCGCCTTCGTCATCACGTTCTCCTACATGATCATCGAGGTGATCGGCGGCGTCATGTCCGGCTCGCTGGCGCTGATTGCCGATGCGGGACATATGCTGACCGATGCCGGTGCGCTTGCCCTGTCTTATGCCGCGTTCCGCTTTGGCCAGCGCGCGGCAGACCAAAGCCGCACCTATGGCTACCTGCGCTTCGAGGTTATTGCCGGCCTCATCAATGCCATCGCGCTCTTTGCCATTGTCGTCTGGATCGCCATCGAAGCGATCAACCGCTTCCGCTCACCCGGTGAAATTCTGGCGGGCCCCATGTTCCTCGTGGCCGTCGTCGGGCTGCTCATCAACATGCTTGTGTTCTGGATCCTGACCCGCGGCGACAAGGAACATGTGAACACCAAGGGCGCCGTCCTGCACGTCATGGGCGACCTTCTCGGCTCCGTCGGCGCCATCAGCGCAGCCATCGTCATCTATTTTACCGGCTGGACGCCCATCGACCCGATTCTCTCCATCCTGGTTTCCGTGCTGATCCTGCGCAGTGCCTGGGCCCTGCTGCGCAACGCGCTGCATATCCTGCTGGAAGGCGCGCCTGAAAATGCCAAACCGGAAGAAATCCAGACCTATCTCATGGGAGCGGTTGCAGGGCTTGCTGCCGTCAGGCACGTGCATGTCTGGCTGATCACGTCAGGCAAGGCGCTTGCCACGCTGCATGTCCAGCCAAAGGACGGAACCGACCCGCGCCATCTTGTGAAGACTGTCGAGGCGGAGCTCGCCAAACGCTTCGACATCCAGCATGCCACCATCGCCATCGATTGGCCGGATATGCCGCATGACGAAAGCGAAATCGGGCTACAGCCCGCCTCCGCCTCGGGAGATCACGAGACGGACGGCAATCACGTCGGCCATGATCACAGCCACGCAGGACACAAGCATTGACGGCCATGACGATGCCAACGGAATCCGATACCGCAAGCCTGGCTGAAACCTTCAAACTCCTCGGTGATCCGACCCGCCTGCGCATTCTGTTCTATTGCCTCGATGCGCCGCGATCCGTCGGCGATATCGCGGAAAGCCTTCACCTGTCGCAATCGCTGGTCAGCCATCACTTGCGCCTGTTGCGCAGCGCCCGCCTCGTGCGCGGCGACCGGCGTGCCAAGCAAATCTTCTATGCGCTTTCCGATGCGCATGTCAGCGGCATGCTGATGGATATGGCCCACCACGTGCGCGAGGACGGTTGAAGGCTCCTGACACAAACCGTCAGGGTTGTCATATTCACTGCAAAGATTTTGCACTAGTCTGGCCGGATCGTTCCTCCGCAAGCCTGTTTTCGCCCCATGCAATTCATCACACTGCTTCGCCGACGCTCCATCGGTTTGCTCTGGTCCGGCCTTGCCTTGTCCGCCATCGGTGACCAGCTCTATACGGTCGCGCTGAGCTGGATTGCCGTTGATATATTCGGCCCGGCCGCCGGTTACATCGCCGCGGTCAAATCGGCGATCATCCTTGCCGTGCTGTTTTTCGGGGGCGCCATGTCGGATCGCTGGGACCGCCGCCGCACGATGATCGGCGCCGACCTTTGCCGCTGCGCAGTGCTGGTGCTCGTGGTTCTCTTCTGGATGATCGAAGGACAACCGGACGCCTGGGTGCTTGCCTTGGCCGTCGCGGTTCTTGCCGCCGGGGAAGCCCTGTTCCTGCCGGCGCTGCAGACCATTCTGCCGCAGCTGATCGCCAATGAGCCGAGCCTGCTGGCCGGCACCAATGCGTTGCTCGATGCGACGAACAGGCTGGCGCGATTGCTTGGCCCCGGACTGATTGCATTGGCTGGTGCGATCATCGCTCCCATTCATTTCTTTACGGCCAATGCGCTGAGTTTCCTGCTTTCGGCTGCAGCAATCATGGCATTGCCTTTGTCTTCGACACCGGTCGCGCCGCCCGTGAGCCAGCAGAAAAAACACCCGCTCGCCAGCCTGTCCTACGGCTATCGCGCCATGCACAGGCAACCGCTGCTCGGCTTCCTGCTCGACAGCAATGCCTTCATTGGCGGCGCATGGTATGTGGCCTTCTTCCTCGCTGTTCCCCTGATTATTTCCAGCCAGTTCGATGCGTCGCTGACAACCGGTTTCGGGCTCTACGGTCTGGTGATCGCGGCATTCGGGGTGAGCAATCTCATCGCCAATCTCGTTGTCGGCAATCGTCCCATGCCGGAACATCCGGCGCGGATGATCTATCTCGGCGTGTGTACAACCGGCACAGGTATCCTGCTGATGGCTCTGGCCGCCCTTGCACCCATGCCTGTGCACTGGCGTCTCGTCGGCTTTGTCATTGCTTCGGGAGTGTCGGGTTTCGGCGGCCCCTTCAAGGACGTCGCCTTTGCAACCCTGCGCCAGACCCTGCTGCCGTCAGCCGATATCGCACCGGCCACACGCATCTATATCGTGACCTCCCACGCCGGCATGCTCGTCGGCATGCTGGTTGCCCCGATGATGAGCAGCCGCGTCAGCCCCGTCGATCTCCTCCTCATCTGCGGCGGCACCTATCTTGCCGTGGCCATCATCGGCTGGCTGCGGTTTGCGCGATAACGCGATAGCGGGCAGAGCATGGACGCCCTGCCCGCTGCAGTTGTTTAAAAGCCGGTCAGGACAATCTTGCCGCGGGCACGGCCGCTTTCAATAAGCGCATGGGCTTTCTTCAGATTGGCGGCTGAAATCGGGCCGAGATCATCGGCAAGGGTGGTGCGCAGCGTGCCGGCATCCACGAGTTCCGCCACCCGGTTGAGCAGCTTGTGCTGCTCCTCGATATCGGCGGTATCGTAACGCGAGCGGGTGAACATCACCTCCCAGTGGATGGAAACACTTTTCCATTTGAACGGCATGATATCGTAGCTTTTCGGATCATCGATCAGACCGAACCGGCCCTGCGGCGCAATCAGTGCCGCAATCTCCGTGCGATGCGTATCAGAGTTTGTCGTCGCAAAGACAAAGGCGGGGGCGCCGAGACCGAGCGCTTCCACCTGCGCGGCGAGCGGCTTTGAATGATCGATGACATGGTGTGCGCCCAGCTCCTCCACCCATCGGCGGGTTTCCGGGCGCGAGGCCGTGGCGATCACCGTCAGGTTGGTCAGTTTGCGCGCGAGCTGCACGGCAATAGAACCGACCCCACCGGCGCCGCCGATAATCAGAATAGCGTTGGCTGCGCCAACCACCGGAATGTCGATGTGGAGCCGGTGAAACAGCATTTCCCATGCGGTGATCGAGGTCAGCGGCAGGGCGGCGGCGGCGCTGAAATCGAGGGACTTCGGCTTCGTGCCAACGATGCGCTCATCCACAAGATGATATTCGGCATTGGTTCCCGGGCGATCCACCGCTCCCGCATAGAACACCTCGTCGCCAACCTTGAAGTGCCGGACATCCGGCCCCACCGCAGTAACGATACCGGCCGCATCCCAGCCGAGAACTCTTGGCTGGCCCGCTTCCGGCTTTGCACCTGCGCGGATTTTCGTATCGACGGGGTTGACCGATATGGCTTTCACTTCGACCAGAAGGTCGCGCCCCTGCGCTTCGGGCTTGGGCAGATTGATATCGACGAGTGAGGTTTCCGCAGTGATCGGCTGCGCTTCATAATAGGCGACGGCGCGCATAGGCATTCTCCAGATAAGTTGACGCTGTTCAAATGCGCGCTATGTTCGAACAGTGCAAGAATGCACATAAATTGCATATAGTGTCATAAAGGATACCGTGATGCCGCGCATCCGCCATACGAATTTTGATTGTGCACCGGGTTGTCCCGTGGAAGGAACGCTCAATCTCATCGGCGGCAAATGGAAGGGCATGATCCTTTTTCACCTGATGTCCGGTACGCTGCGCTTCAACGAAATCCGCCGTCACCTGAACAGCGTTACCCAGCGCATGCTGACCAACCAGCTGCGCGAGCTGGAGGCCGACGGCTTCATCACACGCAAGGTCTATGCACAGGTACCACCCAAGGTGGAATACTCCCTGACGGAGCACGGCCGCAGCCTGGAGCCGATCATATCGGCCCTCAAGGTCTGGGGAGATACCCATCTGCGCTCCGAAGCGGCAAAGGCTGCAACGGTGCGGTCGCAGGCCGCATAAACGCAGACGCGTCATCATTGGTTCACAATTGCATGGGATGATTTTGCATGACTGAAGACGCGCCAGCGTGCATTGCTTTTCAGTCTTTCGCCGAAATTCGGCAAACCTCTCCCTTGACTCTTCCATGGCTGCCCACTATTTCCGAGCCCAGTTAGCACTCGTCACTTGTGAGTGCTAATAACGCGGACGATCACTCGTTCGCTTCACCGTTTTGACACCAACATCAAGGGTTCTAACCATGGCCAAGACCAAGTTCCGCCCGCTTCACGATCGCGTCGTCGTACGCCGTATCGAATCCGAAGCAAAGACTGCAGGCGGCATCATCATTCCGGATACTGCCAAGGAAAAGCCACAGGAAGGCGAAATCGTCTCCGTCGGTACCGGCGCTCGTGACGAAGCCGGCAAGCTCATCCCGCTCGATGTCAAAGCAGGCGATCATGTCCTGTTCGGCAAGTGGTCGGGCACGGAAGTCAAGATCGGCGGCGAAGATCTGCTGATCATGAAAGAATCCGACATTCTGGGCATCCTCGGCTAATCAGCCGGTTTTCCCTTTAATCAACGAATTTCGATCAAACCGGGTTCAATCCCAGGAGAGATAAAATGGCTGCCAAAGAAGTAAAATTCGGCCGCGACGCGCGTGAGCGCATGCTGCGCGGTGTCAATATCCTTGCGGACGCTGTCAAGGTAACGCTCGGCCCGAAAGGCCGCAACGTCGTTATCGACAAGTCCTTCGGCGCTCCGCGCATCACCAAGGACGGCGTAACCGTTGCCAAGGAAATCGAACTTGAAGACAAGTTCGAAAACATGGGCGCACAGATGGTCCGTGAAGTCGCTTCGAAGACGAACGACATTGCCGGTGACGGCACCACGACTGCGACTGTTCTGGCCCAGGCAATCGTTCAGGAAGGCGGCAAGGCTGTTGCTGCCGGCATGAACCCGATGGACCTGAAGCGCGGCATCGATCTTGCTGTTGCAGAAGTCGTCAAGCAGCTCGGCAAGAGCGCCAAGAAGATCAAGACTTCGGAAGAAGTTGCGCAGGTTGGCACGATCTCTGCCAATGGCGAGACTGAAATCGGTGAAATGATTGCCAAGGCAATGCAGAAGGTCGGCAACGAGGGTGTTATCACCGTCGAAGAAGCCAAGACCGCTGACACCGAACTCGAAGTCGTCGAAGGCATGCAGTTCGACCGCGGCTACCTCAGCCCATACTTCGTCACCAACCCTGAAAAGATGGTTGCTGACCTCGAAGACGCCTACATCCTTCTGCACGAAAAGAAGCTCTCGAACCTCCAGGCTCTCCTGCCGGTTCTCGAAGCTGTCGTCCAGACTTCCAAGCCGCTCGTCATCATCTCCGAAGACGTCGAAGGCGAAGCTCTTGCAACGCTCGTCGTCAACAAGCTGCGCGGCGGCCTGAAGATTGCTGCCGTCAAGGCTCCTGGCTTCGGCGATCGCCGCAAGGCCATGCTGGAAGACATCGCGATCCTCACCGGTGGTCAGGTTATTTCCGAAGATCTCGGCATCAAGCTCGAAAGCGTTACGCTCGACATGCTCGGCCGCGCCAAGAAGGTGTCGATCACCAAGGAAAACACCACGATCGTTGACGGTCATGGCAAGAAGGGCGAAATCAACGCCCGCGTCGGCCAGATCAAGCAGCAGATCGACGAAACCACTTCGGACTACGACCGTGAGAAGCTGCAGGAACGTCTTGCCAAGCTCGCTGGCGGTGTTGCCGTTATCCGCGTTGGCGGTGCAACGGAAGTTGAAGTGAAGGAAAAGAAGGACCGCGTCGACGACGCTCTCAACGCAACACGTGCTGCTGTTGAAGAAGGCATCGTTCCTGGCGGTGGCGTTGCCCTGCTCCGCGCTTCGGCAAACCTGACACTCAAGGGTGCAAACTCCGATCAGGACGCTGGCATCAACATCGTTCGTCGTGCGCTGCAGGCTCCGGCTCGCCAGATCGCAACGAACGCAGGTGACGAAGCTTCCATCGTTGTCGGCAAGATCCTTGAGAGCAAGAAGGAAACCTACGGCTACAATGCGGCCAATGGTGAATATGGCGATCTGATCGTCATGGGCATCGTCGACCCGGTCAAGGTTGTTCGTACGGCTCTGCAGGATGCAGCATCGGTTGCCGGTCTTCTTGTTACGACAGAAGCCATGATCGCCGAAGCTCCGAAGAAGGACAATGGCGGCGCTCCCCAGATGCCAGGCGGCGGAATGGGCGGCATGGGCGGTATGGACTTCTAATCAGTCCACGCCAATCGCATACGGAAAAGGCGGGCCTTGGCCCGCCTTTTTTGTTGCCTGTATTTCAAGCACCGTTCTATCGAAGAGGATTATCGCTCGGATACAGCCTGTTAAGCCGATAGGAGCTTTACCGACACACCACTTGCTCCAACGAGAGTGGCAGCAGTTTTATCGAAAGTGACGAATACTTCACCGCCCAATCGCTGCCCTTCGAAGGCGATCACGCCATCGGCAAAGTCGCCACCCGCGTCGAGCACCGCAAGACCGGCCTCGACGGCAGCTTTGGTGGAGGCCACATTTTCACTTTCGGTCAATGCACGCACGGCTCGCGCAATATCGCTTCGATCAAACTTATAGCCTCTGGCGAGCACCCAGCAGAATTCACACAGGGATGTCGTGCTGACGGCCACCAATTCAACGTCTCTGAGGAGGTTGGCGGCGGTGACGGACTGGACCGGATCGTCTTGGACAACGGCCCTGAGGAGAACGTTGGTATCAAGCGTGGCCTTCATTTTTTGAGACCAGTCCATCCGTCAGCAATGATCTCATTGATCTCTTCGACGCTGAGCGGCTTTTGATCCGGGCGGCTTAGAAGTCCGATAAAATTCTCGATGGAACCAGACCGCTTGGCGGCATGAACCTCAACTTTTCCATTGGGCAGAAGCTCCGCCACGATTTTATCGCCGGGCTGCACACCCAGATGCTGAAGGACATCTTTTCGAAGAGTAACCTGGCCCTTTGCCGTCACTGTCAGTACGCTCATCACATCGCCACCCGTTTAACCCGCAACAAAGTAAGGCATTTTTACCTTACTTTCAAGGATGATGGTGAACGCGTTACTCCGCCGCTTCCGCGAATGATGCAGCAATGTCAGCGACACCGGCGGCGTTGTCGAACCGTGCCCGCGCATTGGCGATACGTTGCTCGTTTTGAATGGCAAAATCTGCCAGCCCGCGAACCGGCACCAGCAGCTCGCGGCCAAGATCGGTCAGCTCGTAATCCACACGCGGCGGAATGGTCGGATAGACAGTCCGGGTGACGAAGCCGTCACGCTCAAGCCCGCGCAACGTGCTGGTCAGCATCTTCTGCGAAATCCCGTTGATGGTTCGCTTCAACTCGTTAAAGCGCATTGAACCATTGCCCAGATAGTTGATAACCAGCACGGTCCATTTGTCACCGACACGGGCCAGAATGTGATTCACCGCCGTACAGGCAGAGGTTACTTGGAAGTGCTTCGGTTTCAAAAAAGTGCCTCCTTGCGGGTATTTTCAACAGTCACTTATATAGCGCCAGTAACCAATAGTTACCACAGCAAAAAACCTGAGGAATTCTGAATATGACGAAACTGAAGATCGGCATCATCGTTGGCAGCACGCGCATTGGCCGCTTTGCCGAGTTCCCGGCGAAATGGATCGCCGACGTTGCGGGCAAACGCGACGATGTCGAGGTCGAAATCCTTGATCTCATCGACTATCCGATGGCGTTTTTCGGTGAAGAGCGCGCAACCACGGAACAGAGCGAGACGGCGGAACGCTGGAAGAAGAAGCTGCGTGAATTCGATGCCTATGTCATTACGGTCGCCGAATACAACCACGCACCAACGGGCGTGCTGAAGAACGCGATCGATCTTGGCGACTTCATCCACAAGCCGGTCGGTTTCGTCGGTTATGGCGGTGTCGGCGGCGCACGGGCCATCGAGCACCTGCGCGGGATTTTCGTCGAGATGAGTGCAGCCTCGGTCAAGACAGGTATCCACATCTCGTTCCCGGAATATCTGAGCGTGGTCAAGGGCGAAAAGACGCTTGGCGATTATGCCCATCTGAATGAGGCAGCCACCAACCAGCTCGATCAGATCGTCTGGTGGGGCAAGGCCCTGAAGGCAGCGCGCTCCGCATAAATTCCAAAGGGCGGCCGTTTCGACGGCCGCCCTTTTTGCTTGTTCAGCCATCACGAATAGGGAGACCCGCCATGACCAAGAAACTGACCCTGATCAGCCATCTCCTTTGCCCCTACGTGCAGCGCGCAGCGATTGCACTGGCGGAAAAAGGCGTGCCCTTCGAGAAGATTTACATCGATCTCAATGCCAAGCCGGACTGGTTCCTCAAGATATCGCCGCTGGGCAAGGTCCCGCTGCTGAAGGTGGAACAGGACGATGGCTCCGAGGCTGTCCTGTTCGAAAGCTCGGTCATTGCCGAATATATCGAAGAGACCGAGGGAGAACCGCGCCTGCACCCGGACAATGCCCTCGAGCGTGCCCGCCATCGTGGCTGGATGGAATTCGGCTCGACCATCCTTTCGGATATCTGGTCACTGGAAACCACAGGGGATGCCGCGCTGTTCAACGACAAGCTTGCGACACTGAAAGCCAAGTTTGCCCGCCTCGAAGAGGTTCTCGGCGACGGGCCGTTCTTTGCCGGCAAGACATTCAGCCTTGTCGATGCGGTGTTCGCACCCGTTTTCCGCTATTTCGACACCTTCGACACACTCACGGAACATGGCGTGTTTGCCGCTTACCAGAAGGTCCGGGCGTGGCGCCAGGCCCTGTCGGAGCGTCCGAGCGTCAAGGCGGCGGTCACGCCGGAATATCCGCAGCTGTTGCGCCAGTTCATGGAGCGCTACGACGCGCACATGCTGAAACTTGCCGCCTGAACGGCCCGCCTATTTGTCGGACCAGACCGCGAGTTCATAGCCATCCGGGTCGGCGAAATGAAAGCGCCGCCCGCCCGGGAAATCAAAAACAGGCTTGACGATTTTCCCACCGGCGCTTTCGACACGTTTCTGGACATCGGCAAGATCATCGGCGAACAGAATGACCAGCGGGCCGCCGGTTCGCACGTCACCGCCGGCGGCAAAGCCGCCCGTGAGATTGCCATCGGAAAATTCGCAATACTCCGGCCCGTAATCCTTGAATGTCCAGCCGAACGCCTCGCCATAGAATGCGCGCATGCTGCCGATATCGCTGACGTTGAATTCGATATAGTCGATCCGTTTGTCCCTGCCCGATTGAGCCATCATCCGTCCTTCATATCTGCTGCGTTTCCAAAACGGCTTTCAATGCCGTCAAATCTCTCAAAACCCATGCGGCGTCTTCCGCAAACTTCCCCTCGCTCATGTCAGGCATGCGGAACAGCGTGAAACTGACCTCGCAGCCATCATTGTTCGGGATCACGCGCAACGGCACATAGACCTCCCCGCCGGTTTCCGTCATAACCCAATGATCCAGAACCCCATAAGCATTCAACGGGGCGAAGCGGATGCGCAGTTTCCCAACCGGCCCGTCCGCAAGCCACTCATCCCCGAGCTTTTGCAAACCGGATGCCAGCCCGGATGCCCATTTCGGCACATTCTCCGGATTCGACGCGAAGTCGTAGACCGCATGCCAATCCCGTTCGATGGAAACCTGTAGAGTTCGCGAGTCACGCGTCACCACGGCCTGTCCTCCCCATTTGCATGTTACCTATCGCTTATCGCACCGGCCTGTCTTGAACAAAACGGCCAATCAGGCCGCCATCTGCTGCAAGACATCGCCGGGCGATATGCCCGCCAGCGCTTTTACCTCCCGGCTCAAATGCGCCTGATCGGCATAATCCGCCTCAAATGCCAGCATGCCAAGGCGGCTTTCCGGCGTACACTGTGCCAACCGGAGGAAATGCTGGAAGCGCAGGATGCGTTCGAGCATCTTTGGACCATAGCCGAAATGTGTCCGGCAGTGCCGCCGCAACGTGCGTTCGCTCATATCGAGAAGCCTTGCGAGCCGGGATACGTGCGACCCTTCGCCCACCCGGCCGAGTGCCGAAAAGGTATGGGACATGACCTCATCGGGCCGATCCATCGAACCCGCCATTGCGGCAATAGCCGATTCCAGCCGTTGCATTGCCTCTGTCTCCGATTGCGCCGGGCTCAGTGTGTCCACAAGCGCTTCGGCTTTTGCACCCCACAATTCGCCGAGATCAACACGCAATCCCACGAGTTCGGACATGGGTAGGCCGAGCCATTTTGCGGCCGCGCCGGGCGCGAAACGCATGCCGACAACGCTCGTTATGCCGGGATCAACCACATGGGGTGCGATATCGGGACCAGCGACACTCAAACGGCCTTGCGACCACAGAATATCGACGCAACCATCGGGGACAACGGTCACCGGCTTTCCCCAGGCATGCGGGCTTACATGGCTCCAGACACAGAGAAAATGCGGCCTCAGCGCCGCCTGGGGCACCGACTCACGATACTGTCCCGAGCAATTGGCAAGAACAGGCGTCTCCTGGGGTGAATTCATGGGTAACCTTGCCGAAATTTTCGTTTGCGCAGAACGCCGTATAATCGATTTTATCCCATTGCCGAACGATTTCCAGAACAACATTCTCCTGGCAAACCTTGCCTCGCGCGGAGGTTAGCAGTAGTTCTTCCGGCAACTTCCAACAGGATAGAAAGCACGATGAGCAATACCCGCACCGAAACAGATACGTTTGGTCCCATCGAAGTCGCCGCGGACAAATACTGGGGCGCGCAAACCGAGCGCTCGCTGCATAATTTCAAGATCGGCGGCGAAAGAATGCCGATCCCGCTCGTCCGCGCCCTCGGCATCGTCAAGCGTGCTGCCGCAGAGACCAACATGGCGCTCGGCAAGCTCGACGACGTGACCGGCCGCGCCATCACCGTTGCGGCGGAAGAGGTCATCGAAGGCAAGCTGGACGATCATTTTCCGCTCGTCGTCTGGCAGACCGGTTCCGGCACCCAGTCGAACATGAACGCCAATGAAGTCATTTCCAACCGCGCCATCGAGATGCTCGGCGGGGAAAAGGGCTCGAAGAAGCCGGTTCATCCGAACGATCACGTCAACATGAGCCAGTCGTCGAACGATACGTTCCCGACCGCCATCCATATCGCCACTGCCGTCGAGGCGACCAAGCGGCTCTATCCTGCCCTTGACCATCTGACCGCCGCCCTGGCGAAGAAGGAAAAGGCCTTTGCCGACATCATCAAGATCGGCCGTACGCATACGCAGGATGCGACACCAGTCACGCTCGGCCAGGAATTCTCCGGCTATCGCGCCGCTTTGGAATATGCCCGCAAGCGCATCGAACAGAGCCTTGCCGATGTGTTCCTGCTGGCGCAGGGCGGCACCGCCGTCGGCACCGGCCTGAATGCACCGGTTGGTTTCGATACCGGCTTTGCCGAAGCAGTGTCGGATATCACCGGTCTCAGCTTCAGGACTGCACCGAACAAGTTCGAAGCGCTTGCCAGCCACGGCGCGCTCGCCAACTTCCACGGCAGCCTGAACGCGCTTGCCACCGATCTCTTCAAGATCGCCAACGACATCCGCTTTTTGGGTTCAGGGCCCCGCTCCGGCCTCGGTGAACTGAAGCTGCCGGAAAACGAACCGGGCTCGTCGATCATGCCGGGCAAGGTCAACCCGACGCAGGCCGAAGCGCTGACGATGGTCGCGGCACAGGTATTCGGCAACCATACGACAGTTACCGTCGCCGCCAGCCAGGGCCATTTCGAGCTCAACGTGTTCAAGCCGGTTATTGCGCTCAACGTCCTGCAGTCAATCCGCCTGCTTGCCGATTCGATGGTGTCCTTCGCCGACAATTGCGTCGAGGGTATCGAAGCGGACGAAGTGCGCATCAAGGACCTGCTCGAGCGTTCCCTGATGCTGGTCACGGCGCTTGCGCCCGCCATCGGCTACGACAATGCAGCCAAAATCGCCAAGACCGCCCACAAGAATGGCACGACCTTGCGCGAGGAAGCACTGGCCAGCGGCCACGTTTCGGCCGAGGATTACGACCGTCTCGTTCGTCCAGAACGCATGATCGCACCGGAATGAGAAGAGAAAATCATTTCATTGTGAACAATGCGTCGAGAAAATAGTGGCTTTGTTTGACAATCGAATTTAGGTATTCGGTTGTCACGACAAACTCTGGAGAACGATCCCATGTCAGACAACGCACTTGCCAACTCAACAACGTCCAGCAATGCCATCGTCACGCTGCTCAGCCGCATTCTGCTGACTCTTTTGTTCATCCCGGCGGGATATGGCAAGCTGACCAACCTGGCCGGTACGGCTGAATATTTTGCAGCCAAGAGCCTGCCGCTGCCAACGGTAACAGCCGCTATCGTCGGTCTCGTCGAACTCGTAGGCGGCCTTGCCGTTCTCTTCGGCTTCCAGACGCGCTATGCAGCCATTCTTCTCGGCCTCTTTACACTCGGCGCCGCCTATGTCGGTCACTGGGCACCCTTCGAAAGCATCCAGTTCTTCAAGAACCTTGCAATCGCCGGCGGCTTCTTCGTTCTGGCCCAGCATGGTGCAGGCACGCTTTCGGTCGATGCCAAGCTTCGCTGAAATCGATCCATGTTGCATGAAAAAGGCCGCTTAACGCGGCCTTTTTATTGTCCCGGTTTCCCGTCAGTTTGACGCTTTCGCCTCGCTGACCAGAACAGGTTTGTCCCGGTAGTCCTGCGGGAAGAGTTTGCTGAGGCCCTCGATCTTCGGCAGATCATAATAGGCGATATAGGGCTGCGAAGGATGCAGCGTCGCGTAATCCTGATGATAGCCCTCCGCGGGATAGAACTTGTCCAGCGCGGAAATCTTGGTGACGATCGGTCCCGAATAGGCCTTTGCCTTGTCCAATTGGGCGATATAGGCGCTGGCAATTTTCGCCTGATCCTCATTTGTGGTGAAAATCGCCGAGCGATACTGCGTTCCAGAATCCGGGCCCTGCCGGTTCAACTCTGTCGGATTGTGCACCACGGAGAAATAGACCTGCAGGATCTTGCCGAGGCTGACCACCTTGGGATCGAACGTCACCTCGACGGATTCCGCATGGCCGGTGTTGCCGGAACTGACGATCTCGTAGCTCGCGGTTTCCTTTTTGCCGCCGGAATAGCCGGACACGGCATTGGTGACACCCTTCAGGTGCTGGTAGACACCCTGCACGCCCCAGAAGCAGCCGCCGGCGAGAACGATCGTTTCCGTCTTTGCGGTTGCCGTCTGGTCCATGGCGGGTGGCGGAACCATGGTGATGCTTTCGGCAAAGGCAGTGACCGGCGTGAAGATGAGGCAGGAAGCGAGCAGAATTTGACGCAATTTCATATCGATAATCCTTTCCCGGATATCAGGCGGCGGCTGGTTTGAAGGTAAGGGCGACGCCGTTCATGCAATAGCGCAGACCGGTCGGCTGCGGCCCGTCGTCAAAGACATGGCCCAGATGGCCGCCGCAGCGGTGGCAGTTGACGGCGGTGCGTGTCATGCCGAAGGAACTGTCCGACACTTCCGTGACAGCACCCTTGATCGGCGCCCAGAAACTCGGCCAGCCGGTGCCGCTGTCAAATTTGGTGTCGGAATCGAAGAGAGCCAGATCACACCCGGCGCAGGCAAATGTCCCCTTGCGCTTTTCGTGGTTGAGCGGGCTGGTGAACGGGCGCTCCGTGCCTTCCTTGCGCAGCACGTCATACTGGTCTGAGGTGAGCAGCTTCTTCCATTCGGCATCCGTATGCTCGACTTCAAAAGTACCGGCTGCATAGGCTTTGGGGTGGGGGAAAAAGCGCGCGGCAATCAGCGCTCCAAGCCCCAGAACAGCTCCGCCAAAAAGCGATCGGCGTGTCATCATGACAAAGTCTCCCTGAACAGGATGACCGAAACATATCAGTCATCTCGTTGGGAAATACGTATGAGCGGCCGTAAAAGTTACAAAGCCACGTGATATCACGGATAGTTGATGCTTAGCCGCGCGCTATCGCCGCCTGTATGCGTTGCGCCAGAGCCGCAACCGCCGTCGGATCGGCACTGCGGCGCGAGGAAACGAGGCACGCCTCGGATTTGAGGATGATGCCGTCTTCCAGAACCTTCAGGTGATTGGCCTGCAGGGTGGAGCCGGTCGAGGTGATATCGACGATGATATCGGCAGATCCCGATGCCGGAGCGCCCTCGGTGGCGCCAAGGCTTTCAACGATGCGGTAGACCTGGATACCGTGCATCTGCGAGAAAAACTGCTGGGTCAGGCGCCAGTATTTGGTGGCGATCCGCAAACGCCGGCCGTGACGCTGGCGGTACTCGGCAGCCACGTCGTCAAGGTCAGCCATCGTCGACACGTCGTACCAGACCTCGGGCACGGCCACGACCACATCCGCATGGCCGAAGCCAAGCCGTGCTTCGATCTGCACGCGCTCGTCGGCTGCCGACAGGCTCTCACGGATGAGGTCCTCGCCGGTTACCCCGAGATCAACGCTGCCATAGCCAAGCTCGCGGGCGATTTCCGAGGCCGACAGAAACAGGATGTCGATCCTGCTGTCACCCTCGACCTGCGCGCGATAGTTGCGCTGATCCTTGGGCAGGATGACTTTCAGCCCGGCTTTTTCAAGGACCTCAAGGGCCTGTTCCTTGAGGCGGCCCTTGGAGGGAAGCGCAAGGGTAATGGTCATCGCGCATCTCCGGCAATTTTCTCCAGCCGATCCAGCCAGATCGAAAAACCGACGCCGGGAATGGAATCGACAGCGCCAAGCATGGTCAAAAGCCGGTCATAACGCCCGCCGCCGACAATGGCGCCAAGATCAGGACTGGCGAGCGCGCGAGTCTCGTAGACAAGCCCGGTGTAGTAATCGAGCGGACGGCCAAAGGCTGCGTCATAAACGATATTTTCCTGTTCGATCCCCGCTTCGCGCACGGCGACAACCCGGGCCTCGAACTGATCGAGCGCCGGTCCGAGATCGAACTCATTGGCGCGCGAGAAAGTGCGCAGGTGTGTTGAAGCCGTCTGCAATGGCACCCGGATGGCGAGAAATGTTTCGAGCGCGGCAAAGGCCTGTGCCGGCAGCTTGACCGAAGCCAGATTGGCTTTTTCGATCAGACGGCGCGCAATTTCATGCGGACTGCGCCCTGCACCCGGCGAAATACCCGCCACCTGCATGTCCTGTTCCAGCGCGGCGGCAAGTCCGGTCTCGTCACCGTCCGCTACCAGCGCAGTGAGACGGCCGGGCAGAGAACCGTTCTTCTGGCTGGACGAGAGATCGGCGAGCAGGCTCTTCAGCTGACCCGGATTGCCAAAGGCGCGCGCCAGCTTTTTCTGCCAGCCGCGTGGCAGGCCCAGTGCCGCGAGAACCGCTTCGAAAATCGCCTGATCGCCGAGCAGCGTTTCAAGTTCGGCTTTCGGCGCGACAAGCCGGATGGAGGCAATGGCATCGGCCAGCGAACGGGCATCCGCACGGGCGCGGTTGGCATCGCCCAGATCCTCGATCCCGGCCTGAAAGAACTCGTTGCCGCCCTCGCGCCGCTGGCGGAAGACCTCACCGAGATAGGCATAACGCTTGGGCGTCGCGGCATTGAGCTCAATATGGTTGCGGCAGACCGGTATGGTGAATTCCGGGCGCAGGCACAGGCTCTGGCCGTTCTCGTTCTCGGTGAGGAAAATCCGGCGGCGCAAGTCCTCGCCCGCCATATCCAGAAACTGGTCAGCGGGTTGAATAACCGGAATATCCACAAGCTCCGCATCCCGCGCGGAAATCAGCGCGGCAAGATCACGGGCAAAGACAGGAGCGCGGGAACCGGTCATAGCGGATCAGCCAGCCTTCAAGGCGTTGGCGCGATCCTCAGCCTGGGCTTCGAGAATCTTGCGCACTTCCGCGACGAGATCGCTTTCCCTGGCGGTGATCTGCGCCTGACGGCCTTCACGCCACACGGTATTGTCCTCGATCTCGGCCGAAAGACGCGCACCTTCGATCAGGTCCTTGATCTGCACTTCGCCATTGTCGCGTTCCTGCGAACCCTGAATGATCACGCAGGGTGCACCGCGCCGATCGGCATATTTCATCTGCGGCTTCATGCCGGAACCGCCGAGATACATTTCGGCGCGAATGCCCGCCTGCCGCAGGTCCGAAACCATCTTCTGGTAGCGGCCGAGGCTTGCCGTATCGCGGTCCATGACCAGCACGACCACCGGCCCGACATTATCCGACGTGTTGAGCTTGCCAAGGTTCTTCAACGCCGTCATCAGACGCGATACACCGATGGAAAAGCCCGTTGCCGGCGTGGGCTCGCCGCGGAAGCGCGACACCAGACCGTCATAACGGCCGCCGCCGCCAACGGAGCCGAAAACGACCTTTTCGCCCTTCTCATTGGTGACATCGAAGGTCAGTTCGGCTTCGAAGACCGGGCCGGTGTAATATTCAAGGCCGCGCACCACGGACGGATCGATGCGGATGCGCGCGCCGTAACCGGCCGCGGACGACAGGGCCTCGATGGTGGCCAGTTCGGCAACGCCTTCGACACCCTTGTCGTTTCCGGCGACAACGGCTTCCAGATTGGCAATGGTCTCACTGCCATTGGCTCCACCGGCTGAGGTAAATGCCAGCACCTTGGCGATCGCCGCCTCGTCGAGGCCCGCGCCCTTGGTGAAGTCGCCGCTTTCGTCGAGACGGCCTTTACCGAGCAAGAGACGCACGCCATCGACGCCGAACTTGTCGAGCTTGTCGATAGCGCGCAGCACGACCAGACGCTGGCCCATCTTGTCATCGCCGCCCAGCCCGATGGACTCCAGCACGCCGTCCAGAACCTTGCGGTTGTTGACGCGGATGACGTAATCGCCGCGCTTGATGCCGACAGCTTCCATCACGTCAGCCATCATCATGCACATTTCCGCATCCGCCGAGACGGAGGGCGCGCCGACCGTATCGGCATCGAACTGCATGAACTGGCGGAAACGGCCGGGACCCGGCTTCTCGTTGCGGAACACCCAGCCTGCACGATAGCTGCGGTAGGGCTTTGGCAGGCTCTCGAAATTCTCGGCCACAAAGCGCGCCAAGGGCGCCGTCAGGTCGTAGCGCAGCGACAGCCACTGCTCGTCATCATCCTGGAAGGAAAACACGCCCTCGTTCGGCCGGTCCTGGTCGGGCAGGAACTTGCCGAGCGCATCGGTATATTCGACGAGCGGTGTTTCCACAGGCTCGAAACCATAGAGGTCGTAGACCTTGCGGATGTCGGCCATCATCGCGTCGGCAGCACGCAGATCATCGGGAACCCGATCCACAAAACCGCGCGGCAGCCGCGCCTTCAACCTGTCTGCCTTCGTTGTCATGATTTTGATCCGATGCCTTGAAGTGAATTGGAGTTTGCTCTAACCGATCAGGGCATGGAGGGCAAGGAATTACCGGCTCGCAATTGCCGCAGCAAAGCAAGCCCGCATGCCGTTTTCAGTTTACTACAGGTGGATCAGACAGGCCGTTTGAAATTGGCGCGGATTTTTTCGATCTCCGCCCGGCACTTGCAGCCTTCGACATGGTCGTTCACCAGCCCCATGGCCTGCATATGCGCATACATGGTGGTGGGGCCGACAAAGCTGAAGCCGCGTTTCTTCAAATCCTTGGAGAGGCGCACCGACGCCGGTGTCGTCGGATTGGCCATCAGCGTGCCATAGTCGGCAAGTCTGGGTCGCTCCTCAACAGGCGGTTCAAAGCTCCAGAAATAGGCGGCAAGCGAACCTTTCTCCTCAAGGAGTTCAAGGACGCGTCTGGCATTGTTGATGGTCGAGGTGATCTTGCCGCGATGGCGGATGATCCCGGCATTGGCCAGCAGCCGCTCGATATCCTTCTCGCCATAGCGGGCGATGCGCTCGAAATCGAAACCGTCGAACGCCTCGCGGAAGTTTTCGCGCTTGCGCAGGATGGTCAGCCATGACAGGCCGGATTGAAAGCCTTCCAGGCATATCTTTTCAAACAGCCGGCGGTCGTCCGTGACGGGACGTCCCCACTCGTGATCGTGGTAGTGGATATATTCCGGCAGCGCTCCGGGCCAGGAACACCTGGTTTGCCCATCCTCACCCGTCATCAAACCCGTCTTTACCGGCGCTTCTTCCGTCATCTGCCTGTCCTTCCGGAACATGTTCATCTGGCATTAACCAGTGACCGAAACCATCCGGTAACCACAACAAATAGTTTCCGGAAAGAATCGCTTTTTATTGATCCTCGTTCACTTTTTTCTACCGCCACGCGCGCAAACTCAATCCGAAACCTGACAAATCCTGTCAGGAGCGTTGATTGCCAAGAGAATTGCCCGATGAAGACCGCATTGCTGCTTGTCACCTCCTGCCTGACCGCCTTTACAGTCCACGCCAATGCCAGCGAGCGCTACGCGACCCGGCCGCCGGTGGTTATGAGCCCCGACCTGTCCGCGCCGTGGGTGATGCAGCTGCGGGAACGCCCCGTTGGCACCTCGGCCAATATGCGCGACCGCGTTGTCCTGAGCGACCCGCCGGCTCGCGGCACAAGCGTGCATCGCCGCGAGGCACGCCGTTCCGCCCGGACCGAAGAGGCGGCGAACCCGGCCGTGCGCGAAGTGTCGTTCCGCCGCCCCGCAGAACCCGGCGCGGATGCGCAGCCCAAAAAGCGCGCCATGGACCCGAAATTCCTGCCGCAGACCGTTGCCTATAGTGGCCCGCAGGCACCCGGCACCATCGTTATCGATACCTCCCAGCGGTTCCTCTTTCTCGTCGAAGCCGATGGCCAGGCCCGCCGCTATGGCGTTGGCGTCGGCAAGGAAGGCTTTGGCTGGAACGGCACCAACAACATCACCCGCAAGGCGGAATGGCCGGACTGGCGCCCGCCCGCATCAATGATCGAGCGCGAGAGAGAAAAGGGCAAGATTCTCCCGGTTCACATGGAAGGCGGCCCGGCCAACCCGCTCGGCGCCCGCGCGCTTTATCTTGGCAATACATTGTATCGCATTCACGGCACCAACGCGCCCTGGACGATCGGCCACGCCGTCTCCAGCGGATGTATCCGCATGCGCAATGAGGATGTTACGGATCTCTACGAACGCGTCAAAGTCGGCACAAAAGTCGTTGTGATGTGAGAGTTAGTGGGGACGGCACCGGGGGCGGTGCCGAAACTGGGCGGTGGTTCCGATGGAACCACCGCCTTTCTTTTGCCTCTACTCGGCAGCGCGCATGACAGGCGCAGGCACGCCTTCGGGCCGCGGTCCGCCGTAAACCCAGTCCAGCAATTCGACCGTATGGACGATGGGCAGTTTCGCAGCGCTGGCAATCTGGGTGATGCAGCCGATATTGCCTGTCGCAATGACACTGGCCCCGGTCGCCTCGATGTTTTTCACCTTACGGTCGCGCAGCGTGCGGGCAATCTCCGCCTGCATGATGTTGTAGGTCCCGGCGGACCCGCAGCAAAGATGCCCCTCGGCTGGCTCGCGAACGGTGAAGCCAGCGGCTTTCAGCAAATCCTTCGGCTGCCGTGTCAGTTTCTGGCCATGCTGCATGGAACAGGCGGAGTGATAGGCGACGACGAGATCCGCCGGTTGCGACGGTGCGGGCAGATCGAGGGTCGTCAGATATTCGGTGATATCCCTGGCAAGCCCCGAGATGACAGCCGCCTTGTCACGGTAGTCCGGATCGAGCCGCAGCATATGGCCGTAATCCTTGATCGTCGTGCCGCAGCCCGAAGCCGTGACGATGATGGCGTCGAGCCCGCCTGTGTTCAACTCACGCGTCCAGACATCGACGTTGCGGCGGGCATCATCCAGCGCAGCCTCGTCGCGGCCCATATGGTGGACGAGGGAGCCGCAGCAGCCCTCGCCCTTCGGCACGACGACTTCAACGCCGAGGCGGGTCAAAAGACGGATCGTCGCCTCGTTGATGCCGGGCTTCAGCACCGGCTGGGCGCAGCCTGTCAGGATGGCGACACGGCCCCGCTTTTCCCGCGCCGGCTTGTGCAGGCCCGGTTCGGCAAAGCGTGACTTTGCCGGAACGGATTTCGGCGCGAGTTCAAGCATGGCTGCAACCGGTTTCAGTGCCGGGACGGACCGGAACAGCGGCGCCAAGGGACGGCCGAATTTCGCTGCCGCCAATGACAGGCGGAAGCGCTGGGGATGCGGCAGAACAAAAGCCAGCAGCGCCCGGATGAAACGGTTCATCACGGGGCGTTTATAGGTTTTTTCGATGTGAGCCCGGGCATGGTCGACCAGATGCATGTAGTTCACGCCCGACGGGCAGGTTGTCATGCAGGCAAGGCAGGACAGGCAGCGGTCGACATGCTTGACGATCTGCTCATCGGCAGGTCGGCCATTTTCCAGCATGTCCTTGATGAGATAGATGCGGCCGCGCGGGCTGTCGAGTTCATTGCCCAGCGTGACATAGGTCGGGCATGTGGCGGTGCAGAACCCGCAATGAACGCATTTGCGCAGGATCTTTTCGGATTCGGCAACACCGGGGTCAAGCAACTGCTGCGGGGTGAAGTTGGTCTGCATGCTACACTCCTGCAACCATGCGGCCGGGATTGAGGATACCGTCCGGGTCAAACTGCTGTTTCAGCCGCTTCGACAGGGCCGCCAGAGCTGCGGGCTGCGGTTCGAAGACGGGGGTGGCCGCGCGGACCGCGTCGGGCGCGCGCACCAGCGTGGCATGGCCGCCGCCATATTTGCGGATGAGCGCCCGGACTGCCTCCGCTTCGGGCTCTCCGTCGAGCCGCATCCAGATGAGTCCGCCCTGCCAGTCATAATAGGCGTCGGCCGCAGCGCCCATGCGCATGGATGCTACCAGCTTGTGGGCCTCCATCGGTGCCATGGACACGCGCCAGACCGGCCGCTCGGTTCCATCGGCGAACGGAATGACATCGCGCACTTCCTGCCAGAGCTTGCGTGATATCTCCCCGGAAATTTCCTCGATGGCACCGGCGGACGACAGCAGGCCCCGCAGCATCGCCACACGGTCGGCAACGGAGGGGGCAAAGCCCTCCAGCCGGAGCAGCGTCGAAGACTCGCCTTTCAGAACGCCGTCGATAATCCGTCCGCAAATGTTCACCGGCAAATGCGCGGCAGACGCCACCTCGCCGCTCGACCCCATGGCGATGGCCATGGCCCGTGCGGCCTCGTCATCCATCAGGCCGCGAACGACCAGTGTCGTCTCCGTCTCCGGCGCAGGCAAAACCTTGAAGGTGATTTCCGTTGCAATGCCAAGGGTGCCCCAGGAATTGGCCATGCCCTTGGACAGATCATAGCCGGTCACGTTCTTGACCACCCGGCCGCCTGATTTGAACAGTTCGCCGCGCCCCGAGACGACGCGCACGCCCAGCACGTGATCGCGGGCGGATCCCGCTTTCAACCGGCGCGGACCGCACAGATTGGTGGCAAGGACGCCGCCAAGACTGCCCTGCCCCGCCGCCTGTCCCAGCAAGGGTCCGTAATCCATGGGCTCGAACTGAAAGGCCTGGCCCTTGGAGGCAAGCAGGGCTTCCAGCTCGGCGATGGGTGTTCCCGCCCTGGCGCTCAATACCAGTTCATCCGGTTCATAGAGCGTCACGCCGGAATGGTTCGACAGGGCAATCGTGTGCTCGGTCTGCAGCGGACGGCCAAGCCCGCGCTTCGACCCATGGCCGCAGACTTCCACCGGCGCGCCCTCGGACAATGCCCATTGCACCGCCTCGACAATTTCGGTCTCGGTTGAAGGGGTCAATATGGTCATGTCAGCGCGCCATGGTCTCAAACGTGTATATCTTCAACAGCATCGATCAGAATCTCGGAATATCGGGAAAGGGCACCTGGCCGCGATGCACATGCATCCGCCCCAATTCGGCACAGCGATGCAACTGCGGAAAAACCTTTCCAGGGTTGAGCAGGTGCTTGTCGTCGAAGGCGCATTTCACGCGGATCTGCTGGTTGAGATCGATCTCGTTGAACATTTCCGGCATCAGCTCACGTTTCTCGACACCCACGCCATGTTCACCGGTGAGAACGCCGCCCACCTTGACGCACAGCCGCAGGATATCGGCGCCAAAATCTTCGGCCTTGCGCAGTTCATCGGGAATATTGGCATCGTAAAGAATGAGCGGATGCAGATTGCCGTCTCCCGCGTGAAAGACATTGGCGACGCGCAGCCCGTATTTTTCCGAAAGCGCGCGCATGCCCGCCAGAACCTGCGGCAGTTCCTTGCGCGGGATCGTGCCGTCCATGCAGAGGTAATCCGGTGAAATGCGCCCGACGGCCGGAAACGCCGCCTTGCGGCCTGCCCAGAACGCCATCCTCTCCTCTTCACTCTGCGATATGATGCAGGAGGAAGCGCCGTTCGTGCGGGCGATTTGCTCGACCATGTCGATCAGGTGGTTGACCTCCACCGCCGGCCCGTCGAGTTCGATGATCAGCAGAGCTTCCACGTCAAGCGGGTAGCCCGCATGGACGAAATCCTCGGCGGCGTGGATCGCCGGACGATCCATCATTTCCATGCCCCCCGGAATGATGCCCGCAGCGATGATATCGGCAACGCATTGCCCGGCGGTTTCGCTTGAGGGGAAACCGACCATCAAGGCCCGCGCCGTTGCGGGCTTTTGCAGGATGCGGACGGTGACTTCCGTCACCACGCCGAGCAGCCCTTCCGAGCCGGTCATCAGGCCGAGCAGGTCATAGCCTTCCGAATCGAGATGCTTGCCGCCAAGCCGCACGACCTCGCCGCTAATCAGAACCATCTCCAGCCCGAGGACATTGTTGGCCGTGAGCCCGTATTTCAGGCAATGCACGCCACCGGAATTTTCCGCGACATTGCCGCCGATCGAACAGGCGATCTGCGATGAGGGGTCCGGCGCGTAATAGAAACCTTCGTGCTCCACCGCCTTGGTGATGCCGAGATTGGTCACGCCCGGCTGCACGACAGCGACACGGTTCGGATAATCGATTTCAAGGATGCGGTTGAAACGCGACATGACCAGCAGCACCGCGTCTTCGAGCGGCAGGGCGCCGCCGGACAGCGATGTTCCCGACCCGCGCGGCACGACCTTCACAGTGTTGTCGTGGCAATATTTCAGGATTTGCGAAACCTGCCGCACGGTCTGCGGCAGCACGACGACGAGCGGAAGCTGGCGATAGGCGGTCAGTGCATCGGATTCGAACGCCCGCATTTCGTTGGTAACGTCGACAACGCCTTCACCCGGAACGATGGCCTGCAAGGCAGCAACGATCTCCTTGCGGCGCGACATGGTCGCCGCATCGGCCTTCGGCATCACCAATCCGGACATGAAACCTCCTCCCAGCAAACTCCTTCAACTGGTAAATTATGTTTACCAGTGTCCATTCGAGTTTGTAAACAGTCTAAACTGTTGAACGGAGGTGGCACACAGCCAAAGTGACGCGTCTCACAGCAGACTTTCAAAGCCCGCAACGAGCGCGACAAGCCCGAATTCAAAACCTTCATCCGGCGAGACATTGTCGAGCTTCCCGAAGGCTTGACCGAGCAGCGGAAACTGCGCGCCTATTTCCGATGCCAGATCGGCCCCTGTCCCCTGGTCCAGCCGTCCGTTTGCTGCCATGGCGGCCTGCTGTTCGAGCACCGAACCGACGACATAATGCCCGGCCGCCTGCAGGATGTACCCGGCCGCCACAATATCAAATCCCGCGGCAACCATGAAACCGAGCTGCGCTTCCGCAGCGGGATAGAGCGCCGGACTGGGACGCGACCCGGCATGGACCCTGGCCCCGTCGCGGTAGGCGAGCAGGGCACGCCGGAAGCTGCGCGCATTCTCGATCAGGAAATGCCGCCAGTCTTCATCCGGCAGCGGCAGGGAGCGGCTGTGGTTTTCCATCAGGATGGTCTCGGCCAGCGCATCGAGCAAAGCAGCCTTGTCCTTGAAATGCCAGTACAATGCCGGCTGCTGGACACCCAGAGCCGCCGCAATGCGTCTTGTGGTCAGGCCATCGACCCCGGTTTCGCCGAGCAGATCCAGAGCGGCTCGTATGACCGCCTCGCGCTGCAATTTGATATCACTTCGTTTTGCCATGCTTGACAATTTATCACCGATAAGTGATATGCGTCCAGTTACTTATCAAAGATAAATAAGAGTTATCCATGACTTTCGACAAATCCCTGATCGTGATTCTGACGACCGTTACCCTTGATGCTGTCGGCGTGGGCATGATCATGCCGGTCCTGCCGGAATTGCTGACGGGGCTGACGCATGCGGACAACGTTGCCGCGCATTACGGCGTTCTCCTTGCTCTGTATGCGCTGATGCAGTTTCTGTGCGCGCCGCTTCTGGGGGCGCTGAGCGACCGTTTCGGCCGGCGGCCGGTGATCCTTGTCTCCCTGGCCGGGGCGACGCTGGATTATCTGGTCATGGCGTCGGCCATGGTGCTGCCGCTGCTCTATATCGGCCGTGTCATTTCGGGTGTCACCGGCGCAACCATGTCCGTCGCAAGCGCTGCCGTCGCGGATATCACCCCGGAAGACGGCCGCGCACAGCGCTTCGGCATGATCGGCGCCTGCTTCGGCCTCGGTTTCATCGCCGGTCCCCTGCTCGGCGGCATTGCTGGAGGATTCGGCATCCACTACCCGTTTCTGCTGGCGATGGCGCTCAACGGCGTCAACTTCCTGCTCGCACTCTTCTTCCTGCCTGAAACCGGCAAAGGTGTGAAAACGCCACTTGCGATCCAAAACTTCAATCCGCTCGGCGGTTTCCGCTGGGCGACCGGCATCAAAAGCCTGACGCCGCTCATTGTCGTGTTCACCCTGATGCAGCTCGTCGGTCAGGTCCCCGCAGCGCTGTGGATCATCTACACGCAGGACCGGTTCGCCTGGAGCGTTTCGACTGTCGGTCTCTCACTTGCCGCATTCGGCCTGTGCCACGCGCTCGTCCAGGGGCTGCTTACCGGTCCCATCACTGAAAAGCTCGGCGAAAGGCGCACGCTGATCCTCGGAATGGGCATGGATGGCATCGGCTATGTGCTGATGGCCTTTGCGAGCGGGAGCTGGATGGTCCTGCCGATCCTTGTCTTCCTGTCCATGGGCGGCATTGCCAGCCCCGCGCTCCAGTCGATCATCACGCGGCAGGTGGATGAAACCAGGCTCGGCGAAGTTCAGGGCATCCTTGCCAGCGCAACAAGCCTGACCGGCATCATCGGGCCGGTGGCGTTTTCCGCCATCTACGCCGCCACACGGACCGACTGGAGCGGCCTTGTCTGGATTTCCGGTGCGATGCTGTACATTCCCTGCGTTCCGCTGCTGCGCGCCATCGCCTATCGCCGGGCGACAGGCCCTTCAGGGGCTTGACCTTGTGCTGATCCCGCGGAAAGAGTGCGCCGATGGATCATCTGAATGACATGGAAATTTTTGCGCGCGTGGTTTCATCCGGCAGCATGTCGGCGGCAGGACGGGAGCTCGGCGTATCGCCCGCCGTCATTTCCAAGCGGCTGCGGCGGCTTGAGGAGCGACTGGGCACGCGCCTTCTGCAGCGCACCACCCGGCAGATTGCCCTGACGGAAACCGGGCAAGGCTATTACGAGCGGGTCCTGGCGATCCTGTCGGGCGTCGAGGAAGCGGAAGCTTTCGTATCGCGCCGTTCCGAACAGGCGCATGGCCTGCTGAAAGTCTCGGCGCCGACCACCTTCGGGCGCATGCATATTGCGCCGCATCTCGAACCCTTCATGCGGGCCAATCCCGATCTGTCCATCAATCTCGTGCTGACGGATGAATTCGTCGATATCGTCGGGGAAGGCTATGATCTGGCCATCCGCATTGCCGAACTGTCCGATTCCAGCCTGGTCGCGCGCAAACTTGCGCCGGTGCAACGGTATCTTGTCGCGTCGCCGCGCTACATCGCAGAACACGGAGCCCCGCGCTCCATTGCCGATCTTGACAACCACATCTGCCTCGCCGCCCACAACGGCGACCCCTGGCGGTTGAACGGACCGGATGGCAGCGTATCCCTGCGCCCGACCGGGCCGATCCTGACCAATTCCAGCGAGGTGGTGCGCGCCGCGGTGCTTGGCGGGCTTGGCATAGCCTTGCGCTCCACTTGGGATATCGGGCCGGAACTTGCCGCCGGCCAGCTGGTGCGCGTGCTAACCGACTATGCTGCTTCGCATAATATCGCGATTTACGCGATTTATCCCTCGCGGCAGTTTCTCCCGGCAAAGGTGCGGGTGTTCATCGACTATCTCGCGGGCCTTTACGGCCCCGTGGCGCCATGGGACCGGGTCTGATCAGTCATCATTGTGGGATTTGCGGATCGATTTCACCAGAAACCACATGGCAATGATCGCTATGGGCACAAAGGCGGCAGTGACAACCGACGAGTGCAGTTCCGGCATATAAGCCTCGGCACCCTTGGCAAGATAATAGAACAGACCAACGACATAGTAGGAAATCGCGGCCACCGACAGGCCTTCCACCGTCCGTTGCAGGCGCAATTGCAGTTGCGCGCGCCGGTCCATCGAGCTCAGGAGATCGCGATTCTGCCGTTCCAGTTCCACATCAACCGACGTGCGCAGCAGCGTGGCGGCACGCGACAGCTTTTCCGACAGGTTTTCCTGTCTTCCGCTGACGGAATGACATGTGCGCATGGCCGGTGCCATGCGCCGCTGGATGAACGCTGCCCAGGTTTCATAACCGGTCACCGGCTCTTCCTGCAGCGCGGCCAGCCGTTCCAGCACGATGCCATTGTAAGCCCGGCTTGCCCCGAACCGGTAGAGGCTCGAGGCCGCATCGGCTTCGAGTTCCGCCGCAAGGGATGTCAACTCATCGAGCAGTTTGTGATTGTCGGCATCCGGCGCGCGCATTTCCGTCGTCAGGCCAGCCAGGCGGTCTTCGATGCGGCGGATGCGCGGCGACAGGGAATGCGCCAGCGGCAGTCCGAGCATGGCGAGCGTACGGTAGGTCTCGATTTCGATCACACGCTGCGACAAGGCGCCGGCGCGGGCGGGCGACAGGCCATCGTCGAGGATGAGAATGCGGGTCATTCCGTCGCCGTCCTGCCGGAAATCCGTCACGATGGAGGCAAGCCCGTTCTCGACATCGCTGTAGCAGAGGCTTGTCGGATCGAATGCCTCAATCAAAGCCGCGGCGCCCGCGTCCTTGCGGATGATCTCCAGCCGCACACCGTCGATCACCGTGCCGGGCGGATTGAAGCCTTCCCCGAAGGGATGCTGTGCTGCCTGGCCGTTGCGCGGCAGCGGGCCTTCCCACAGATAGGTCGAGAATTCCGTGTGCCGCTCCCAGCGCAGCGTGCCATTGCCCCAGGGCATGATGTGGTGGCGGGCATCGCGCGCCGGAGAGGCTACACCTATGCTGCGGCTGAGTTCCGCCAGAACCGCATGATCGACGGTGGAACCGCCCTCGGTCATGAATGCAAGCTGGATAAGAATGCGCGGCGTATCGATCAATGGATAGGGCCGCGCATGCACTTCTCCCAGCGCCACGGAACGCTCCGCGTGCCCCGGAAAGCCCATCACGCCCGGACTGGTGGCGGAATTTGAAAACGCCGCTGCGGTTTTCAGTCTTTTCCCCTTCATATCGGCCCCTTGGTATAGACTGTTCACAAGATGGTGAACGCAATGACCGGCCCTTTCAATGCTCCTTTGCGCCGGAAGGCTGCGGCTATGCGACGCTTGCCCACTGGATCAAAGAATTGACCAGTTTCGTGATTTGCCGATACGCTGGCACGACACATCACTCCTGCGGACGACTTTCAACATGAGCAGCCCGGTCTTTGCCCGCATCCATTCTTCCCGAACGGCCGACGACATCGTCAGCCAGATCGAAACATTGATCCTTGAGGGTGTTCTGCGCGTGGGCGACCGTTTGCCCGGCGAACGGGACCTTGCCGTACAATTCGATGTATCCCGCCCGATCCTGCGCAGCGCATTCAAAGTGCTGGAGGCCAAGGGATTGCTTGTCGTGCGCCACGGTGGCGGAACGTTCGTTGCCGATGTCATCGGCGAGGTCTTTTCCAAGCCGGTCATGGACCTGATCTCGAGCCATCCGAAGGCCGCGGCGGACTATCTAGAATATCGCCGGGAGATTGAAAGCATCGCAGCGGACTATGCCGCCCGCCGGGCAACGGATGATGACCGCCTGCTTTTGCGCGGGATCGTTGACGCGATGCAGCGCGCCTTCGAGACCGATGACTTCAAAAGGGAAGCCGAGCTGGATGTCGAACTGCACAGCACCATCGGGGAATGCGCCCACAACATCATTCTGCTGCACACGCTGCGGTCGTGCTACCGGCTGCTCGCCGATGATGTGTTCTACAATCGTACCATCATCTACGGTTTTCCCGGCGCCCGGGAAAAGCTGCTGCTACAGCACACATCCATCGCCGATGCCATCATGGCGTCAGACCCCGAGGGGGCGCGGGCTGCGGTGCACAGGCACATCGACTTTATCGAGCAGGCGCAAAAGGACGCGGCACGCAGCAATGCCTGGCAGGAAACGTCGCGGCTGCGGCGCAGGCAGAGGGAGCTGGACCGCCCATGAAGACAGTCGACTTCAAGCATGCGCGCGGTCCCGACCGCCTGCGGGTTTATGCCATCGGCGACGTGCATGGCCGCCTCGATCTGTTGCAGGAGATGCACCGGCGCATTCTGGCTGAAAACGCCAAGTCACCGCCGTTCGACTGGGTGGCGGTGCATCTTGGCGACTATGTGGATCGGGGCCCGGATTCCAGGGGGGTGCTGGACCATCTGGTCAATGCCCAGAGGAAGAATCACCGCATGCTGACGCTGGCGGGCAATCACGATATCGGATTTCTGGATTTTCTGGCCACCGGCGACATAAATGGAATCTTCGCCCGGCACGGCGGCAGGCAGACGGCGCGCTCCTATGGCGTGACGATCGATTTTGACGATCCGGCCTCGGTATCGGTGGGACGCTCCGCCCTGCTGCGCGCCGTACCGGCAACCCATGTGGAGTTTCTGCGCGGTTTGCGGCGCTCGATGACACTGGGCGATTTTTTCTTCTGTCACGCAGGCATCAGACCCGGCGTTGATCTCGACCGGCAAAATCCTGAAGATCTGATCTGGATTCGCTGGGAATTTCTCGACGATCCCCGGTTGCATTCCAAGGTTGTCGTGCATGGCCATACACCGGCCAGCGATGTGGAAGTGCGGCAGAACCGGGTCAATCTCGATACCGGCGCCTATGCCAGCGGGCGCCTCAGCGCCATCAAGATCGACGCTGAAGGCAAGTCTTTTCTGGAAGCGATTGTCTAGAACAAGTCTTAACGCGAGGCGGAGCTGATTCCGTAGCCATCGCTCGATACGGTGCGGCCTCCGGCATCAACAGATACCAGTTCGGCGCCCATGAAAAGGATCGATGCAAGCATCATTGCGGTCAAAAGGGCGGCACTTTTCATAGTCATTCGGGCGTTTCCATCAGTCTCTACGGCCTGGCTTCATGCCAGCTAACCGGCCCGGCAACTACAGCGCACAATTCTTTCCAGCAAGTGAACGAAAGCCACGCTCCCCATGAATACCGACGGGGCAATTTGATTCAAATTTTGCCTGTTGCACAGATGCAACTGAATCGCCCGCCGCTAGGGTCAGGACCCATTAATCTGGTCGAAATGGTATGAGGCCATTTGCCTGGATACAAGGAGCAAAGGCGATGGCAATGTGGCTCATTGTCGAGCCTTTGCGACGATGGAGCCGGGCAAATGGAGCATATCCTGCGGACGCCGAAACGGCTGCAAGCTGCAGTGTCGAGCTGCTCGGTCGGGGGGAAGACCCCGCCCTTCGCATCTCTCCTCGCATCTTTTTGCCGTTTCTGGCGCCATTTCGATCATATTAATGGATCCTGACCCTAGATCAGTGCGACCCAGGCGCGCGCCAAAGCAAGACCCGCGGCATCGGCGGCAGCGCCACTTTCCGCGACCCGCGCCGGATAGTTTTCAAGCCAGGCCGGGTTGCCCCTCATGATCTCGTCGTGAAAAACATGCCGCCATTCCTCGACCAGTGCAGTGTCTGCCTCGAAGTGGAACTGGATGCCGTACACCGCCCGCCCGATGCGGAAGGCCTGATTGCGGGTCATCGTGCTCGAGGCGAGATGCACGGCGCCTTCCGGCAGGGAAAATGTATCCCTGTGCCAATGGAAGATCGGAAAGGTGTGGGGAACAACGGACAGCACGGGATCGGCTGCCGCTTCGGCCGTCGCCGTGACCGCATGCCAGCCGAATTCCTGCGGGCGTCCGAGAATGTTTTCGGCATCGTAACCGCGTGCGACAAGCTGACTGCCCAGGCAGATGCCAAGCACCGCCTTGTCCGCATCGCCAAAACGGCGGATCAGCCGGGCAAGCGCGGGAAGATAGGGAAACTGCTCATCGGCAAGGGCGTTCTGATCGCCGCCGAGCGAGATCAGTGCGTCGTAACCCGCATCATCGGCAGGCAGCGCTTCACCGGTATGGGCCTGCACGAGATCAATCTGTGCACCTGCCTCCGCCAAGGCCTGTCCAACCAGTCCCAATCCGGTATTCTGATAATTCTGTACAACGAGAACGCGCATTCTACCTGCCTGATAATCGCATTGACGATGATCCTGCGATAGCATGGACCCCTCACAGCCGGAAGCCATCAAATGCCCCTGCAAAACCGTGTCACACCCTTCGGCGATATCATCGCCGTTTCCAAGCGCGGGACCTTCATGGGCAATCGCGGCATCATCCACGACCCGTCAACCCGCACCCTGCTGAAACGGCGCTGGTCGACGAGAGCGTGGATCATCTGCGTCTGCGACTTCAGGAACGTCCGGCGCGCAGTTATGGCCCGGCAAAGCTGGACCGAGCTGTTCTTCCTCGATGAAGCGACGGCGCTCAGCGCCGGACACCGCCCATGCTTCTATTGCCAGCGGCAACGGGCGAAGGCTTTTCAGGCGGCATGGGCCGATGGCACGACCAAACCATCGGCGCCGGAAATGGATCGTGTGCTGCACGCGGAGCGCCTTGAGGGGAACGGCGGCAAGAAACACCACCCGCTTGCAACGGCGATCCTGGACCTGCCTGACGGCAGCATGATCGCCTCCGGCGACAATGCCTATCTGGTGCATCGGGGCCAGACCTATCTCTGGTCATGGGATGGCTATGCGGCCTGCCCGCCGCCCACAAAGGATATCAGCCTGCTGACTCCACCCTCGACAGTGCGGGCTTTGGCCGCCGGTTATATCCCAGTCGTTCTGGGAATATAACTCATATGCATTATTCTATTTGAAAATGCATTCCAATTGGATGTCGTCCGGCTCCAGGGCCGCCAGCTCCGCGTCTGGCGCTTCCGATACGACACAACCAAGACGCCGGTAAAAATTGACCGTATTTTCGGATGGTATCGCAGAAACGTACAGACCTCTGGCGCCCATCTCCCTGGCAATATCCTTGCAATGCTCAAAGAGCTGCATACCCAGGCGCCGGCCGCGATAGTCATTGCCGACATGGAGGAAACTCAACTGCAGGAGATCCTTCCCCGGGCCACGCCAGATGGTATCCACTGCCCCAACGCCCGCCAGTGTATCGCCGTCGAAAAAGCCGAAGAATTTTCCACCACGATCGAAACTTTCCTGCAGCAGGGGCGTGTATTTCTCCGCCTCGCCTTCCTCCCAGCCAGGGACATCAAAATATTCCGCGTGCAGGACGAGCTTGCCGCCCCGCAACGTATAAAGGTTTTCAATGATCTCGCGGCGATCGATGGTCCAGACCTGTTCGATCTCGCTGCGTTTCAGTGCGCGGAGTTCCATGTTCCTGCTCTATATACGTCAGACATAATATGCTTTTTATATGCATATAGAACAAATTTAGCATGGCAATCAAGTGGTATCCGCGATCAGATTTTGACACTTGCCGGCACCGACCGGCCCAGCTTCCATCCAAGACTGGTGCCGGCCGCTGCGACGAGAATGGCTGCGGAACCCAGGAACTGTATCGGTTGCAACTGATGCCCGAAGGCAAAATAGTCAACCAGGATGGCGGCGATGGGATAGATGAAGGACAACGATCCCGTGAGATGGGTCGGCAGCTTCTGGATGGCGCTATAGAGCAGAATGTACATCAATCCCGTATGAACGACACCGATCGTGACGATGCTGCCCCATTGGCCAACGCCATTGGGCATGACACTGAAATCAGCAAGCGGCGCCATCAGCACGATACCGACGCAGACCTGAATCAGCGCGATCAGATGCGGCGGCGTGCCCTTCAGCCGTTTCGCCACGATGGATGCAATCGCATAGAGAAACGCGGCGCCCAGCGACAGGCCGATACCGGCCATGTAGTTCGTTCCGGTATAATTGCCGCCCGGCTTGGCCTGAACGATCAGCAGCATCCCGGCAAAGGCGACAGCCAGCCAGAACAGCTTGGTGAATGTCAGCTTCTCCTTGAAGATCAGGGCGCCCAACACGACGAGCATGAACGGCTGCACATTGTAGACCGTCGTCGCAATGGCAATGGACGCACGGGAATAGGCGGCAAAGAGCAGAACCCAGTTGAGGACAATGGCGATGCCGCCAAGAACAGCAAGGCCGAACAGCTTCAAAGAAATAACATTCGGACGCAGCAGACCGAGTGCGGTGCAAACGCCGAGCAATGTCAGTGCACCAAAGGCGCAGCGCCAGAACACGACGGATAAGACCGGCTGACCGGACATCAGCACGAACCAGCCGATCGTACCCGAAATCATCATCGCAGCGGTCATTTCCACGCTGCCTCTCGCCATATCCCGTTCCATACTACTTGTCCTTTCGTCTCGCACCACGAGACTATTCGGAGCAATGGCAATTTGATATATATGGAAAAAGGCGTAAAGTTCGCTTGACCTGTTTAATGCAGGCAAAATGCCTGATCTGCCTTACGAGGTTGCTATGCTCGATGAAATGGACAAGACCATCCTCGGTATCCTGATCGAAGATGCGCGAATCTCGCTGAAGGAACTGAGCCAGAAAGTCGGGCTCTCGTCTCCCAGCGTGTCCGAGAGGTTGCGGCGGCTCGAGGAAAAGAAGGTGATCCGCGCCTTCACCGTCGATATCGACCCGGCGGCGCTCGGCTATAATCTGACAGCCATCGTGCGGGTCAGGCCCCTGCCCGGCATGCTGCATATTGTCGAGCGGCTGATCCAGGAGATGCCTGAAATCACCGAATGCGACAAGGTGACGGGCGACGATTGCTTTGTCGGCAAGCTGCATTTCCGCACCATGGAACAGCTGGATACGCTGCTCGACCGGCTGGCGGAAAAGGCCGAAACCAACACCTCCATCGTCAAATCCTCGCCGGTGAAACGGCGCCTGCCGCCTCTCGGCTGACATCGCCTGCTTGACCGCCCCATCCCCTCTCTGGCATCCATCTCCCATGCGCGCAAATTACAGAATGCAACGGCTTTATATTCCCGCGGATCTGGCGACCGGCAGGCGGGCGGACGCCCCGGCGGAAGCCGTCAACTATCTCGCCAATGTACTGCGGATGAAGGACGGCGATGAAATCCTCGTGTTCAATGGTCGGGATGGTGAATGGCGCGCTGCCCTGCGCTTTGAAAGCAGGAAGAAGCTGGCGCTGGAGCCGCTCGAACTGACGCGGGGGCAGCCGGAATCACCCGATCTCATCTACTGCTTTGCCCCGCTCAAACAGGGACGACTCGACTACCTCGTGCAAAAGGCCGTCGAAATGGGTGCTGGCATTTTGCAACCGGTGATTACCCAGCACACGCAGGTCGCCAGAATCGGCGTGGATCGGATCGAAGCCAACGCCATCGAAGCGGCGGAGCAATGCGGCGTTCTGGCCATCCCGGAAACGCGCGAGCCGGTCAGGCTCGAGAAACTGCTGGATGGCTGGGATCCGGACCGGCGCCTGATCTTCTGCGACGAAGGTCATGATACCCATAACCCGCTGCCGCTGCTACAAAGCCTGCCGCGCGGGCCGCTTGGCGTTCTCATCGGGCCGGAAGGCGGGTTCTCGGATGCGGAGCGCGAAACCCTGCGCAAGCTGCCGTTCGTCACCGCCATTCCGCTGGGTCAACGCATCCTGCGCGCCGACACTGCCGCCGTTGCCGCACTCGCGCTTATTCAGGCGACGATCGGCGATTGGTGAGTTACAAATTCTCTTGATGAGTGCATCAGCGAAATTTGCTTGCGCTCGTTTCCGAAAACAGCCAATCACGCCGCAAGTTCAAAATTCTAGTGGGGAAGCACCATCCATGGCGCGCGATACAACAGACGAGACGCCCCTTTCCGGCACGGAAGAGCTGGCGACCTACCTCGCCCAGGGCTCCAAGCCGCAATCCGCATGGCGCATCGGCACCGAGCACGAAAAATTCCCGTTCTATACCGAAGACAACAGCCCGGTTCCCTATGACGGACCGCGTGGCATCCGCGCCATTCTGGAAGGCATGCAGTCGAAACTGGGCTGGGAACCGATCATAGACGAAGGCAATATTATCGGCCTCGTCGAGCCGACCGGACAGGGCGCGATCTCGCTGGAGCCGGGGGGCCAGTTCGAACTGTCGGGCGCACCGCTGTCCACCATCCACCAGACCTGCCGCGAAACCAACGCGCATCTGGCGCAGGTGCGCGAGATAGCCGAGCCGCTCGGCATCCGCTTCCTGGGTCTTGGCGGCAGTCCGAAATGGTCCCTGGCCGAAACGCCGCGCATGCCGAAATCCCGCTACAACATCATGTCCAACTATATGCCGAAGGTCGGCAAGGACGGGCTGAACATGATGTACCGCACCTGCACCATTCAGGTGAATCTCGACTTCGCCTCGGAAACCGACATGCGCCGCAAGATGCAGGTTTCGGTGAAACTGCAGTCCATCGCCACGGCGCTGTTCGCCATGTCGCCGTTCACCGAGGGCAAGCCGAACGGCCTGTTGTCCTGGCGCTCCAATATCTGGCGCGATACGGACAACAACCGCTCCGGTGTGCTGCCCTTCATCTTCAACGAAAATTTCGGCTTTGCCGATTACGTGGAATGGGCACTCGACGTGCCGATGTATTTTGTCCTGCGCCATGGCCGTTACCACGACTGCACGCATGTGACCTTTCGCCAGTTCATGAACGGCGCGCTGAAAGATGCCATTCCGGACGCTACGCCCAACATGGGCGACTGGACGAACCACCTTTCAACGCTGTTCCCGGAAGTGCGGCTGAAGCGCTTCCTTGAAATGCGCGGCGCCGATGGCGGCCCATGGCGGCGTATCTGCGCGCTGCCGGCATTCTGGGTCGGCATTCTCTACGACGCCGAGGCACTGGATGCTGCGGAGGCCCTCACCCGCGATTGGACCTACCCGGAAGTGCAGGCCCTGCGCGACGAGGTGCCGGCAAAGGGCCTGCGCGCCACGCTGCGCAACCGCTCGGTGCACGACATTTCCCGCGACGTGCTGGCGATTTCGCGCCTTGGCCTGAAAAACCGCGCGCTGCTGAACAGCGAAGGCTTTGACGAGACGCATTATCTTGCATCGCTGGAGGAAGTTGTCGCGCGCGGCACGACCTCCGCCGAGCAGATGCTCAGCCAGTACAACACGGTCTGGGGCGGCTCGGTTGAACCCGCTTTTCTGGAGTATGCCTACTAATTCCGCCCTTTGGGAGACATGCGATGAGCAAGACCATCCTGATAACAGGCGCGAGCCGTGGCATTGGCCGCGCGGCGGCCATTCTTGCGGGTCAAAAGGGATGGTCGGTCGGCGTCAATTACGTCGGCAACAAGGCCGCTGCGGATGACGTGGTGGCGGCGATTGTCGCGGCTGGCGGCAAGGCAAAAGCCATACAGGGTGACGTTGCCAACGAGGCCGATGTCATCGCCATGTTCAAGCAGACCGAGGAACTCGGCCCGCTCGACGGACTTGTCGTCAATGCCGGTATCGTAGCGCCCGCATCCAAGCTGATGGACATCGATACCGAACGTCTCAAGCGCATGTTCGATGTGAACATTCTCGGCGCCTATGTCTGCGCCCGCGAGGGTGTCCGCCGGATGGCGCGGTCTCGCGGCGGCAAGGGTGGATCAATCGTCATCCTGTCATCCGCCGCAGCCCGTCTTGGCGGGCCGTCAGAATATGTCGACTACGCCGGATCAAAAGGCGCAATGGATACGCTGACCATCGGCCTTTCCAAGGAAGTCGGTGCCGAAGGCATCCGCGTCAATGCCGTCCGCCCCGGTCTGATCGAAACCGACATTCATGCCAGCGGCGGCCAGCCGGACCGGGCCCAGCGCCTCGGCGTGACGGCACCGCTGGGGCGGCCGGGCACGGCTGACGAAGTCGGCGAATCCATCGTCTGGCTGCTCAGCGATGCGGCATCCTATGTCACCGGGGCGCTTCTCGATGTAACCGGCGGGCGCTAGTCAAGAATTTGACTCCCGTTCCCCGACTTATGTGTTATGCGGAAGCCAGATTGTCTGACGCGGATTCTTCACACCATGCCCACACACAAAGCGCTTACTGAAGCCTTCATTCCCGAATTGCCGAACTACTACCGCGGCAAGGTGCGGGAGAATTATGATCTGGCGGATGGACGGCGCATCATTATCGCCACGGACCGCATCAGCGCGTTTGACCGGATTCTTGCCTGCATTCCGCTGAAGGGCGAAGTGCTGACGCAGACCGCGCGTTACCAGTTCGAGCAGACCAAGGATATCTGTCCCAACCATGTGCTCGATTATCCCGACCCGAACGTCGTGGTTGCCCGCCGCCTCGATATCCTGCCGGTCGAAATCATCGTACGCGGCTATCTCGCCGGAACCACCGGCACATCGATCCTGACACTCTACAAGGCCGGCAAGCGCGAGATGTATGGCACGACCTTCCCCGACGGCCTGCAGGACAATGAAAAGCTTCCCGCCCCGATCATCACGCCGACATCCAAGGCGTTCGATGGCGGCCACGACGAGCCGCTGACCGCCAAGGAAATACTTGAGCAGAAGCTGCTGACGCAGGAGCAGTGGGATACGATTTCCGCCTATGCGTTCAAGCTTTTCGCGCGCGGACAGGAAATCGCCGCCAGCCGCGGCCTCATCCTGGCCGACACCAAGTACGAATTCGGCACGGATGCGGATGGCAACATCGTGCTGGCTGACGAAATCCACACATCGGATTCCAGCCGCTACTGGTTTGCCGACAGCTATGCGCCGGGCAAGCGCCCGGTCAGTTTCGACAAGGATTTCATCCGCACCTGGGTGGTCGAGCGCTGCGATCCCTACAAAGATGATATCCCTGAGATTCCGCAGGATATGATCGAGGCGACGACCAAGGTCTATATCCAGGCCTATGAAACGATTACCGGTGCAACATTCACGCCCGGCGATCCCGCCGTCGATCCGCTGGAACGCATCCGCAAGAATCTGGCGCAGTACTTCTAACCCGATAAAAAGATTGAACTTTGCTTATCGACAGGGCTACTCTTCCCTCGTGCATCAGCCCGAAGGAGGATCGGCGCCATGAATCTCGTAGACATGTTTCTGAAGGGACAGGGCGGGCAGGCCGTGGAGGCATTGTCCCGCCAGTTTCAGCTCTCGCAACAACAGACAATCGCTGCCATCGAGGCATTGATGCCCGCTTTCTCGCAGGGCTTGCAGCGCAATACCGCCGATCCCATGGGTGTCGGCGCCTTCATCCAGTCGCTGTCGTCGGGCCAGCACGTCAATTATTTTGATAATCCGCAGGCGGCCTTCAATCCGGCAGGCATTGCCGACGGCAATGCCATTTTGAACAATCTGTTCGGCTCGAAGGAGTTGTCACGTGCCGTCGCCGATCATGCCGCGCGGATGACCGGTATCGCCGTCAGCACGCTGCAGCAGATGCTGCCCGTGCTCGCATCGATGACGATGGGCGGGCTCTACAAGCAGTCGACGGGCCAGTTTGCGGCGGCCGGGCTCGGCGGCGGCAATGTCATTGGCGATTTCATCGAGCAGATGATGCGGCAAAGCGGCGGCATCGGCGGCCAGACCGCTCCCAACCAGCCGGGCGCCGCCAACCCCTGGGGCCAGATTCTGGAAAACATGCTCGGCGGCGGCGCTGCCGGAACGCCGCAGCAGCCGCAAGGCCAAGCCAATCCGTGGGGCAACAATCCGCTTGGCCAAATCCTCGAACAGATGACGCGCGGCGGGTTTCCCGGCGCCACGCCGCAAGGCCAGCAGCCGTCGGGAAACGCGCAGAACCCGTTCGGCGACAATCCCCTCGGCAAAATCTTCGGCGATATGCTCGGCGGCGGCGCGCAACAGCGCACGGCACCGGAGCCTCAGCCCCGGCAGCCGGACCAGCCGCCCGCTGCCAACAATCCGTTCAAGGATGTCCTCGACCAGATGTTCGAAACGGGCCGGAAAACCAACGAGCAGTATCAGAAGGGTGTCGAATCCATTTTCGACCAGTATCTGCGCGGCATGGATCGCAACAAATAGTCGGCCCCATAAAGAAAAAGCCCGGCCAGAAGGCCGGGCAGTGGGCAGGCGGGGCACCGGGAGGGGATTCCGGTGTGAATGGGACGCCTGCTAAACCGTCAAGATCGATGCTCAGCTGATCGAGCGTGCTGCGCGCAAACGGGCCCGTACATCGGCCAATGCGCCCAGTTTTTCGCTCGGATCTTCAAGCAGCGACGTGCCAAGGGCCGAATGCAGATCACCGCGCGTGACACCGATATCATGCAGCATTTGATCGTTCCACTCACCGAGGCTCAAAATCGTTTTGCGATTGCGGCGGGCGACGATCATTCGGGTGACAAAGCCAAAGGCCTGAGCCAGCGCGAAAGTGATCGCGGGCACCAATCCATTTACTTCAGTCGTTCTCGTTGTCGTCGTCATCGCCCTACTCCTTTTTTGAATGGCGCTGATCAAGAAGGGTTGAATCGCGTGGAAACCATTTTCTACGCATTACGCCCGGTATCGTTTCAACACAGGCGTCTCCTGAACATCCGTAGAATGATCCACAAAAATTGATTATTCAAACGAATGTTTTTCATGTAAACGTTCAATAATAATGATGGATTGAACCGTCCGGGAGCAAAGCCATGAGTGCGCCTCTTGATCTTGACCAGTTGCAGACATTTATCGCCATTGCCGACAGTGGCAGCTTCACCAGAGCGGCTGATGCGGTCAACAAGACTCAGTCGGCTGTTTCCATGCAGATGCGCCGGCTGGAAGAGCGGGTTTCCAAGGCCCTGTTCGAACGCGATGGGCGCACCAACAAGCTGACCGAAGACGGCGAGCGTCTGCTGGCCTATGCGCGGCGCATGATGCAGCTCAACGGTGAAACCATCGCCGCCTTTGATGACACGCAGCTGCAGGGCCATATCCGCATCGGCACGCCGGATGATTATGCGGACCGCTTCCTGCCCGAGATCATGGCACGCTTTTCCCGCTCCAATCCCCGCGTGGAGCTTTCCGTGGTGTGCGAACCCACGGTCAATCTCGACGAGATGATCCGCAAGGGGCAGCTCGATCTGGCGCTGGTCACCCAGTGCGACGACATGCGCCGTTCCGAAGTGGTGCGAAGCGAGCAGTTGCTCTGGGTCACCTCGGCGCACCATACGGTGCATGAGGAGAAGGTGCTGCCGCTTGCCGTTGGCCGACCCACGTGCATCTGGCGCGCTGCGGCAATTGACGTGCTCGACACCATGCATCACGACTATCGCATCCTGTTCACCAGCTGGTCGGCGACGGTTCTGGCAGCGGCAGTGCTTGCCGGCCTTGCGGTCTCGATCCTGCCGGAATGCGCGCTGCGCCCCGGCATGCGTGTGCTCAGCGAAGCCGACGGCTTTGGCCGCCTGCCGGAATTCGGCATCGGCATCATGCGCGGTCACACCAAGCCCTCCGCCATCGTGGATGCGCTGGCGCAGCATATCGTCGAAAGCCTCGACAATTTGTCGATGCCAACCCCGGTCAGCATGGCCCCGGCGGCCGCGCCGAACCAGGTCAACCAGCGCCTGCGGCAGGTGCGCTCGACAGAGCTGGTTCCGGGCTGGTAGGCGGTTATAGCCCGCCCTGCCACGCCTTGATGGCATCGAGCGGATAGACCAGCATCAAGACATTGAGGGTGAGATTGTCGCGAATGACATATCCCGCCAGCAATTCGAAGACGATGGCGATGAGGACCGTCAGCCAGAGCGGCGCGCGCGATGCAAAGAAGAAGCCGATCACCATGAACAGGATATCGCACACCGAATTCAGCACGCTGTCTCCGGTATAACCGAGCGCAATAGTCGCCTCGCGGTAACGATTGATGACCATGTCGGTGTTCTCGAAAATCTCCCACGCGGCTTCGACCACAATGGCAAGGAGCAGGCGGAAGCCCACCGGCTTGCTGCGCGCAACCAGCCACAAAAGGCCGTAGAACAGAAAACCATGGATGATGTGCGACAGGGAATACCAGTCGGAAATATGCTGGGAATTGTCGGACGAGTTGACTTCGCCCACCCAGAGCTTGACGGTTCCGCAGGTGCAGATGGGATTGCGGCCCATCCACAGCAGGATGATGGCGGTCAGAGCGATCATCGCGGTGCCGATCATCAGATAATGGCGCAGACTGAGACGTTGCGTCATGAGCATTCCCCTTTTCATCCCCCGGCCCTGCAACACAGGCCTCCAAGACTTGACGCCATTCATCACCCCGTTAGGAATAGGGAATGACCGAAAAGTCCGAATCGACGTCCAACGTTGCCGAATATTCCGTATCCGAAATCTCGGGAGCGCTAAAGCGCACTGTTGAGGACACGTTCGGCCATGTGCGCGTGCGCGGTGAAATTTCCGGTTATCGCGGCCCCCATTCCTCGGGCCATGCCTATTTTTCCCTGAAGGACGACAAGGCCCGTATCGAGGCCGTCGTCTGGCGCGGCAGCATGAGCCGGCTGAAATTCCAGCCCGAAGAGGGCATGGAAGTCATCGCGACAGGCAAGCTGACCACCTATCCCGGCTCGTCGAAATACCAGATCGTCATCGAGCAGATGGAACCGGCCGGTGCCGGGGCTTTGATGGCGCTTCTGGAGGAACGCAAGCGCAAGCTCGGTGCTGAAGGCCTGTTCGATCCGGCCGCCAAGCAATTGCTGCCCTTCATGCCGCGCGTCATCGGTGTGGTCACCTCGCCGACCGGTGCTGTTATCCGCGATATCATACACCGCATTACCGACCGCTTTCCGCTGCACGTGCTGGTCTGGCCGGTGCGCGTGCAGGGCGAAACCTCCGGCGCGGAAGTGGCAGCGGCCGTCAATGGTTTCAATACCCTGCAGCCGGGCGGCGCCTTGCCCCGGCCCGACGTGCTGATCGTGGCGCGCGGTGGCGGCAGCCTGGAAGATCTCTGGGGTTTCAATGACGAAATCGTCGTGCGCGCCGTTGCGGCCTCCGATATCCCTGTCATTTCAGCCGTCGGGCACGAAACGGATTGGACGCTGATCGATCTTGCCGCTGACGTCCGTGCGCCGACACCGACCGGTGCAGCTGAAATGGCCGTGCCCGTGCGGGCTGACCTGCAGGCCAGCGTTGCAACCTATGGCGCGCGGCTGGCGGCGGGTATGTCGCGTTACCTCGACAATCGCCGTCAGGCCCAGCGCGCCCTGTCGCGCGCCCTGCCCTCGGCCGACCAGCTGCTTGCCCTGCCCCGGCGGCATTTCGACGAGACTGCCGCCCGGCTCGGCCGCGCCCTGCAGGCGAACACCCAGAAAAAGCGTGCGCATTTCGATGGCCGCGCCCGGCAATTGTCGCCGCGGGTCCTGCAGCAGCGGTTCCGCGAAAAGCAGCGGGAAGTGACTGTTTTCGGCGACCGCCTGCCGCGCAGCCTGAGCGTCTTCCTGCGTGACCGGCGCGCTGTCTTTGCCCGTCATACCCAGCGTCTGTCGCCTGAACCGATTGCCCGCCTTGCCGTGCGGGGGCGCCAATCGCTCACTCAGCTGGAACGGCGGCAGGATCAGGCCATCGGCATCACGCTGGACCAGGCCAGGCGACGCGGCAGCGAACTCGAACGGCTGATGAAAACCCTTTCGCACGAGAGCGTACTCGAGCGCGGCTTTGCCATCGTGCTCGATACGGCGGGCGCACCTGTAAAACGCGCCGCTGCCATTGCCAGCGGCGATCATCTGACGCTGCGCTTCCAGGATGGCGAGGTTCAGGCCGTGGCCGGGGAAGGTGAAGCCAATCCGATCAGGCCAAAGCCGGAACGCCCGGCTCCGGCAAAGAAGCCTGCCGCGCCCGGCACGGACCAAGGCTCGCTTTTTTAATTTACTCCCGTGTCCATTCCGGGCTGTTGAGTTCGATCAATGAGCGCGACCAATCCTCGATGAAGCGCTGTCTCTGCGCCCAATCCTGCACTGCCAGCAGCCCTGGCCCGATGCGGATGGGTTGGGCGATTCCCGATTCCTTCAGGTTCTGCGGCCCGTCGACATCCGGCGGCAGGCCGCCCGTTTCGGAAAAATAGAACGCATTGCTCCGCGCAATCGACTGGCCGCGCTCCGACAGGAGATAATCCAGGAACTGCGCGCCAAGGTCGCCGCGCTCTGCGGATTTGGGAATAAGCGCTCCACGGCTGAGCACCAGCGTATAGTCCCGCGGCACGACAACCCTGAGATCCGGATGCCTTCGCGCCGCGTCATAGGCATAGGAACCCAGCATGTTGTAGCCGATATAGAGGCGTCCGCTCGCTACCTCTTCGAGAATTTCGCCCGTGCAGCATCGCGCCACCGCAGAAGCGCGTGCCATGCTTTCCAGCAGGCGGCCGAAGACGGTGTTCGTCTGCCGGGCGTCGTTGAAGGCCAGCAAATAGCCAATGCCCGAGAGGCGGATATCGTAGGTGCCGACACGGCCGCGATAGTAATCAAGACGTTCGCGCAGGAGGTCGGCGAGTTCCACATGGGTGCGCGGCACCTCGGCTGGCGGGACCTTGCGGGTGTTGTAGACGAAGACGGCCGGTTCATAGGTGAAACCAAAAACCTCGTCGCGCCAGTTGGCCCAATCCGCCACACGCAGCGTTTCCGGCGATGTGTGGGACGCGGCACAGCCATCATTGGCCAGTTTCAGCAACTGATCCACTGACGACGACAGGAGCAGGTCCCCGAGCGGCTCGTCCTTGCGGCAGGCTTCGCTGGCCAGCGCATGCAGTTCATTGGTGAGATACTCGATGTAATCAATCGATATGCCCGGTGCGGTGCGCTGAAAATCGTCGATTAGCGGCTTCATAGCGGCCAGATCGGTGGTCGAATAGATCGTCAGCTTGCCGGTTTCCGTCTGCAGCGCCGGAAATCGTGTATGATTGTCCGTTGCCGCCAGAACCTGCGATGTCAGCGCTAAGATCGTGGCAATCAGGACAGCCGTGAAACGTTTCATCATTTCGCGGGCCCCTTATACAGCGGCAATGTCAGGATAACCGTAAAGCTCTTCTCATCCCGTGCGCGAAAACCCAGCGTGCCGCCATGGGCATTGACGACTTCCTGGGCAATGGCGAAGCCAAGGCCCGAACTGCCTTCGTGCGATTTCGATGTCGCGAAACGCTGGGTGGCTTTTTCCCAGCCCTCCGGCGGAATGCCGGGGCCGTCATCCTCGACCTCGACATAGGCGTCGAGCGCGTCGGAGCGCACCCGCACCTCAAGCCGCTGATCTGTTCCGTGCCGCAGGGCATTGTCGATGACATTGACGATAGCTTCGCGCAGGCTGACCGCATCGCCGAGGACAAAGGGGCGGTCATCGGGCGCTTCGAACGAGATGACGATATCGGGGTCCACGGTGATGGGAATGGCGGCGCGGTAGGCACGGCGGGCCACGTCGACGAGGCTGATCGGCTCGAGCTGGATGGAGTCGGCGCGGTGGATGACCATGGCGTGGCTGAGCAACTGGTTGGTCAGGCGCGCCAGCTCGCCGGTGCGCTGCTGCACGCGCTCGAAATGCTGCCGTCCGGTCTTGTCCAGCTTGTCATGCCCAAGAAGATCGATCTGTGCGGACAGGGCCGTCAGCGGTGTCCGGATCTGATGCGCGGCATCGGCGATGAACCGTTGCAGCAGGTCAACACGTTCATTCAGGCGGCCCATGAAATGATTGATGGAACTGACAAACGGATCGAGTTCGCGCGGAACGCCGACCGAAACCGGCGTCAGGTCGTGCGGGTCACGGCGGCGCACGGCCGCCCCCAATCGCTCTACGGGCTGCAAGGCATAGCGGATGGCCAGCATGGCACCGGCAAAGGCGAGAAAGCTCATGACGACGACAAGGATGGTGGCACGCAGCGTCAGTTCACGCGTCAGAGCGGAGCGCGCCTCGTTGGTCTGCGCCACGACGACATAGGCATGCCCCGTCACCGACGGGTCCGCCAGCACGCGGGTGGCGCGGGCTATGCGCACCGCCTCGCCCTTGTAGATACCTTCGCTGATGCTGACGGCGTCGCGCGCACCATCCGGCGGCGCCGGGTTTTGCAGATCATCATAGCCGGTCACTGTTTTGCCGTTGGTATCGATGACGCGGTAGAAAATCCGGTCGCGTTCGGCAAGACCGAGCAATTCAAACGCCGATGTGGGCAGACGGGCGCTGAGCGCGCCTCTTTCGACGGAAAGACTCTCGGCCATTTGCAGGGCAGCGCCGACAAGCAGCCGGTCATAGGCCTTGTCGGCCGCTGTTTCCGCGTAATACCAGGCCGCGCTGACAAGAATCGCCGCACCGATACCCAGAACCAGCGAAATACGCCGGGCCAGACGGGCAAAGAGGGACGGCTCATGCTGCATCGCCGGCCACCAGTTGATAGCCGAGCCCGCGCACTGTCACGATACGCGCCTGCGCGCCTTCCAGTTTCTTGCGCAACCGCCCGACATAGAGTTCGATGGCATTGGCATTGGCCGCCTCGTCGAACCCGAAAATCTGGTCGAGCAGTTCGTCCTTGCTGAAAACACGGCCGGGCCGCGCCGCCATGACTTCAAGCAATGTCAGCTCGCGCCGCTTCAACTGGACTTCGCGCTTGCCGACATGGACGGACCGTGCGCCACGGTCGATGGCGATATCGCCGCATTTGATCAGATTGGTCGCCTCGCCGCCGGTGCGCCGCCGGATCAGCACGCGGGCGCGCGCCTCAAGCTCGCGAAAATCGAAGGGCTTGACGAGATAATCATCCGCACCGAGATCGAGGGCGCCGACGCGGTCCTCGATCTCGGAACGCGCCGTCAGCACGAGGACGGGAACGGCATTGCCGGATCGGCGCAGGCGCTTGAGAATCTCAAAGCCGTCCATGCCCGGCAGCATGACATCAAGGATGATCAGCGAATATTCAGTGAAATCGATGATTTCCGCCGCGGCACGGCCGTCGGTTTCCCAATCGACAGCATGGCCGATCGCCTCGAAACGCTTGGCGATAGCCTCCCCCACATCATGCGTATCCTCAACCAGCAATATGCGCATGGTTTTCATTGGCATGAACGCCCGCCGGGATCAATTGACGATGAATGCTTTTACCATGCAGGGATTGAATGCAGCGGACGCATGGGCCAGGCGAACCCGACCGCTTGGCAAACGGGCGCCGGGGCGATATCGAACTCCCGTTGACGACATCTTGCAGAGAATGAAGATGATGATGATCCGACCGATACGGCCCGACGACATACCGCCGCTCGTGGCAATCTGGGAAAGCGCCGTCCGGGCGACGCACCATTTCCTGTCCGAAGCAGACATCCAGTTCTTCCTGCCGCTCGTGCGCGACGAAGCTCTTCCCGGACTTGAAGTGTGGGTGGCACAGTCGCCATCCGGCCCGCTTCTGGGTTTCATGGGCCTGTCGGGTGCCAAGGTGGAGATGCTGTTCGTCGATCCGGCATGGCACGGCCAGGGAACCGGGCGGCAGCTTCTGGATCACGCGCGAACGCTCAAGGGCCGGCTCAGCGTTGATGTGAACGAGCAGAATCCCGACGCGCACGGCTTTTACAGACATTATGGATTTGTTGCCGTCGGGCGTTCCGAGCGCGACGGATCGGGCCGCCCTTTTCCGCTGATTCACATGCAGCAGCCAGCCTGAGAACTGGTTTGATCCGGCTTTGTATTTTGCGGGGTATTGGGGAGGCTTTGGGAAGAAGTGGTACGGACGGGTGGATTCGAACCACCGACCTCAGGAGCCACAATCCTGCGCTCTAACCAACTGAGCTACGACCGCGCACCGTCTTCTTTTCGACAGGGGTCACATACGTAAGATTGATGCTTTTGGCAAGCACCCGATGCAACAGAAAGGTAAAAACCAACAAAAAAGAAAAGGCCGGGGGAGGAACCGGCCTTTTCCATTAATGCAAGACCCATACGGGAGGAACTATCGGGTCTTGCTTGTCCAGCGTCCGGGAGGAGGAGTGCCGCCGGAGTATTTTTTCATCAAGGGCCGTTAAATCAGGCGACCTTGACGTCCTTGATTGCCTTCTCGACAGCCGACTTGACCGGAGCGGAGATTTCTTCAACAGCCTTGGTTGCAACTGTCTGGAATTCCTTGGCCTGGTCGGTCAGGGCTTCAGCCTGCTTGCGAACGAATGCGCTCTGCAGTTCGATGACTTCGCCGAAAGACTTAACACCGATCAGGGCTTCGATATGAGCGAAGCTGGCTTCGGTGTTGGCGCGCAGCGCAGCCAGAGCCTTGAGGGAGAGAGCAGCAGTGTTCGACTGTGCAGTTTCAAACGTGCTTTCGAGTGTCTTCTGGGCAGCTTCGGCCTGATCCTTGATCTTGGCATAGGCTTCCTTGGACTGGGCAACGCCCTTCTCGGTGAATTCGCGAACCTGATCGGTTACAGCGGTCGCATCAAAGGCAGGGATCGAGAACGCATCAGCAGTCTGTTTGGTGGTCTTGCTCATAATATGTTCCTTCCATGTGCAGCCGGTCTATGCGACTGCTTGTGAATTCATGACACGTATATAACCCAATTTATTGTGCATTGCAACATTTCTTTCGCACCGCACAATCAAACGTCTGATTTTTCATCCAAATATTTTTGTGGAGCGTCTTCCAAGTTAACTAAACCAAGAGAAAGACGTGTGACGTAAGGGACTGTGAGTGGACGATTGATCGCCAGACGATTATTAACAGAGTATTAAGACAATCCGCAGACAGCGGATGCTTTATTGTGGAGTGCACCGGTCAAACGATGACGTCTGGAACTTACCCATTCATCGATATTGCCGTTCTGGATGAAATTCGCGAGCATTTTGCCAATGGCGATGCGCTTGTGGTGATTTCGCCGGATCTGGAGAATGTCATCTGGGCGAATGGCCAGGGTGCAAACGCGCTTGGCTATGCGACCATCGACGATATTCTCGATGCCGGCTCCGTGCTCAATGTACAGGCAAGACGCCAGCTCATGGCGCTCGACGGTTTCCCTTCAATCGGCCATGGCCGCACGGTGTCATTGCGTGTGGCCTTCGGCTTGGCCAGCCGCATCCTGACATTCCAGGCAAGCGACCTGACCCTGCCGCGCGGTGAAGCCGCCATCCTGCTGTCCATCGCCAATACGGCTCGACTGACATCCGAAGCGGAGATCGCCGCGCTGGCCATCAAGGGCTTTGGAGACAGCACCACCCATGCGGCCATGATCGATGCCGCCGGCACGGTCTTGGCGGCCTCCGAGCAGTTCCGCAGCATCGGCTTCAACGACAAGATGCTGGGCGATCTGGTGCGCGAAGTGCGGCTCGAACGCAACCGGCTGGTGAAACGCCCGGTGCAGACCGCCAACGGTTTTGTGCCGGCCGGCATAGCGCGGCTGACCGACAGCCCTGCCCTGCATCTTCTCTTCGCCATCCGCGACGTCAATGCAAGCGCAGAGCAACCGGTAAAAACCGCGGACAAGCAGCCCGAACCGCCCGCGGCACCGCCCATCACCGTTGTCCAGGAAGTCCGGGACAGCGGCGTCGAGGCCACGGAACCGCCGCACAGCACCCCCGCCGTTGAACCAGCGGGGCAACAGGCGGAGAACGCGGCGCCCGAGGATGAGCCTTTTCAGTACAGGCCCTCGGACAACCCTGTCCGTTTTGTCTGGAAAGTGGATGCGGATGCGCATTTCGACGAAATATCTCCCGAATTTGTCGGCGCGGTAGGCCCCAACTCGGCGGCGGTCATCGGAAAATCCTTCCGCGATGTCGCCAACGTCTACGGGCTCGACAGCGGCGGCGAGATTGCTGAACTTCTCGAACGGCGCGACACCTGGTCGGGCCGCTCCGTTCTGTGGCCGATCGAAGGCACCGATTTACGCGTGCCCATCGAACTGGCGGCCCTGCCGATCTATTCGCGCGAACGGGTGTTCATGGGCTTTCGCGGGTTCGGCGTTGCCCGCATGGGTGATGTTACGACCGATCCCGAGGCGATTGGCAAGGCGCTCGCGCCCAAGCCCGTTCCTCCCGTCGATGTGTTCAATGGCGAAAAACCCGCCATTGCCATCACACCCGCCGCACCGGTTGAGCCCGCCCGCGACGACGCCAGGACCGAAGCGATAGAAGGCAACGTCATCCCGTTGAAGACCAACCGTCTTCCGCGCGATGACGGGCGCCTGAACGATGCGGAACGCAATGCCTTCAGGGAAATCGCCGAACGGCTGCGCCGCGAAGTTCTGGCCGACAACCCGAAGGAAGCCGCCCCTGCGGCTGCCGTAACCAACGCCGAAGCGCCATCGGAACAGCCGGCAGTGCCCGCTCCCATCGTGCCGCCGGTTCCCGATGCGGAAGTCGTCGGCCCCGGGTTCACCGTGCCGGCAGACAACGAGGCAGCGGCAATTGCGGCCGATCCAGCGCCGCAGACGGATTTTGCCGAGAATATCCGCACACAAGCCCGGCAAGGCGTTGATACCGCCGTTCTCGCCGCCCTGCCTCTTCCGGTCCTCATCCATCGCCATGGCATTCTTCTCTACGCCAACAAGGCCCTGCTTGACGCCACGCTTTATGAAACGCATGAAAGCATCAACGCGGCAGGCGGCCTGAATGCACTTTTCGCCGAGAATCCGGAACAGGCCGACAGCGAGACAGCGGATGGTGTGAACCTGCGTCTGAGCGACGGTACGACCCGGCGCGTTCAGGCGCACCTTCAGGCCGTGCGCTGGGACGAGGACGGCGAACGCGCCCTGCTGCTGGCCTTGTCGCCTGAGGCGCAGCCGCCCGTGGTGCAATCGCCGGAACAGCGGTTCGACGACAGCGAGCGGCAGCTCCTGCAAACCCGCATCGACGAGTTGAATGCGATTCTGGATACCGCGACGGATGGGGTTATCCTGCTTGATTCCGCCGGTGCGATCCGTTCGGTCAATCATTCGGCGGCAGCACTGTTTGGCTATAATCCGGAAGACGTGGAAGGCAAGGCGTTCTCCCTGCTCTTTGCCATCGAGAGCCAGCGGACGGCCATGGACTATGTCAGCAGCCTGTCGGACAACGGGGTCGCCAGCGTTCTCAATGACGGCCGCGAGGTCATCGGCCGCGAAAGCAAGGGGCGGTTCATCCCGCTGTTCATGACCATCGGCAAGCTTGATGCGTCAAAAGGCTTTTGCGTCGTGTTGCGGGATATCACCCATTGGAAACAGGCCGAGGAAGAATTGCTCAGCGCCAAGCGCGAGGCAGAGCGCACCTCCAGCCAGAAGAGCGAATTCCTCGCCCGGATCAGCCATGAAATCCGCACGCCGCTCAATGCCATCATCGGTTTTTCCGAGTTGATGGCGGACGAAAAATTCGGCCCTGTCGGCAATGAGCGGTATCGCGACTATCTCCACGATATCAGCCGTTCCGGCAATCACGTTCTGTCACTGGTCAATGACCTCCTCGACATTTCCAAGATCGAGGCGGGCGCGGTGGAGTTCGACTTCCAGGCGGTTTCGCTGAACGACGCTCTCACCGAGGCGGTGGCGATCATGCAGCCGCAGGCGAACCGCGAACGGGTGATCATCCGCTCCAGCCTGACCTCGCGCCTGCCCGACATTGTCGCCGACCAGCGGTCGATCACCCAGATTGCCCTCAACCTCCTGTCGAACGCCGTGCGTTTTACCGGACCGGGCGGACAGGTGATCGTTTCGACCAGTTACGAACCCAGCGGAGACGTGCTTCTGCGGGTGCGCGATACCGGTATCGGCATGACGCGGCAAGAAGTCGAACAGGCGCTGCGCCCCTACAAGCAGATCACCACGCCCAAACATGCGCGCACCGACGGCACGGGTCTCGGGCTGCCATTAACAAAGGCCATGGCCGAGGCAAACCGCGCAAGCTTTGCCATCGATTCCGCGCCGGGGCGCGGCACGATGGTCGAAATCAGTTTTCCGTCGACCCGCGTCCTCGCCGACTGAAAATTGTAAGACAGCTTCCCATCGCCTCATTCAGTCCGCAATGCGATGGCAACGCTCTGCAACAAATTGGCGCCTGACCATCTCAGGCCCTTGAATTGCAACGCATCATCGCTAAACCGTAGATGGAGAAGCGTAAAACCTTCCGGCGTGCAGCCGGAAGAACAGCAGACATCGGAATATTCATGTCCTGGTACCGGCCGAGGAACATATTCGCGACAATCATCGCATTGGCTCTCGTTGCCGCGGGACTTCTCGCCGCTATTCCCTATCTCGTCAGCACGGATGTCATCCGTGCCCGGCTCATTCAGGAACTCAGCAACTGGACCGGCTACAGTGTCGAATCGCGGCAGATGCCGCAAATTTCGTTCTTTCCGGTCTTTTCCGCCTCGCTTGCCGACGTGACCATCCGCAATCCCTGGCAGAGTGAAGGCACACCCTTCATGAAGGCGGAACGCATCGAAGTCGATCTGTCGCTGCTTTCCGCGCTGATGGGCCGGACGGAATTCACCGAGACAACCATTATCCGGCCGCGTTTTGTCATCGACGAGCCGATCAAAAGCCTGTCACAGATCGGCGAATCCCTGGCAAAAACCGATGGGCGCATCGGCGACGTCATGCGCGAGGCACGGGCGGCCATCGAGGCCAATCCGGCAAAACCGGATATGAGCAATGTGTCGTCGCAGCCGTTCGGACGTATCCGGCTTGAAGATGCGATGGTGACGTTCAAGCGGCCGCTCAACGGGTCGGAAGAGCAGATTTCCAGCATCAGCGGCGTTTTTGAATGGCCGCAGACCTCGGGCGTCGCCAGCTTCCGCGGCAATGCCATCTGGCATGGCGAGGAAACCGAGATCGACAGCTCCGCCAGCAAGGCGCTGCTGCTGCTGGCTGGCGGCACCAGCCCGCTGCAGGTGAACCTGACATCGACGCCGCTCACCCTTGCTTTCAACGGCTCGGCCAATATTGCCAAGAACCAGTTCTTTCAAGGCACCCTGTCGCTGACCTCCCCGTCCCTGCGCCGGACGCTGGAATGGTCGAAGACCCCATCCATTCCCGGCGCGCCGATTGGCAGCTTCGCCCTCGACGCCACGGTTTCCGGCTCGGCCAACCGCATGAAGCTCGACGGTTTGACGGCAACCCTGAACAACAATCCGGCAAAGGGCGGCATTGAAATCGTCCTGAACGATGGAACGCCAAGCATCACCGGCACGCTCGCCTTCGAGACGCTTGACCTCCGCTCCGTGCTGTCGGGCTTCATGCCGCTGCCCGACGGGTCGGCCAACGCCAATGCGGTTATCGATACCCGCTTCCTCAAGCAGGCCAATGTGGACCTGCGCGTCTCCACGCAAAAGGCCACGGCGGGTTCGGTCAATCTGACGAATGTTGCCGCAACCGCGCAGGTTCGCAACGGCCGGGCCATTTTCGACATCGGCGAGGCCGCAGCCTTCAACGGCTCCATTGCCGCAAGTTTCCAGCTGGCCGAAGAAGGCGATGGCGGCGCCACGGGTGAACTGCGTCTCAACGGCACGGATGTGAACAGCGCGGCCATCGCTCCGCTGCTGGGGCTTGGCAACCGGTTCGAGCTCGGCAAAGGCACGATATCCCTCCTTCTCAAGGGACCGATCTCCCGGTGGTCATCGGCCATGGAGAACGCCAAGGGCACTCTCAGCATGCGCTTCGGCACGGGGCAGATCAAAAGCATCGATTTCAACAATCTGCTCAACCGGGCCAAAACGGACCGGTTTTTCAGCCTGAATGAAAAAACCGACGCCTGGCTGGCATTCGACCGGATGGAGATCAAGGCCAATATCATGGACGGCGTGGCAGCCCTCGAGACCGCGCAAGTCCAGATGAAATCCGGCGTGCTGAGCTTTGCCGGCATCGTCACCCTTATCGGCAAGAGCCTGGCCTTGACGGGAGACTATGCGGTGCCTGTTCCTGCTGCACCCGCACCCGCGCCAGCGGCAACAGCAGCCCCTGCTCCAGCGCCCGCCGACGCGACGGCGCAAGCTGCACCCGCCGACCAGAAGCCTGCGCCGGTATTCAACCACACGCGCTTCTTTATCGGCGGTTCCTGGGACAATCCGTTTATCTCGCCGATCATCGCACCGGCGAATTAAGTGCACCGAGAGGTTAGTGACGGGCAGCGGCCTGCTCGTCACGCGCCTTCTGCACCTCGCGGCGCTTGTTGGCAATCGACGCGATCACCACGCCCACCGCGACAACGGCAATCAGGATGGTACAGGCGGCATTGATCTCCGGCGTCACCCCGAGACGCACCTGCGAATAAATGCGCATCGGCAGGGTGGTGGCACCAGGACCCGAAGTGAAGCTTGAAATCACGAGATCATCGAGCGACAGCGTGAAGGCGAGCATCCAGCCGGATACCACCGCCGGCATGATCACTGGCAAGGTGACCTTGAAGAAGGTGGTGACCGGCGTCGCCCCGAGATCCATGGCCGCTTCTTCGAGCGAACGGTCGAACGTGACCAGGCGCGACTGCACTACGACGGCCACGAAACACATGGTGAATGTGATGTGGGCGAGCGTGACGGTCCAGATACCCCGGTCAAAGCCAATGGCGACGAACAGCAGGAGCAGCGACAGGCCGGTGATGACTTCGGGCATGACCAGCGGCGCGTAGATCATCGCTGAAAACAGCATCCGCCCGCGGAAACGGGTATAGCGGGTGAGCGCGAGGGCACCGAGCGTTCCGAGGATTGTCGCGAAGGTCGCCGAGATCAACCCGACGCGGATGGTCACCCACGCCGCATCGATAAAGCTCTTGTTGTTGAACAGCGACACATACCATTTGGTCGAGAAGCCGGCCCAGACGGTGACGAGGCGGGATTCATTGAACGAGAAGACAACCAGCAGCACGATCGGCAGGTACAGGAACGCGAAACCGATGACCAGCGAGACGATATTGAAGCGGGACCAGGTGGTGTTCATGTCACTTCTCGCTTTCCTGGGCTTTGGCTTCCGACCGCTGGAACAGCACGATGGGTACGACGAGCAGCGCCAGCAGAACCACGGCGACCGCGGAAGACAGCGGCCAGTCGCGGTTGGCGGAGAACTCGTTCCACAGGGTTTTGCCGATCATCAATGTCTCCGACCCGCCGAGAAGATCGGGAATAACGAATTCGCCGACAGCCGGAATGAAGACAAGGAAGCATCCGGCGACAACGCCGGGCAGCGACAGCGGGAACGTGATTTTCCAGAAGGCAGTGATGGGCGGGCAGCCAAGATCCTCCGCCGCCTCAACCAGGGAGTAGTCCATCTTTTCCAGCGTCGAATAGATCGGAAGCACCAGGAACGGCAGATAGGAATAGACGATGCCGATCAGCACCGCGGTATTGGTGTTGAGAATGTTCAGGGGCGTGTGGATGACATTGGCCCACATAAGAAACTGGTTGAGCAGCCCCTCAGGCTTGAGAATACCGATCCACGCATAGACGCGGATGAGGAAGCTTGTCCAGAAGGGCAGGATCACCAGCATCAGCAGGGTTGACCGCACGGTGGCGGGCGCCCGTGCCATGCCGTAGGCGATGGGATAGCCCACCAGCAGCGTCAGGAATGTCGAAATGGCAGCAATGATCACGCTGGACAGATAGGCTTTGACATAGAGCGGATCGCTGCCGAGGAAGGTATAGTTGTCCCAGGAGAACTGGGACACGCTGTTGATCAGCCCCTGCCAGCCCGCCCAGACATCAATCGTTGGCGTGTAGGGCGGTATCGCCATCGTCACTTGCGAGAGTGAAATCTTGAAGACGATGATGAACGGGATGAGGAAGAAAATCAGCATCCACAGATAGGGAACGCTGATGACGAGGCGGCTGACGACGGACGCGATCAATTTTTGCATGGCAGCCCCCTAAGCCGTCAACAGGATGCCGGCGTCGGTATCGAAATTGACCCAGACCTTGTCGTCATAGCCAAGCGGGTCTTCGACCGTGCGCACCGCGTTCAAACTGGCTGCCTTGATGATCCGGCCACTTTCAAGCCGGACGTGGAAAACCGTCATGTCGCCGAAATAGGCGATATCGTAGAGTTCGCCATGCGCCGCGTTGACGGCAGTGTTTGCCGGTTCCTTGCGGCTGAGGCGGATTTTCTCCGGGCGGATGGCAAACCCGACGGACTGGCCGGTGGAGCAGTCGCGCGTTGCATCCGTGCGAATGGTGATCCTGTCGGCCGGGACATCGATATCGACCTTGCCCGGCATCACTGTCGAGGCTGTACCTTCGAACATGTTCACATTGCCGATGAAATCCGCCACAAACTTGGAATTCGGGGCTTCGTAGACTTCCGCGGGCGTTGCCACCTGCTTGACTTTGCCCTTGTCCATGACGGCGATGCGATCGGCCATGGTCATGGCCTCCTCCTGATCGTGCGTCACGACGACGAAGGTCAGGCCAAGCTTCATCTGCAGGTCCATCAGCTCGAACTGCGTTTCTTCGCGCAGCTTCTTGTCGAGTGCCCCCAACGGTTCGTCCAGCAGCAGGACCTTTGGCCGTTTGGCAACGCAGCGGGCAAGAGCCACGCGCTGACGCTGGCCGCCGGACAGCTGATGCGGTTTGCGCTTGGCGAACTGCTCGAGCTTGACCAGCTTGAGCATTTCCGCAACACGCGCGTCGATTTCATTCTTCGGCATGCCATCCTGCTTCAGACCGAACGCGATGTTGCCCTCGACCGTCATGTGCGGGAACAGGGCATAGGACTGGAACATCATGTTCACAGGCCGCTTGTAGGGCGGGATGCCGCGCATATCCTGACCGTCAAGCAGGATACGGCCCGAGGTCGGCTCTTCAAATCCGGCCAGCATGCGCAGGAGCGTGGACTTGCCGCAGCCGGATGCGCCGAGAAGGGCAAAGAATTCACGATCGTAGATCGTCAGGGACAAGTCATCGACAGCGGTAAAGTCACCAAACTTTTTGGTTACATTCTCGAAGGAAATATAGGGTTTTGCTTCAGGATCATTCCAAGGTGCGAATTTACGGCGAAAGCTTCCCAGTGATTTCATGATTGCCCCGGCATTTTGGTCTTGACGTTAAAAACCCCGGCATTTTCTGCCGGGGTTTTCTCGAGATTTACTGGCCTGTTACCACTTTGGTCCAGAGCCGCGTGACGGTTCGCTGCGTTTTCGTGTCATAAGGCGTCACGGTAAAGAGCTTGGCCAATGTGGCCGCATCCGGATAGACCGACGGATTTTCCAGAATGGCCTTGTCGATGAATTCCTGCGAGGCCTTGTTGCCATTGGCATAGGACACGAAGTTCGAGGCTTTCGCCGCAACTTCCGGACGCATGATGTAGTTGATGAACTCGTGCGCTTCCGCCACATGCGGTGCATCGGCAGGGATGGCCATCACGTCAAACCACATCTGCGCACCCTGCGACGGAATGGCATAGTCCAGCTTCACGCCGGCATTGGCCTTTTCCGCACGCGACTTGGCCTGCAGGATATCGCCGGAATAGCCGAGTGCCAGACAGATATCGCCGGCAGCGAGTGCATTGATATATTCCGACGAATGGAACTTGCGGATCGACGGGCGAACCGCTGTCAACAGGTCCGCGCCCTTGGCAAGATCGTCGGGATTCTTGCTGTCCGGATCGAGGCCGAGATAGGCCAGCGTGGACGGCAGGACATCCGAGGCAGAATCAAGCACATGGACACCGCAATCCTTGAACTTGGCCGCCATCTCGGGTTTGAACAGGATATCCCAGTTCGGACGCGCATCCGATCCGAGAATTTCCTTCATCTTGTCGACATTGTAACCAAGGCCCGTGGTGCCCCACATGTAGTCGACAGCGTACTGATTGCCCGGATCATATTTTTCGATGCGCTGGTTGATCACATCCCACATGTTCTTCAGGTTCGGCAGCTTCGACTTGTCGAGCTTCTGGAAAACACCGGCGGCAATCTGGCGCTGCAGGAAGGATGCGGTCGGAACAACGACGTCGTAACCGGTTCCGCCTGCCAGCAGCTTGGTTTCGAGGATTTCATTGGAGTCGAAGGTATCATAGACAACCTTGATGCCCGTTTCCTTGGTGAAGTCAGCAAGGATGCTGTCATCAATATAATCGGACCAGTTGTAGACATTGACAACGCGTTCCTGCGCGCCGGCTGCCGTGGCAAGCCCAAGGGCGAAAGTGGCCGTTAAAAGGATGGATTTGATACCCATAAAATGCCTCCATGCTGCTGGCACCTGATCTTTCAGCCATGCCAGGGGTTCCCAAATTTCCCCTACCTTTTTAGATTGCGATCACTTCGTCAACAGGGTTGCAGCAACTCCCTCATCTAAAGTTGCAGATCAACGCAATTTTGATCGCCGCATTTTGGCGCACGGCGTCAGGCTGGTGGCTTTCGTGTCAAAGCCGCACGCTGGCGCCGGTATTCCCAGCCCAGATGAAAGAGCAATGCACAAAGGATGATACCGCCGCCAATGATGGTGCGCTGCGTCGGGACTTCATTGTGCAAAAGCCAGACCCAGACGGGCCCGAGTACAGGCTCGAGCGTTCCGATCAATGCGGCGAGCGCCGAGGGAATAAGACGGGCGCCACTGACGAAAAGGGCAAGGCCGAGACCAAGATTGACGGCCCCAAGAGCAAACAGGAAACCGAAATCCCGCACGCTCGCCGAGAATGATCCGCTCATCACCGAGGCCGCACAGGCGGCCATCACCACGCCGAGAAAAACCGCGGGCGTCATGCGCAGATGCGCCTTGCGCCGCGTGATCACCGTGGCGGACGCAAAGGCGATGGCAATCAGCAAGGCGAGAAGGTCGCCGATGGGAGAAACCGCGCCATCCAGCGAATCGGAAACCATGATGGCAACGCCGGCAATCACCACGGCAATGGCACCCCAGGTTGCAAGGCTGACCCTTTCGCGAAAGAGCACCCAGGAAATCAGCGCTGCCAGCAGCGGCACTGCCGCCTGGAGCAGCAGGACATTGGCGACCGTCGTGTAGGACAGGGCAACGATGAAGCAGGACGACGCGATGGCAAAACAGATGCCGACGCCCACCCCGGCCAGCCCCATGTTGCGAAACAGCCGCAACGTTCCGTGCGGACCATCGCGGACCAGCATGAAACACAAAAGGAAAAGCCCGGCGAATACGGACCGCCAGAACACCACGGTCCAGTTATCCGTGGTTTCGAGAAAGCGGGTCAGAGCGCCGCCCGTACTCCAGGCGATTGCCGAGCCCGCAACCAGCAGGCAGCCGACCGCGGTCTCCGACGCGCTCTTGGCGGGATCGGGCGCAGCAACCGGTGGCAGCGGGACGGACGAAACACTCATGCGGGTACAATGCCAAATTTCAAATCTGCGGTGAGTTTGGGAAACGACTGGAGATTGTCGCTTTCTGCATCGTTTTCGCCGGCAAATCCAGCGGCATCATTGAAAATCGAAGGCACTCAGGCCCGTCACCATCTCATCCAGCCCCAGCGGACGGGTGACCGGCGGCTCGGCACGCGAAAGACAGGCAGAGCGCTCGCAGAGACGGCAGGCCGGACCGACCGGCGTCGCACCGATATTCCTGCCGCCGAGCGCAGCGCCATAGACCGTTTCATCGGCGAAACCGATATCGCAGCCGAGCAGGATCGCCGTGCGTCGCGGGCGTTCATTGAAGCTGCCTTGCGGCCCCTCAAGCGTGCGGGCGATGGTCATGAACTCAGCGCCACCCGGCATCTCGATGGCTTCCACCAGAATCTGCCCTGGCTGGGCAAAGGCGGCATGCACGGCCAGCTTTGGACACTCGCCGCCGAAGCGCGACTGCGGATAGCCCTGTGCGCCTGCCCGGCGGAAGCGGTTGCCCGCATGATCCACCTCCAGCATGAAGAATGGAATGCCCGCAGCCCCCTGTCTTTGTAGGGTCGTCAACCGGTTGGCCGCCTGCTCGAAGGAGACATTGAAACGCGAGCGCAGCACGTCGACATCATAGCGGGCGCGCAGGGCAGCGGTCTGGAATGCCTGATACGGCATCATCAGGGCCTGAGCGGCATAACGGGCAAGTTCGAACCGGGCGATGCGGCGCGCTTCGTCGGAGGATAGCTTCAGCTCCTGGATCTCCGCCGCGATGACCACCTGCATGCGGATGAGCACCGCCTCGATGGCCAGCTCGCGCAATTGATCGAATGGCGACAGCCGTTCCGAGATGAACAGGCGCTGCGAATGGCGGTCATAGCGCCGCCGCCAGTTCGGCATTGTCGCGACCGGCAGGACGCGCACCGTGATTCCATGCTCGCTTTTCAGCCATGCCTTCAAGGCGCCTGAGAGATCATCGCCCGGCTTGATCAGATGGATGAAGCTGTCGACCTCCCCTTCAATGCGGGCAAAATGATTGGGCTTGCGCTCCAGCACGTCCCGCACTTCGCTGAGCGGCAAACGCGTCGCCGACAGCGACGGCACATGCCCTTCCTTTGCCAGCATTCCCGAGAGGTCGGACAGGCGCTCCAGCGATTCCCGGTAGGCACGGTACAGCTTGATGACACCGGCCGCCGCATTGGGTGCGGCATCACCGATCTCGATCAGTTCCTGGTCGCCGGGCAATTCACCGTTGAGCAAGGGATCGGAAAACACTTCTTTCAGTGCTGCCATGGACGAGCCGGTTTCGACCTGCAGCGTGTCGAGTTCGATCTTGTAGGTCGATGACAGTTTTAATAGCAGCTGCACCGTCAGCGGACGCTGGTTGCGTTCGATGAGATTGAGGTAGGACGGCGAAATGCCCAGCGCTTCGGCCATGGCCGTCTGCGTCAGCCCCTGCTCGTTGCGGATGCGCCGGATGCGGGGACCGGCGAATATCTTGCCTTCAGCCATTTCCACCCCTTATGTCAGCAATATTGACAAAATTTACACAATTTCAGGCAATCAACCAATATTACAATTTTTACAGATTTACAAACCATATTTGTCAAACACAACACATGCTAACTCGATAAATCCGCCGATTATAACGATATTTATTGGAATTACTGCACCGCAATGTAAATTCAGTCACATGAACGCAGCCATCGAAACTCCCAAACGACCTGTCTGCGATCGCGTCAACAGAAGCTGGAGAAAGATAATGACTGATTTTTACAATCTCGTACCCAATGCTCCGGGAGGTCGGTTCGATGGTATTGAACGTCCCTATACGCCTGACGATGTCAAAAAACTGCGCGGTTCGGTTCAGATCAAATATACTCTTGCTGAAAACGGCGCCAACCGACTGTGGCAGCTCATCCATGAAGACGGCTTCGTCAATGCCCTTGGCGCTCTGTCGGGCAACCAGGCGATGCAGATGGTGCGTGCGGGCCTTAAGGCGATTTATCTCTCCGGCTGGCAGGTTGCAGCCGACGCCAATACCGCTTCCGCCATGTATCCTGACCAGTCACTGTACCCTGCAAACGCTGCGCCGGAGCTTGCGAAACGCATAAACAAGACGCTGCAGCGCGCCGACCAGATCGAAACCGCGGAAGGCAAGGGCCTGTCGGTCGATACATGGTTCGCACCGATCGTTGCCGACGCGGAAGCCGGGTTCGGCGGCCCGCTCAATGCCTTCGAGATCATGAAGGCTTTCATCGAGGCCGGTGCTGCAGGCGTGCATTATGAGGACCAGTTGGCGTCGGAAAAGAAGTGCGGCCATCTCGGCGGCAAGGTTCTGATCCCGACCGCTGCCCATATCCGCAACCTGAACGCCGCGCGGCTTGCTGCCGACGTCATGGGAACGCCGACACTGGTCATCGCCCGCACGGATGCTGAAGCCGCCAAGCTTTTGACCTCCGATATCGACGAGCGTGATCGTCCCTTCGTCGATTATGATGCCGGACGGACCACAGAGGGCTTCTATCAGGTCAAGAACGGTCTCGACTCCTGCATCGCCCGGGCGATCGCCTATGCGCCGCATGCGGACCTGATCTGGTGCGAGACGTCGAAGCCGGATCTCGAACAGGCCAAGCGTTTTGCCGAAGGCGTGCGCAAGGAGCACCCGAACAAGCTGCTCGCCTACAACTGCTCGCCGTCGTTCAACTGGAAGAAGCATCTGGATGAAGCGACGATTGCCAAGTTCCAGCGTGAACTGGGTGCGATGGGCTACAAGTTCCAGTTCATCACGCTGGCCGGGTTCCATCAGCTCAACTTCGGCATGTTCGAACTGGCCCGCGGCTACAAGGAGCGTCAGATGTCCGCCTATTCGGAGCTGCAGGAAGCGGAATTCGCCGCCGAGGTAAACGGCTACACCGCCACCAAGCACCAGCGCGAGGTTGGAACGGGCTATTTCGATGCGGTCTCTCTGGCCATCACGGGCGGTCAGTCGTCGACGACGGCCATGAGGGAATCGACCGAGACGGCACAGTTCCGTCCGGCAGCCGAGTAACAGGCACCCAATCCGGACCGCCGGCGAGGCCCTTACATGCCGCCGGTCCATACGGGACAATCATTCCGGTTGTTCCCGGGCAGTCACAGGGACTGCCCACTGCAACGCCAGAAACAAGGAGCATCATCATGGCACCGCAGACACGCGTGAAGGAACGGGCCGAGGAGCAATCATCGGCCATGAATGCAGACCAGCAGGCTGTCATTCGCATGGTCGCGAATGATCTGCATCGCCTCAACCAATCCGTCATGAAGGCAGTGGATGCCGGCGTGTCCGTGGAGCTGGTCCGCTCCGCCCGCCACCACGGCGGCGACGGCAATTGGGGCGACCTGCTGATCCCGGTGGTCGTCACCCGGCAATAGCTCACCGTGGCCTTCTCTGGTTTCGGTCTGGAACCAGCACGGCGCGCTGAACCGTCCGCAAGCGATTGCGGACGGTTTTGGTTTTTGCACGCGGATTAGCCGAAAGTCTGGATTGATTGACGTCATCGCATTTGTAATCTAATTATTACATGCTTGAGATACGTCAAACACAGGTCTTCGCGGATTGGCTAGATCGCCTGAAGGACAGGCACGCCAGGCATATGATAGCGCAAAGGATTGTGCGTCTTCGGCATGGGCACAGCGGCGACGTGCAGCCTGTCGGCGAGGGTGTCAGCGAGCTTCGCCTTCACCACGGCCCCGGCTATCGCCTTTATTTTGTCCAGCATGGAACGGTCTTGATCATTCTTCTGTGCGGTGGCGACAAAAGCAGCCAGCAGAAAGACATCCGGAAGGCTAAAGCTCTCGCTGCGGATTTGGAGAAAGAAAAATGACGATCAGGACAACCCCCTTCGACCCGGCGCGCTATTTCGATACGCCGGAGTCACAGGCCGAACTCTTGAGCGACGCATTTGAAACTGGCGATGCAAGCTATATTGCCGACGCCCTTGGAATCGTTGCCCGCGCAAAAGGCATGACACAAATTGCCAGGGAAGCAGGTGTCACGCGGGAAGCCTTGTACAAAACGCTGAGCGCCAAGGGCGATCCCAAACTGACCACTTTGCTTGGCGTCCTGAAGGCGCTGGGTGTGCAGCTTGCTGTTACGCCGAAACACGCCGCATAGAGTTCAGCTTCGTACCTTTGCACCGTCCGCAAGCGATTGCGGACGGTTTTGGTTTTTGACGGCAAAAAACGCGACCACAATTTTCTCGCGCCAGCCTTCCCATAGCGATGAGTTTTGATCTATCATCCGAAAACCGCAATAAATTCTGGTGATTGATGCCTTCTGAAACCCCTGAGAAGAAACCCGCACGGACCTCAACGCGGCGGCGCACGCCCGCCTATGTCAAAGCCACACGCGGCGTAAAAAACTGGCGTGAAGCTTCCGAGTGGCTGGCCTGGCGGGATATCGAAGACATCGAATGCATCACTCCCGATCAGGCGGGCGTTGCCCGTGGCAAGATGATGCCGTCGAAGAAATTCACCTCCAACACATCGTTGGCGCTGCCTTCCGCGGTGTTCATGGCGACGATTTCCGGTGACTATCCCGAAGACGGCTATGGCTTCTCCTATCCGGAAGACGACGGCGACCTCAAACTGATGCCGGATTTGTCGACCCTTTCCGTCGTGCCCTGGGAGAGCGATCCCACCGCGCAGGTCATTTGCGACCTCGTGAACAAGGATGGCGCCGCGGTGGAATTCACCCCGCGCAACGTGCTCAAGCGCGTTGTTGCCGCCTACAACAAGAAGGGCCTGAAGCCTGTCGTCGCGCCTGAGATCGAGTTCTATCTCGTCAAGAAGAACCCCGATCCCGATTATCCGCTGACCCCGCCTGTCGGCCGGTCCGGCCGCGCCATCGGCGGCGGCCAGGGCTATTCCATCGCCGGCGTCAACGAATTCGACGAACTGATCGACGATATCTATCATTTCTCGGAGGGCCAGGGCCTGGAGATCGACACGCTGATCCATGAAGAAGGCGCGGCGCAGCTGGAAATCAACCTGCGCCATGGCGACCCCGTCGAGCTTGCGGACCAGGTGTTCCTGTTCAAGCGTACCATCCGCGAAGCGGCGCTGAAGCACGATATGTATGCAACCTTCATGGCCAAGCCCATCCAGGGCCAGCCCGGATCGGCCATGCATATCCACCAGTCGATCGTTGACAAGAAGACCGGCCGCAACGTGTTTTCCAATCCCGACGGCAGCGAAAGCGAGGCCTTCCGCCACTTCATCGGCGGCATGCAGAAGCATGTTCCGGCCTCTCTGGTCATGTTCGCGCCTTACGTGAATTCCTACCGGCGGCTGACACCGGCGGCTTCTGCGCCGGTCAATGTCAAATGGGGCTATGACAACCGCACGACGGCCTTCCGCGTGCCGCGTTCGGACCCCAATGCCCGGCGTGTGGAAAACCGCATTCCGTCATCCGACGCCAATCCCTATCTTGCCCTGGCGGCGTCGCTGGCCTGCGGCCTGCTCGGCATGAACAACCGGATCGAGCCGGATGCACCTGCGTCGACCACGGTCAATGACAACCTCATCGAACTGCCGCGCGGGCTAATCGAGGCGACCATATTGTTCGAGCAGGACAAGGACCTGACCGCCATGCTGGGACAGTCCTTTGCCATCACCTACGCAGCCATCAAACGGGCGGAGTTCGAGACTTTCATGGAGGTTATCAGTCCATGGGAGCGTGAATATCTGCTGTTGAACGTCTGATTTGAGTGAGGTTTCTTTGGCTTCAGGAGCACTGTGCGTGGTTCGACAAGCTCACCATGAGGGAGATGGAGGATTGCAGAATCGGCATTGCAGCCAATACCTTCCCCTCATGGTGAGCTTGTCGAACCACGCACAATGGTCGTGCAGCAAACCAGCAAACAAGATTGCTTCATAACATGTCCTATCAGTCACCGATTTCCCCCGGCGTCTCCTGGTATGAGTCGACCATTGCGGATCGCACCGAATATCCGGCACTGGACGGTTCGCGCACCGCCGACGTTGTCATCGTGGGCGGCGGCTTTACCGGCCTTTCCGCCGCCGTTCACCTCGCCTCGGCGGGTGTCGATGTCGTCCTGCTGGAAGCCTACCGTTTCGGTGACGGCGCCTCCGGGCGCAATGGCGGTCAGCTCGGCACCGGGCAGCGCGCCTGGGCGGAGGAGCTGGAAGGACAGTATGGCTTTACCCGCGCCAAGGCGCTGTTCGACCTTGCCGAAGAGGCGAAGGCGCACCTTCTGCAGTTCGCCGACACGCACAAGATCGACATCGAATTCGTGCCGGGGCAAATGTCCGTTGTGCACAAGAAGCGCTATCTGAAAGATTACCGCGCCCACGCGGAACTGATGGCAACCCGTTTCGGCTATCCGCATATTCATTATATGGATGCTGCGGAGACAGCGGAACGCCTCGGTTCCACCCGCTATCTCGGCGGTGTCTATGATGCGGGCACCGGCCATATCCAGCCGATGAAACTTGTGGTTGGCACGGCACAAGCAGCGGCCCGGGCCGGAGCCCGTATTCACGAGAATACCCGGGTTACCGGCATCACCTCGCAGAACGGGCGGGTGACGGTGGCAACGGCCAAGGGCAATGTGACGGCCGCCAAATGCCTGATCGCGGTCAATGCCTATGGCGGCAACCTTGAACCGGTCAGTGCTTCGCATGTCATGCCGATCCGCTCGTTCATCGGCGCCACGGTGCCGCTTGGCCGGGACAGTCCGGTCCTGCCCGGTGGCGAAAGTGTCGATGACTCGCGCTTTGTCGTGCGCTATTTCCGCCGCTCCAAGGATGGGCGGCTGCTGTTCGGCGGACGGGAAGCCTATACCGCAGACAATCCGCTCGATATCAGCACCCATATCCGCCGGCAGATCGCCGAGATTTATCCGGCTCTCGCCGACGTGGAAATCACGCAGGCCTGGGGCGGCTCCGTCGGCATCACCCTGCCCCGGCAGCCTTTCGTGCGCGAAGTCATGCCCAACGTCATTTCGGCGGGCGGCTATTCCGGTCACGGTGTGATGCTGTCGAACTATGTCGGCAAGCTCTATGCCGAGACCGTCGCCGGCAACCGCGACCGCCTGAAACTGCTGGAAGAGCTGAAAGTACCGGCATTTCCGGGCGGGCGCACCTTCCGCACGCCGCTGCTGTTTCTCGCACTCAGCTGGTATGCCCTGATGGACCGGATATAGACTTAGTTGCCTCTGTAAATCGGCGATCGCCGCTCGATCCACGCGTTCAGTCCCTCTCTTGTATCATAGGATGGTGCGACACGGGCAAACTGTTCGCTTTCCATCTGCAGCCCCTCGCTAATGGGCATGTTCAACCCGCGGGTGACGGCGGTGATGATGCCCGCAGCCACCACCGGGGAATGACGCAGAATACGGCCGGCAAGCTCAAGCGCTGCCGGTATCAGTTCATCATGGGGAACCACCCTGTTGACCAGCCCGAGTTCCAGGGCTCTCGCCGCTGAAAACGTATCGCCGGTCAGCAGCAGTTCCAGCGCGCGCTTGCGACCGGCAAGGCGCGGCAGGCGCTGCGTACCGCCAAAGGTTGGCGGGATGCCGATGTTGATTTCAGGCTTGGCAAACACCGCCCGCTCGCTCGCAACGGCCAGATGCACCGCCTCGGTGATTTCGCAACCGCCGCCGAAGGCAATGCCATTGACGGCAGCAATGATGGGCTTGCGAAACGCCTCCATCCGCGCGGTCATCGCCTGCCCCCGCCGCACGAACGCCTTGACGGCGATATCCGGCCCCGCGGCAATACTTTGCGAGAATTCATGAATGTCTCCTCCCGCCGAAAATGCCCGGTCGCCCGCGCCTGTCAGAATGACGGCGCGGATGCCGGGATCATCCTCGATGCGATCGAGAAGCTGCAGCAGCAGATCATTGGTTGCGTAGTTCAGGGCATTGAGCTTTTCCGGCCGGTTCAGGGTCAGAAACGCGATATTGCCTTTGATTTCGAAGAGCACGGGATCGGACATCGATATTGCCTTTCACTGGGAAGGATCAAGGCCGAAGATGTAGTGCTCCATGCGCATTGTGTATATTCACTGGTTAGTATACTTTTTCGTCATGCCAAAGACATCCGACCCCACCCGCGACCGCATTCTCGATGCTGCCAGCCGCCTGTTCTATGCGGAGGGTATCCGTGCGGTCAGCGTGGATGCCGTTGCGGAAGCGGCGGAGCTCACAAAGCGGACGCTGTACTATCATTTCAAGAGCAAGGACGATCTGGTTGCCGCCTATCTCCAGTCGCGCGACCAGCCTAATCTTGCGCTGTTTACGAAATGGTTCAACGCGGCGGACGGCACGATTGCGGGCAAGGTCGAAGCGATCTTCACCCATCTGGCCAGGGCTGCGCGGCACAAAAAATGGAAGGGCTGCGGTTTTCTGCGGACAGCTGCCGAACTGGCCAACATGCCCGGCCACCCCGCCATCAAGATCGGTTCCGCGCACAAGAAGAAATTCGAAGCGTGGCTGGCGGATGTTCTGGCAACAGCCGGAGTGGAAGAGCCGCCAGCCCTCGCCCGGCAGATCGTGCTGCTGATGGACGGCGCCTTTTCCATCATGCTTGTCCATCGTGATGCCAGCTATGTCGAGGCGGCGGGCAAAGCGGCGGCGGCACTTGTTCACCTGTCAGAAATCAGGGATGCCGAGCGATATTCGCTTTCAAACAAGCCTCAGTTGTCCAAATAGCTTCCGGGACTGTAGAGAAGCTGGACTCGCCTGGCGTTCATCAACTGCTTGGGAGAGAACCAGAAAAATCTCTCGCTCTCCGGATCGTCATCGATGGCAAATTGCAAGCTGCGGAAGATGGCCAGCCAGACAAGCTTGGAACAATAGAAGCCGGAATCGTCATTCAAATCCAGATTGAAGAATTCATAGGGGCGGCCAAGATATTTTTTTGCTTCGGCTGGTATTTTTGAGCATTGTTCCTGCGGCAAGTCCGCAACACGGCCATGCCAGACCTCTTCCCCAGGACGGGAAGCAAGCCAATTTTCATAGGGTTGCCTGACAACGCCCCTGCCGGAAACGGCTTCAATCACAAACGGCTTGCCATCCCAAATTTCAAGAACAGCCACATGTCCGACGTAGACGATCGATCCCGTTCCCAATGACTCCACATTCAGGGTTTGCGACCCCTGATATTGTTTGGCAAACGCTTCAAAACTCAGCCGATTGAACCGATCTTCTCGCGATGCGGTGAAATTCCGGTCGGATTTCGCCACATGCTCCAGGTAAGCACGCTTCTCAGTCTCGAATTTTTGCCTGTCGTAAAAATCGGTTGGAACCTGCCGCATGTCAGGCGCGTAGGCCGCGGAATAGGGAACGATGACGCCCGGCTTCTTCGGCCACACAAAATCACCGGACTGGAACTCCGACGGATCGGGCCGCAACGTTTTCGCCGTGGTGACAGGCTCCGATGCCGCCAAGCTACACCTTCCTCACAATCACGCTGCCGACGGAATAGCCGGCACCGAAGGAGCAGATGACACCGAGACTGCCCGGTGCGAGGTCGTCGGAATATTGGGAGAAGGCGATGATCGATCCTGCGGAGGACGTATTGGCATAGTCCTGCAGGATGTTCGGCTGTTCTCCCGCTTCCGGTTCACGCCCCAGCACCTTCGAGCCGATCAGATCGTTCATGCCCTTGTTGGCCTGATGCAGCCAGAGCCTCGACAGATGCGCCGGTGCGATATTCTCGTCGGCAAGGTGGGTAAGGATCAGGTCGGAAACGATCGGCACGACTTGCTTGAACACCTTGCGGCCTTCCTGACGGAACAGCATGTCGCGGCGGTCGGTCATGTGGCCCTCGCGCGTGCGGCGCAGGAACCCGTTATTGTTGCGGATATTGTTGGAGAACTGGGTCAGGCAGCGGGTCGAGATGATCTCAAACCGGTCCGGTGCGGTTGCGAGGTCGTCGCGCTCCAGAAGCACTGCGGTGCAGACATCGCCGAAAATGAAATGGCAGTCGCGGTCACGCCATTCGAGATGGGCGGAGCAAATCTCCGGGTTGACCATGAGGATGGCACGGGCCGACCCCGAACGGATCATGTCGGCCGCCGCCTGGATGCCGAATGTCGCCGACGAACAGGCAACGTTCATGTCAAAGCCGAAGCCCTGTATTCCCAGCGCTTCCTGCACCTCGATGGCAATCGCCGGATAGGGGCGCTCGTGATTGGACGCGGCGCAGATCACGGCGTCAACGTCGGCAGCGGTTCGGCCAGCCTTGGCCAGCGCCGCGGTTGCTGCCTTGACCGCCATTTCGGCCATGACTGACAGTTCATCGTCACTGCGCTCCGGCAGGACGGGATGCATGATCGCCGGATCGAGAATTCCCGACTTGTTGAGCACGTAGCGCCGCTCGATCCCCGATGCGCGGACGATGAAGTCTTCCGCGGACATCGTCATCGGTGCGCGTGTGCCAGCCGCAATCTCATCCGCATGGATTTCATTCTGCCGCGCGGCATAGCTGTTGAATGCTTCAACGAGTTCGGCATTGCTGATGGAGAGTTCCGGCGTAAAGACACCGGTACCGCTTATGACAACCTTATGCATGGCGTTTCCATAGTTTTTATCTGTCTCAAGCGTTAGACGCTCAAACGCCCTCGCGCAAGTTGTCATCAAGAGTTCACGCGCCGGCCTTAGCGTTCCCCCTAGTGTTTGAAGCAAATACTGGGGATTTCCTGATGACGGTAAGCAATGCGACTGACACACGTCTGTTGAAAGACGAACACCCGCTCGACAAACCAAGCAATTTAGGCAATTGGCCTAATTATGCGGTGGTCGCCATCCTGATCGGCGGCCTTTTTTATGTCGGATATTCACTCACCCAGGATTTGACCAGCTCGGTCGCCGTGCCGTGGATTCTTCTGGGGCTTGCACTGGTTACGGCGCTGGGCTTTGAATTCGTCAACGGTTTTCACGACACTGCCAATGCCGTTGCAACGGTGATCTATACGAATTCGCTGCCCGCCGAGATCGCCGTGATCTGGTCGGGCATTTTCAATTTTCTTGGGGTCATGACCGCAAGCGGTGCCGTTGCCTTCGGCATCATCTCGCTTCTGCCGGTGGAACTGATCATGCAGGTCGGTTCGAGCGCCGGTCTTGCCATGGTGTTTTCGCTGTTGACCGCCGCCATTTTGTGGAACCTTGGCACCTGGTATCTGGGCCTGCCTGCCTCCAGCTCGCACACGCTGATCGGTTCGATTGTCGGCGTCGGTCTCGCCAATCAGTTCCTGGCGCCGACAGGCACTGCCACCAGCGGCGTCGACTGGTCGAAGGCCACGGAAGTCGGCATGTCGCTGCTGATTTCGCCGCTCGTCGGCTTCGGCATGGCCGCCCTGCTGCTGCTGGCGATGCGGCTGCTGATCAAAAACAAAGCCCTTTATGAAGCGCCGAAAGGCCAGACTCCTCCGCCTTTATGGATCCGCGGCCTGCTGATTTTCACCTGCACGGGTGTCAGCTTCGCCCATGGCTCCAATGACGGCCAGAAGGGCATGGGCCTGATCATGCTTATCCTGATCGGTGTCGTGCCGACATCCTTCGCGCTCAACCGCACCCCGGATATCAATTATCTCGAAGCCTACAAGTCCGCCGCAACCGCAGCCGCGACAACGCTGCGCTCCTATGAAAAGCCCGGCATCACCGTCACCGACGCCAATGCGGTGGTCAGCAATGCGGTGCGCAACAAGACATGGAGCGATGAGACCACCGTCGCCTTGCGCCAGTTCATTGACCAGACCAATGCCAGCATATCGCCCTACGGCTCCGCGTCGACGGTTCCGGTCGGCATGGTCAGCAACACCCGCAACAACATGTATCTGACCGGCGAAGCGTTGAAGCTGATCGACAAGGCCAAGCTGCTGCCGATGCAGCCTGCTGACCTTGCCACCATCAAGACCTATCACCAGGCCATCGACAATGCGACGAAGTTCATCCCGACCTGGGTGAAGGTTGCCGTGGCGTTGGCCCTCGGTCTGGGCACGATGGTCGGCTGGCGGCGGATCGTCGTCACCGTCGGTGAAAAGATCGGCAAGACGCATCTCACCTATGGGCAGGGTGCTTCGGCCGAACTGGTTGCCATGGGCACGATCTTCACTGCCGACACACTGGGCCTGCCGGTCAGCACGACCCACATTCTCTCGTCAGGCGTGGCGGGGTCGATGGTGGCAAATGGCTCGGGCCTGCAGATGTCGACGGTGCGTAACCTGCTGATGGCCTGGGTGCTGACACTGCCTGTGTCGATTGCTTTGTCCTTCACCCTGTTCGTGATCCTGCGCCAATTGATTTAGGCCAGAATGAAAAAATGGCCGGCGATGCCGGCCATTTTTGCTCGATCAGGATCCCTTCGGCGCATCGGCGCCTTCGGTTACCTCGGCCCAGGCATCAAAATCCCGCTGCAGTTCGGTAATCTTGCTGCGGGCTCCGGCGAGTGCAAACTTGCCAAGCAGCAGGCGCAGGGGCGGCGTGTCCGCTTCCACGGCCTGGACGATTGCCTTGACCGCCCGCACCGGATCGCCCGGCTGATTGCCGCTGGATGTCCTGATCTGCTGCATGCGCTGATCGGACGTCTCGCGATAATCCTCAATGGTCGTGGGTGCCTCGTTGGCCGAGCGTCCGGCCCAGTCCGTGCGGAAACCACTGGGTTCCACGATCAGAACCTTGATCCCAAGGTGCGCGACTTCCTTGGACAGGGCTTCCGAAATCGCTTCGACGCTGAACTTGGTGGCATTGTAGAAGCTCACGGCCGAATTGGCCACGAGACCGCCAATCGATGAAATATTGACGACGGTCCCCGACCGCTGCTTGCGCATGACGGGCAGGACGGCCCGGGTCATGTTGACGAGACCCCAGACGTTGATTTCGAACATTTTGCGCACTTCATCGATGTCGCTCTCTTCGAGCGAACCGAAATAGCCGATACCGGCATTGTTGACGAGCACATCGATACGGCCGAAGCGGGCTTCCGCCGCCTTGACGGCAGCGGCAATATCGTCCGCATTGGTCACGTCGAGTTTGAGGACAAGTGCCTTGTCTTCATTGCCCCGCGCCAGATCTTCGACCTGTGCGGGATTACGTGCGGTGATGATGGTGGGATAACCCAGCTCAAGCGTATGGCGCGCCAGCTCGCGGCCAAAACCGGTTGAACAGCCAGTGATGAACCAGACAGGTTTCGATGTCATGATCATGTCCTTGAAAGATGAGCCGCGCCGCTGATCGGATCACGTTCAGCCGAATACAGCCATTGGGGAAATTGGACGACACTCCGGATGTAGGCCGATACGGGCGTGATTCAAGACAAAATCAGTTGATCCCGCCTAAATACAGCGCCCGCCATCGACTTCCAGCGCCACACCCGTGATGAACTCAGCCTCGCTGGAAGCGAGCCAAAGGGCCGCATTGGCGATATCCAGCGGTGTCGACAGGCGGCCGAGCGGGATCGAAGCCTTGAACTGCGCGCGCTTTTCCGGGGTGTCTTCGCCCATGAACAGGCTGAGCATGCCGGTATCGCCCGCCACGGGGCACAGGCAATTGACCCGGATATTCTTCGGTGCCAGTTCAACCGCCATGGATTTCGTCGCGGTGATCGCCCAGCCCTTGGACGCATTGTACCAGGTCAGGCCGGGACGCGGGCGCAGGCCCGCCGTCGAGGCCGTGTTGATGATGGAGCCGCCGCCCTGCATTTCCATGATCGGCACCACGGCAAGCGTTGAATAATAAATCGCCTTCATATTCACGGCCGTGATCAGGTCGAAGGTGCTTTCATCCACCTCCAGCATGGAACCATTGCGGTGCGTGAACCCGGCATTGTTGATCATGATGTCAACGCGGCCGAATGCATCCATTGCGGCAGCAACCATCGCATCGATATCGTGTTTGCGCGAGACGTCCACCTCTACGGCAATCGCCTTTTTTCCGATGGCGGCCGCAACCGTTTCCGCACCCTTGTGGTTCAGGTCGGCGACGACGACATTGGCCCCCTCTTCGGCAAAGCGCTTCGCCATTCCCTCGCCGAAACCGGCGGCTGCGCCGGTGATGATCGCTGTCTTGCCTGCCAAACGGGTCATGTCATTTCCTCATGCTATTGATCTTGAATGGGATTGTTCCGGATGTCGGCCCGGTCAGTCGTGGCGGAACACGACCGTTTTGGTTGCGGACATATCGAAGAGCGCTTCAAAGCCCTTTTCCCGCCCGTGACCGGACTTCTTGAAACCGCCAAACGGCAGTTCGACGCCGCCGCCAGCGCCATAGGCGTTGACGAAAACCTGTCCGGCGCGAACTTTCTTGGCGACACGGTGCTGGCGGGCACCGTCCCGCGTCCAGATACCCGCGACAAGGCCGTAATCGGTGCCGTTGGCAAGCCTGATGGCATCCGCTTCGTCATCAAAAGCAAAGAGCGACAATACCGGCCCGAACACTTCTTCCTGTGCCAGAACCGACGCGGGATCGACAGCGCCGAAAAGCACGGGGGCGACGTAATAGCCTTCCAGCGGCGCATCCACATGAATGGAGCCGCGGGCGACAACCTCGATCCCGGACTCGGCAGCGGAGGTGATGAAGTTCTCGACCTTGCGCTTCTGCGCCGGGTTCACCATCGGGCCAAGGTCAAGGTCCATGTCGTGCGGTGCGGCGACAAGCTTGCTGAAGCGCTCGCCAAGGGCGGCAGCGACGTCATTATAGAGAGGACGCTCGATCAGGATACGGCTTCCTGCCGAGCAGGTCTGACCGCCGTTCTGGATGATGGCATTGACCAGAACCGGCAGGGCCTTTTCCACGTCCGCATCGGCAAACAGGATTTGCGGCGACTTGCCGCCGAGTTCCATGGTGACGCCGCGATTGTTCGCGGCGGCGGCCTGCTGGATCGCGGTCCCGGTGACGGGTGAGCCGGTGAAGGTGACGTAATCGATGCCCGGATGCGATGACAGTGCGGCACCTGCATCACGGCCATAGCCGGTGATGACATTGAGAACGCCATCGGGAAATCCTGCCTCAATGGCCAGTTCGCCGATACGGATGGTGGACAGCGAGGCATCCTCGGCCGGTTTGATGACCAGCGTGTTACCCATCGCCAGCGCGGCACCAACCACGCGCGCCATGATCTGCATCGGATAGTTCCATGGAATGATGCCGGCAACCACACCGTGCGGCTCGCGCAGCGTCAGCGCCGTGAAACCGTCGAGAAAGGGAATGGTATCGCCATGAATCTTGTCGGCGGCACCGCCATAGAATTCATAGTAACGCATGGTCGCGGCGACATCCGCCTTGCCCTGACGGACCGGCTTGCCGGTATCGCGCGATTCAAGCGCTGCAAGTTCGTCGCCATGCTCTTCGACGAGCTGGCCGAGCCGTGTCAGCAGGCGGCCACGCTCGAAGGCCGGCATCCGGCTCCAGGATCCGTGTTCGAAGGCTTGCCGCGCTGCACGCACGGCGCGATCCACATCATCGGCATTGCCCGCCGGGATGGTGGCGAAGGGCAAACCATCGGACGGACACAAAACAGTGATCGTTTCCTGCGAGAGTGCGGCGACCCGCCGGCCATTAATGATATTCAGGAAATTCTTATCCTGTGCGACAATTCGAGAGAGATTCTGATCCATGACGGGTTCCTGCTTTGCGCCGATGGTATTGGAATTGAACCGTCTTGGGAATGCATTTTGACGCAGAAGACGGATCGGTGCTGGCCTTTTTAAATCGATTAGATTATACAGGCCTGCATTAGCGGAACACCTATTTTTGGCATAGCGAGACTTAATCTTATGACAAGCCAGATTATCCCGGTTGAACCTTTTGACTGCATCGTCTTCGGCGGCAGCGGCGATCTTGCCGAGCGCAAACTGATCCCCGCGCTCTATCAGCGCCAGCGGGACGGCCAGTTGACGGAGCCCACGCGCATCATTGGCGCATCGCGTTCGGCGATGTCCGATGCCGACTACCGCAAGTTTGCGGAAGCCGCGATCAAGGAACATGTCAAACCGGAAGAGATCGACAAGAAGCAGGTGGAGCAATTCCTGCAGCGCCTGTCCTACGTTGCCGTCGATGCGACATCGGACAATGGCTGGGACGATCTCAAGAGCGCGATTGGCGATGCGAACAGGAAGATCAGGGCGTTTTACCTCGCGGTCAGCCCGAGCCTGTTCGGCGACATTGCCAGCCGCTTGAAGAAATATGAGCTGATCACCGATCAGACCCGCATCATCGTCGAAAAGCCGATCGGCCGCGATCTTAAATCAGCCATTGCGCTCAATGACACGATCGGCAGCGTCTTCAACGAACAGCAGATTTTCCGCATCGATCACTATCTCGGCAAGGAAACGGTGCAGAACCTGATGGCGCTGCGCTTTGCCAATGCGCTGTACGAGCCCCTGTGGAACTCGGCGCATATCGACCACGTGCAGATCACGGTCGCGGAAGCGGTGGGCCTCGAAGGCCGCGCTGGCTACTACGATACGGCCGGTGCACTGCGCGACATGGTGCAGAACCACATGCTGCAGCTTCTCTGCCTTGTTGCGATGGAGCCTCCCGCATCCATGGATGCCGATGCCGTGCGCGACGAGAAGCTGAAAGTCCTGCGCTCGCTTGCCCGCATCGATGGCAAGAATGCCGAAGAGCTGACCGTGCGTGGCCAGTACCGCGCCGGCGCGTCCGCCGGCGGCCCGGTCAAGGGCTATCAGGAAGAACTGGGCGCGACGAGCAATACGGAAACCTTCGTCGCCATCAAGGCCGAGATCGCCAACTGGCGCTGGGCCGGCGTTCCGTTCTACCTGCGCACCGGCAAACGCCTTGCCACGCGGGCCTCTGAAATCGTCGTTTCGTTCAAGCCCATTCCGCACTCGATCTTTGGCGAGAGCGCGGGCCGGGTCGTCGCCAATCAGCTGGTGATCCGCTTGCAGCCCGACGAAGGCGTGAAGCAGTGGATGATGATCAAGGATCCGGGTCCGGGCGGCATGCGCCTGCGCCATGTTCCGCTCGACATGAGTTTTGCGGAATCGTTCCAGGTGCGCAGCCCCGATGCCTATGAACGCCTGCTGATGGATGTGGTGCGCGGCAACCAGACCCTGTTCATGCGCCGCGACGAAGTTGTTGCCGCATGGCGCTGGATCGATCCGATCCTGAAAGCCTGGACCGACAATGACCAGTCCGCAGCAGGTTATACCGCCGGTACATGGGGACCATCCGCAGCCATCGCCTTGATTGAACGCGACGGACGCACTTGGCACGAGACATGATGATGCAGCAGACACTGAACAGTTTTGCCGATGGAAACGCTCTTGCGGAAGCACTGGCGACCAGTGTTGCAGCACACCTGCAGGCCGCATGCGATGCGCGCGGCAAGGCGGTTCTGGCCGTATCGGGCGGAACCACCCCTGCCCGCTTTTTCAAGGCGCTGTCGGTCAAGGACCTGCCCTGGACCCGGATCACCGTCACGCTGGTGGACGAACGTTTCGTGCCGCCAAGCAATGACCGCTCCAACCAGAAGCTGGTGACGGAGCTGCTTCTGCAGAATGCCGCAGCGAAGGCCAATTTCGTCGGGCTTTATCATGCGTCTGCGGATGCGGACGCTGCGGTTCAATCCGCGGCGACCGCCATCGCCGCACTGGGCCAGCCTTTCGACGTGACCATTCTCGGCATGGGCGGCGATGGTCACACGGCCTCGTTCTTCCCCGGCGGAGACCGCCTTGCCGACGCGATTTCGATGACGCAGCCGGCGCTCGTCCTGCCGATGCAGGCGGAAGGTGCCGGTGAGCCGCGCCTGACACTCACCCTGCCGGTGATCGTTCATTCCCGGTTCGTTGTCCTGCACATCGAAGGCGACGGCAAAAAAGCCGTTCTCGACAAGGCGCTTGGCGACGGGGCAACCGCTGACATGCCCATTCGCGCTGTCCTGCGCCACACACCCATCAATCTTGAGATTTTCTGGGCTCCATAAGGAGAAAACCGATGACCGTCCTGCAAAGGGTCAAAAGCATTACCAACCGCATCCGTGAGAGGTCGATCCCGACCCGCGATGTCTATCTCGACCGTCTGCGCGAGGCTGCCTCCCACAAGCCGAAACGCTCGGCTCTCGCCTGCGCCAATCTTGCCCACGGCTTTGCCGCCTGCGGACCGTCCGACAAGGCCGCGCTGGCTGGCGATGTTGTGCCCAATATCGGTATCATCACCTCATACAACGACATGCTGTCGGCGCATCAGCCGTTCGAAACCTATCCGCAGCTGATCAAGGCGGCCGTGCACGAGGCGGGCGGCGTGGCGCAGGTAGCCGGCGGCGTGCCGGCCATGTGCGATGGCGTGACCCAGGGACAGCCGGGCATGGACCTGTCGCTGTTTTCCCGCGATGTCATTGCCATGGCGACGGCCGTTGGCCTGTCGCACGACATGTTCGATGCGGCTGTTTATCTCGGCGTCTGCGACAAGATCGTGCCGGGCCTCGTCATCGGCGCGCTGACATTCGGTCACCTGCCCGCCGTGTTCATCCCGGCTGGTCCGATGACCACGGGCCTTCCCAATGATGAGAAGGCAAAAACCCGCCAGCTCTATGCGGAAGGCAAGGTCGGCCGCGACAAACTGCTGGAATCGGAATCCAAGTCCTACCACGGACCGGGAACCTGCACCTTCTACGGCACGGCCAATTCCAACCAGATGCTCATGGAAATCATGGGGCTGCACACGCCGGGCTCGTCCTTCATCAATCCGGGTACCCCCTTACGCGAAGCATTGACGCGCGAGGCCGCCAAGCGCGCCCTTGCCATCACCGCACTCGGCAATGAATACACGCCGGTCGGCGAAATGATCGACGAGAAGACCATCGTCAACGGCGTTATCGGGCTGCATGCCACGGGCGGTTCGACCAACCACACCATGCACCTCGTCGCCATGGCGGCGGCTGCGGGCATCAAGCTGACATGGCAGGATATTTCCGACCTTTCCGACGTGGTGCCGCTGCTCGCCCGCGTCTATCCGAACGGCCTCGCCGATGTGAACCATTTCCACGCGGCTGGCGGCATGGGCTACATCATCCGTGAACTTCTGGATGCGGGCCTGCTGCACGAGGACGTCAAGACCGTCTGGGGCGAAGGCCTGCGTGCCTATACGATCGAGGTCAAGCTCGGTGAAAACGGCACGGTGCAGCGCAATCCCATTCCAAGCGAAAGCGCCGACAAGAAGGTCCTGTCCACGGTCAAGGAGCCGTTCCAGGCAACCGGCGGCCTGAAGATGCTGAAGGGCAATCTCGGCACCGCCGTCATCAAGACATCGGCAGTCAAGCCGGAACGGCGCATCATCGAGGCGCCTGCCATCGTGTTCGACAGCCAGGCGGCGCTGCAGGACGCTTTCAAGGCCGGAAAGCTCGACCGTGACTTTGTCGCCGTGGTCCGCTTCCAGGGTCCAAAGGCCAATGGCATGCCCGAACTGCACAAGCTTACGCCGCCGCTCGGCGTGCTGCAGGATCGCGGCCATATGGTTGCGCTGGTAACGGACGGGCGCATGTCGGGTGCCTCGGGCAAGGTGCCCGCGGCAATCCACGTGACGCCGGAAGCCTTGAGTGGTGGCATCATCGGCAAGATCCGCGACGGCGACATGATGCGGCTCGACGCGGAAATCGGAACGCTCGACGTGCTGGAAGACCCTGAGGTTCTCGCCGCCCGTCCTGAACCGGTCGTCGACCTCAGCCATAACAGCTATGGCATGGGCCGCGAACTGTTCGCCGCCTTCCGCAATGTCGTGGGCCGCGCCGACGAAGGCGCTTCGGTTTTCGGCTGATCAATAGGTGGTGCGGCGCTCATCGGAGGGTGAGCGCCCGAACTGTGCCCGGTAGCTCTGGGCAAAATAGGAATGGGACGTGAAGCCCGTTGCCAGCGCCACGTCGAGAATAGGCGAATGCGTCTGGCGCAACAGCTCGCGCGCCCGCTCCAGCCGCAGGCTCATGTAATAGCGCCCCGGCGTCATGTTGAGATGGCGCAGGAACAAGCGCTCCACCTGCCGGACGGACAAGCCGACAGCCTTGGCCAGCCGCACCGCCGATTTCGGCTGTTCGAGATTGTCGGCCATCAGCTCGACGATCTTGCGCAGCTTTTCGGATTTTCCGGTCAGGTCCCGCTCGGGCCCGATGCGCTGGCGATCGGTCTGCGAGCGGATGCGCTCATGATGGAACTGATTGGCCACTTCATTGGCAAGGCCGGGATCGAAATCCTGCCGGATGATCTCCAGCATCAGATCGATCGAGGTCGTCCCGCCCGCGCAGGTATAGCGCTTGCGGTCGATCTCGAAAACATTGCCGGTGCATTCGATCTGCGGAAAACGCTCCTGAAAACCAGCGCGGTTTTCCCAATGGATCGTGCAGCGATGCCCCTCAAGCTGCCCTGCTTCGGCGAGGATGTAACTGCCGATGTTGAGCCCACCCAGCGCCGCACCGCGCCGTCCGAGATTGCGCAGCGCTGCAATCACCTTGGGTTTTTCTTCAAACTCCGTGGTCAGCCCGGCGCAGATGAAGAAAATATCGGCGGCGGGAAGCTCCGCCAGCGAATATTGCACATTGATCTGCAGACCGTTCGATGCGGTGACCGGCGCACCCGTGGCGGACACGGTGGTCCAGCCGTAGAAAGGCTCTTCCGCCATCCGGTTGGCCGTGCGCATCGTATCGATGGCAGCGGCAAGGCTGAACATCGGGAATTTGTCGACAAGCAGAAAAGCGAAGGTTCTACTGACCTTGAGGGCTTCGGGCATATGCTGTTCTAACGACAATCCGGTTGCAAACCAATGAATTAGAAGCGGGGCGGCGTTTTTCCGGCACTGCGGTGGGCGGCAACCAGCGTGTTGGCCATCAGCATGGCAATCGTCATCGGCCCGACACCGCCGGGAACCGGCGTCAATGCACCGGCGACGGGAGCCACATCGGCAAAATCGACATCGCCGACAAGACGCGTCTTGCCTTCACCCCGCTCGGGAGCCGGAATGCGATTGATGCCGACATCGATGACGGTCGCGCCAGGCTTCACCCAGTCGGCCTTGATCATCTGCGGACGACCGACGGCAGCCACCAGAATATCGGCATTGCGGCAAAGGCCCGGCAGATCCTTCGTCCGGCTGTGGGCGATCGTGACCGTGGCATTGTGTGCGAGCAGCAGGTTGAACATCGGCTTGCCGACAATATTGGAACGGCCAACAACCACCGCATTGAGGCCGGAGAGATCACGGCCGAGAATGCGGTCGATCAGCAGCATCGAGCCCTCGGGCGTGCAGGGGACGAATGCGGTGTCGAGCTCGCCGGTTCCCAGCTTGCCGACATTGATGAAGTGGAAGCCGTCGACATCCTTGTCGGGCGAAATGGTCTGGATGATGCGGCCGGAATCGATGTGCTTGGGCAAAGGCAATTGCACGAGAATGCCATGGATGGCCGGATCGGCATTGAGCGTTTCCACCAGCCTGACCAGTTCATCTTCGCTCGTCTGTTCCGGCAGGGTGTGCTGCACGGAATGGAAGCCGCACTCCTTGGCCTTGCGTCCCTTCGAGGCGACGTAGACCTGGCTGGCCGGGTCCTCGCCGACGATCACCACGGCAATACCGGGCGTGATGCCAGTGACCTCAATCAGCTCGGCGGCGGACGCCTTGACCTTTGAAACCACGTCTTCGGCAATCTGCTTGCCATCAATCGTCACTGCCATGTGCTGCTCCTGGGCATCGCGCTTCGGGAATGGACGTCATTCTGAGGATTCTTAGGCAATACAATACCGCCAGAACGGCGTTCACTGACGCAATAACGAAAGCGGCCCATAAGGGCAATGCGATGATGTGACCCAAGGATGGTTCTGGGGCTTGCGAATACGCCAAAACCACGCATGATCACACTGTTCCGCCCGCAAACTGGATTCGTCGATGCGCTATTCCGCTTTCTCCCTTCTCAAGAACGCCCTCAACGGCAACAAGGACTGGAAGCCTGCGTGGCGCAAACCCGATCCGAAGCCGGCCTATGATGTGGTGATCATCGGCGGCGGACACGGGTTGGCGACCGCCTATTACCTGGCCAAGGAACACGGCATCCGCAATATCGCTGTCGTTGAAAAGGGCTGGCTCGGTTCCGGCAATATCGGCCGCAACACGACGGCGGTGCGCTCCAATTATCTCCTGACGGAAAACCAGCACTTCTACGAAGCATCCATGAAGCTCTGGGAAACCATGTCGCACGACCTCAACTACAATGTGATGTTCTCGCAGCGCGGCGTGGTCAATCTCGCACACAATCTTCCGCAGCTTGATGTTTATGTCAGGCGCGGCAACCAGATGCGGCTCAACGGCATCGATTGCGAACTGATGAATCCCAAACAGCTGGAAAAACTCATTCCCGGTCTCGACACCAGTGCATCGGCGCGGTTTCCGATCATTGGCGGCCTGATGCAGCGCAGCGCGGGAACCGCGCGCCATGATGCAGTGGTCTGGGCCTATGCCCGTGCAGCCGACCAGCTCGGTGTTGATATCATCGAGAATTGCGAAGTCACCGGCTTCATCAAGGACGGCGACAAGGTCACCGGCGTCATGACCACGCGCGGTCCGATCAATGCGAAAAAGACCGCCTGCGCCGTCGCTGGACATACAAGCGAGCTGATGCGCCGGGCAGGTGTCGACCGGCTGCCGCTGGAATCGCATGTCCTGCAGGCCTTCGTTTCGGAAGCGCTCAAGCCCGTCGTCGATACGGTTGCGACGTTCGGCGGCGGCCATCTCTATTTCAGCCAGTCGGACAAGGGCGGGCTGGTCTTCGGCGGCGATATCGACGGTTACAATTCCTATGCGCAGCGCGGCAACCTGCCGGTGGTGGAAGATGTGATGAGCGAGTTCGTCGCCCTCATGCCGGCGCTGGCCCGCGTCAAGCTGCTGCGCTCCTGGGGTGGAATCATGGACATGTCCATGGATGGCTCCCCCATCATCACCACCGGACCACTGCCGGGCATGTATCTCAACACCGGCTGGTGTTATGGCGGCTTCAAGGCAACGCCGATCTCCGGTAAATGCTTCGCCTGGACCATCGCCAAGGACGAACCACACCCGCTGTCGGCGCCGTTCACGCTTGACCGGTTCTACAGGGGCTATGTCATCGACGATAAAGGCATGGGGCCGACGCCGCGCCTGCACTGAACGCGGCTTTAGTCTCCGGCGGCGCGCTGGCGCAACACATCGCGAATCTCCGCAATATCCGCGAGCATGTCCTCGATGTTGGAGTTGTCATGATGGCGCGGGGCGAAATGCATGTCGGCATATTCGTAGAGAAGCTGCGCAACCGCGACCTGATCCTCGGCCCATGCCGCATCTTCATCGGCCATTTCCGCCGCATCGGAAGCGGAATTGCGCGTTTGGGCCTGCTTGATGGCAGCACCCAGGCGTGACTCGGCGGTTGCCGTGAGTGGGCTGATAGCAGCCTGTTCCGTCCGCTTTCCGCCCGACGGCGGATCAAACGGGCCGTCGTTTCCGGCACCGGCTGCCGCAGGCTCATGTCGGTTGCGGACAGCCCACCCGCGCAGCATTGCGACACCCAGTCCGGCAAGCAGGCCAGCCAGCATGCCGCCAATCACGGGAATACTGCGTGACGGCCCTGCGGGCTCGGCTGACGGCTGCGCTGGCGAAACAACCCGGATACTGGTGCCGCTCATATCGGCGGTTTGCGCGCTTGCCTGGCCGCGCTGCGCATGGGCGTCATAGGCCGCGCGCTTTGTTGCGGCATCCTGCTCCAGTGCTCGCAGCCGGCTCATATCCCCGCTCGTTCCGGCCGTGCGCGATTTGAGCTGCGCAAGCTGGTTTGCCAGATCCTGCTCCCGCTGCACCGAACGCTTGAGTTCGGCCTGCGCCGAGGCCACCATGCGGCTCAATTCGCTGCGCACGTCCTTGCGGATTGCCTCAACTTCCGACCGCGCCTGTATGAGCAGCGGATGGCGCGGTCCAAGCTTGATCGCCAGCGTATCGGCCTGCTGCTTGAGAACCGAATATTGCGAACGCAAAGCTGCCATCGCGTCGGACCCCAACGCATCCGGCACCGTGTTGCCGAGAACGCTGTCCACCGACGCGCCTTGGATGGCGGCAGCCTGCGCGTTGAGCTTTATCGTCTGATCGCGGGCGGCGGCGAGCGCATCGCCCGCCTTTGCAACATCGTCGGCCGGTCCGCCCTGGGCATCGGCGAGATTCTTGTCGATCCTGAATTTCTGCGCCGCGTTCTCGGCATCTTCCGCAGCACTGCGCAGCTCATTCAGCCGCCCGGCAAGCGGGGCCGCTGCTCCCGCACCCGGTGACGGATTGCGCTGCTCCTCGATGAAGACATCGGACAGGGTGTTGGCAAGGCGCGCGGATTTCTGCGGATCGCTGGATTTGACAGTGATATCGAAGACAAAATTCTGCGCGCTCCGCTCCACGGTGAGATTGTCGGAGAGATTGCGCACGAGCAATGCTTCGCGTGACGCTGTGTCCGGTGTGCTGTCGGTCGAGAAAAGCTCGCGAACGGCGGCAAGCCAGCCCTTGTCCTTCAGATTGCCATTGAATTCCGGATCCTTGGCGAGACCCGTCCGGTCGATCACCTGGGAAAGCACGCGGTTCGAGCGGATAGCGCGCAATTGGCTCTCTGCAATGGCCAGGGATGCCTCGGTCGGCAGCTGACCGGGCACAGGCGCCGTCCCGCTCAACGGGATGTTGCTCGGGTCGACCAGCAGTTCAGCGGTTGACGGGTAGAGCTTCGGCATTGTCATCGCATAGCCGGCACCAAGCAAAGTACCGATCAGGGTCGTCGCGATAATCAGTTTTTTGGAATTGACGACGCGATTGAGGGCGTTGGATGGCTCGATGAACCGTTTCATCGTGACGTGATTGTCCGCAACGGGCTCAACGGGGCTTGTCGCCGGTGCAACGGGTGCATCAACAGCAACCGTCGCCGAAACCGGCGCGGCGGATGCGCTATCGTCGATCCGGCGGTTGAGTTCGGCCTTGATGGCCGCCATGTCCGCACGCATGCGATCGATGGCGATCTGCTCGGCCTCTTCATCCGTCAAGGCAGTATCGGGCGCCGGCGCGGGGAGCTGCGTGATTTCGCTGCTGGCCGCCAGACGCAGCGCCCGCATCCGCTGATAGTGTTCCAGATCGTCTTCGCGGCGGGGTGCTTGCGGGGGTGTTGCAGGCGCCACGCGTGCGGGCGCACTGCCCACCGTTTCCGGCTGGCTGGCAAACGAGAGCAGCGAGCGTCGTGGCCGCTTGTCTATCCCGTTGTCCCGATCACCCATTCCTGTCCGCACTCCATAAGAACCGTTCAATACCTTACCCCCGAAGCATGGCTTACGGTTAACCCAACCTAAAGTTCTATGGGAAATAAATCGTTAATCATTGGTGAAACACCGGGGAATTTATCCGAAGATGCCCTGCGGCGTCGCGGTGTCTCCCATTATTTCAATGATCGGTGCACCGGCCGCAGGGTTGCACAGTTGACCCGGCGCTTAGGACCGGATCAAAGTGCGGCCACATGATTTGGGAGAAGACAAATGGTTGACAGCGTGGTTCTGGTTGGTTGCGGCAATATGGGTTTCGCCATGCTCAAGGGCTGGCTGGATGCCGGCATATTGCAGCCGGGACAGGTCCATGTCGTCGAGCCGACCGATGCCTTGCGGGATCGGGCAGCGACACTCGGGGTCAACGCCGTCGCGGGCGCCGCATCGCTTGCCACCAGTCTTCAGCCGCGCGTGATCCTTGTTGCGGTCAAGCCGCAGGTGATGGGCGATGTCCTGCCCGCCTACAAGCGTTTTGCGGAACACGCGACATTCGTGAGCGTGGCTGCCGGCATTACGGTAAACTTTTTCGAGAAGCATCTGGGCGACAAGACCGCAATCATTCGCACGATCCCCAACACCCCGGCGGCAATCGGCAAGGGCATGATCGTCACCTTCCGCAATTCCCATGTCGGTGACGACGATGCGGCATTTGTCGATAGGCTGCTGAAAACCAGCGGTGCCGTCGCCTCCGTTGACGATGAAAGCCTGATCGATGCGGTGACGGCCGTTTCGGGTTCCGGGCCGGCCTATGTGTTCCATTTCATCGAAGGCCTGACCGAGGCCGGTGTTGCCGCCGGACTGACGCGGGAGATCGCCGGCCTTCTCGCCATGCAGACCGTTTATGGCGCCGGTGCGCTGGCTGCGGCCAGTGCCGACACCCCGACGACGCTGCGCGAACAGGTGACCAGCCCCAACGGCACCACCGCTGCGGCGCTGAAGGTGCTGATGGGCGAGGACCGGCTGAAGAACCTTCTGACCGAGGCCGTGCATGCGGCGCACCAGCGAGCCATCGAACTTGGGAAAGTTTGAGCTTTCCCACCCCGCCGGGCTGCGCTAGCCTTGCGGTATGAACGTTCACCCGTCCCTTGACCTGATACCGGAAACCAGGCCGCAGCGCGCCTACGGGCACGCCCGGCTGGCTGTGAAACCCGTCAACGGGCGTACGCGCATCGCCACGCTCTATCAGGAAGGCTGCGCGAAAATCCGGCTGCCGGACCGGGACGATGCGGCGCTGGAAGCCGTGATGATCAACACATCCGGCGGCCTCACCGGCGGCGACGACATGCACTGGCAGTTCGATGCGGGCAATGATTGCCACGCGCAGATCACCACGCAGGCCTGCGAGCGCATTTACAAAGCCTCGTTCTCTGTCGCCGAGGTGGAAACCACACTGTCGGTTGGCGAGAACGCCAGTCTCGCCTGGCTGCCACAGGAGACGATCCTGTTCGAGCGCTCGGCCCTGAAGCGAACGCTGACGGCGCGGCTGGCCGGAACGGGCCGCGCGCTGATCATCGAGCCGTTGGTGTTCGGCCGCAAGGCGATGGGCGAGGACGTCCAGACCTGCACGTTCCGCGACCGCTGGCGCATCTACCGGCAGGACAGGCTGGTTCATGCCGAAGACTTTGCGATTGGTCCCGATACGGCAGCCATGCTTGCCCGGCCTGCCCTGCTCGGCGGAATGCGGACAATGGCCACCATCCTGCTGCTCGACCACGATGCGGAGCGGCATCTGGAGCCGGCGCGAAAAATAATAGGTGAAAAAGGCGGTGCTTCCGCCTGGTCTGGCAAGCTTCTTGCGAGGCTGGTGGATGAGGATGCCTATTCCCTGCGGAAACGGCTGATACCGCTGATCGAACTGCTGAATCAAAAGGCAGGCGTGCCTAAAGTCTGGTCAATCTAGGGCCTGGGCCGCGGCGCACGGAACAAACATGGGATGGCCAAGAGGACAAAATGAACCTGACACTCCGTGAAAAAGACAAGCTCCTGATTGCCATGGCGGCAATGGTCGCCCGCCGCCGCCTCGAACGCGGCGTCAAGCTCAATCATCCGGAAGCCATTGCGCTCATTACGGATTTTGTCGTGGAGGGCGCGCGCGACGGCCGCTCGGTTGCCGAACTTATGGAAGCCGGGGCCCACGTAATCACCCGTGCGCAGGTGATGGAAGGCATCCCCGAGATGATCCACGACATTCAGGTGGAAGCCACGTTCCCCGACGGCACCAAGCTCGTCACCGTTCACGAACCGATCCGTTAGGAGACACCATGATCCCGGGTGAAATCATTCCTTCCGCAGGCGAGATCGAACTGAACGCCGGCGCAACCACTGTAACACTAAAGGTTGCAAACACCGGCGATCGTCCCGTGCAGGTCGGCTCGCATTATCATTTCTTCGAAACCAACAATGCGCTGATATTCGACCGTGCTCAGGCACGCGGCATGCGCCTGGATATCGCGGCGGGAACCGCGGTGCGGTTCGAGCCGGGACAGGAGCGCGACGTGACGCTCGTGCCGCTTGGCGGAAACAGGACCGTCTACGGGTTCCAGCAAAAGATCATGGGAAAGCTTTGACCGACCAGCTTCCCCAATGCTCTGTCGCGCGGTCAGCTCGGCTTTTTGGTGACAAGGGTCAAAAGGCCCTTGGCATCGAGGCTCGCGACAACCACCGCCGCCGACGTCAGGCCCTTCTCCTTCAGGGCTGCGGAGACTTGCGGCGATGCATCGATCGAGGTGCGCAGCTGCTGCATGTCCTTGTCGGAGCGCTTGGCCACGGCATCGTTGACCTGGGTTTTTGTGCTCTCCGGCAATTCGTTGATATCAACAATGTTGATCGTCGTGACCGGCACCGTTCCGGATTGCGCCGGGGCCTTGCTGGCCGGTTGCTGCGTGGCTGGTGCCGCAGTCTGCGCATAGGCAGCGGACGTGGCGAGCGGGAAAGCGGCACACATGGCCAGGATCATCATCTTTCGCATCGTTTTTCCTTTCACGTGATTGGCGAACGATCATCTTTTGATGACGGGCGCAGTTCACCTGCGGAATTCGATCTCAAGCGGTCGGTCATCGGGTCATTCCGGGGCGATATCGTGGCCGGAATGTGGCTCCGGTCTCCCGCCGCCGTGCGCGTACCGTGCCAGACCTACAGCCCAGGAGGGAACCATCATGCCCGCTAAAATCTCCCGCTCCGCCTACGCCCGCATGTTCGGCCCGACAACCGGCGACAAGGTGCGCCTTGCCGACACGGAGCTGTTCATTGAAGTGGAAAAGGATTTCACCATCCATGGCGAAGAGGTGAAGTTCGGCGGCGGCAAGGTCATTCGCGACGGCATGGGACAGAGCCAGGTGGCCCGGGCTGACGGTGCCGTCGATACGGTCATCACCAATGCCCTGATCGTCGACCATACCGGCATTTACAAGGCTGATGTCGGGCTCAAGGACGGGCTGATTGCCGCCATCGGCAAGGCCGGTAATCCCGACACGCAGCCGGGCGTTACCATCATCATCGGTCCGGGCACGGAAATCATCGCCGGGGAAGGCAAGATTCTCACGGCCGGCGGCATGGACGCGCATATCCACTTCATCTGCCCGCAGCAGATCGACGAAGCGCTGATGTCGGGCGTGACCACCATGTTCGGCGGCGGCACCGGCCCGGCACACGGCACGCTGGCGACCACCTGCACGCCGGGCCCATGGCATCTGGCGCGGATGATCCAGGCCTTCGATTCCATTCCGATGAATCTCGGACTATCGGGCAAGGGCAATGCCTCGCAGCCGAAAGCGTTGGAGGAGATGATCCTCGGCGGCGCCTGCTCGCTGAAACTGCACGAGGATTGGGGCACCACGCCGGCCGCCATCGACAATTGCCTCACCGTTGCCGACCGGTTCGACATACAGGTGATGATCCATACGGACACGCTCAACGAGAGCGGGTTTGTCGAGGATACGGTTGCCGCGTTCAAGGGGCGTACGATCCATGCTTTTCACACGGAAGGCGCAGGCGGCGGACATGCGCCTGACATCATCAAGATCTGCGGCCTGCCCAATGTCATTCCCTCGTCGACGAATCCGACACGGCCTTACACGAAGAACACCATTGCCGAACATCTCGACATGCTGATGGTCTGCCATCACCTGTCATCGTCGATCCCCGAAGACGTGGCGTTCGCCGAAAGCCGCATCCGCAAGGAAACCATTGCGGCCGAAGATATCCTGCACGATATCGGCGCCTTTTCGATCATCTCGTCGGATAGCCAGGCCATGGGCCGCGTCGGCGAAGTTCTGATCCGCACATGGCAGACCGCCGACAAGATGAAACGCCAGCGCGGCAGCCTGCCGCAGGAAACCGGCGACAACGATAATTTCCGCGTGAAACGTTATATTGCCAAATACACGATCAATCCGGCGATTGCGCAGGGTGTGTCCCGGCATATCGGCTCGATCGAGGTGGGCAAGCGCGCCGATCTCGTTCTGTGGAACCCGGCTTTCTTCGGTGTCAAACCCGACATGGTGCTGCTGGGCGGCTCCATCGCCGCCGCGCCGATGGGCGACCCCAACGCATCCATCCCGACGCCGCAGCCCGTGCATTACCGCCCCATGTTCGGCACCTTCGGCAAGAATGTCTCCAATTCCTCCGTTGTCTTTGTCAGCAAGGCTTCGGTGGAGGCTGGCCTGCGCCAGTCGCTTGGAACGGACAAACGCTTGATCGGCGTCGAGAACACCCGTGGCGGCATTTCAAAGGCATCGATGATCCACAATGACGCCACGCCGCACGTGGAAGTTGACCCTGAAACCTATGAAGTGCGCGCCGACGGCGAACTTCTGACATGCGAACCGGCGACAGTGCTGCCCATGGCGCAGCGTTACTTCCTGTTTTGAGGAGAATGAACCATGAAACGCGTCACAGGCCATGCGCATGCCGGTCACTACAGCGGCACGCCCTTCGACCATATCGTCCTGGCGCATGACGAGAGACATCTGCGCCGCAAGGTCCTGACCCTGCAACGGGGCGAGCAGATCCTGATCGACCTGCCCGATCCAATCGCCTTCACCCATGGCGACGTCCTTGTCCTCGACGATGGAAGGATGGCGGAGATTATCGCCGCCGAGGAAGTCCTCTACGAAGTGACGCCGCGCAACCGGCAGCACCTGTCGGAACTGGCCTGGCATCTGGGCAACCGCCATTTGCCGGCCCAGCTGGAAGAAGACCGCATCGTTATCCTGCGCGACCATGTGATCAAGGCCATGCTGGAAGGTCTTGGAGCCAAGGTAACCGAGATTGTCGCCCCGTTCCATCCTTTGCGGGGTGCCTATCACAGCGGCCATGGTCACGATCACCACGATCATGCGCATCATGATCACGGGCATCACCATCATTCCCATGACTGATTTTACCGCAAACACCGCGCTGCTGCGGCTCATGACCTGGCTGTCCCCGGCCTTTCCCGTCGGGGCCTTTTCCTACAGCCACGGCATTGAGCGGGCGGTCCATGACGGACTGATCCGCGACAAGGATACGCTGCACGCATGGCTGACAGACCTTCTGCATCACGGCTCCGTCTGGAACGACGCCGTGCTGTTTGCCGCCGGTTGGCATGATGCGCGGGAAGGTGGGGATTGCCAGCCCATTGCAACCCTCGGCGAGGCCATGGCCGGATCGAGGGAACGGCACATGGAAACCATGCTGCAAGGCAGCGCTTTCCTGCAAGCCATCGCGCACTGGGGTGCAGACCAATCGGGCACGACCGGCGAAATGCCCTACCCCGTTGCGGTTGCCATTGCCGCCGCCAGCAATGGCGTGGCGCTGCAGCCAGGGCTGGCCGCCATTCTGCATGCGGTCATTTCCAACCTCATTCAGGGTGCGGTGCGGCTTGTTCCCCTTGGCCAAAGCCACGGAGTCGCGCTGATGGCGGCACTGGAACAGCCGATCCTGGCGGTTGCGCAACGCGCCGCCGCCTCAAGCCTCGATGATTTGGGATCGGCAGCGATCCTGTCGGACATCATGGCGATGCAGCATGAAACACAATATTCGAGGGTTTTCCGCTCATGATCTCACAGAATGGACCGCTTCGCGTCGGGATTGGCGGCCCCGTTGGCTCCGGCAAGACCACAGTCACCGAAATGCTGTGCAAAGCGATGCGCGACCGCTACTCCGTCGCCGTCGTGACCAATGACATCTATACCAAGGAAGATGCACTGATCCTCAGCCGCCTGCAGGCCCTACCCGAAGACCGGATCATGGGTGTGGAGACCGGCGGCTGCCCGCATACCGCCATTCGCGAGGATGCCACAATCAATCTGCAGGCGATTGCCGAGATGAACAAGCGCCATCCGGACCTCGATATCGTCTTCATCGAATCCGGCGGCGACAATCTGGCCGCAACATTCTCGCCCGATCTCGCCGATCTGACGATTTATGTCATCTCGGTCTGCCAGGGCGAAAAAATACCGCGCAAGGGAGGCCCCGGCATCACCCGCTCCGACCTCCTGATCATCAACAAAAAGGATCTGGCACCCTATGTCGGCGCCGATCTTGATGTCATGGATGCCGACACGAAGCTGCAGCGCGGGGCCAAGCCCTATGTTTTCACCGACATGCTGCGGCGCAACGGGCTTGACGAGGTCATCGCATTCATTGAGACCGCAGGGGGTCTGCGGCCTTAGCCGCTGGCCCGTGCAGGCTCGGCCTGCTGCCCTGCGATCATGACCTCGGCGAGAATTTCATAGGACCGAATCCGCGCCTTGTGATCGAATATGTGGCCCGTCGCCATGATTTCATCGGCGCCTGTGCGCCGGATGAACTCTTCGACACCCGCCTTGACGGTCAACGGTGAGCCAGCGACCGTGCACGACAGCGACTGGCGCAAAATCGCCCGCGCGTGCAGGTCGAGTGTTTCCTCATAGCCTTCGACAGGTGCGGGCAATGGCCCCGGCATACCCGTGCGCAGATTGACGAATGCCTGCTGCTGCGAGCTTTTTAACAAGTGTGCTTCATCATCCGTTGCCGCTGCAAAAACGTTCAGCCCCAGCATCACATAGGGCTTTTCCAGATGTTCGGACGGTTCGAAACGCGCGCGATAAATCTCCACTGCCCGTTCCATCTCGGCCGGGGCAAAATGCGAGGCGAAGGCGTAAGGCAGCCCGAGGGCTGCGGCCAGCTGGGCGCCAAACAGGCTCGAACCCAAAATCCAGACCGGAACATCGAGGCCCGCACCCGGTACGGCCTGGACTTTCTGGCCGGGTTCCGGTTCGCGGAAATAGCCCATCAGTTCCACCACATCCTGCGGAAAACCGTTGATGTCCTGCTCAAGATTACGGCGCAGGGCATGGGCCGTTATCTGGTCCGTCCCCGGCGCGCGACCGACGCCGAGATCAATACGGCCCGGATGCAATGCAGCAAGGGTGCCAAAAGCCTCGGCGACCATCAGCGGCGCATGGTTCGGCAGCATGATGCCGCCAGCACCAAGGCGAATGGTCGACGTGCCCGCGGCCACATGCGCAATGACGACGGCTGTCGCTGCACTCGCAATGCCGCGCATGTTGTGATGCTCGGCAAGCCACAATCGGTTGTAGCCGAGACGTTCGGCATGCTGAGCCAGATCCAGCGAATTGCGGAGGGATTGCCCTGGCGTGCTGCCAACGGGAACCGGTGAAAGGTCGAGGACGGAAAGTGGGGTCATTGCCTTCATATAGGCGCGCAATCATCGCACACAATGCGCGCCAACCGATTCATGATTCACAAAATTTGAAGCCATGTTCAATGGAAGATAATGAATCCCAGCACCCTGAATTGGACCAGCATTCAGTTCTTCAGGACCCGCAGACCGGCAGCCTCGGCACGCAATTCCATTCCAACAAGCGCACGTGTTTCCTGGGACAATTGCTCATCGGACTCACGGATAGCCGTTTCAATGAAATAGGCGATCATTTCAAAGCCTTCACCATCGGCAATAGCGCACAGTTTCGAGAGTTCTGTTTTCAATACTTTCAGCGTCTGAACTCTTTTGTTCATGCTATTCTCTCCAGATCCCACCAGCGGCACTATCATTTTTTCTTTTCTTTGAAACATTCACACTATTGCAGATAAAAATCCACGTTGCAGACCGCACGATCAACAAACTCTACGGCACAATTGATGGATATTTTCCTCAGTAGTTAATTGTTCTTGCAGTTTATATTGAAAGTTTTCTCACGGTATTATTAGCAAAATTCACCGCTTGAAAAGCCCTGCAATGATCACAACTTTTGGCAATAGCTTCTTACCTTGATTCAAATTTACATAAAATTAGAATTACTTACGAACAACATCATGAATGCATTCATTTATTTTTTCCGGCCCCAAACTTATCGGTCAGAGCCGGGAAATTTGCACTCGTGGTTTTCCGCATATTTCTTTTGATCCCGACTTCACTGCCTTGTCGATCAGGCCGGAAGCAAGGTCTGAAACCACTTCGACGGCGATATCTTCCGGCAATCCGGTCTCGGCCATTCCGGCTTTCATCGCGGCAAAACTTGCCGCACTGTCGGTTCCGCAAATATAGGCTTTGGCTTCCAGCAAGGCGGCCCGTTCAAATTTTTTGTTGTAGATCTCACCGGCCTCGGACGGCGCTGCGGCCTGCCCCTTCATGCTGAAGGCTCCTGCCGGCTGGATTGACAATGCCGACGCTATCATTGCTACCATAAGGATTGACGCAGATATTTTACGCATCTTCTCGGCCTCGATTGCGGAGGTCCGATGCTTTCATCATCGGCCTCTTTACGAAGCATTAACGAATCAGGCTGCCCGAAAGTTCCGTTCGCGCGCTCAACTCGGCGTGATGGCCAGGTGATAATTGAACGCTTCTTTGCTGCATTGCACCAGGCGCATTGCTGCTATGCAATATTATCTGTATTAAATCACATCAATGGAGTTATTGTTGAATCAGGAATTTTCGACAGCGTCACCTCCTCCCGGCTCTGTCGAAACGGTCGGCCTCTTCTCCTCCCAGAAGGCCTTCCATAACCAACGAAACCCACCGCACCTCCTCCCGCGGTGGGTTTTGTTGTTTCAGGGCTTCCCACACTTCCCTCAAGCCACACGCCAGACGCAAACACCGGCCGGAGTTTGATCTCGCAGGCCGGTGCTTTGAAAAACATTCAAGTCTTTGGAGGTGTGGTGTATCCAGGTCCTACTGCACCGCGTTCTGCGCGCCCGGTGTCTCGGGAACCTTTGACGGAACAGCCTTCTGGGTCAGGGACTTGGGTGGCGGAACAAAATGCGTGTCCTTCGCCGGCGACGGGGCATCCGCTGCTGCTTTCGGACTGTTGCTCGTGCTGGTACTCGTGCTTGTGCTGCAGGCCGCAAGGGCCAGAAGAGACAAGACAGCCAAGGGTAATGCAATGCGCATTCGACATTCCTTTGTTTGCATGAAAGAGCCGCCCAAGCGACACTTAGGACAATCGCGCCCGCTTGACCACCCAATCCAAGCCATCGAGCGTCAAATAAAGCGCGGGCCCGGTCCTTGAAAACCGGGCAGGCGTTCCCTAGCGAATGAGGATCGCCCTGAGGTCATTGACATTGGTGCCGGTTGGCCCCGGAACGAAAAGATCGCCGATGGCATTGAACGCCGACCAGGCATCATTGCCGTTGAGATAGGCGGATGCGTCGAGCCCCTTCGCCAAAAGCCGCGCGATACTGCCGCTGTCGGCAAAGGCCCCGGCATTGTCCTCCGAGCCATCGATCCCGTCCGTGTCCGCCGCAAAGGCGCTGATACCATCATACCCGTCGATATCGAGCGCCAGGGACAGCAGGAACTCGCTGTTGCGGCCGCCCTTGCCTTTTCCCCGCACGGTCACCGTGGTTTCACCGCCGGAAAGCAGGACCACGGGTTTGGCAAACGGCTGATTTTTGGCCAGCACCTGCTTGGCCAGCGCCGAATGCACGTGCGCCACCTCGCGCGCCTCGCCTTCAATGGCATCGGACAACACGACCGCCTCCACGCCAAGTGAACGGGCGGCATCCGCCGACGCTTCCAGCGAAACGGCAGCGGAGGCAATGACCCGGTGCTCATGCGACGCGAACACCGCATCTGACGGCTTGGGCGCGTCGGCCGCTACCGACTGCAGGTGTTTCAGGGCTGCCGCCGGCAAAGCGAGACTGTAGCGCTCGACGATCCGCAGGGCATCCTCGCGGGTTATGGCGTCGGCAACGGTCGGACCTGATGCAACAAAGGCCGGATTGTCGCCGGGTATATCGGACACGATCAATGAAAAGACGCGGGCGGGATATGCGGCGGCAGCCAACCTTCCACCCTTGATCGTGGAGAGATGTTTGCGCACGGCGTTCATCGCGGAAATCGGCGCGCCCGAAGCGAGCAGTGCCCTGTTGACAGCGATCTCGTCATCGAGGGTCATGCCTTCCGGCGGCGATGGCAGCAAGGCCGACCCGCCGCCTGAGATCAGCGCGACCACCAGATCATCGCTGGTCAGGCCCGAAACGGTTTCGAGCAGGCGCTTCGAGGCAACAAGACCCGCCGCATCCGGCACGGGATGCGACGCTTCGATGATCTCGATGCGCTCGCACGCAACCCCAAAGCCGTAACGGGTGACCACCAAGCCTTCCAGCGGGCCATCCCAGGCCTTTTCAAAGGCGCTTGCCATCTGCGCCGATCCCTTGCCCGCACCGATCACAATGGTCCGGCCCTTGGGCTTTTCCGGCAGATGCGCGGCAATTGTGCGCTGCGGATCAGCGGCGGCGACGGCGGCTTCAAACAGCTTTTTGAAAAATTCCTTATCCTGCATGCGCGTCACATATCCAGATCAAAGACAAAAACACCCTGAACGCCGTCGGCAGCGGCGGCAACAATGCGCCCGCCGATAGCTCTGTGCCCGGCGTCGTCAAGGTAGGTGTCACGCGCATCCGCATCGGCGAAATCGATGATGAACCCTTCGCTGAAGCCTTTGTCCATGCCGGTTTCCGGACTGACATTGGCACCGGCATGAAAGGACAGGACGCCGGGCAGTTTTCCGCAAAGCGTTGCAAGATCGTTGTATATGTCCTGGCGGGTAGCGGCGGCGACATCACCGCGAAAACGAATAAAAACACAATGGCGTATCACGGAAGAGACTTTCACTGGTGGTTGGCGGCCCGATTGTGCGGTGAAGCAGCAAGGCCTGGCATTATCTTGGATCAATCGACGCGTATCCTGACGGGATTGCCGAAAATTGCGAGCGCTATTTCCGCCTCCCGTGCAAATTTCTCCGGGCGGACCTAGTGGAACAATCGTTCCACCGACATGGCCATCGACAACAGGCGGCGATCCGCGCCATGCCGGGCAAACAGCATCAGCCCTCCGGGCAATGCCAGGCCCGGCATGGGAATGCTGATCGCGGTCAAATCGAACTGGTTGGCAATCTGCGGGTTGCGCAACAAGAGGCCTTCCGTGCGTTTGTAGAATTCCTCGTTCTCGCTTACGTCAGCGATCAGCGGAGCCGTCATCGGGACCGTCGGCAGAGCCAGGAGATCATAGGCGGCAATATACCGGTCCATTTTTCGCACCAGCGCCTGCCGCTTTTGCATCACGCCGATGTAGTCGGCTTCCGAAACGCCCAGGCGGCGTAGCAGCGGCTTTTGAACGCGCTGATCCACATCAAGCCCGGTCTCATTCAGCCAGTCCGCATGAACCCGGCTGCCTTCGATCCCGGCAATGGAGCCGACCGACGTCGCTTCAGCCATTTCATCGACCAGTTCATCCAGCGTGCATTCCACCAGGATCGCTCCGGCTTTTTCGCATCGCTGCAGGCTTTCCTCGAATGCCCGAGCGATAACCGGTTCCATTGCGGAGAGAACCTCCCCCTGCGGCAGGCCGATGCGCAGGCCGGTCAGGGACAGCGGTTCAGGAACATCCGGGGCCTCGCCCGCCATCACCGCATCCGCCACGGCGCAATCGGCGACCGAGCGCGCCAAGGGACCAACGGAGTCAAGACTTGGCGACAGCGGAAAGGCGCCCTGCAGGGGAATACGCTTTGCCGTGGGCTTGAAACCGGCAACACCATTGAGCGCCGCAGGAATGCGGATGGACCCGCCCGTGTCCGACCCTATGGAAATCTCGCTCGTGCCGTCGGCGACAGAAATCCCGGCGCCGGTTGACGATCCGCCGGCAATGCGGCTGCTGTCGCGGGCATTTCCGGCGATGGGATAGTGCGGATTGAGGCCAACGGCGGTGAAGGCAAACTCGGTCATGATGGTCTTGCCGAGAATGACAGCGCCGGAGCGCCGCAAACGCTCGACGATCACCGCATCCTTGGCCGGGGCAGGCGCACTCTGGCGCATGCGGGAGCCAGCGAGCGTCGGTTCGCCAGCCACATCGAACAGATCCTTGATCGAAACGATCCGACCATCGAGGCCGCCAAGGCTGGTCCCCTCGCGCATCCGCCGGTCCGAGGCGTCCGCCTCCGCACGGGCGGTGGCGGCATAGAGCTTGACGAAGGCATGCCCGTCTCCAGCAGCGATGGCTGCAAGGCTTTGCTCCAGTTTATCACGCACAGATCCGACCGATTGAGACAAAGGCATCCTCCCCTCACACATGAACTGCATTGTCTATAACGCCGCCTGCAGAAAATTCAAAAGGGGGTTCGGATTGCCGGTTATATTGCTATGCAGCATGCTCATTGCTGCCATGCAACATTAGCAATTTTCATGCGGCCGAACGCGTCGCACTATTTTCCCGGGAGGTTGATCAAAAATAAGGGGAATACCAAATGAGCCTTCGCAACCATATCCAGAAGTGGCGCCAGTATCGTCAGAACCTGTATGAATTGAGATTGTGCACCGATCGCAATCTCGCCGATCTGGGCATCGCCCGCTCGGACATCCGCCGCATCGCGTGGCAGGCCTGCGACTGAGCCTTTCAACAGCTGCATTTATGTGGACTGAATCGAGCAGGCCGTTATCGGCCTGCTTCAGTGACCGACGCCGAATGAATAATTCCAGGTCACGCCGATTGCCTTTTGGTCCTTTGACCCGAGTTTCGGCACAATCGGGCTATCCTCCGCATCGCCCGCCAGCCGGTCATACCGGCCGAACACCTGCACGCTCCACGCATCCGAGAATGAGTAGGTGGTGGCGGCGACAACCCCGTATGATTTGACCCCGCCACCGGGCGTGTACGGCTCGACACGGTGGTTGTTGTGGGATTCCTCTTCCGTCACGCCGAAGGTGTTGCGCATATAGGTGCTGTCGGCAAGCGACAGGCGGGGCCCGACAGAGAACAGAAATTTATTATAGCGCTGGAATACGTCGGCCGAGAGATCGGCGACGAGCCCCTCAGAATTATTGAAAGCCTGCCTCACCTCGGCGCGCACGCGCAGGCGATCCTGGATCGGCCAGAACTGTGCGAACACGCCGCCATCCACGGTCCATGACACATGGCGCAGGCCGACAAAGCCCCGATCATCCGAATGGGAGCGGCCGGACCGGAAACCGATGACGGGGCCGATCTCCAGCCCGCCGAGGGTCAGCAGCGTATAGTCGATATTGTCATCGGGCGCACTCATGCCCTCGGGCTCATCGCCACGCCGGATATCGAAGGACGGCATGAAACCGAAGCCGTTGGCGCGTGCACCTTCAAACTTGCTGCCATATTCGACGCTGGCGCCAACCGTGACGATCCAGCGCGCCGGATTGACGGGCTTGCCGTCGCTGGCAATCGGGTCAGAATCTGCCGCAAAGGCACTGTGGGCGGTGGCGGTCACAAGACCAGCGCACGCCAGTGCGGCGGCAAATTGCCTTATACTCCGATACATCATCTCAAACGGTTGTCCCGATTTGCAATCATCCAGGATTGCCCCACCAGCAAAATTCATTTCCCTGGCCAATGCCAGCGCCATTCTCATCAGAGAAAATAGGCGCTTGAATGATATAAGTCACCTTCTGAACGGAAACGACAGGAAAATCGATATACGCAGTGAATCAATTTTAAACCAGAGCCAATCCACAGGGACACGCGCCCTTCCCGCAATCGACGCAATTGCTGCGGCGGGCCTGTGAGTGTATTGCCTTTTTACAACCGCTGATTTAGTGACGATTATGGTGTCACTCTCGAAGCTTCGAATAGTATTTCTCCGTGCAGTTGGACGTGAAAATAAGCGGCGCGTTGTCTATACTTGCCTTTTTGGGTATTCCGAACGTTTCGCAGACTTTGAGTACGACCGGCCAGAGAATACAGATTTCGTCTGCTTCACAGATGATCCGAAACTGTCCTCAAATTTTTGGCGGGTTATTCACGTGCCCGCCTCGTCGCTCGATCCGCACAGGACATCCAAAGGCTATAAAATTCGACCGCATCTGTATTTCCCCGACCACAAATACAGTCTCTATCTCGACAATACGGTGAAATTGAAAAAGCCGGTATCGGCCATATTCGATGAGTTTGCGGCCTCAAGAGATATGATGCAGGCGTTTGTTCATCCCGAGAGAGACTGTGCCTACGAGGAGGCCAGGGTTGTCGCTGATATCGGATATGACAGAAAATCTATCGTCGAGCAGCAAATGGCATTCTATCGAGAGCTAGGTTATCCGCAGACCAATGGTTTGAATGTCGGAACGCTGCTGCTGCGCAAGCACAATGAGCGGCGGGTCGTTGCCGCAATGAATGCGTGGTATGAGGAAGTGCTGAAGTTCTCGAAACGCGACCAGCTCTCCTTTAATTTCATACAATGGCGCCATGGCTTGCAGGTATCGCCAATCCTCGGATCACCGCACGAAAACGACATGATGGAATGGCCAACTGTTTTGAACAGCCAAAGGCTGCCGCGTGACTTCGAAGATAACAGGTATCTGGAACTCAATCAGGACGTCGCTGCTGCCGCGGTAAATCCGCGTGAACATTACTTGCACTACGGTATAAGCGAAGGCCGACCATATAAGTGATTGCCATCCTATGGCCCTCATGCCTGCTGCACCACGACGCAATATGAAATCGGCTGATATCCGACGTGGCTATCAAGCAAATTATTGATCTTATTGAGAAAGAAGTGGTGCCCAGACGCGGATTCGAACCACGGACACGCGGATTTTCAATCCGCTGCTCTACCAACTGAGCTATCTGGGCACTTCAGGCATTTCCGTTATCCGGCAAGCCTTTCTGACAGCGTTGATTTTCCGTCAGAAGCGGGTGGGTTATAACACTAAAAATCCCCCTGTCCAGCATCAACTGACGAATTTTTTGCCGTTTTTCTGCCTCTTGCAAACAGCATGCATTGATGCGTTGTTTATTATCCAAAGAGACAGGATTCGCATTTCATGGATGAAACGGGGGACAAAGCTGCCAGGAGCAGTGCTTTTGGCTGGGGAATCATCGGCAGCGGCGAGATCGCTCAGCGATTTGCCGCCGATCTTGCGTTTGTTCCGCAGGCCTTCATCGCCGCCAATTATTCCCGCTCGCTCGCCAATGCCGAGCAGTTCCGCGATACATTTGGCAGCAAGCACGCCTATGGTGACCTTGATTCCCTGCTGGCGGACCCAGCCGTCGATGCCGTCTATATCGCCACACCCAATTCCATCCATCTGGCGCAGGCCCTGAAGGCCGTGCGCTCGGGCAAGGCCATCCTCACGGAAAAGCCCATTGCGCCATCCCACACGGAAGCCTCGGTCATCCAGCGCGAAGCAGCCCGGATCAAGGTCTTTGCCATGGAAGCCATGGAGACCCGCTTCCTGCCGGCTGTCGTGGCGGCCAAAGCGAGAATCGATGCGGGCGAGATCGGAGCGATTCGCCGAATCACCGCGGAACTCGCCCATGCCGAGGATTACACCCCGGAAAACCGGCTGTTCAACCGGTCCCTCGGCGGCGGTGCCACGCTTGACCTCGGCATCCACGGCGTCTCCCTGGCGATGCATTTTCTCGGTCAGCCGCAAAAAGTATCCGGCCTGTGGCACGCCGCGCCGAACGGCGTGGATATGAGCTCGGAAATAGCGCTGCACTATGATGGGGCCGACGCGATCCTGTCCTGCGGTTTTGATCGCAACGGCGCGAATCATTGCGTCATCGAGGGAACGCAGGGTACGCTGCGGCTGGATGCCCCGTTTGACAAGGCGCAGCGGCTGACGATGTACCGGCCCTTCCTGGTTGCGACACCCTTCGGTCCGCTGAAACGGTCGGGAGGCCTGCTAGGCAGGCTGCTTGATCGCCTGCCGGTCCCCGGGCGCAGAAGCGAAGACTATCCGTTTGAAGGCAACGGCCGGCAGTTTGAAGCCATGGCGGTGATGGACGCCATGCGCAAGGGTGAAACCAGCGCAAGGACCATGCCCCTGAGCGACAGCATCCATGTACTGCGTGCGATCAATATCGTGCTGGCACAGCCCGCCACACCGCGTGTGATCAAGCTCTGAAACGTTTCACGGCGATGCGTTCAGCGTTCGGTGTCGTCTTCGCTGTCGTCGGCGCTTTCAACCGCCGGAAGAACATAGGCACCCGTCAGCCAGCGGTTGAGATCGACATTGCGGCAGCGGCTCGAGCAGAAGGGATAGTGCTCCCGCTGTGACGGCCGCTTGCATTCCGGGCATGGCCGTGTCGGCCGCAATGGCGTTACCTTCGCCGCGCTGTTGTTTTCGTCCATCAGTCCAAGACCTAGTGTGCCGATGATTGCCAGTTGGCATAGACGGGATAACCCTCGCCATGCAGGAGACCGGCTGTCTCGTAGAGCGGCAGGCCCACCACGTTGCTGTAGGAGCCGACAAGCTTGACCACAAAACCGCCCGCAAGTCCCTGAATGGCGTAGCCACCGGCTTTTCCGCGCCATTCACCCGATGCAAGATAGCTCTCCAGCTCCTCGCGCGAAAGACGCTTGAAGCGCACCCGGGTTTCGATCAGATCCTGACGGATCTTGCCCTTCGGCGTGACAAGGCAAAGACCGGTGAAAACGCGGTGCGAACGGCCGGACAAAAGGCGCAGGCAATTGGTTGCGTCGTCGAGAATTTCAGCCTTGGGCAGAATGCGGCGGCCAACCGCCACTACGGTATCGGCAGCGATGATGTAGGACTTGCCAAGGTCCGCGTCACCCTTCAACTCGTCTGCCACCTTTTCGGCCTTGAGGCGTGACAGGCGGCGTGCGAGCGAACGCGGGTGCTCGGCACGCAAAGGCGTTTCGTCCACGTCGGCGGGCAACAGGCGATCGGGCTCCAGGCCGATCTGGCCCAGCAGCGCCAGACGGCGCGGCGAGCCGGATGCCAGAACCAGTTTGTGTTGATCGCTCATGAACGCATTCCTGGAAAATCGTGTCCTGCGGACAAGTCAGGCCGAAGCCGGGAGGACTGTTATTTGAAGCGGTAGGTAATGCGACCCTTGGTCAGATCGTATGGGGTCATCTCGACAAGGACCTTGTCACCCGCCAGAACGCGGATGCGGTTCTTGCGCATACGGCCGGCCGTGTGAGCAATGATTTCATGATCGTTTTCAAGCTTGACCCGGAACATCGCGTTGGGCAGCAGCTCCGTCACGAGACCGGGAAACTCTAGTACTTCTTCTTTCGCCATGCGTAGTTCTATCTCCAGAAAGGAATTTGCGGTCACACTCGACCGCAATTTTGGGCGGAACCTATAGTATTGCGCGGCATTTGTGAACAAGGGAGTTCAATGCAATTGTGCACGGGCTGACAAAGGTTCCAATTGCCTAGCCGAAACGCGCTTGAATATGGTGTTTGAGGTTGTCGCGCACGTCGCGATAGGCCTCCATGATCTGGTCACGGCGTCCGCGCACCAGCGTCGGATCGGGTGTCGGCCAATATTCCACATGGACCGAGGTCGTTCGCGTCAGCTCCAGCGCCATGTGATGGGCCTTGGGCGACAGCGTGATGATCAGATCGAAATAGTCGTCTTCAAGCTCTTCGAAGGTGCGCGGGTGAAGGGAAATGCGCTTCAACCCGAGTTCTTCCAGCACAGCATCGACGAATGGGTCCGGTTCGCCTTTTTCAACGCCGGCCGAGGCAACATAGACCCGGGGCGGCAGCAGGCTGCGGGCCAGCGTTTCGGCAATGGGCGAACGGATGGAGTTCATGCCGCAGATGAACAGCACCGCACCGGGCATGCTCCGTTTGGCAGGCTCCTGCCCGTCCGGGAGCTTGTCGGGTTCGGCGCCCACTGGTCCGCTCATCCCCGCCAATGCAGCACACATACCAGGGTAAAGAGGCGGCGGGCGGTATCGAAATCCACGTCGATCTTGCCGTTCAGGCGATCCATCAGCGCTTGCGATCCTTCATTGTGCAGCCCCCGCCTCCCCATATCGATGGCCTCGATCTTGCTTGGACTGGATGAGCGGATGGCCTCGTAATAGCTCTCGCAGATCATGAAGTAATCCTTCACCACCTTGCGCAACGGCGTCAGCGACAGAATATGGGTGACCACATCGTCGCCGGCCTCGCGCGAAATGGCAAAGACGAGACGCGACTCGATCAGTGACAGTCTCAGGCGATAGGGGCCCATCCCCTCGTCATTGACAGGACGGAAGCTGTTTTCCTCGATGAGATCAAAGATGGCAACGGCGCGCTCATGCTCGACATCGGGCGTGGAGCGGCCGATGGTCTCGTCCAGCTCCACATCGATCAATCGCGCATCGGTATTGCCCGTTGCTGTCATTGTCACCCTATAGGTTCAACCGGATGGCGACGGAATTGCCGTGCGCATCGAGACCTTCGGCGCGCGCGAGTTCTATCGCCGCCGGCCCCAGAGCGCGCAACTGTTCCACACCCAGCTTCAGGATGGACGTTCGCTTGACATAGTCAAGCACCGAAAGGCCGGAAGAGAACCGGGCCGACCGCGCTGTCGGCAGGACATGGTTGGAGCCGCCGACATAGTCGCCGATCACCTCGGGCGTGTAGCGGCCAAGGAAAATGGCCCCGGCGTTACGCACGCCCGCCAGCAGGGCTTCCGGATCAGCGGTCGCGATTTCCAGATGCTCGGCCGCGATACGGTTGACCAGCGGCAGTGCAGACTGCAAATCCTGAACCTGGATGACCGCGCCATAATCGCGCCAGCTGGCGCTTGCGGTTTCCGTCCGGGGCAGTTTTGCCAGTTGGCGCTCGACGGCGGCGATAACAGCATTGCCGAATGCCTCGTCGTCGGTGATCAGGATCGACTGCGACGCCGTATCGTGCTCGGCCTGAGCCAGAAGATCGGCAGCGATCCAGTCCGGGTCGTTGTCGCTGTCGGCCAGAATGAGAACCTCCGACGGACCTGCGATCATATCGATGCCGACTGTGCCGAAAACGCGGCGCTTGGCAGCGGCCACATAGGCATTGCCTGGACCAACGATCTTCGACACCGGTGCTATGGTTTGCGTGCCATAGGCCAGCGCGGCGATTGCCTGTGCACCGCCCACCCGGTAAATCTCGGAAACGCCGGCAAGGCGTGCGGCCACGAGAACCAGCGGATTGAGCTTTCCGTCCGGAGACGGCACAACCATGACGATGCGCTCGACGCCGGCAACCTGGGCCGGGACAGCATTCATGAGGACTGAACTCGGATAACTGGCCGTGCCGCCCGGCACGTAAAGCCCAACCGATTCCACCGCTGTCCAGCGCGACCCGAGTTCCACACCCAGTGCATCGGTGTAGCGGTCGTCCTGCGGCATCTGCCGCTGGTGGTGGGAATGAATGCGGTTGCGGGCGAGCTTGAGCGCCTCGACGGTTTCCAGCGGTGCTGCCGCCATCGCCGCGTCGATTTCGGCTGGTGTGATGGCAATGCCATGCTGCACAAGGTCGATACGGTCAAAACGCTGCGAATATTCGATAAGCGCCGCATCGCCTTCGGTGCGAACGCGATGAATAATATCGGCAACCACGCGATCCACATCCTCCGACACTTCGCGCTTGGTCAGAAGAAACGCGGAAAACCGGGATTCAAAATCAGGATCGGACTGCCTCAACACCAAAACCACAATAACTGCTCCTCTTGCCCGTCAGGCTTCGTGTTCCGGCTTGAAATCGGTTTCCCATGCGGGTCCGAGATCGGTCAGTTGGGCCTCGATGGCTTCCACCTCGAGCCGCAACGCCCTGTTGGCAGCAAATGTCAGCTCGATCACGCCTGAAGGTGCGTCGCCTACGATGAAGCGGATCGCCAGCAGGGAAAGCACGTCGTCCTTGAAACGACGGTCGATACCGGTTGCCTTGAGGCTTTTCACCCGGGCGAAATGCAGCGCCGTGCGCCGGCGTTCAAAACTGCGGTGGCGTTTGCCATCGGCGGCCAATTCCCAGACAAACCGGTTGACAGCCAGCACCAGACGACTTTCGGCCGGCAGATAATCGATATCGGCTATTTTCAGCACCGAATCCTGCAGATGCGCAGAAAGGATTTGCAGATCTTCCTCATCAAGCGCGATGAGTTTGAGAGTGTCCATGTCTACCCTTTGCATAACTTTTCAGGACCATGGCGCGCAAAACACGCCATGCTCCCTTCCCTGTTAGAGGAAAGTTCAGGCAAATGGAATTCTGCTGCGCGGAGAAAGTGCGCCAGCAGAAAAAACAGCCGGGAATCAGTCGCTGATACGCTCGACAACCGCACCGCAACGGGACAGTTTTTCTTCCAGACGCTCGAAGCCGCGATCAAGGTGATAAACGCGGTTGACCGTCGTCTCGCCTTCGGCGGCCAGACCGGCAATAACCAGCGAAACCGATGCACGCAAATCCGTCGCCATGACCGGCGCGCCCTTCAAACGCTCCACGCCTTCGATCTTGGCCGTTTGCCCCGAAAGCGAGATTTTGGCGCCAAGGCGCGCCAGTTCCTGCACGTGCATGAAGCGGTTCTCGAAAATGGTTTCAGTGATGTGGGACGTGCCCTTGGCCTTGGTCATCAGGCCCATGAACTGGGCCTGCAGATCGGTCGGAAAACCCGGGAACGGCTGGGTTGTCACATCGACCGGCATGATGCCATGGCCGTTGCGCACAACGCGCAGGCCGGAATTTGTTTCGGAAATTTCCGCACCGGCCTGTCCGAGCGTCTCCAGTGCCGCACTGAGGAGGCTGGCGTCGGCGCCTTCGAGGATCACGTCGCCACCCGTCATGGCAACGGCCATGGCGTAGGTGCCGGTCTCGATACGGTCGGGAATGACGCGAACCCGCGCACCGGAGAGGCTGGTCACGCCCTCGATGGTGATGGTCGGCGTGCCTGCACCGCTGACGCGGGCGCCCATGGCATTGAGGCAATCGGCGAGGTTGACGACTTCGGGTTCCTGCGCGGCGTTCTCGATGACGGTTTCGCCCTTTGCCAGGGTCGCGGCCATCATCAGCACATGGGTGGCGCCGACCGATACTTTCGGGAAGGTGAAGCGCGTGCCGACGAGGCCGCCCTTGGCGCTGGCCTTGACATAGCCGTTCTCGATCTCGATGTCGGCGCCGAGCGCGCGAAGACCGTCGATGAACAGGTCCACGGGACGCGTGCCGATGGCGCAGCCGCCCGGCAGCGATACGGTCGCAACGCCCATGCGTGCCAGAAGCGGCCCAATGACCCAGAAACTGGCGCGCATCTTGGACACGAGTTCGTAGGGGGCGGTGGTATCGACAATATTGCGGGCAGTGAAGTGGATCGTGCGGGAATAGGCGCCGTCCTGGCGTTCGCGGCGGCCATTGACCGAGTAATCGACGCCATGATTGCCGAGAATGCGGATCAACTGCTCCACATCGGCCAGATGCGGCACGTTTTCGAGCGTCAGCGTATCATCCGTCAGCAGAGACGCGATCATCAATGGCAGGGCCGCATTCTTGGCACCGGAAATCGGGATGATGCCATTGAGCTTATTACCGCCAACAATCTTGATACGATCCATAATGTGTCACTTTCGCGGGGATAGACCCGTCCTGTCGTTGAGACCCTTTGCAGAGCCGGTTGATCTAAACCATTGCAGAGAATGGTTCAAGAAATGCTTCGATCGCGACGCGACCAGTCAAGATTCCGAAGACGGGGTATCGGAGGATGTCTGTTCTGCAGCGGTGATTCCCTCGTCCCGATCATCTGCAGCCCCGGAGCGCCGGGAACGTATTTGCTGTTTTCGCCGCGCCAGATTCGCCCGCAATTGTTCTGAACGCCGCTTCTCACGGCTTGTTTGCTCGGAATTCGGGTTTTTCGAAGACGGCGATGTCATAAGTTATCTTTCAAAATCCGTGCGCCCCAACGCGGCATTTATCCACGTAAATACAGGGCTTTTGGCAAATACTGATATTTTGCCCAAGAGATTACAATTGCTTGCTTGCGATTTGAGCAATGATATGGCAGAAGTCCGCCGCGTTCGCAAATCAGCTGCGGTAGCTCAGTGGTAGAGCACTCCATTGGTAATGGAGAGGTCGAGAGTTCAATCCTCTCTCGCAGCACCAGTCTTTTCGATGATCAGACGAACATCCCATGTGCGAACGTTATCCACAGATCATTTTGACGATACCGCCCGATCGCTGACCAGGGGTCATGTTCCGCTGACGCGCTTGTAGTGGGCTGATTCGCTGCCCATGCATGCCCGCAGGACGCCGACGATACTGCCCAGGCGCGACGCCGCCTTGACCAGTGTTCTTCCCCGCGTGAACGGCACGGCGATCAGGTAGAGACAAAGCGACAGCAAGCGGCCAATGAGTGAGCCGGGCAAACGCAGGAGCGTTGCGGCCCTGTGCTTGTTAAGCTTTGTGCGCATTTCAATGATGCTGATGTCCCGGCTGCGCCGGTATTGATAGGCGAAGGTCAGCCGGTCCTGCGGTACGGTTTCATAGGCGACAGCTGCCGGGGTCCAGCCTGTCTTGGCACCCAGCCTGCGCGCATCTGCCCACAAGCGCCAATCCTCGCCGCCAGCCAGCGCAAGGGCATTGTCGAAACGCACGCCGGTCCGGCGGAAGAATGCCAGATCTCCCATCCAGCTGCCGGTGGCAATCCGTATCCGGTCGCCCTGTCCGGCATTGCGCCGGCGCAGGTACTTTGCTTCGCTGTTCCGGTTGGCGCGGTCCATGCCGGACCAGATCATTTTCTGCCACAGCGTCACACCCGGACCATGCGGCGCGAGCCGAACCGGAGACCCGACAATATCAAAATCAAAGGCATCACGCTCGGCAAGCAGCTGAACGAGCCAGTCCGGTTCGACCGTTTCGTCATCGTCGGCAAAGGTCAAAAGGTCATCGCCGGCATCGAGCGCACAGTCCAGAACCCGATTGCGGGCAAAGGCAATGCCGAGACGCGGCTCAACTTCGTACTGAACGGTGGACTGCGGCAGCCGTTTCCGGAACGTTTCCACCACGTCGGAAAGGGTTGGCTGGTCATTGTTCTCGACCACGACAAAACGGATGCTGGTACCCGCCGGAACCTGCATCCGTGCATAGGATTCGAAGAGGTTTTTCAGCATCAGCGGCCGATTGCGGGTGATGGTCCCGACGCAGATGCTGCGTTCCCTCACCGTTTCTGCGGACACAGGATTTCCCATCATCAACCGGTAACGGATTTGCGCAGGACGTTCAGCCAGCCATCCGTCCGGCGAACGATCTTACGGGGCAGGAGCAGCATGTCATGCTGCGGTGTCGCCCGGCCGCGCTGGGTGGTGGTTGCGGTGGTATATCCCGCCTCCTCAACCATTTGCCTGACCTCCCCGGAAAAATCGCCGTAGGGATAGCAAAAGGCTTCCACCGTGCTGCCCAGCATGTCTTCCAGTTCGTGGCGCACATCGGCAATCTGACGCCGCGCCTCGTCAGGGCTGACCTCGGTCAAGTGCACATGATCGAGCGTGTGCGCGCCGACTTCATGCCCCAACGCCGCCCATTCCAGCATTTCCGCGCGGGACATGCAGGGGGAATGGGGAACGCCGACATCGGCATCCCACATGTTGGAGCCGCCGATCTGCCGGCTGACAAAATAATTCGTGGCGGTAAAGCCAAGCGCATCCAGCACCGGCAGCGCATGCGTCATGACGTTGCGGAATCCGTCGTCAAAGGTGATACCCACCACTTTGCCGGTCTTTTGGCCCGCCAGGTAGGGCTGCAAATCCCGCATCGACAATCCGGCATATCCCATGCGTTTGAGCCATTTCATCTGGCGATGGAAGTTGGCCGGATCGACGGTCAGATAGCGGAACGGGCTGCCGCGCCCTGCCGGTTTGTCGATCTGATGGTACATCAGGATGGGTATGGGCATTTTATGCGAACTCAAATGAAAGTGGACCGGGTGGAAACTTCAGACATGACATATGACGGTATCCATCGAATATACGAGAAACAGCTGCACCGCCAATTCTAGCGCCCGCGAGCATGCTTGTCTCCGAATCTGTACATAACATTTTCAACATGACGCATGGATTGCCGCGGGCAAGATTCGGCCTATAGATTGACGTCCTGCAACGGAGTTTTTGCTCATCATGTCCATCCTGCTGCGCGCTGAAGCAACAATGGTGGCGATACTTGCCATCGCCGGTTATGCCCTGTTCGGCTCAAGCTGGTGGCTGTTCATCGTCCTGCTGCTTGTTCCCGACATCGCTATGCTCGGCTATCTCAAGAGCCCGAAAATCGGCGCGATATGCTACAATGCGGCGCATCTCTACGTCGTGCCGATCATCCTGTTTGCCCTAGGCTGGTGGTCGGGCTCCAAGCTTGCCCTGTCGATCGGCCTGATCTGGATTTTTCACATCGCCATCGATCGGGCGCTTGGATACGGCCTGAAATTCTTCAGCGCATTTCAGGACACGCATTTGGGACGCATCGGCAAGAACAGCTGATTTCCCAAATCAGTAAGCGCATGCGGCCATTTCCCGCGCGAATCGCTCGACCCACCATTTTGCGGCGGGTCCAAGGGGATGGTCGGCCATGTGGAGGGCAAAGAGCGAGTAGTGGCTCTCCGGATAGGGTTCAAGGTCGAGTTCCACCAACCGGCCTTCGGCAACGTCGTCCTTTATCATCCACTTGGGCAGGCCGCCCCAGCCCAATCCGGCGACCATCAGCTCATGCTTGATACCCACATCGGTCAGCCGCCACGTCCGATATGCGAAAACGCCAAAGTTCCGGCCCTTGGTCTGTTCGGAAAGGTCCGTCACCACAAGCTGGACGTGATCGCGGATGAAGGAGAGCGGCACCGGCCCCTTGTACAGGGCCAGGGGATGATCCGGCGCGGCAGCGGGTGTCATGGTCATCTCGCCAACCCGGATCGTCGTGAGATCATCGCTGGTCTGAACTGGCGGCCCGCCAATGCCGATATCCGCCTGCCGCTTTTGCACGAGATCCCATACCATGCCGAGCGCGCCGACATGCAGCCGAAGGCTCACGGTCGGGAATTGTTCCTGGAAGGCTTTCAGCACGGATATGAGCACCGGCGACGGCACGGACACATCGACGACAATCGCTATCTCCGCCTCCAGCCCCGCCTTGAGACCCTCGGCACGCGCCCGCAGTCCCTGCAGCGCCGATGCCATTCGCCGGGCGTCTTCCAGCATGGCGACACCCGCTTCCGTCAGGCGCGGTTCGCGGGTTCCGCCGCGGGAAAACAGCTGCAGCTCGAGCTGCGATTCCAGATTGGCGATCGTATAGCTGATAACCGACTGAGACCGGTTGAGATGGCGCGCAGCGGCGGAAAAACTGCCGGTATCGGCAACCGCAAGGAAGACCTGGAGCTGATCGAGAGTTGGATTTGGCTGCATGATCTATCTAATCCATAGATGGGTTTGATAGATATTTTCCCAGTTTTCTAAATGGATGTCGAGCACCAAATTACGGACATCAATTCATTGTCCTTTTTGGAAGGTACCAAAACCATGTCGTCCATACTTCTCATTACCTCGAGCCCACGCGGCGCGGCTTCCCACTCGACACAGGTCGCCACGGAGTTTGCGCGTAAGCTGCAGCAGGCAACACCGGGCAGCACCGTCGTCACACGCGACCTTGCCAGCCACCCGCTGCCGCACATCGATGCCGACTACACGGCCGGCATTTACACCCCCGTGGAGGCACGCACCGCCGAACAGCAGCGGGTTGTCTCCGTTTCGGATCAGGCCGTCGACGAACTCTTTGCCGCCGACAGCATCGTCATCTCGACCGGGTTCATCAATTTCAGCATTTCTTCGACCCTGAAATCGTGGATCGACCATATCGCCCGCGCCGGCAAAACCTTCAGCTACGGTGAAGATGGTCCCAAAGGTCTTGTCACCGGCAAGAAGGTCTATCTGGTGATCGCATCCGGCGGGATTTACTCCGCTGGCCCGGCATCCGCATTGGACCACGCGACACCTTACCTCAAATCCGTGCTTGGCTTCCTCGGGATGACCGACGTCGAAGTCATTCGCATCGAAGGTGTTGGCATGGGACCGGAAGCCGAAGCCAAGGCAATCGCCACGGCTCAGGAACAGACCAGTCATCTGGCTCTGGCTGCCTGACGCAGCGCAATCTCGGGAGGTGGATTCGCGTCCACCTCTTTGATCCGCTTTGGCAGTGATGCTGATTTTAATCGAGAGATGCCCATGTACCCGTTGGGCTGTCTATTTTGCCTGCTTGTATTCGGCTTCGTCCAGGCGGCGGAGCTGGTCGAGCAGGCTCTCCGGCACAGTATCATCAACCTTGTAGATACCGGCAGCGCGTATAGCGGTCCGATAGGACGACTGGGAAATTTGTCGTCGCATAATCTTGGATAGCTGTTTTTCGTTGGTCCGGTTGGCGCCGTCCATCGCATTACTCCAACTCTACTTCGTGGTCTTCAAGGTCCTGAACTAAACACCTTCCCAGCGAAGAAGGTTCCCCTTTTCTAGGATGACGCATGTTAAAACAATGTGTCTCTCCGCCGCATGGCCGATTCAACGGCCGAAAGTAACGGCATCCCGCGCAGCGGCGCTGCGCAAACAGGACAGTCAGCGCCCTGAATTGCGGCTGGCAAGACCCTTTTCCCACGCCAGCGCCGTTTCGACGATCATATCAAGATTGTCGAAACCGGGTTCCCAGCCCAGGTCTTTTCGCGCCCGTGCGCTATTGGCCACAACGGATGCGGCATCGCCCGCCCGCCGATCCGTCAGGCGCGCGTCAATCGGTCTCCCATGAACGCGCTCGACGCTTTCAATCACGTCGCGCACCGAATAACCCCGGCCATAGCCGCAATTGGCGACGATGCTGCTGGCCCCGGTGCGAAGCCGGTCCAATGCCAGCCGATGGGCGGCGACGAGGTCACTGACGTGAATATAGTCACGCACGCAGGTGCCATCCGGCGTCGGAAAGTCGTGACCGTAAATTTCCATGTAAGGCCGCTTCCCCAATGCCGTTTCACAGGCAACCTTGATCAGATGAGTCGCGCCGCGTGTCGACTGGCCGGAACGGCCCTTCGGATCGGCCCCGGCCACATTGAAATAGCGCAGCGCCGTATAACGGAAATCATGCGCCGCCGCCGTGTCGCGCAACATCCATTCCGTCATCAGCTTGGAAACGCCATAGGGCGATTGCGGCAGCAGCGGCGTCTCTTCGGTAACGGGCTCCAGCCCCCCATCGCCGTACACAGCGGCCGTTGACGAAAAGATGAAGTTCTTCACGTTGGACTTGACCACCGCTTCAATCAAGGTGCGGGATTTCGAGGTGTTGTTTTCGTAGTAGGCCAGCGGATCCCGAACGGAATCGGGCACCACGACGGAACCGGCGAAATGGATGACCGCATCGACATAATTGCGTTCGATCGTATCGCGCACGAGATGCTGGTCGGCAATGTCGCCAATGATGAGCTTGGCCTCCGCAGGGACCGCCCATTCAAACCCGGTGGAGAGGCGATCGATGACCACGACGGATTCACCGGAATCGAGCAATTCCCAGACCATGTGACTGCCGATATAGCCCGCACCCCCGGTTATGAGTACTGTCATCTGCCATCCCCCCCTGAACCACGCCAACAGCTCTATTGCGGTATCTTGCCGCATTTTGGCGGGTCTGCAAAGCGTTGAAGATACATCATAAAAATAACGTGGCGAAAGAATCGCAGACCATTCCACCTCAGGAGCGGGCAGAACGGGTTTCCGGCGTTCCCCATATCGCCGGCGCTCTTTCGACGTTATAGTGTCCGTGCCCGCTGGCAGAATAGCCATTTGCCAAGCGTGGCAAATTGCCCACCTTCCCGTCATGGATTTTAGCCCGCAAAAACGCTACTAAGTCCAGGATACAGGAGCAGTTCATGGACTATCGTCGGTTTTTCGAAGACGCGATCGACCAATTGCACGCTGAAAAGCGCTATCGGGTCTTTGCTAATCTGGAACGGATCGTGGGGAGATTTCCGCGCGCGCTTTGGCGTACTGCCGATTCCACACGTGAAATCACCGTATGGTGCTCGAACGATTATCTGGGAATGGGTCAGCATCCCTCGGTTATCGCGGCCATGCACGATGCGTCGAGCCGCATGGGCTCCGGTGCAGGCGGCACCCGCAATATCTCCGGCAACAATCATCCGCTCGTCGAGCTGGAAAACGAGCTGGCCGACCTTCACAACAAGGAAGCGGGTCTGGTCTTTACCTCGGGCTTCGTGTCGAACGAGGCATCGATATCGACGATTGCGCGGCTTCTGCCCAATTGCCTGATCCTCTCCGACGAGTTGAACCATGCCTCGATGATCGAAGGCGTACGCCGCTCCGGCGCTGAAAAGAAGATTTTCCGCCACAACGATGTGGCGCATCTCGAAGATCTGCTGAAGGCGGCCGGCAAGGAACGCGCCAAGCTGATCGTGTTCGAATCTGTGTACTCCATGGACGGCGATATCGCCCCCATCGCGGCCATTGCCGATCTGGCCGAGAAGTACAATGCCATGACCTATATCGACGAGGTTCATGCGGTTGGCATGTACGGCAATCGCGGTGGCGGCATCACCGATCAGGAAGGCCTCTCGGATCGCATCGATATCATCGAAGGAACCCTGGCAAAGGCTTTCGGCACACTGGGCGGCTATATAACCGGCCCCAAGACCGTGATCGATGCCGTTCGCTCCTACGCGCCCGGCTTCATCTTCACCACTGCCCTGCCCCCCGTGATCGCGGCAGCGGCTACCCAATCGATCCGCCACCTGAAAGTTTCGCAGGAAGAACGCAGATTGCATCAGCAGCAATCGCAGCTGACCAAGGATGTCCTGGCCGCCGCCAACCTGCCGGTCATGCAGTCGCAGACCCATATTGTCCCGATCCATGTCGGCGACCCAGAACTGTGCAAGATGGCGAGCGACCGGCTGCTTCAGGTGCACGGCATCTATATCCAGCCGATCAATTACCCCACCGTCCCGCGCGGCACCGAGCGGCTGCGCGTCACGCCGACGCCCTTCCACTCCGATGAACTGGTGCTCGAACTGAAGGACGCGCTGGTCGAAGTCTGGACGGCGCTTGGCATTCCCTTCGCCAAGGACAGCGCCCCGTCGGTCAAGACGGGCGAACGCGTCGTGACGCTTGCTGTTTCCAAAGCCGGCGGCTGAAGACACGCTTTCCTGAAATCGCTTAAGCCCGCTGTTTCAGTGAAATGGCGGGCTTATTTATTGGCATCGGTATCGTTCAGCCAGCGCGCCAGAAACGGCACGGCAAAGGCGATCATCAGAAATCGCGCCACGTGGTGGGATGCCACATAGGACGGATCGACGCCCAGAGAAAAGGCAATCACCGTCAGCGCTTCCAGCGCCCCCGGCGCAAAGGCCAGGGCGATCTGTGCGGGATGGATATCCAGGATATACCAAACCGCCAGGGCTGCCAGAAAAGAGGCGGCCGTTCCCAGAACAAAGGCGCAAAGGGCAGCCGGCAGATAGCGAACGAGCTGGGTACGATGCTCCGCACCCACCCTCGAGCCGATCAGCACGCCCAGAATGATCAACCCGATATCCGCGATCGAGCGCGGGACCACCGCTGTCACGACCGATGCGGCGTGCAATGCCGCGCTTGCCAGCAAGGCACCGAGCATCATGCCGCCGGGGACGCGCGTATACTGGCCGAGAAGCGCCCCGGCAAGGCCGCAGACAAACAGAATGAGCGCTTCCTGGACCGTCCAGTGATCGTTCATCTCCACCACGACATGCGGCGCATTCCTGGCGATGACGGCAAGCAGCGGGGCAAGAAAGCCGATGAGAAGCAACAGGCGGATACACTGAACGACGGTGCTCTTGACCATGTTGGCCTGCGTTCCCATGGCGGCCACCAGCACGAAGGAAAGCGCTCCAGGCAACGATGAAAACAGCGCGGTGGGCCCATCCCAGCCGAAGCCCTTGCGCAGCATGACATAGGTCAGTCCGGTCACCGCGATGAGCGCCACGAAGAGCATGAAAAAGCTGACGGGCCACAGCACCATCTGATTGACGGTATCGGCGGAAACGCCGGACCCGGCCTGGATACCCAGCATGAAGAAGACAAAGGCACGCAGCCAGTCGGGCAGATGGATACGGACACCGGAAAGGGATGCAGCCGTGACCGCAAGTGTCGACCCGAGCAGGAACGGGATAGGCAAACCTGCAAAACCGGCGCTGAAGGCGCCGGCTGAAGCGATGAGGAGCGAAAGAATGGTGGCCTGGGTATTATTCAGATGTAAGCGATTCAACGTTTCCTGATCCAGTCTGCGAGGCGATCGGCAGCCTCCTCGACCTGATCTATACGCCGGGCAAAACACAGTCGCAGGAAGGCTGCGCCACCATCGCCAAAAGCCGTTCCAGGTGCAAGGCCAACCCTTGCCTCATCGACGATATCAAAGGCTGCGCGATAGGAGTCGGAAACGCCCTCGATGCCAAACAGCAGGTAGAAGGCGCCGGCCGGCGGCGACATGCGCACCCTGCCCGTGGCTGCGAGTTTGGCGCAAAGAATATCGCGCGCCTTGCGTGCACGCTCCACCTGCATCCGGATGAATTCGTCCCCATGATCAAGAGCGGCGACAGCACCCCGCTGCATGAACTGCGCAACACCCGAATTGGAGTACTGGATCAGGTTCTCCACGGTTTTGCCAAGGGCGGGATGCACGGTCATCCAGCCGACACGCCAGCCGGTCATTGCCCAGTTCTTGGAAAAACTGTTGACGAAGATAATCCGGTCATCGAGATCCATGACATCGAAAAACGAGGGGGACCGGCGCGCACCGTAATAGAAATGCGTGTAGATCTCGTCGGCGACGATCCACAGACCGTGCTGGCGGGCGATCTGCAATATTTCGCGCAACGTCTCGATATCAGCGGTCCACCCGGATGGGTTGGATGGAGAATTGATGAACAGTGCCTTCGTCCTGGGCGTGATCGCGTCGCGGATTTTTTGCGGATCAAGCGTCCAGCCATTGCCGGTGAAATCCTGCGTTACCGGAACCGGCGTTGCACCCGCTATGCCGGCCGCAGCGGCAAAATTCGGCCATGCCGGCGACACATAGACGACCTCGTCTCCCGCCCCGGCCGTGGCCTGGATGGCCAATTGTATCGAATGCATCCCGGAACCCGTGACATAAAAATGATCGACGGGCAGATCCACATTGAAATGGCGCTTGTGATAATCGGCCAGTGCTTGCCGCAATTCCGGAATGCCAGCCTGCCAGGTATAGAAGGTTTCGCCATTGGCCAGACCGGCATTTGCCGCATCCCTGATGAAATCCGGCGTCGGCAGATCGCCCTCACCCGCCCAGAGGGGAATGACGCCGTCCTGGCGCCTGCCATGGTTCATCACCGCAACAATGCCGCTCTCCGGCGCGACCGCAGCCTCATGGCGCAAATGTTCAATCAGACCCATACATATCTCCAGTGCCAAACGCACATCCCGTTCAAAGGCAGACCTAACGCAACGAAGCGCAACAATCACGCGGATATTTGTGATGTTCCCATCACCGATGCTGATGATCTGCTGACGTCATCCTGACAATCAGGCAAACAAAAACCCCGGCGCCAGGCCGGGGTGTCTGAACCAATGCGGAAAGTCCTAGCGCTTGGCCAGGAGATCGCGAATATCGGTCAGCAGGGCTTCTTCCTTGGTCGGTGCAGCCGGGGCTTCAGGGGCCGCAGCTTCCTTCTTCTTGAGCCGGTTCATGGCTTTCACCACCATGAAGAGAACCCAGGCAATGATCAGGAAGTTGATCAGCAGTGTGACGAAGTTGCCGTAAGCAAGTGTTGCACCGGCTGTGCGTGCGGCGGCCAACGTGGCAGCGGGCGCACCTGCCAATTGGATAAACATATTGGAGAAGTCGACACCACCGGTGAGAAGCCCGATGATTGGCATCAAGATGTCGTTCACGATCGAATCAACAAGTTTGCCGAAAGCACCGCCGATGATCACACCAATGGCGAGATCGACCATGTTTCCCTTCAAGGCAAATTCTTTGAATTCCTTTAGCATGATATACCACTCTCCAGTATTCCGTGTTAATTGGAAGCTGTCAGTCCCCAGTGATGCAAGTTGCACCACAGATTGACAGTAACAGATGTTCCTAATTTATTAATATAAAGTTTTATTTTCCGAACGAGCAACCCTGGTTATTCAAGTGTTTTCGACGGGCAGGTTTTTAAATTAATTCATTTTGATGAACACGTTCATCGCAATTTATGGAAGGTTGAAGCCCATGACGGGCTGGACTGTAGCGCTTGTCGCGATTTTATATCTTATTGCACAGTATGTGCGGGTCAAAACCATCGGCCGGCGCAATCGCCTTGATCAGAAGGTCGACCGGCCGTTCATCTATGCGCTCAGTCTGGCGTCGGGCGGCAGCAGCTGGCTGTTTTATGGCGGCCTTGGATATGCCGCCGAAAACGGCATTGAATTTGCCGGGCTGTTCATCGGGATAGCTCTGGCTTTCACCCTGGGCTTTCCGTTCTTCCATCGTGTGATCAAACTTGCACAATCGCAGGGCATTGCCTCCATCGCCGATCTGATTGGCGCCCGCTATGGCAAGAGTTTCTCGGTGACGGCGTTTGTCACGATCATCGTTACGGTTGGCGGTGTTCCCTACCTCGCCCTGCAGCTCACCGCAGTGCATTATCTCTTCGAAGTATTTGCCGGCACGTTTACCCCGCATAGTGCGGACAGGGCCCACGAACCCCATTGGCTGCTCTGGGGCCTCCTGTGCGTCATCGCCCTGTTCGTCATCCACAACAGCGAGAAATCGCCGCAAACCATGGATCGCGATGAAAGCATTGTTCGCACGCTGGCCAGCGATTCCGCTTTGAAGATGATTGCCTTCATAGCGGTGGGCATAGCCGCGACGACGTTTCTTTTCGGCACACCGGGCGAATTGCTCAGCCACCTCGCTGGCAGCAACACTGCCATCCCCGCACTGCAGGCACACGTCTCGGTGGCGAATGTTGTCGCGCTCGCGCTGATCGGCGCATCAACAACGCTGCTTCTACCCAGTCAATTCTATCTCACGGTCGTGGAAAACAGGAGCAGACGGGAATTGTCGGCCGCGCGATGGCTGGTTCCGGCATGCCTGTTGATTGCCGGTCTTCTTGTTTTACCCCTTGCGGCAATTGGCAATTGGATCCTGCCGTCCGATGTCTCTCCCGATTTTTATTTTCTTTCACTCCCTCTGCGGGCGCATCAAAGCTGGCTGGGCATTCTGGCTTTCGCTGGCGGTCTCTCGGCTGCGGCCACCATGCTGGTACTGCCTACCATTGTGCTGTCCATCATGATTTCCAACGACCTCATTTTGCCGACCCTGTTGAACTGGCCAAGGCGGGCGACATCGGCCGGCAAGGACGATTACACGGCAATCATTCCAAAAATCCGGCGCTGCTCCATCATTGCCATTCTGCTTGCCGCCTATGCCTACCAGTTCACAATAATGGATTACGTTGACTTTGCGGAGCTCTCGCTCATTTCCGCGGTGAGCCTGATGCAGATGCTGCCACCCTTTCTCGGCGGTTTTGGCTGGCGCAGGGCAACAGCACGCGGCGCATGGTGGGGTATGGCTGCAGGCACTGCCGTGTGGTTTTACACCATGCTTCTCCCCACCTGGCTTGATGAATCCTGCTCGCTTGTTACCAGCGGACCCTATGGCATCGGTCTCTTGCGCCCGCATCATCTCTGGGGGTTGGACGCAAGTCCCGTGGTGAACGGGCTGCTGTGGAGCCTGACTGCCAACCTGGCTTTGTTCATCCTTGGCTCGCTGTCAAAAAGCGCGTCGCCGCTGGAGCGCATCCAAGCCAATATTTTCATCCCCGAAACGGGAGAAGCCGCTCTTTCCAGCAGGAATCATCATGCCAACGTGACTGTCGATCAGTTGAAGGACACCATATCCCGATACATCGGCGCTGAACAAACCCGCCTTGCGTTCAATGCCTTTCATGACCAGGAGGGAATTGCCCTGGAAGGCGCGGCCGATTTCAAAACGGTGCATTTCTCCGAACAGCTGCTTTCCAGCATTGTCGGCTCGCCGTCCGCCAGGCTGATCCTGTCCCTTGCGATGGGGCCCTCCGGAGCGGCGCAGAAGCAGACGCAGATACTGCTTGATCATGCGACGGAAGCCCTGGTGCAAAACCGCGACCTGCTGCAAACGGCGCTAGACCGGGTGGATCAGGGGATCGGCGTTTTCGACCGGCAGTTCCGGCTCATGTGCTGGAACCGGCCGTTTCCGCTCATGCTCGATCTTCCCGATCGCCTGCAGCGCATGGGCACACCGTTCCAGGCAATTGTTTCCTTTCTCCTCGTGCAGAGAAACGCTGCTGCAAGCGGCGGCGACGGCGCGTTGCAGGAGCTGGAAGCGCTGCCCGCGCGCTGGCGTATCGCCCTTGGCAATAATTCGGGCCGGATCATCGACATTCTGGCCAATGCCATACCGGACGGTGGCATGGTGGCAACCTTTACCGACGTCACCCAGACTGTCGAAACAGACAGAATATTGCGGCAAAGCAATGAGCGCCTTGATGCGCGGGTGCGCGAACGCACGAAAGCGCTCACGCTTGCCAATCAGGAACTGGCCAAGGCACGGCGCCGCGCCGAGGACGCCAATATCAGCAAGACACGTTTTCTGGCCGATGCGGGGCATGATATTCTGCAGCCCCTCAACGCAGCCCGTCTCTATGCCTCGGCACTGACGGAACAGCTTGCCAAGCCGCAGATGAAGGATCTTGCGACCAACCTCAATTCATCCCTTGAGGCGGTCGAGTCGATCTTCAACGCGTTGCTGGATATTTCACGGCTTGATGCCGGTGCCCTCAGGCCTGAGATATCGACCATCCCGTTGAACACCATCCTCTTGCAGGTCTTTCGCGATTTTCTGCCGGTGGCGCAGGAAAGGGCGCTGGAGTTCAAACTGGTTGAAAGCTCGGTTGTCGTTGCAACCGACCCTCATCTTCTGCGGCGGCTGCTCCAGAACCTTGTTTCGAATGCCATCAAATATTGCAAATCGGGCAAGATACTCATGGGCGTTCGCCGTCGCGGCGATATGATCGAGGTTCAAGTCTTCGATACGGGTATAGGCATGGCCAAAACCGAACTGAACATCATTTTCCGCGAATTCTCCCGGCTTTCCCGCGGCATGCGCGAATCCGACGGACTAGGGCTTGGCCTATCGATTGTCGAGCGCATCGCCGCACTGCTGGGGATGTCCATCGGCGTATCTTCCCGCGTTGGAAAAGGCTCCGTGTTCTCCGTCAGAATGCCGGTATGCTCCGATGCCGTGCTGCCGGTCATCAAGAATCCGGCGGCTTCGGAACCCAATCGCGCGTTGGATGGCCTCAGGGTTCTTTGCATTGATGACGACGAACGTTCTCTTGCCGGAATGAAGGAGCTGTTGCAGACGTGGGGCTGTGCGGTGGAGGTCCTGACCAATGGCAAGGGCTTGGAGGCGCTATGCCAAAACCTTAGCGAACCACCGGATATGATCCTTGCCGATTACAATCTCGAAGATGAGAACGGAATTGACCTCATCGGGTATTTGCGCGGCCAGTACGGGTGTCCCATACAAGCCGCCCTCGTCACCGCTGACCGGTCGAGCCAATTGCGCGACCGTGCTGCGGCCGCAGCGATCCCACTGATCAACAAGCCCGTGCGACCCGCTGTCTTGCGATCACTCCTTTCCCATCTTCAAAACACCCCTGCGGACGCCTGAATGATCGCCCGCGCTAATGAAACTCCACTGTTCTGGAGTTCAGGGGCGCGGGGGTGCTGTTGAAACGGGACAAGCAAATGACCGCTTGTGTCCGGCTTTCAACACCAAGCTTGTAGAGAACCGCAGAGACGTGCGCCTTGATCGTGGCCTCCGACACATTGAGTTCATGCGCAATCTGCTTGTTGAGCATTCCGTCGGCCATCATGCCGAGAACCCGTCCTTGCTGCGGGGTAAGACGGCGCAAGCGGCCGACCAGTTCGAACAGTTCCTGATCCAGTTGTCCCCCGCCCTGACCGGTCAGCGGCGACCATATCTCGCCATCGAGTATCCTGCCGATGGCATCGGCAATCTCATCAAGGGTTGAGGACTTGGAAATAAAGCCCGAGGCGCCGAGTGCAAGCGCCGTCCGGATTGTAACGGCATCATCGGTTGCCGAAACAATCGCTATCGGCACGCTCGGGTGCAGCGAACGCAAAGCAATCAAGCCAGTAAGACCGCCGACGCCGCCCAAGGCAAGATCGAGCAGCAGAAGATCAACATCGGCTGCATCGAGGATGTGCCTTTTGGCACTCTCCAGATCGCTGACCTCGATAATATCAGCGTCTCCTGTCTGCAACATAAGTGCAGCTTTCAACGCCCCCCGGAAAAGCGGATGATCGTCCACAATGACAAACTTAAATCTCATGCCTGAAAAGTCTCCGTTTTGAAATTGCAACATCTGAAAATCTAATCGTTTTAATATTAGCGACTAAAGCGCATTTTCCTGATATATCAAGACAAATCTATTGCGCAGGAAAGTTCAAAACCAATGCGGACTGTTCGTAGATGTCTGCTAAACACATGAATTGACTTGGCAAAACCTTAATCCCGCGTAATCATAGACCTATTTCGCCACTTTTCGAAAGAAAGATGTATGATAACGAATACACTTTACCCCGAGACCCAGCCCTATGCCGAGCAAATGCTCGCCGTGTCTGATCTGCACAGCATTCACGTGGAGGAATGCGGCAATCCCCAGGGCAAACCGGTCATCATGATCCATGGCGGCCCTGGCGGCGGGATCAATCTCGCCATGCGCCGGCTGCACGATCCGGAACTCTACCGCATCATTCTTTTCGACCAGCGCGGCTGTGGAAAATCAACGCCTTATGCTGAACTGCGCGAGAATACCACTTGGGATCTCGTGGCAGACATGGAGCGTATCCGCAACCATTTCGGCATTGATAAATGGCAGGTTTTCGGCGGCTCGTGGGGGTCGACACTGGCTCTTGCCTATGCGCAGACCCACCCCGCCCATGTCAGCGAGCTGATCCTGCGCGGCATCTTCATGATCCGCCGTTTCGAAATCGAATGGTTCTATTCCAACGGTGCGAGCATCATCTATCCCGACCGCTTCGAAGCTTACCAGGAGCACATTCCTGAGGAAGAACGCGGCGACATGATCGCGGCCTATTACAAGCGCCTTACCGACGAGGACCCGGCCGTGCGCCTGGCCGCCGCCAAATTGTGGGCGCGCTGGGAAGGTTCCGCGCTTTCCCTCCTGCCGGATCCGGCGCGGGAAGAGGCTTTTGCCAGAGATCATTTCGCCATCGCGTTTGCACGCATCGAATGCCACTATTTCCAGAACAGGGGCTTCTTCGAAACGGATGACCACCTCCTGCGCAATGCCCATCTGATCCGCGAAATTCCCGGCGTTCTCGTGCACGGCCGCTATGACATGTGCACGCCGCTCCTGAACGCCTGGCATCTGAAAAAGGTCTGGCCGGAAGCGGACCTTCGCATTGTCGAAGATGCCGGACATTCCGTCACGGAACCGGGCATTGTGCATGAACTGATTGCTGCAACCAAAAGGTTTGCAGCCTGACAGCAACGCAGGCAACCGGTTGTTTCGGCAGCCGGTTGCCTGATTATGCCGCCAGATGCTTGCGGCGTGACTTGACCACCCACAAATGACCAAAGGGATCCGTCAGCACACCGACGCGGTCACCATTGTCCAGTTCCTCGACGGCATTGCGCACATGGCCGCCTTCCGCCGTGGCGTGGTGCATGACGCGGTCAACGTCGTCAACATGGATATCGAGCATGACAGGCGTCGCGCCAATCGCGTGGACAGAACGCGGCCCGCCCAGCGATGCATCCGCATCGCGTTTGGGGTTGGCGCCGACAATCATGATCACCGATGCGCCCATCCGCATTTCCGCAGCGATCAACGCGCCATTATGCAGATACGGGCGCCCGACTACCCGCGCGCCGAATACATTCTCATAAAAATCCATGGCCATTTGCTGGTCGCCGTGGCGCACAAAAAGCCGGATGGAAATTTCACCGATCAGTCTTGGCCCCTCGTTCATCCTGTCCCTCCAGCGTCCATTAGCGAGGGACTAAAGTCGTATAAAAACGCGAACAAATCAAGAACAAAATGATCTTTGGAGCAAAGGTTTTGGCGTTTTCCGTGGAAAACATGCCTTGACAGACCGACCCAGATTTTACCCGTTTCAGGTTTTCTGCGGCTGGGCCTGCTGCGGCTTGGCGCCGCTGTTATCGTTCTGGAATTCCTTGGCTATCCCCATGAAACGGCGCATGAATTTCTCCATGTAGTTCATGCCCTTCTCGAACTCTTCATCGGAAGGAAGCGCGTCGCGGACAACCGGCGGAATCTTGCCCATGCTGGCAACCGTGTCTTCCAGCTTGGCAACACGGGTCTTCAGATCCGCCACATCTTCCTCGTAGGCCCTGCGTTCATCCGCAGCGAGTTTGCAGATCAGCTGCCCGGACTTTTCCTGGCAGATGGACATCTCTCCGGTCCTGTTGTTCATCCTGATGTAACCGGTATCGGTTTTTTCCAGGGAATAATTCGTGGTTTCCCCGGTCGCGGCGCCGCTCGAGGCTGCGATTGCGAGGAACGGAACAGCCGCAACAGCGACCAGCAGTGTTCGTGTGCGTGACATGACAGACCTCCGAAATGCTGAACCTCAAGCTTGAGAGGATAATACGCCGAAAATAGGAATGAGCGCCGAGATTTCTGTTACCGGCAGCAGTCTACTCTTTGCGTATTGCGGTTTTGCGTCTAGTAAATCCGCATGAGCAAACTGATTTACAAGATTGCCCCACGGGCACTGTGGCAGGCGGCGGAAGCCGCAGGCGTGTTTGATGGCGCACCGATCGACCATGCCGACGGCTATATCCACTTCTCCACCGCTGCACAGGCGGTGGAAACGGCGCGCAAACACTTTGCCGGACAGGATGACCTGCTGCTGGTCGCCGTCGAGACCGACCGGTTGGGCGATGCCCTGAAATATGAGATTTCCCGCGGCGGCGACCTCTTCCCGCACCTTTACGCGTCTTTGCCGATGGCGGCCGTCCTGTGGGTCAAACCGCTGCCGCTTGACACCGATGGCAAGCACCAGTTTCCGGAGATGAATGCATGAGCGGACTGTTTCAGTCGCTGGGCCGCAAGGTCCTGTTTTCCTTCGACCCGGAAGACGCCCATGGCATGTCGATCAAGGCATTGAAAACCGGGCTGGTGCCGGGATGCACATTGCCGGACAGCCCTGCCCTGCAGGTTACCGTTGCCGGGCTGAAATTTCCCAATCCTCTCGGCATGGCCGCCGGCTACGACAAGAACGCGGAAGTGCCGGATGCCCTGTTGAAGCTCGGTTTCGGCTTTGCCGAGATCGGGACCCTCACGCCGCTGGCGCAATCCGGCAATCCCAAGCCGCGCATTTTCCGCCTTGTCGACGACAATGCCGTGATCAATCGCCTGGGCTTCAACAATGAAGGCCACGAAGCCGCGTTCCAGCGGCTGTCATCGCGCAAGAATCGTCTGGGAATTGTCGGGGTCAACATCGGAGCCAACAAGGATTCAACCGATCGCGTGGCTGACTACGTCGCCGGCATCCGGAAGTTCCATACGCTTGCAGCCTACTTCACCGCCAACATCTCGTCGCCCAACACACCGGGCCTGCGGGATTTGCAGGCTCGTGACAGCCTCAAGGAATTGCTCGGCAAGGTACTGGAAGCCCGCGATGCGGTTGCAGCACAATCCGGTGTCCGGCGTCCGGTCTTTCTGAAGATCGCGCCGGATCTGCCTGAAGCCAGCCTCGACGATATTGCTGCCGAAATCGCGCAGCATCCGCTGGACGGCCTGATCATCTCCAACACCACCCTGTCACGCACGGGTTTGCGCAGCCCGCAGCACACGGCCGAGACCGGCGGTCTGTCAGGTGCGCCGATCTTCAATCGCTCCACGATTGTGCTAGCAAAGATGCGCCAGCGCGTTGGCCCCGCGCTGCCGATCATCGGTGTCGGCGGCATCGACAGCGCCAGGACCGCAATCGCCAAGATTCGCGCGGGTGCCGATCTCGTCCAGCTCTATACCAGCATGATCTACCGTGGCCCCGGCCTCGCTGCTGAAATCCTCAAGGAGATGTCCGCCACGCTCAAGCGCGATGGCGTGGGCAATATCAGCGCGTTGCGGGATCGTGACCTTGCGGATTGGGCGGCGAAAGACATTCCCGCCTGACGGCAGAGCGTAATTTTGCCACTGTTCCGCAATCCAACGGATGGCGGCGATAAACTCCAGCGAAATGGAAAAACAGTGATGACGCGCAAGAGACGGGTGGCAGTTCTATTCGGCGGCCGTTCGGCCGAACATGAGGTTTCCCTGCTTTCCGCCGGCAATGTCGTCAAGGCAATCGATACCTCAAGATACGAGGTAGTGCCTATCGCCATCACCCGCACCGGACAATGGCTGCTTGCCGCGCTTGAAGATGGCGGCCTGCCAAAGACTGTTCCGGCAACCGGACCTGAAATCAGCCTGCTGCCCGGCGGGAAAGGCCGGCTTCTGGTTATTCCGGCAAGCGGCGCACCGCATGAAATACCACCGGTCGATGTGGTCTTCCCCGTGCTGCACGGCCTCTTCGGCGAAGACGGTTCGGTGCAAGGCTTGGCGGAAGTTGCCGACGTTGCCTATGTCGGCTGCGGCATTCTCGGTTCGGCAACGGCGATGGACAAGGACATTGCCAAGCGCCTGCTCGAGCAGGCCGACCTGCCCGTCGCCAAGGGCGTGACACTCCAGTTTGGCGAAACCGCCAGCTATGATGACATCACGCGCGACCTTGGCACACCGGTCTTCGTCAAACCCGCCCGGCAGGGCTCGTCCGTCGGCGTTGGCAAGGCTGCCACAGCCGAGGCCTTCGAGGCGGCCGTCAAGGAGGCATTCCGGCACGACCGCAAGGTCATTGTCGAGGAGTTTGTCCAGGCCCGCGAGATCGAATTTGGCGTTCTCGAAGGGAGCGACGGTTCATTGACCGTTTCGGTTCCCGGCGAGATCGCTCCAGCCGCCAGCCACGGCTTTTATACCTATGAAGCCAAGTATATCGATGCCGATGGCGCGGCCTTGTCCATTCCGGCCAACCTTCCGGCACCTGTCGGGGAACAGCTGCAGGACATGGCAGGCCGGGCCTTTCGGGCCCTTGGCTGTGAAGGCATGGCACGGGTCGATTTCTTCCTGCGGCCGGACATGAGTGCCGTCGTGAACGAGGTCAACACGATACCAGGTTTCACCAATATCAGCATGTATCCGAAGACACTGGGCGCGAGCGGCATTCCCTATCCCGAACTGGTGGACCGGCTGATCCAGCACGCGCTGGATCGCGCCGACCGTCAGCGCTCCTGAACGATCTAGCTGGCGAACTGCAGCCGCGCCCGCCGCGGCAGGATTGCCAGCAGCGACAGACCGCGCAGCCCGAGGAACAGGTGAAGCGCCAGCCAGAGCCCGTGATTGCCCATGAACTGCGGCAGAATGAAATAGGCGGCGAAGTACCCGGCAAGTGACAGCATCATCATGTTGCGCATGTCGCGCGACCAGGTGGCGCCGATGAATACACCATCCATATGGAAGGCCAGCAGCCCGGTAACGGGCGCCAGGGCAGCCCACGGCATGTAGAGTGCGGCCATGGCCTGCACATCCGCAGATTTGATCAGAACCGCCACGATGGCATTGCCGTAGATGAGGAAGAACAGCGCCATCAGCGATGCGAGGACCAGCCCCCACAGGAATGAAAGCTTGATGCCGCGATCAAAGGCCGGGCGATAATGGGCGCCGACGGCACGGCCGGAAATCTGCTCGGCTGCCGTCGTCACGCCATCAATGAGATAGCCCGAGATCAGCAGAAAATTCATCAGCACGGCGTTGGTTGCCAAGGTCACGGCACCGGCCTCGGTACCAGCGCGGGTGAAATAGGCATAGGCGATCAGCAGGAAGAACGAGCGCAGCATGATATCGCGGTTGACCGCAAACATCCGCCGGATGGCCGGCACATCAAGGATGCGCGCAAGCGATGGATTGGAAACGGCCCGAAACTGCCAGTAGACCATAGTCAAGCCGACAACCAGCGCGACGCTTTCGCCGAGCACGGTTCCCCAGGCGATGCCCGCCACGCCCCAGCCCATGACCAGACCGAGCCAGCAGGTCATGACCACATTGACGCCGTTGAGCAGGAATTGCAGGTAGAGGCCCTGCATCGCCTTGCCCTGCCCGAGCAGCAGACCGAGAACGACAAAGTTTCCAAGCGCCATCGGCGAGGAAAAGAGCCGGATCGACACGTAGGTGGACATGGCGTCGGCGACCGCCTGATCCGGGTTCATGAAGCGGACCGTTGCAGTCAGCACCAGTGGCGTTACGGCAATGAAAACAAGGCCGACAAGCACGGCTATGCCGATGGCCCGCCAGAACACCGCTTGCTGTTCCACATTGTCATGGCGGCCCATCGCCTGCGCCACCAGCCCGGTTGTACCGGCGCGCAGAAAATTCATGGTCGAGAAGAGAAAATCGAAAACCAGAGCCCCGATCGCAAGGCCGCCGAGCAGATGCGGATCGCCGAGCTGGCCAATGACAGCCGTATCGACGAGACCGAGCAAGGGCGTCGTCAACGATGCCAGCATCACGGGAATCGTGATCGACAGCATCAGGCGGTTCGTCACCTCGAACGGGCGAACGATTTTTGATCCATCAGGATGGGACACTTGCGTTGACATGGGACACCGGGAAAGACGCCAGAGGGGCTATCGATATCCTATGCCACTGCGCGCGGCGCTTTTCCAGAACTATCGGCCAATGCCGGCCGATCGTTCAGCTGGCAAGGACCAGCGCCCAATACCGCTGACTGCTGCCGCTGGCAGCTTCCGAATAGGCAAGACCGAACCGGGTGAACTTCTGATCCAGCATATTGCGGCGATGCGGCGGCGAGGCCATCCACATGGCAAAGAGCCGGTCGAGTTCCATGCGGCCGACGGCGATATTCTCCGCAGCAATGCCGTGGATCTCGTTGTTCCGCACACGGGTGGCAAAATCACGCCCCTAGCCGGTCGTATGGGACATGCGGCCGGCGCTGGCCATGTAGCCCGCCTGCTGCAGTGCGGCGCTTTCCAGCGAAGAATCGGCGGTCAGGCCAGCCAATCCATTGGAAGAGCGTATATTCTGCACAAGCGAGGTCGCTGACGCCGATACACCGGCGCTTTTCCCCGGCGTGCGTGTCACTGTCTGGCAGGCGGCCAGCGGCAACAGCGCCGAGACGGCGGCGAACCCAAGTACGCTGCGGCGTGACAAATGAAATCTATGGTCGGGCATAAGCAATTCCTGAATGAGATGCACTGCCGATATCCAGCAATTGTGGCTCATTCAGGCCAAGGCGATATTTTTGCGCTTAACGCCGGTAGCTGAGCAACCGCAAAATGATGAAGCACGGCACAACCACCACCGCGCCCAACAGGAAGTAACCGGCGAAACGCTCAATGGCGCCAAAACCGAGGTTCCAGATGCGGCGGGCAAAATTCTCGAAACCGTACAGAATATCGAGCGGCGACCAGTTGAACGCGTTCATGATCACGCCGACGAAAAGCGATACGAGAATGAGCTTGAGCAGAACACGGCCCGGCGTGTCTCCCAGAAAACGGTTCATCTTGTCCGACATTGATACTCCGATAGCGGCGGCGGCAATTGCAGCGATGGTGTTCACATATGGCCATATGCGGCCCGGTTCAAGCAATTGCACGGCGATAGCGGATTCGCCAAGCGTTCCAGTCCAAATATATCCCGGATAAGGCTGGCGGTAGCCGGCAAGACGGTCAGATTGGTTTCAATGCCGATCCTGCACGAAAATATCGACCGTTTTTGCCGCCGCAATGAAGGCTTTTCGGGCTTCGCCGACCGTTCTTTCGCCATTCAGGGCATCGTGGCATATTTGTTGTGCGGCGAGATAGCTCGGTCCGTGCCGGGCCGGCCAATCCTCCGACAGAAATTCAGCGGCTTCTTTTACCGAGGCTATACTTCGGTATTTGCCAATCTGCCTGGTCTCTACGGTCACAGATTCAAATGTCAGTTTACGCATGATGTGAGACGCCCAAAAACAGCCAAGCCCCCGCAGCCCCATATTATATGGGCATTCCATCGTGAGTACAACCATTCCGGCCGGGCCGGGCATACCACCAGCAGGATATTCCCGTCAGGCCATTGCCGTGCGACGAGTGCCCTCGATCACAGTGCGTCTGAAGATGATCGCGTTACTTGCCGCATTCTTCGAACAACTTGGAAACAACTGGTAAAAAGTGATCTTCATAGGTCAAGCAGGATTGATAAATACCCGCCGCAACCCTTTCACGTCCGATTTCCTCCCACTCGGGATTTTTCGGTGTGTGCCAATCCGTGACTTGAGAAATCAGCACTTCCCTGTCCATTGCGGCGGGATACTGTTTCAAAATGGAGCGCGCCTCATCAACCAGTGGAAGATAACGCGCCACCGCCGCCAGTTTTCGCGCGCGGGCTTCCTCATCCAAAACCAGCTCGCAGACGCGATCGCCTTTTGCTCCAGCTGTCGCGGCGGAAAAGAGGAGTTCGGCCGGTTTGCCGCCCGCGGACAATCGCTTTTGCAGGATCGCGCCCATGGCCGATGCCAGGTCGTGGATTGGATTGTATCCATCACGTGCATCCGCAACTATTCTGTAGGAATGATGCTCTCCAATATCAGCCTCAATTGACGCGATCACCGCCGCGAAAAACCCGTGATCATGACGTGCCAGCGCTTCGTACCAAAGCCTGTCCGAAATATCGCCAAATATCGCGCCTGCAGCGGATCCGGTTTTTTCGATGATTTCCCGGGAATAATGCGTTCGGGACTGTTCCTTGCTTCCAGAGCCGTCTGTCAGAAAGAAAACAAGTGGCTTGTTCAATTCCACCCAATGGTGAATGCGCAGCTCATGCCCGGGATGCGCCAAAAGAAGAATACTTAGTGTTTGTTTATTCTGCATTGGTGAAATATAAAGTGCGTGTTCTTATTACAAATTTTGTTTTTGGAATGCGGTCCGGATCCGAAAGTGTCGTTGAACTGCTGGCTGACGCACTTCGGGTTGCAGGTCACCACGTTATGATTTTTGCCCCGACATTGGTCGGCGACACCAACTGGATGATACAGAAGGGACATCTGATCTATCATGCGATAGATCAGATACCCTATCGGCCTGATGTCATTCATGCCCACCACGTGTCTCCGTGCTTTATTGCCATGGCACGGTTTCCCGACGTGCCGGTCGTCTACACCTGCCACAGTTCCGTGTTCGAGATCGAAGCCCCTTTGCTGCATCCGCAGATCAAGCACTATGTCGCCGTAGACGCCGCGTGCAGAGACAAATGCTTGTCCAGAGGCATCCCGGCCAATCGCTTGACCACGATAGAAAACGCCGTTGATTCAGCGCGGTTTATCGCAAGGCCCCCTCTTCCGGACCGCCCCCGGAAGGCGCTCCTGCTTACCAAGGCCAGCGGTCATACTGAATTGGTGCGGCGCGCGTGTGCCGCAGAGACCATCACCCTTGACGAGCTGGGTCCTGGAACAGGCAAGTTTTCCGATGCGCTCGAGAAGGAATTGCTCAAATATGATTTGGTCTTTGCAACGGCGCGCATGGCGCTGGAAGCGGCCTTTGTCGGATGTGCGGTTGTTGTCTGTGATGGTCGTGGCTTTGCCGGACTTCTCACGACCCGCAATGTCGCGGCCTGGCGGAAGAATAATTTCGGTGTGCGGTTGCTCGCCCGACCGACAACTGTCGGGCTGTTGCAGGAAGCGATCCAGCATTACGACGCCAAGGATGCGGCAGATGTAGCCGATTATCTGCGTGAGCATTCGCCGGCGGACAAATATGTCTCCCAGTACGAAAAGCTCTACCGTTCGGCCATCAAGGCAGGATCACCCGGCCTGCCTGCGCTCGATCTTGCCAATGGCCTTTGGGCGCAGGAACTCGTTGCAACCGCGGAAAAAAGAACCTGGTTTCGTATCGCCTCTGAAATGCATTGGATGCCGGAAACAGACACTCTCAGGCAAATGCTGGATCAATCAAAATCAGAGATCCTTGCCGAACTGCATTCGGTGACAGAGCGTCATCTGCCCAATTCGCATTCCATGGAAACGCTCGCTCAAACATTGACCACGAAAATCGATAAACTCGATCGTGAAATTTCAACCTCAACGAATATCCTCTTGAGTTTGAAGGCCATGTATCAAGCGCTTGTGCCATCTCCACTCAGGCGCGTGGGCGCAGTGTTACGGGCGCGCTCGAAGCGGCACAACAAATCGCCGTAGCCGAAAATATCCGGCGCGAGGACCACCTCAATTGCAAAAGCCCCCGCGTCCGGAGATACGGGGGCTTTGGAATATCGCACCAATCCTGTCGATTGGCCATTTCGGTCTCAGCGACGGGCGTCCAACAGGTCGTTCACTTTGTCAATTTGCGCCGTCGTGAGTGTCCGATGGAAATCCGTGCTCAATTTGGCTTCAGCGGCTTCGAGGGCCTGCTCCCTCAACGTGGGATCAGTAATGGCAAGGGCTGCTTCGCGGCTGCGTTCGTAAGCGGCGATCTTGCCGACGGAGGAATTGGGGGCTGCCCGCTCCCGTGCCCGCGCCGATGCATGTGCTGCGTTGAGCGGACCCAAGGTATTCTTGTCCAGATCCCTGTCGCTCAGATCTGCTTCCTTGGTCTTGGATTTGTCATTTGCGTGGTCGCCCTTGGCGTTGCTATGGCCTTCGCTGCCATTGCCTTTTCCACCGCCCTCGCCGCCACCGTTGCCATTGCCATTTTTGGCCAGTGCAGAACCGACAAGGCTGTAATTGCCCGTCGTCGAGAGTGCAGTGCCGGCAACCAGCAAACCAAAACATGCAACGGCAACAAAACCGCGCTTCACAAGAGTCATACCCATCTCCTCAATATGTCCCGGTGATCGTTCCCCTGCCGGAACGTTAATAATCCGTTTAGGGCCATTATGAGGCGCTAATAGCGATAATAGTGCCTGTGATGACGATGGTGCTTCCAATAGCCGGGCCGATGGTGCCGATTATTCCAGTGGTGGCGGCGATGGTGATGACCTCTCCAGCCGTGCCGATAATGATGGCGGTGGCCCCAATGCCTGCCGCGATTGTGCTTGTATTTGACCAGTTCCACATTCGAAGCGATCGGCGCGCGTTGGACGGAGATCGGCGAGGCCTGCGCGGATACGATTGATGTCAGGCACATCACCAGCGCGATGAGGCCGGCAGCCACTAGGGAAAGAATATTCTTCATGACAGCTCCCTCCAGTTTATCCCGCTCCACATTACGCCGTTGTTGATGAACATTCAAACAAGGACACCGCAGCAAGCGAAAAGCAGGCGGTCTATTCACCGCGCGGCAATTTTTCGAGTACAAGCTGCAGAGTGGACGTCAAAACATCGATATTCTCTTTGCCAGCGACGCTCTCCCAGTTCTGTTGAATGCGTTTGCCCGCCGCCATCGCCGTAGGCTGCACCGCCTGCCCCCGGACTGTGAGAAAGACCAATCGTCCCCGCTTGTCCCGCGGATCGGGGCGACGCTCCACATACCCAAGCTTTTCAAGCTCTTCCACCGCCTGGGTGATCGATTGTTTGCGGGTTTTTGACAGTTTCGACAGTTCGCTGACCTGAATTCCGGATGAAGGCGTAAAGGCCAATACATTCGAATGGGATGGACGGATATCGACGAACCCCGCCTCGTCGAGCGCGGTGTCGATGGCCTGCGTCCATTGCTGATGCAGGAGCCGCAGAAGAATTCCGAGATTGGGCGTTGGTGAACTCATCAGCGTGCTGTTTCCCGTTCCTGTGCGACGTCAGATTCCTTCAGATATTGACAGGCAACTGTCTATATCGTATTAGACAGGCACCTTACCATATCTGAAAAGGACAATCTCATGCCATCCATTTCCATCCTTGATTCAACCCTATACTACGAAGAAGCGGGCTTGGGCACACCCATTGTGTTCCTCCATGGAAATCCCACCACATCGCATTTGTGGAGAAAGATCACCCCCGCCCTACCTGGCTATCGCCGTCTGGCTCCCGATCTGATCGGCATGGGGCGCTCGGGCCGCCCCTCCCTCGACTACAGTTTTGCCGATCAAGTCCGCTATCTCGATGCGTGGTTCGATGCGCTGGGACTGACGGACGTCATCCTGATTGGCCATGACTGGGGCGGCACGCTTGCCCTGGATTGGGCGGCGCGTCATCCGGAGCGGGTGCGGGGCGTGGCCTTCATGGAAACAATTCTGCGGCCGATGCGCTGGGCCGATTTTCCGCCGGAGGTTGCGGAACGGTTTCGCGCATTGAAGACGGAGGGGCTTGGCGAGACCATCGTGCTCCAGAGCAACACTTTCATCGAACAAACCTTGCAGGCAACGGTGCTTTCCGGCCTTTCAGGCGAAGATATCCATGCCTATACGCAGTCGTACACCACCCCTGAAAGCCGCCGGGCCATTCTCGAATGGACGCGCTCAATGCCTGTAGACGAGGAACCGGCAGCGCTGATTGAAAGAATGCGGGATTTCAACACCTGGCTTGCCGACAGTGTCGATGTTCCGAAACTGTTGATTGCGTTCGAAGGATCGGGAAAGAACCTGGCGATCGGGGCGGACATGGTAGCCTGGTGCAAGGCCAACTATGCCAACCTCAGCGTTGTCAATTGCGGTGCCGCCAAACACAATGCACCGGAAGATCAACCCGAGGAAATCGCGCAATCACTTGGCAAGTGGCTGGAGCAGATCAATATTTGACAACCGGGTCAACGCGAGGCGGCATCCTTGCTGCCGTCTTGCGTTCCATGCAAACAAGGGATGGAGCGGGTGAAGGGAATCGAACCCTCGTATGCAGCTTGGGAAGCTGCCGTTCTACCATTGAACTACACCCGCCTATGCCCGCGAACTTGCCTCGGGGCAGATAACCGGAATGAAAAGCAGCCGGGATCGATAGTCAACCGGATTCGCACATCACCCTGCAAACAGCGTGTATATCAGCTGCGGTGCATGCGGCCGGCGATGGCGACAATGCCAAGGCCGATCCAGCCAAGCACCGCAATCAGCAGAAGCGGCGCGGCCGGGATCATCAGCCAGCCCAGCACGCCCATGGTGTACAGCGTATCGCCAATGTCGATGCCGCCCAGCAGACACGGGTGAACACTGTTCTCATCCACCGTGCAGCCAAGCGTATTGGCGATCGCATAGGTCACCAGGACTGACAACAGCGGCAATAGCGCAATGAACGTCAGAATGGCGAGCACAACAGCTGCTGCACGCCGTTTCGAGCCGGTTTTCCGAGGCATCGCAAACCTCCAATCCTGCATGACAAATCCCAGGAATACATCCAGGCCGTCAAATCGGCGTCTTGTCAATCAACCGCGGTTCATGACCGGAAATGTTTGGAGAGTTTCAGGCCCTGCGCCTGATAATTCGAGCCGAGGTCGGTGCCATAAAGGGCCTTGGGCCGCTCCAGCATATGTTCATAGATCAGGCGGCCGACGATCTGGCCATGCTCGAGAATGAATGGCACCTCGTGGCTGCGCACTTCAAGCACCGCGCGGCTGCCGGTTCCGCCTGCGGCGGTGTGCCCGAAACCCGGATCGAAGAACCCGGCATAGTGGACGCGGAACTCGCCGACCAGCGGATCGAACGGCGTCATCTCCGCCGCATAAAGCGGAGGAACATGCACGGCTTCACGCGACACGAGAATGTAGAATTCATCGGGATCGAGCACCAGTTCGCGCGCGCCGCGATCATGGATCGGCTCCCAGAAATCGAAGAGGTCATGCGCCCCGCGCTTGTCGACATCCACCACCCCTGTGTGGTGCTTGCCGCGATAACCGACAAGGCCGTTCGCATCGCCGGTCAGGTCGATGGACAGGGCAATGCCGCCGCCCGATATGTTCGGCGTGTCCGACGCCACGAGCGTCTCGCTTGCATGCAGTGCGGTCAGTTCCGTTTCGTCGAGTTGCGCCCGTCCGGTGCGGAAGCGTATCTGCGAGAGACGCGATCCTGCCCGCGCGACAATCGGGAAGGTACGCGGGCTGACTTCGAGATAGATGGGGCCATTATATCCCGCCGGCACCTTGTCGAATTCCTGTGCGCCGTCAACGATGACGCGGGTGAAAATATCAAGACGCCCGGTCGAACTCTTGGGATTGGCCGATGCCGAAACCCCGGCGGGCAGCGCCAGGCTTTCCAGCAGCGGGACGATATAGACACAGCCGGTTTCCAGCACGGCACCGTGACTGAGGTCGATCTCGTGCAGCTTGAGTTTTTCCAGCTTGTTGATAACGGGGGTTCCGGGCCCCGGCATGAAACTGGCGCGCACGCGATAGGCTTTCGTGCCCAGGCGCAGGTCCAGGCTGGCCGGCTGGATCTGATCAGCGTCGAAATCACGCTCGGTTTTCAGTGCACCGGCCTGATGCAATGCCCTGATGCCGCTATCCGCCAGAATGCCCGCTTCACGTATACTCATATCGACCGCCGAAACCTCATATAATTTCCCAAAAGCTTTAGCGTCTCACCCGATTGACGCAAGCCGCCAAGAGGATTAAAGCAATTTTATCCCGTGGTGATTTGGCCGGCCGGCTTGCAGCCACGTTAAACAATTTGCTAAAAGAGGCCCGGTCTCGTCCGGCCTTTTTGCGATTCCCGCAAGGCCGGTTTTTTATTGGCCAGATTCTGGCAGATTGAGAAGACGATGACCACAACCCGTAAGCTGCGCCCCGCGACACAACTCGTTCATGCCGGAACCTTGCGCTCCGGTTTCGGTGAAACATCGGAAGCCCTCTTCCTCACTCAGGGCTTTGTCTATGACACGGCGGAAGCTGCCGAATCCCGCTTCAAAGGCGAAGAACCCGGCTTCATCTATTCGCGCTACGCCAATCCGACAACCGATATGTTCGAAAAGCGCATGTGCGCGCTTGAAGGCGCGGAAGATGCGCGCGCAACGGCTTCGGGAATGGCTGCGGTTGCGGCGGCAATCCTGTGTCAGGTCAAGGCTGGAGACCACGTTCTGGCAGCGCGCGCCCTGTTCGGCTCGTGCCGCTACATCATCGAGACGCTCCTGCCGAAATATGGCGTGGACTTCACCTTGATCGACGGCTCCAGGGCCGAGAACTGGGAAAAGGCCATCCGCCCGAACACCAAGGCGCTGTTCCTGGAAAGCCCGACCAATCCGACCCTCGAGATCGTCGATATTGCCGCCGTGGCCAAGGTCGCCAATTCCGTCGGCGCCAAACTGATCGTCGACAATGTGTTTGCGACCCCGCTGTTCCAGAAGCCGCTGGAACTTGGCGCCCACATCGTCGTCTATTCGGCCACCAAGCACATTGAAGGCCAGGGACGCTGTCTTGGCGGCGTCATCCTTTCCGACAAGAAATGGATCGACGAAAACCTCCACGAATATTTCCGCCACACCGGCCCGGGCCTCAGCCCCTTCAATTCCTGGATCATGCTGAAGGGCCTTGAAACCCTGCCCGTCCGCGTCCGCCAGCAAACTGAAAGTGCGGCGAAAATTGCTGACTTCCTCGCGGACCATCCGGCAGTTTCCAGGGTTATTTACCCCGGCCGTGCGGATCACCCACAGGCCGACATCATCGCCAAACAGATGACCGGTGGTTCCACGCTCGTGGCCTTCGAACTCAAGGACGGCAAGAAGGCGGCCTTTGATTGCGAGAACGGACTGGAAGTGGTGCGGATTTCCAACAATCTTGGAGATTCGAAGAGTCTCATCACACACCCCGCGACAACCACGCACAAAAACCTTACAGATGAAGCACGTGCAGAACTTGGCATTTCGGACGGGCTGCTGCGCCTGTCGGTTGGCCTGGAAGATGCCGACGATCTGATCGAGGATTTCGATGCTGCCCTCAAGGCAGCCAAGTAAGACAGGACCAATCCCGCACTGAAACCAATTTCAGTGCGGGAGCGGTATATTTAAGTATAAACGTTGCAGAATGTTGGCTATTCACATTAAATTTAATCATCTTTATGTATTGTAATGGTTGACGAGACGGCCACGACCCGCAATATCATTGATAAGACAAGGTTTATCATGTATCGCGCAGTCACTCAGAATATTGAAGTAATCGTAGAACCATTCTATCTGGAGGAGCAGTCCAATCCGGAAGAAAACAGATATGTCTGGGGATACCGGATTACGATCGCCAATGAATCCGACGGCACCGTCCGGCTTCGGGCGCGCTATTGGAAAATCACCGATGGGAACGGCCAGATCGAAGAGATTCGCGGCCCTGGTGTCATCGGTGAACAGCCGGTGCTCAATCCCGGAGACTCGTTCCAGTATTCCTCAGGCTGCCCGCTGACAACGACATCCGGTGTGATGGTTGGCCGTTATTCCATGGAAAGCGAAACCGGAAACTTGTTCGACATCGAGATACCGGCTTTTTCGCTTGATTTGCCGGATCAATTGCGGACATTGAATTAATTCTCGACCGGACTGTTGCCTTTACAGAGCGCAATCGTTGCAAGCGCCATTTTGATCACATGCATGAGTACACGCCCTGATGACCAGCCAAACTGAAATGCCGTACCTGAAGGCGCTTGCCTGCTCCGTTGTCACCTTTGCCATTGGTGTCGGCGCACTTTTTATGGGCTATACCCTGCCAAGCATTCAGGCCGGCAAGGCCGGTATGCCCGAACTTCTGGCGCTAGCGCTTGTGCCGGGCCTTGTCGTCGGCCTCTTCGCCAAACGTTCGGCGAAGCCGTGGCCGTTATGGCTGATCATCGGTGCGTTCCTGATTGTCCTGGTTGCCGTCACCGCTGCCCACGAGGCGCTGGTATCCTGGCGGATCGCCAATGGGCTGCTGAAATAGCAATTCACCTGCGGCGGTTGTGACGCCGCACTACGCCTTCTTGACGAATTCCGTTTTCAGAACCAGGCCTTTGACCTGTTTGGTGTTGCACTCGACTTCACCCTCGCGGCCGTTCAGGCGGATATTCTTGACGAGCGTGCCCCGCTTGATCGTCTCGGACGTTCCCCTGACCTTGAGATCCTTGATCAAGGTGACGGAATCGCCGTTCTGAAGCTCATTTCCGTTGCTGTCACGTACGTCCACAGGGGCAATCCTCGTTCGGATGATCAGTTCTTTGGCGGATGATCAGTTCTTTGGCAGGAATTCCGCGGGGTCAAACTCGTAATGGGTCGAGCAGAACTCGCAGGTCACGCTGATCTTGCCATCTTCGATGCTGTCCGTGATCTCTTCGGCGGTAAATCCGGAGAGGACGCCTGCAATTTTGTCACGCGAGCAGGAACAATCGTCGTTCACCGGCACGGCGTCGAATACGCGGACGCCGCGTTCATGGAACAGGCGGTACAACAGCCGTTCGGCACCCACCTGCGGATCGGTCAGTTCCGAACTCTCGATGGTCGCAACCAGAGCCTTCACTTCAGCCCAATCATCGTCCTCTTCAATATCGTCCTCATCCTCATCGGTATCCGGCGCATCGCCCGCAGGCAGATCACGCTGGCGGATGCGCAGCTCGGATTCCGGCAGGAACTGCACGATCAGCCCTCCGGCGCGCCATTGCTCGACGGGTTTGCCATCCTCGCCGCGCTCTATGAGCTTGGCGACGGACAGGCGGATATCGGTCGGAATCTGCTCCGACTGGCGGAAATAGGTCTTGGCTATTTCCTCCAGGTTGGAACCGTCGAGTGCAACGATACCCTGGTACCGCTGGGTGTACTCGCCCTGATCAACCGTCAGCGCCAGCGTTCCCGTCCCCATCAACTGCTCCGGCGAAAGCCGGTGTGCGGCGATCGCCTCGGCCAGCCGGTCTTCGTCATAGCGGGCATAAGCGCGCACCGAATTCGGCGTGCGGAAATCAACCACCAGCATGTCGACAGGCCCGGCGGACTGTGACTGGAAAATGAACTTGCCGTCGAATTTCAGTGACGTTCCCAAGAGCACGGTCAGGACAATCGCTTCGGCCAAGAGCTTTGCAACCGGCTCCGGGTAGTCGTGTCGGCTGAGAATATCGTCCAGCGTCGCACCCAATTGCACCGCACGGCCGCGTGCATCGAGTGTCTCGACTTGGAACGGCACAACCGCATCATCCCCGGCGAAGACGTATTCGTCGGAGCGCTTGGTGATGTCAGGCATATCAGACACGCGGGCGACCTCCTTCGAGACACCAGGCTAGAATGGCTTTTTGCGCATGCAACCGGTTTTCGGCTTCATCGAAAACGACCGAGTGCGGCCCGTCAATAACGGAATCCGTTACTTCTTCACCGCGATGGGCAGGCAGGCAGTGCATGAACAGGGCATCGGGATGCGCGTGCTTTATCAGGGCATCATTGACCTGATAGGGCATGAACACATTGTGGCCGCGCGCACGGCCTTCCTGCCCCATTGAAACCCACGTATCGGTGACGATGCAGTCAACGCCCTCGACAGCCGCGATAGGATCGGACGTCAGCTTGACATTGCCGCCGGCGCTCTTGGCCCAGGCGAGATATTTGCTCTCGGGCTCGCTGCCTTCCGGCGTGGCAATGTTCAGGTTGAAATCAAAGCGCGCAGCCGCTTCGACGAGCGAATGCAGCACATTGTTGCCATCGCCTGTCCAGGCAAACGTCTTACCCTTGACCGGACCGCGATGCTCTTCGAACGTCATGATATCGGCCATGATCTGACAAGGATGCGTGTCGTCCGTCAGGGCATTGATGACGGGAACCGTGGCATTCTCAGCCATTTCGATCAGCCGGTCATGGGTCGTCGTGCGCATCATGATGATATCGACGTAGCGCGAAAGCACCTTTGCCGTATCCGCAATGGTCTCGCTGCGGCCGAGTTGCATTTCGGAACCGGTGAGCATGATGGTTTCGCCGCCCAGCTGGCGCATGCCGACATCGAAGGACACGCGGGTCCGCGTCGAAGGCTTGTCGAAAATCATCGCAAGCACCTTGCCTGCAAAGGGCTTTTCGATATTGCCTGCCTTGAGGCGGTTCTTGCGCGCGCGCGCATCATCAAGAATGGAACGCAACACACCGGAAGAAAGCGCCGAGATATCCGTGAAGTGACGGAGGTCCTGCTTGATTGTCATGACAGTTCCCTACGCACTCTTCTGCCGGGCCGTGACCGACAGACGTTCGGCAGCGGCTTCAATCCGGGAAAGGGCCTCACGGGCCTCTTCTTCGGTCACGACCAAAGGCGGCAGCAACCGAATGACGTTGTCGCCGGCACCAACGGTGAGCAGGTGTTCATCACGCAGGGCCTGAACGAGCGCTGTATTGGGAACAACACTCTTGATGCCCATCAATAGGCCGCGGCCGCGTACTTCCGCAATGACCTCGGGATAGCGATCGGAGATCGAGGCAAGGCCCTGCTTCATGAAGAGGGCGACCTGCTGCACGTGCTCGAAAAAGCCGTCAGCGAGAATGACATCGAGCACGGCATTGCCGACGGCCATGGCGAGCGGATTGCCGCCATAGGTCGTGCCATGCACGCCGGCTGTCATGCCCTTGGCTGCCTCGGCCGTTGCGAGACAGGCGCCGAGCGGGAAACCGCCGCCGATGCCCTTGGCAACAGCCATGATATCGGGCGTGATACCCGACCACTCATATGCAAAGAACTTGCCCGTGCGTCCGACACCGGACTGCACTTCATCAAGGATCAGCAGCAGGCCGTTCTCGTCGCAAATCTTGCGCAGACGGCGCAAATCCTCATCCGGCACGGGACGCACACCGCCCTCGCCCTGGATCGGTTCAATCAGGATGGCAGCGGTCTGGGGACCAATGGCCGCCTTCAATGCCTTCTCGTCACCAAAGGGCACCTGGTCAAAGCCGGAGACTTTGGGGCCGAAGCCTTCGAGATACTTTTCCTGGCCGCCGGCAGCGATCGTTGCCAGCGTCCGACCATGGAACGCGCCTTCGAACGTGATGATATGAAACCGTTCCGGGTGACCGTTGACATAGTGATAGCGCCGGGCGGTCTTGATCGCGCATTCCAGCGCTTCCGCCCCGGAATTGGTGAAAAACACCTTGTCGGCAAACGTGTTGTCCACGAGACGCTGACCAAGACGCCTTTGCCCCGGAATTTCATAAATATTGGACAGATGCCAGAGCTTGTCAGCCTGGGTCTTCAGGGTTTCGACGAGATGCGGATGCGAGTAACCCAGCGAATTGACGGCAATGCCGGCAGCGAAATCCAGATAGCGTTCGCCGCTCTCAGTCGTCAGCCAAACACCGTCTCCTCGCTCAAAGCGCAGATCCGCACGAGCAAAAGTGTCGTATAGCGGTTGCGCGTTTGCGTCCGTCATGTCGTTTCGGGCCTCCAATACCCTGTTTTGATCTGCTGTTTGCTAAGAAGAAACCGGCAGCGATGAAATCAAAAAGCCGCCCACAAGGGCGGCCTGACGCTGGTAATATCATCATTCAATCCGCAATTGTCAAATGAACACTTCAAAAACATAGCCGCGACAGTGCGTCCGCGCGAAGCGGCCTTTCCATAAGGTTTTCAAATCTGTAGCCAAGCAACCATACGAAAAGCGACGGGATTTGCGAGAAATGTCATTTATGCCGCGTTTTCACGTGCAAGTTGGGGAAAACCCAAAAAAGCAAGCCGCTTCCCACGCCCGACTCTTGTCACAGAGTCATCGCATATTGTAGCTTGAGAAACGGAATAGCTAGATTTCGTGCGGCGGACCTCGTCACCTGGATAGATATAGTATCTGCAATCTGGAGCAATCCAGATGTGAGGGAAGGATTCAGCCTAGAGTCCGCACAATACGGAGCCAAGGAAGATGAACTGGACAGATGAGCGCGTAGAACAGCTGAAGAAGCTTTGGGCCGAAGGTCTGAGCGCAAGCCAGATCGCAGCACAGCTGGGTGGCGTCAGCCGCAATGCGGTCATCGGCAAGGTGCACCGCCTGAAACTGTCAGGCCGCGGCAAGACCACATCGACCCAGACACGCAGCAAGAAAGTCAACACGACCGCTTCAGCCGGACATCGCAGCAGCGTCAGCACGTCGGCGCAGATGACGAGCCGCGTTGTGACCAAGAGCATTGGCGCAACAGCGCTGCAGCAGGAATATTTTGTCGACACGGTTACGCAGACCGTGATGAAGCCCTCGACGGATGTGGTGGTGCCGATCTCGCGGCGCCTTGAGCTGGTGCAGCTCAGTGAGCGCACCTGCAAGTGGCCGATGGGCGATCCGTTGCAGCCTGATTTTCACTTCTGCGGAAATGATGTCGGCGAAGGCGGTCCGTACTGCACCTATCATGCCCGCCTGGCCTATCAGCCGGCGTCCGATCGCCGCCGCGCCCGGTAATCGGCAAGGCACATAGATAGGGAAAGGCGCCGTCAGGCGCCTTTTTTGTTGGCGTCAAGCCTTGGCTTTCTGCGGGCCGAAGGCAACCGTGAACGATGAGCCTTCGCCAACGCGGGAGCGAACGACAAGCCGGGCCCGGTGCCGCGTCAGGATGTGCTTGACGATTGCCAGACCGAGGCCAGTGCCTTTCTGGGCCCGGCTCGTCTCGATATTGACGCGATAAAAGCGCTCGGTCAGCCGCGGTATATGTTCTTCCGGTATGCCAGGGCCAAAATCCTGAATAGTGGCTTTGATCCCCTCGCCATTGTTTTTGAGCTCGACAACCACCTTCTTGCCGGACTGGCCGTATTTGCAGGCGTTCTCCAGAAGATTCTGGAAAACCTGCGTCAGTTCATCCCGATCGCCGAGGACCATGACCGGTCCGGGATCAATGTGGCGCTCGATTTCAATGTCGAGGTTCGTGGCGAGCGGGCGAAGAGTGTCCACCACATGATTGAGAACGATAGTCAGGTCCACCTGGTCCTTCACCGCGATATGGGCCTTCATTTCGATGCGCGACAGGGACAGAAGATCATCGATGAGCCGTGCCATGCGCTCAGCCTGTTTCTGCATGATCTCCAGAAAATTGTCGCGGGCAACGGCGTCGTTGCGCGCCGGACCGCGCAGCGTTTCAATGAAACCGCTGAGTGAAGCCAGTGGCGTGCGCAATTCATGGCTGGCATTGGCGATGAAGTCCGAGCGCATGCGCTCCAGACGATGCGCCTCGGTCAGATCGCGGAATGACAGGAGATACTGGCGGTCGGAACCGCCCTGATCCAGACGCAGCACTGTGGCGCGATACCAGCGTTCAACCGGAACGCGTTCGGAATAATCAATCGACCCGGCCTGCGCATCCGACATGACCGACTGGACCAGCGTCTGCATCTCCGGTGCGCGGAAATGCAGGAGCAGCGTACCGCCGCGCGCCAGAGGCCCGAAAGCGCCGTTGGCCGCCGGATTGACGTAAAGAATTGTCCCTTCGTGATCAAAGATGATCAGCGGATCGGGCAATTGCGCCGCAAGCTGCTGACCGGACAGGCGGAAGACCGCCGGATCGCTGACCGGCTGCGCACGGTTGGTGTCGTCGCTGCGCGGAATGCTTGCCGACAAGGCGACCACGCCCAGAAGCAGGAGCATCAGAATGGCAAAGCTCAGCCACCAGGACGCACCGGAATTCAGAACGAGCGCGGTGAGAAAGGCAGCGGCACCAAGAATATAGCGCGCGCGAATGATCCGCTGCATCGCCCTTTGCCGCAAACCGCGGCTTTCCTGCCCTGAACCGAATATGCTCATGCGTTCAACTCCCTGCCCTGCCATGCTTGTCATCGACACTGGACGCCACAACGCTGTCCCAATAACATGGCTTCATGTCAATTGAGGGAGACTGTCTTGGCCAAAAATTCGAAAGAGAAATCCGACCAGCCGCATGTCGGTAAGACAACGCTTAAACTCAGGATCGACGGGAAGAAGCGGAGTTTCGATATCGACGATGCCAAACTGCCGGACTGGATTGACGACGGCGCCCTTGCGTCCGGTGACTTTCCCTACACGGATAAAATGAACAGGGCCGAATACGAAAAAACACTTGAGCAGCTGCAGATTGAACTGGTCAAAATGCAGAGCTGGCTGCAGGAAACCGGCGGCCGCGTGATAACCGTCTTCGAAGGGCGCGATGCCGCCGGCAAGGGCGGAACGATCTTTACCTTGCGCCAGTACATGAATCCCCGCAATGCGCGCAACGTTGCCCTGCCCAAGCCCACGGAAACCGAAGGCGGCCAATGGTACTATCAGCGCTACGTCTCGCATTTTCCGACAAAGGGCGAATTCGTCACGTTTGACCGCTCCTGGTACAATCGCGCTGGTGTTGAACCCGTCATGGGTTTCTGTACGCCGGAACAGCATGAATCGTTCCTCGAGGAAACACCCGGCTTCGAACGCATGATCGTTGCCGATGGTATCTTCTTCTTCAAATTCTGGCTCAATATCGGCCAGATCATGCAGCTGAAACGTTTTCACGATCGACGCCACAGCCCGTTGAAGAACTGGAAGTTCTCGCCGATGGATATTGCCGGTGCCGAAAAGTGGGATGACTACACCGACGCCCGGAACGAAATGATGGCCCGGACCCATACGGCCCATGCGCCATGGACCGTCGTGCGCTCCAATGATAAGCGCCGTGCACGCATCGCCGTTATCCGCCGGGTTTTGCTGAGCTTGCCCTACAAGGGCCGGGATGTCGGGGTGATCGGCAATGAAGACGCTCTGATCATTGGGTCCGGTCCGGGGTTTCTTGAGTAGATTGTGCGGGCCGATGCGGCGTTTTCTCCCATAGGAAAGGCCGCGTGTTCAACTGCCCCAAAGCGCGCCATGCCGCAAGGGACATGAGCAACCAGTAGAGCGGTATCCATGGCAGGATCCTGCCGGGCATCCCCTTGCCCGCCAGCGCGCGCTGCCCCAGCCGGTGGAACGAGAGATACCCCATCACGATATTGATGAGATCGATGCAGAGAATATCCCGATGCCGGGCAAAGACATCGCTTCCGGAAAGCCAGCACAAGGTGACCGAGAGCATAAACAGCAGCGTGACGGGATAAAGCAGGGATGAAACGATCATCCCCACCGCCAGAAGGTGATAGACGACGAAGCGCAGAATGCCCAACTGGACGAGCAGGGTAAATGGCTGGCGCATCTGCACAAGCCACGTCTGCATCCAGCCCTTGAACCAGCGCGTTCGCTGGCGAAACCAGATGCCGATTTCAGTCGGCGCATCTTCGATCGTCGCGCGTTCGATCATATCCGTCCGATACCCCAGGCGCGCCAAACGGGTTCCGAGCTCCGCGTCCTCCGTGACGTTGTGCGGATCCCAGCCTCCGATGGCGGTCAGGCAATCGGAACGAAAATGATTGGAGCTGCCGCCGAGGGGCAAGACCAGCCCGCGATGCGCAAGCCACGGCAGGAAGCTCTGGAAGTGCGCCGCATATTCGAAGGCGAACAAACGTGCCACAAGACTTTCATGGGCATTGGCGACCTTCAACGGAGCCTGGAGGCAGCCGAGCTTTTCATCGGCGCGCTGGAACCGTTGAAAGGCTTCCAGCAGCTGGTCTGGGTGGGGGCGATCCTCTGCATCGTAAACCACGACAAACGCTCCCCTCGACAGCAAGAGCCCGTAATTGAGCGCCTTTGGCTTCGTCCGCGGGCCATATCCGGATACGGAAATGATATCGAAGGACTGAGGCAGACCCTGGCGCCTCAATGCGGCGAGTGTCGCTGCGTCATCCCCTTCGCAGAGGAAGAGAACCTGAAGCTTTGATCGCGGCCAGTTCAACGCCAGCATGGCTCTGACGAGCTGCGGAACAATGTCTGCTTCCTGATACAGTGCGATCATAACCGTGTAGATCGGAAGCTCTGCAGGATTTATCGCCAGCAGGGGTAACGGATTGTCGCCGCGCGCATTTTTGCATGCCACCAACCGCAGCAGGACACAGGCAAGAAAGAACAGCGAGAAGATGACATGCGCACCCTTCCAGCTCAGCTGCTGCTTCTCAAAAGCGTCCAGCAGCAGACAGCTTGCCAATATGCCGATCAGGATGCCCTGCTGACCTGTCAGGACAGTTTTGGCCGAGTATTCGCAGCGGGAGTCTTCGATCATTCTTGCGGCTCTATCGGCAAGCAGATGCTGATGCCCGGCCCTGAGAAGCGCGCGCACCCCTGAGGGCGTGGTCACGCTCAAGCGGCCAGCCAGCTCTTTGCGGCTCGACAGATAGCCTTTGACAACAGCAATGTCGGCGATTGTCGGCGCAATATAGGTCAATGCATTGCTGTCGTGATTGAGCGTCGTCGCAATGCGTGCGTGCGGCAGAATGGTGATATCCGGGCTCGATCGCAGAAAAATACCGGTTGTTTGCGGTGCCGCTTCAAAAGCCAGTCCCGTTATGTCGGCGATACATTGGCCGATCAGCGCATCTTTGCCGCGAACGCTGGCATAGAGTTCGTCAATAAAGGACGTGTTGCCGGCAATGGAATCCCTGAAGGCCCGTACGATCAGGATTTTCGCCAATCCGGCGCGGTAGAGACGCGCGGCCAGAGCCACTTCGATGTCTCGATGCAGCATCTTCCCTCTACCGAGAGCCTGATCTTTGAATATTATCGACCGTCAAGGCGCGTGTTTTCTGTAGAGGGAACGCCAACAGCATGAACTCAACTCACAATTCAAAATTGAAAATAAAATTCGGAACAATTTATAGCGTTATAAGCGAAGAATAATATTGTCAGGCCTCTTTATACCAATGGCAATTCTTCATAAGTCGAAGAACGGCATCTATTGCAGCCCATCACTCCATGAGGCGGTGCAGGACGGCCATCAAACCTGTCATGTCAGGATCACCCATGCTACTCTTCGGGCAAATCACATGGGCTTCTCAAATCGAATGCATATCCGCACAATCGCTTTTTGCACGGCAGTTTTCCTTGGGGCAGGATTGTCTCAAATCAGTGCAGCATCGGATTTCCCGCACTATTGGGATGGCCGGGAACATGTTGCCAAGCCCAATCTTTCGACGGTCGAACGCATCCGGTTTGTGACCACTGTGGATTACCCTCCGTTCAATTTCATCGATGCCAGCGGACGGATATCCGGCTTCAACATCGACCTGGTGCGGGCCATCTGCAGCGAATTGAATGTGACTGCGATTTGCCAGATCGAAGCGCGTCCATGGAATGAACTTCAGCAGACCGTGGAAAACGGCGAAGCCGAGGCCATTATCGCCGGATTGAAGCCCACGGCGCAATTGCGTGAAAAGTTTGCATTCACCGCGCCCTACATGCGGCTGCCTGCCCGTTTCGTCACCCTGAAGGAAACGACGCTGGAGGAACCTCTGGCGGATAAGCTCGACAAGAAAGTGGTTGGCGTCGTGGACGGGTCGGTGCATCAGGCGATTTTCACCGATTACTTCCCCAGGGACAGATGGGTCGGCTATCCCACACGCGCGTTGATGCTGAAGGATTTGCGCGACAAGAAAATCGATGCGGTTTTTGGCGACGGATCCGACCTGTCGTTCTGGATCGGCAGCCCGGAAGCGCAGAATTGCTGCACATTTTCCGGCGGCCCGTATATCGCACCACAGTTTCTGGGCGACGGCATGATGATTGCCACAACCACGAAGAACACCGATCTCGTCGATGCCTTCAATTTTGCATTGAAATCCATGGAGGAAAAGGGCACGACCTCCGAACTCTATCTACGGTACTTCCCCGTCGATTTTTATTGAAACCGCATGCAAAAGCCTTGTGTGACGCCGTGGCAATTGACGCGGCGAAGCTGCCGCCATAGTGTCCGCGCGCTTCACCACATGGCAGGAAAACAGGAAACCAAGAATGACTTCGCGCCCAAACACCCAAATCGAACTGACCCCCGAGCTGATCGCGGCGGCAGCAGAGGCCAAAGCATGGCCCTTCGAAGAGGCGCAGAAGATCATCAAACGCTATGAAAAGTCCGGCTATCCCGACTCGATCCTGTTCGAGACAGGATACGGCCCGTCCGGCCTGCCGCATATCGGCACGTTCGGCGAAGTCGCGCGCACGTCGATGGTCCGCCACGCCTTTCGTGTCCTGACGAAGGACAGTGTCAAGACAAAGATCCTTTGCTTCTCGGACGACATGGACGGATTGCGCAAGGTTCCGGACAATGTGCCGAACCGGGAGATGATGGCTTCGCATCTGGGCAAGCCGCTCAGCCGCATTCCCGACCCGTTCTCCAACGAGTATCCATCGTTCGGTGCGGCCAACAATGCGCGGCTGCGGGCGTTTCTCGACCGTTTCGGTTTCGACTACGAGTTTGCCTCGGCAACGGACTATTACGCTTCCGGCCGGTTTGACGAGACATTGCTCAAGATGCTGGCGGCCTATGATGATGTCATGAACATCATCCTGCCAACCCTGGGTGAGGAACGCCGGGCAACCTATTCGCCGTTTCTGCCGATCAGCCCGCGCACCGGCGTTGTCCTGCAGGTCCCGATGATCGCCCGCAATGTGCAGAAGGGCACCATCACTTATGAAGACCCCGATACCGGCGAACACGTCGAAACGGAAGTAACCGGCGGCAAGGTCAAGTGCCAGTGGAAGGCTGACTGGGCCATGCGCTGGACCGCCCTTGGCGTTGACTACGAGATGGCCGGCAAGGATCTCATCGACTCCGTGACCCTGTCGTCCAAGATCTGCCGCGCCATTGGCGGCAGGGCGCCCGAAGGCTTCAATTACGAGCTCTTCCTCGATGACAAGGGGCAGAAGATTTCCAAGTCGAAGGGCAATGGCCTGACCATCGATGACTGGTTGACCTACGCGCCGACCGAAAGTCTGGCACTTTACATGTTCCAGAAGCCGAAGACGGCGAAGAAGCTGTATTTCGACGTGATCCCGAAGGCCGTGGACGAGTATTTCACCTTCCTGTCCGCCTATCAGCGGCAGGAATGGAAGGAGCGCCTCGGCAATCCGGTCTGGCATCAGCATTACGGCAATCCGCCCGTGCTCGACATGCCGGTGCCCTTTGCCATGCTGCTCAACCTCGTCAGCGCGTCGAATGCCGAAAATGCCGATGTTCTCTGGGGGTTCATCTCCCGCTATGCGCCCGGCGTGACGCAGGAAAACAATCCGAAGCTGAACGAGCTCGTCACCTATGCGATCCGTTACTTCAACGATTTCGTCAAGCCGACCAAGAAGTTCCGCCCCGCGGACGACGTTGAGCTTGCGGCGTTGAAGGGTATCGATGCGCAGCTTGCCACCTTGCCGGCGAATGCGGATGGCAATGCCATCCAGAACGCCATGCTGGACGTTGCCCGTGGCATCGAACGCTATCAGGATCACACGAAGAAAAGCCCGGAAGGCGGCCCCGGCGTATCGGTGTCGTTCTTCCAGATGCTCTATGAAGTGCTGATCGGACAGGAACGCGGGCCGCGGTTCGGTTCCTTCGTCGCGCTTTACGGCATCGCCGAAACGCGGGCCCTCATTAAAAAGGCGTTGATGGGCCAACTGGCATAGTTGCTCCATATCTGGAGCCAAATCGAGGGAGGACGGAATGATTGACCATATCGGAGTGAATGTCAGCAATTTCGACGAGAGCAAAAAGTTCTACCAGAAAGCCCTTGCGGCCATTGGCTATGAATTGATCCTCGAGTTCCCGGCATCCGTAACCGGGAGTGCCGACGTTGCCGGCTTTGGCGAAGGCGGCAAGCCCGATTTCTGGATCGCCAGCGGCATTGCGAACAATCCACCGGCGCATGTTGCATTTCGCGTCAACACGCGCGCACTCGTCGATGCCTTTCATAAGGCAGCACTGGAAGCTGGCGGCAACGACAATGGCCAGCCAGGGCTGCGCCCCCATTACCATCCGGACTATTATGGCGCCTTCGTGCGTGATCCGGACAACCACAATATCGAGGCCGTCTGCCACGAAGGCTGACACCTCAAGGCTTTCTACTGCGGCTTTGGCGGGAACGGCGCATCCGGAGCGGGTACAGCCAGCGGTGCCGGCTGTGGTTCTGCCGATGGCAGCGGCAGCTCGCCAGCGGCAACGGGAGATGGCAAGTCGCTGGCGGCGGGAAGCGATGGCGGCGGGCTGCCGAAAATACCGCGTTTTGCCTCCTCAGCCTTCTTCATATTATCGGCCAGAGGCGATCCGTCACTGGCTCTCGCCCAGCCATTGTCAACAAGCCATGCGGCCAGATCGGTCGTACCAAGCTTGCACTGGGTGGAAACGAGCGCTTCCGGAGGAAGGTCGGGCACATTGCATTCTATGGCGCGCGAACGCAGCCAGTTGCGAAAGGCAGTGCGCGCCGCCGTGCCGCATGGCCATGACGTGCCGCCATCGACAGCGCATGTTTCTTCCGGCGGCACGACATTGATCCCCTCGATGGCGATCCTGTAGCCTGAGACATCCACGGTTCCCGCGGCCGTCGCTACCGGGCGGTAAAGCAGTTTGGGCCGTGCCGTCGTATCGACAGGCACAGGAGGCGGAGGGGGTGCAGGGGGTGTCGCATGCCCCATGTCACTCAAGGGTTGGCGTGGTTCGATACGCTGCAACGGCCCGGATTCCTTGCCGGTCATCGAAAATCCATCCGGATCGACCTGCCGTGCGGCAGTGGCGGTTTGTGCCGGAGGTGGTGCAGATTGCGGCGGTTGCGGCGGTGTGTCCGGTGCGGCCTCACCTGTATCAGCCGGTACCTGAAAATTTTCGGGGGCAATCGTCACGTCCTGCCCGCTTACACCTGCTGCTGGCAGCCCGATATAGAACGGGGAGATAAAGACATAGGCCAGACAGAGTCCGACCAGAATGGTCAGAACGTAAAGCGGTATCCGGCGCATGGGAAATGGCTCCCTGTTATTGGCTGGCCCACAGGATTCGGGCAATCCAGTCGATATGAACCGCATCGAACGTCCGGTTGGCATGCTCCGGATTCATCGATTGCAGTTCAATGGTGCGCGGGGTCTGGCGCGTCAGAATCTTCGCCATGACCTCACCTTCCTTCGTGCGGACCACGACGCGGTCGCCGCGGCGCACCGGAGCGCCAGGAGCGACAATGATCGTATCGCCGTCGCGATAAAGCGGCAGCATGGAATCCCCTGAAACCTCCAGCGCATAGACCGCTTCCCCGGAACCAACGGGAAACTCAACCACATCCCAGCCCTGGCCGACCGGGAATCCCCCATCGTCGAAGAAGCCGCCGGCGCCCGCCTGGGCAAACCCCAGAAGCGGCACGGACCGCATGGCACCCATGCCGGCCCTTGTACCCTTGCCGCCGACAACCAGCGTCATGAATTCATCGAGCGAAGCGCCTGTCGCTTCCATGATCTTGGCCAGCGACTCCGTCGAGGGCCAGCGGGCACGACCGTCGACCGCATAGCGCTTGGATTTATTGAAGGTCGTGGGATCAAGCCCGGCGCGCTTCGCCAACCCCGAAACGGACAGCGAATGACGTTCTGCCAGCGCATCGATGGCCGCCCAGATACGGTCATGTGAGAACATGGGACTCTTCCAGATAAAGGAAAAAATACCTTCACTAAAGTTTTAGGAGGGAATTGGGGAAAAGTCGAGATAAAACGCGGAAAACTTTCTTATATTGCGAGAGGACTTGTGCGTGGTTCGACAAGCTCACCATGAGGGAGGGAGAGGATTGCAGGGAGCACTATTCTGCAACGTTTGCGATTAGCCTTGCAGCCAAATCACTCCCCTCATGGTGAGCTTGTCGAACCACGCACCAACTGCAATGAGGGGATCAGCGAGTGATCCCCTCATATCCCAGTCAGGCCGCCTTTTTCTTCTTGGCTTCAACCGGATAGGGATTGAAGCGCTCATAGAAGGTGTCGCCCTTCTCGGCCATGTCGAGCAACAGCTTCGGCGCCTTGAACTGGGCACCGTATTTGCGCTGCAGGCCCTTGGCGATTTCCACGAACTTCGCCGCGCCGATACCGTCGATATAGGACAACGTTCCGCCCGTATAAGGTGCAAAGCCGAACGCCAGGATCGAGCCGACATCCGCTTCGCGCGGATCGGTGACAATCCCCTCTTCCATGACCCGGGCCGCTTCCAGCGCGATGGTGAAGAGGAAACGCTGCTTGAGCACGTCCACATCGATCTTGTCGGCGTCCTGCTGCGGATAGAGTGTCTTCAACTCTGGCCACAGATGCTTCTTGGCCGGCTTGGCCGGATAGTCATAGAAGCCCTTGCCGTTCTTGCGGCCACGGCGGTCGTACTTGTCGACAAGCGTGTTGACCAGTTCCACATGCCGCGGATCGACGGCCTTCGGCCCGAGATCGGCAAGCGTCGCCTTGAGGATTTTCTGCGACAGATCGATGGCCGTCTCGTCATTGAGCGCGAGAGGACCGACCGGCATGCCTGCCATGCGGGCGACATTCTCGATCATTGCAGGCGGAACGCCTTCAACGAGCATGTTGTAGGCTTCCGACATGTAGCGCAGGACGCAGCGATTGACATAGAAACCGCGTGTATCGTTGACGACGATTGGCGTCTTCTTGATCGCACGCACGTAATCCAGCGCGACAGCCAGCGCCTTTTCCGACGTCTTCTTGCCGAGGATAACCTCGACCAGCATCATCTTGTCGACGGGCGAGAAGAAATGGATGCCGATGAAATTCTTCGGACGCACTGATACCTTGGCAAGGCCGGTGATCGGCAGGGTCGAGGTATTGGAGGCAAACACGGCCGCAGGCTTCAGCACGGCTTCCGCCTGCTCCGTTGCCTTGCGCTTGACATCGCGGTCTTCGAACACGGCTTCGATCACAAGGTCGGCACCGTCAAGCTCGGCATATTGCGTAGTGGCGGTGATCAGGCCAAGGAGCTTTTCCTTGTCTTCTGCCGTCGCCTTGCCACGCTGGATATCCTTGGTGATCAGCTCAGCCGTATGCGCCTTGCCCTTGTCGGCGGCTTCCTGCGTCTGATCGATCAGCACAACGGGAATCCCTGCCTTGGCTGTGACAAAGGCAATACCTGCTCCCATGAAACCAGCACCGATGACACCGACCTTCTTGAACTTGGTCGGCTTGACGTCGGCCGGGCGGCGCGCACCCTTGTTCAGTTCCTGCAGGGAAACGAACAGCGATCGGATCATCATACCCGCTTCCGTGCTCTGCAGGATGTTGGTGAAGTAGCGCTGCTCAATCTTCAGACCGGTATCGAAGGGCACGAGGAGGCCTTCATAGACGGATTTCAGGATCGCTGCGGCACCGGGATAATTGCCATAGGTTTCGCGGCGCAGGATAGCTGTCGCAGCCGGCCAGAGATTGGCACCCGCTGCCGAATAGATCGCACCACCGGGGAGCTTGAAACCCTTTTCATCCCATGGCTGGACTGGCTTCAAACCGGCCTTGATCATCTTCTTGGCGGTTTCGACGAGCTTCTTTGCCGGCGCGATTTCATGCACGAGGCCCATGGCCTTGGCACGCGCGGCAGTCAGGCTGGAGCCCGTCGTCATCATCTGCAGGGCATCCTGCTGGTTGGTCAGGCGCGGAACGCGCTGTGTGCCGCCGGCACCCGGGAAAATGCCGACCTTCACCTCAGGCAGGGCCATCTTCACCGATGGATCATCGGAGACAACGCGGCCATGGCAGGCCAGCGACATTTCAAATGCGCCGCCCATGCAGGTGCCGTTGATGGCCGAAACCCATGGCTTGCCCGATGTTTCGAGCTTGCGGAACAGGCCGCCCATCTTGCCGGTGTTTTCGAACAGGAGTTCGACGGCTTTCTTGGGGTCTTTGGCCTTTTCCTCCTGGAACAGCTGGAACATGCGCTTGAGCATGGTCAGGTCCGCGCCGCCGGAGAAGGTATCCTTGCCGGATGTGATGACCGCACCCTTGATCGCCTCGTCCTTGGCAACGCGGTCGACGATGGCGTCGAGTTCCTTCATCACCTCTTCGGTGAAGACATTCATCGACTTGTCGGGCATATCCCAGGTGACTAGCGCAATGCCGTCCGCGTCGACGTCGAATTTGAAGTTTGTATAGCTCATCTTCTGCTCTCCCTCAGACGCGTTCGATAATCGTTGCGGTGCCCATGCCGGCACCAATGCACAGTGTGACCAAAGCCACATTCAGGTCACGGCGTTCCAGCTCATCAAGCACCGTACCGAGGATCATCGCACCGGTTGCCCCGAGTGGATGGCCCATGGCGATGGCGCCACCATTCACGTTGATCTTGTCGCGCGGAATGTTGAAGGCCTGCATGTAGCGCAGCACAACAGCCGCAAAGGCTTCGTTCAGTTCGAACAGGTCGATATCCGAAATCTTCATCTTGGCGCGCTTCAGCAGCTTTTCCGTCACATCGACCGGACCGGTCAGCATCAAGGCCGGATCGGAACCGATATTGGCAAAGGCGCGGATGCGGGCGCGCGGCTTGGTGCTAAGCGCCTTGCCGGCACTTTTCGAGCCGAGCAGGACACCGGCGGCACCGTCAACAATGCCGGATGAATTACCAGCATGGTGAACGTGATTGATGGTTTCAACTTCTGGGTGCGCCTGGATGCCAACGGCATTGAAGCCGCCCATTTCACCCGGCATCACGAAGGATGGATTGAGCGACGCCAGCGCCTGCATGTCCGTTGTCGGACGCATGTGTTCATCATGGTCAAGGATGGTCAGGCCGTTCTGGTCCTTGATGCTGAGAACGGAATTCTTGAAGTAGCCCTTCTTCCAGGCTTCCCCGGCGCGCTTCTGGCTTTCAACGGCATAGGCGTCGACGTCATCGCGGGTAAAGCCATACTTGGTGGCGATCAGATCGGCCGATACACCCTGCGGCATGAAATAGCCGGGAAGGCCCACCGACGGGTCCATGTACCAGGCACCGCCGGACATGCCCATGCCAACGCGCGACATGGATTCCACGCCGCCGGCGATGACGATATCATCGGCACCCTGCACGATCTTGGCGGCGGCAAAATTCACCGCGTCGAGGCCAGAGGCACAGAAGCGCGAAATCTGCATGCCGGGCGCCTTGAAATCATATCCGGCCTCAAATGCCGACGAGCGCGGAATGACAGCGCCGGCTTCACCGACGGGATCAACGCAACCATAAATGATGTCATCAACCAATCCCGTGTCGAGACCATTGCGGTCGCGCAGCGCTTCCAGCACCTTGGCGCCGAGACGGACGGCAGGCACTTCATGCAGGCTGCCATCCTTCTTGCCCTTGCCGCGCGGCGTGCGGACGTGGTCATAAATATATGCTTCGGCCATTTCATTCTCCCTTTTCGAACCGCACCTCAGAGGCTGCGGGCGATCAAAAGCTTCATGATTTCATTGGTTCCGCCATAGATCCGCTGGACGCGGGCATCGCGGAACATACGTGCGATCGGGTATTCGTTCATATAACCGTAGCCGCCATGCAGTTGCAGGCATTCGTCAACGATCTTGTTCTGCAGGTCGCTCAACCAGTATTTTGCCATGGAGGCAGTGACCGGATCGAGCCCGCCATTGACGTGGCGTTCCACGCAGTGATTGTAGAAGACGCGGCCGATGGTGGCTTCCGTCTTCATCTCAGCCAGTTTGAACTGGGTGTTCTGGAAGTCGATGACCGCCTTGCCGAAGGCCTTGCGTTCCTTGACATAGTCCGAGGTAATCGCGATGGCGCGCTCGGCCATGGCAATCGCCGTGCCGCCGATCTGCAGACGCTCCTGCGGCAGTTGCTGCATCAGCTGGACAAAGCCCTGGCCTTCTTCGGTTCCGAGCAGGTTCGCTGTGGGCACGCGGACATTGTTGAAGAACAATTCCGAGGTATCGTTCGATTTCAGCCCGACCTTGTCGAGGTTGCGGCCGCGCTCGAATCCTTCCTGTCCGTCCGTCTCGACCACAATGAGCGATGTGCCCTTGGCGCCCTGCGACGGGTCCGTCTTGGTCACGACGACAACCAGATTGGCGAGCTGACCATTGGTGATGAAGGTCTTCGATCCGTTGATGACGTATTGATTGCCGTCCTTCTTGGCGCTTGTCTTCACGCCCTGAAGGTCGGAACCGGCACCCGGCTCCGTCATGGCGATGGCGCCGATCAGTTCGCCGGTCGCCATCTTCGGCAGCCACTTCTTCTTCTGCTCTTCCGAACCATAATGCAGAATATAGGGAGCAACGATTGAATTGTGCAGGGCTATGCCGAAGCCATCGACACCAACATGGCTGATGGCTTCCAGGATGGCGCTTTCATGGGCATAGGTACCGCCGGCACCGCCATATTCTTCCGGCATGGAGGCGCACAGAAGCCCGTTCTCGCCGGCAAGCTCCCAGATGGAACGGTCAAAGATTTCCTGCTTTTCAAAACGGTCGTAGTGCGGCAGAACCTCCGCTTCGAGAAACTTCGAAGCCATATCCTGCAGCATCACCACATCGTCAGTCTTCCAGTCGGGTTTTGGTACGCCCAACACGTCTTCCGGCCGAATAGACATCTCTAACCTCCCTAGAAATCACCTTTCGCTGCATATGGGAGCCTCCGCTCCCTTTTGCATCAATCAGAATGCCTCCGCCGTCAGCGTCATCATCGTGTCCGCACCGGTCTGGATGCGGGCGAGATGCGCCGATGTTTCCGGCATGACGCGTTCCATGAAGAATTTCCCGGTGACGAGCTTGGTCTCGTAGAAATCCTTCTTCTCGGCACCTTCCGCCAGTTTTGCATGGGATGCCTTGGCAATCTGCGCCCACATGTAGCCAAGCGACACCAGACCGAAGAGATGCATGTAATCGGTCGATGCTGCCCCGGCATTGTCCGGGTTCGCCATACCATTCTGCATCAGCCACATCGAAGCGGCCTGCAGGTCATTGAGACCTTTCTTCAGATGCTTGGTGAAGAAGGCGAGGTTTTCATCGCCGCGGTTCTCCTCGCAGAAATCACCGACCTCCTTGAAAAACGCCATGACGGCGCGGCCGCCATTGGCGCCAAGCTTGCGGCCGACGAGATCGAGCGCCTGAACGCCATTGGCACCTTCATAGATCATGGCAATGCGCGCATCGCGCACATACTGGCTCATACCGTGTTCTTCGATGTAGCCGTGACCGCCATAGACCTGCTGTGCCATGACCGCGTGCTCAAAGCCCTTGTCCGTGAGGACACCCTTGAGAACCGGGGTCATCAGGCCGAGAATGTCGTCGGCAATCTGCTTGTCACCCTCGTCATCGGAACGATGCGCGACATCCGACTTGAGCGCGGACCACAGGATGAAGGCGCGGCCGGCTTCATTGAACGACTTGATCGTCATCAGAATGCGGCGGATATCCGGATGCACGATCAGCGGATCGGCTTTCTTGTCCGGCGCCTTCGGCCCGGTCAACGCACGGCCCTGGAGACGCTCGCGCGCATATTCCACCGCGTTCTGGTAAGCGATTTCCCCGATGGACAGGCCCTGCAGGGCAACGCCGAGACGCGCCTCGTTCATCATCGTGAACATGGCGCGCAGACCCTTGTTCTCGCCGCCGATGAGGTAGCCTGTGGCTTCGTCATAGTTCATCACGCAGGTCGAATTGGCGTGGATGCCCATCTTCTCTTCAATCGAGCCGCAGGACACGCCATTGCGGGTACCGGCATTGCCGCTGTCGTCGAGATTGAACTTCGGCACGATGAACAGGGAAATACCTTTCACGCCTTCCGGCGCACCCTCGATACGGGCAAGCACCAGATGGATGATGTTTTCCGACATGTCATGCTCACCGGCGGAGATGAAAATCTTCTGGCCGGAAATCTTGTAGGAGCCATCGCCATTGGGCGCGGCCTTGGTGCGCAGCAGGCCGAGATCGGTGCCGCAGTGCGGCTCGGTGAGGTTCATGGTGCCGGTCCAGGTGCCATCGACCATTTTCGGCAGATAGGTCTGCTTCTGGTCGTCAGTGCCATGCGTCAGAATCGCGGCAATCGCGCCCTGCGTCAGGCCGGGATACATCACCAGTGCCATATTGGCCGAGGACATGTATTCGCCAACGGCAACATGCAGCGCATAGGGAAGACCTTGACCGCCGAATTCCGCCGGTATGGCCAGGCTCATCCAGCCGCCTTCGCGGTACTGATCGAAAGCGGCCTTGAAGCCTTTGGGCGTGGTGACCGTGCCGTCCGCATGACGCACGCAGCCTTCATGATCACCCGACTGGTTGATCGGAAACAGCGTGTTTTCGGCCAGCTTGGCGCCTTCGCTCAGGATTGCCGCAACGATATCGGGCGATGCATCGGCGAAACCTGGCAGGTTGTTGTAGCGTTCATAGCCCAGGACATCATTGAGAATGAAAAGCGTGTCTTCAACGGGCGCGCGATAACTCGGCATCAGTTTCCTCCAAAACATAAACGAGCAAAACGGCCCGGAGACTTCGGTGCCGTCGGATTTTCCATCTCTTTAACAAATTTTGACGTTTCCGTAAACGTCAAAATTTTGTGAAGTTTTGCTCCTGTGGATCGATCTTTCTGAATGGGATGCCCTGTTCAACGAGACGATAGCGATGAGAGATGGATTCCAGCGATTTCGGCTGGTGCCGCGTCTATGAATTACAATGCCAGCGTATCACATTTTTAACGCTTCCGGCCCATCTCTTAACCAGTTGTTTACCACGTTTCGCCAATGTCACGGTGTCGGTAAACCGTGTCTATGAGTGATTTGTTTTTCACGGCTTGTCGGACCGCATGGGGCAAACGGTCCCGGCTTTCCGGATTGGCAATGTGCAGAACGCATTCTTGAGCTTCGGAAGACCGAGACCAGACAAAGCCAGAATGGCAGGCGACCATCGCCAGCGCTTCCGGCCGTGCCCCGTGGAACAGAATTAACCCGCCGGATCACTGGCGTAAACACGGCAAAGCAGGCGTCCATGACGAACCAAAGGTCACTACTGGAACAGGTCAATGTGAACCGGTCACGCCGCGAGACCACATCGCTCGACAGTATCAACCGCACGCTCGAAGCGCTGGAAAGCCAGCTGCGCGAGACGATGGAGCCGGATTATTCGGATTTCGACCAGGACCAGACGGATATTGCCGACCGCTTCGCCGCACTGGCTTCCCGCGCCGGCGCGGCATCGGCGCCGAGACACAAGCCATCCGACGACCTGCCGTCCTTTGCCAGCAAGCCCCACAATGGCAAGCACGATCTTTCGGCCATTGCTGCCCGCATCAAGCAGTTGCGCGAAGAAATGCGCGACGATGCCCGTGCACCGGCCCGGCATCATGCTGAACCGCACACGGAAACCTTGCAGCGCCTGCACCAGTCAACTGCAAGCCGCAATCTGGACGACAGGTCCGGTCGCGCGGACAATGGTCATCTGTCGATGCTGCGCGGCGATCTTGATGAATTGAAGCGCACCGTTACAACACTCGCCCGCGAAGAATCGGTCAAAAGCCTGAACAATCGCTGGGATGCGATGGACGAACGCTTCGACGCCTTCCGTCAGGATCATCCGCTGGGCGGGCGGCTCGACCAGATCCGCCAGGCGGTGGATGTATTGCCGCAATCGATTCCGCTGAAGAAGGTCGAAGACAAGCTCAAGACACTGGCAAGCGCCGTGGAGCAGATGTCGCGCACGGGAACATCAGGCGTGAATGGCGACTTCATGCGCCAGATGGACGAGCGGCTCGATGAAATCAGCCGCGCCATCGTGGCAACGGCCCGCCCTGCCCAGGCAAATCACATCGACACCGATGCCTTCGAGCGCCTTGAAGCACGCATCGCAACCCTGAGCAGCAAGGTCGAAGCGGTTGCCTATGACCGCACCTCGGACACGATCCTGCAGCGCATGGGCGAACTGGCCGAGCGCGTTGATCATCTGGGAGCGATGCGCGCAACACCAACCATCAATCTTGACGCGCTGTCCGAACAGCTGTCGTCCGTCACCCGTCATCTGGAGAATACACCGGCCTCCATCAGCATTACCGATTTCCGCGATCTGGAAGACCGGGTCCTGCACATCATCCATCGTCTGGAAACAGCGCCCCAGCAGGCACCGGCCGCCGATCCGGCATTCATGCACCAGATCGACCAGCGCTTCGAAGAGCTGACCCGCCGCCTCGATGACCATCACATGATGGCCGAGCACAGCGACATCCGGCTGACCGACAATCTCGAAGCCCGCTTTGACGATATGGCGCGCTATATCGCCCAGAACGTGCCGCAGGTCGATGGTTCGAACGATGCCATCCGCAATCTCGAGTTGCAGATTGCCGGTCTTGCCGAGCATCTCTCGCATTCCAACGATCGTTATGCGGAATTTGCGGCCATCCCGCCGCGTCTCGACGCCATCGAGGAATCGATGGCCATGAACCGCGACTTCGTCGTGGAAGCTGCACGCCAGGCGGCATCGGAAGCCATCCGCAATTCGGCCAATTTCAGTAACGCCCATGACGGCGTCATCGCCCGCGAGCTCGCCGACGATCTGAAAACGCTGGAAAGCCTTGCCCGCAAGTCGGAAGACCGCAATTCCAAGACTTTCGAGGCCATTCATGACACGCTTTTGAAGATCGTTGACCGCCTTGGCTCCCTGGAGAATGGCGCTGTCGCCGGATCGCATGTCACGGCGGCCGCCAAAACCAAGACCGTGGTCGATGCCTATGAGGCACCATACCGCGACGCCGAGACCGCTTTTGAAGCCCCGGTTTTTTCCAAGCTGGATGATGTTCCGGCGCACATGACAATGGCCGCAGACGACGCTGACCAGCTGGAACAGGCGGCTCGGGCGCGCAAATCCCTGCTGGGCAACCTGACCCGTGGCATGAAATCCCGCAGCAAACAGGAACAGGCGCATCGGGAGCCAACCATCGAGACAATCGGCAGCGATGAAAAGATCGACGACAAGGTCGATCTTGACGCCGAAATTCTCAACCGGCCGCTTGAACCCGGCTCGGGCATGCCGGATCTCAACTCCATCCTCAAGCGCGTGCGTGACGAACGCCGCGAGATGAACCTTGGCGGCGATACGGGCATTGGCAAGGCAGATTTCATTGCCGCAGCCCGCCGCGCCGCGCAGGCAGCGGCAGCGGAAGTCGAAAGCCAGACACGCGGTTCCAGCCGCAGGGATAGCGCGGAGGGCAAGAAGGGCAGTCTGCTGGCCCGCCAACGCAAGCCCATTCTCCTTGCCATCGGCGCCATCATGATTGCGATCGCCGGCCTGCAACTCAAGAACGCCTTCTTCAGCGGCCCCGCAGCGGTGAACGGCGATACCGGTTCCGTCGCTGCGCCGATGATACCGACAGCCGAACCCAAGGCGCAGGTTGCCGCATCGGCAGCTCCTGCAGCACCGGCACCGTCCGCTCCTGCCCCCGCGCCGCAAACTGCCGCCGCAAGCACCCCGAACGAGGAGCAAACCGCTGCGCCTGCACCAACCCAGGAAACCGTGGGCAGCCTGATTGCCGCCCAGTCTTCCGGAACGGATGTCCCGGCATCGGCGAAGGTCGATACGAGCGTGAGCCAGATTCCTGCCATCCCGGTCGAAGCAGGCCCGGAACCGCTGCGCGAAGCGGCGGCCAGCGGCAATACCAAGGCTGTGTTTGAAATCGGCGACCGCTACATGGAAGGCCGGGGCGTCCAGAGTGATTACGCCAAGGCCGCCGAATGGTACACGCTTGCCGCCGACAAGGGCTTCGCACCTGCACAATACCGATTGGGGAATTTTGCCGAAAAGGGTCTCGGCGTTCCGCGCGACCTTGCCAAGGCAAAGACCTATTACCAACTGGCCGCCGAACAGGGCAATGCCAGCGCGATGCACAATCTGGCCGTGCTGTTCGCAGCCGGAGCGAATGGCGCGCCGGACAATGAATCCGCGGTCATGTGGTTTACCAAGGCGGCCGAACTCGGCGTGAAGGACAGCCAGTTCAACCTCGCCATCCTGTCTGCCAAAGGCATGGGGATGCGGCAGGATCTGGAAGAAAGCTACAAATGGTTTGCGCTTGCCGCCAATGCCGGTGACAAGGATGCCGGCCAGAAGCGCGACGAAGTGGCAAAGGCCATGACCTCCGATCAGCTGACCCGGGCCCGCGAAGCCACCGCGCTGTGGAAGCCAAAACAGATGAATCCGGAAAGCAATGCCTTGAGCGTGCCGGAGGAATGGCGCGAGAGCCCGACCACCACCGGTTCGATCAACATGGAAAAAGCCGTCCGCAACATTCAGCTGATCCTCAACAAGAATGGCTATGACGCCGGCGGCTCGGACGGCAAGATGGGCACGAAAACCCGCGATGCCATCATGGCGTTCCAGAAGAGCAACGGCTTGAAGCCGACGGGCAATATCGACAAGGATCTGGTCAAGCGGCTGCTCGAAAAGAACACCTGAACCGGCCAAGGCGACTGTTGCGACACATGGGTTCGTGTTTGGGGCAACACGTTGACGCCCCAGCAGTCATTGTTTGACTTGGCGCGCGGCTGAGGGCAAGAAACTTTAACGCATTCTGTGTCAGCCTGCGCGCAGAATGCATTAAAGAATTTCTGTCATCATGGTGTGCGAACAATCGCCATAACGCCGTGATGGGTTCGGGGTCTGAATTGGGAATCTACCTGCCAATAGCCGAGATTTCGGTCAATATCTTCGTGCTGTTCGGCATGGGGGCAGCGGTTGGATTCCTGTCGGGCATGTTCGGCGTCGGCGGCGGATTTCTCATCACGCCGCTGCTGATCTTCTACAACATCCCGCCCGCCGTTGCCGTTGCCACCGGCGCAAACCAGGTCATTGCCTCATCCTTCACCGGTGCGCTGTCGCATTTCAAGCGCGGCACGCTCGACGTCAAGCTGGGAACGCTGCTTGTCATCGGCGGCGTGGTGGGCGCAGGCGTCGGCATTTACGTCTTTGTCCTGCTGCGCGAACTCGGTCAGCTCGACCTGATCGTGTCGCTGCTCTACGTGATCTTCCTGAGCACGATCGGCGGGCTGATGCTGCTGGAAAGCGTCAGGTCCATGCGCCGGACAAGGGCCGGCCAGCTTGCCAGTCTCAAGAAACCGGGACAGCACAATTGGGTGCACCGGCTGCCCTTCAAGATGCGGTTTCGCGCCTCGAAGATCTATGTGAGCATCATCCCGATCCTGGCGCTGGGCGCGGCCATCGGCTTCCTCTCCTCGATCATGGGCGTCGGCGGCGGTTTCATCATGGTCCCCGCCATGATCTACCTTCTCAAAGTGCCGACCAATGTGGTTATCGGCACATCGCTCTACCAGATCGTTTTCGTAACGGCTTTCACCACCGTCATGCAGGCGACGACCAACCAGTCGGTCGATATCGTGCTGGCCTTTCTGCTGATGAGCGGCGGCGTTATCGGCGCGCAGTACGGCACCCGCATCGGGCAAAAACTGCGCGGCGAACAATTGCGTGCGCTGCTGGCCACGCTGGTTCTGGCCGTGGGCCTGCGCCTTGCCATCGAGCTTTTTGTCACCCCCGACGATCTCTATTCGATCGCCATCGCGCTTGCCGCGCCGGGGGCGTCATGAGAATTCTGGCAACCGCCCTTCTTCTCATCCTGGCGTCGCTATCCGCGGCCATGGCACAGCAGTTGCCGGGGAACAAGGAAACGATCGAGATTGGCCTGTCGACCGATACCATCGCCATCACTTCGGGCTTTCGCGGCACGGACCTGACCGTCTTCGGCGCGCTCGACAATGCCGACCCGCTGATCCAGCGGCAGGGCCGTTATGATATCGTCGTGATCCTGCAGGGGCCCGAACGCGATTTCGTCGTGCGCCGCAAGGACCGGTTTTTCGGCGTCTGGATCAATGCGGAATCGGTGTCGTTCCAGCACATTCCGGCATCCTATTCCCTGGCCTCGACGCGGAACCTTCAGGACATCGCCGTTCCCAAGACGTTTGCCCAATTGTCACTCGGCGTGAACAATATCTTTTACGAGCCCATGCCCGACGGCTTCGGCTCCAGCGCATCGCTGCGGGAATTCACCAAGGAGTTGCCACGGCTGAAGCTCAAGCAGAACCTGTACAGCCAGCGTCCGGGTGACGTGCAGTTCCTGTCATCGACCCTGTTCCGCGCAACACTGTCCCTGCCTGCCAATGTGCCGGTGGGCAAGCATCAGGCGCGGGCCTTTCTGTTCCGCAATGGCGAATTCCTGCGCGAAAGCTCGACCAGTCTCAATATCGTGAAAGCCGGGCTGGAATACCGCATCTACAAGGCGGCGCACGAGAACAGCCTGCTCTACGGTCTGTTTGCCGTGTTCCTGGCCGTGATTACCGGCTGGATGGGCCGCCTGATGTTCCGGAAAGACTGATCAGGCGCGCCCGGCAACGACGATCAGCCCCTGCAGGGGCTCACCGCGGTCAAAGCGGATCGCCTCGCGCTCGATCGTTGCCGGGGCAAGGCCATGTTCGGCCAGGAGGCGGCGGACATAGTCTTCCGAATGGGTATAGCGCAGCGAGGATTGCAGGATCAGTTCGCCATCATCGGCATGGGTTTCCACCGAAAAGGCAAACAGCCCGTTGGGGCCGAGCGCGTGGACAAGACGCGCGAAGGCTCTGTCGAGATCGCCGACATAGACAAACACATCCGCCGCGATAATGAGATCAGCCGAGCCTGCGGGATAATCGAGTTCGTTGACATCGCCTTTGAAGAGGCGGTCATAGACGTGTTTCTCCTCGGCCTTCTGCAGCATGGCTTCGGAGAGGTCCATGCCTGCCATATGGTCTACATCTGCCCGGAAATAGTCGCCCATCAGGCCCGTGCCGCAGCCGACATCGAGCATGGACAGATAGTGTCTTCCGGGCGCTGCCGCCTTGATGGCCTTGGCCAGCAGTTCCGGCACGCGATAGTGCAGCTTGTCCAGAAGCGCCGCCTCGAAGGTCGGGGCATAGGCATCGAACAGGGTCTCGACATAGGCCGTCGGCGGATTGTCCGGCACCACCGCATAGCCCGAGGCCGCCAGTTTCAGCGTCGCACCGAAGCGGTCGTCGGGATCGAGTTCCAGCAGGCGCCGCCACGTTTCGGCTGCGGCGTCCTCATCACCCGCGGCTTCCTCCATTTCGCCCAAGCGATACAGTCCGGCGGTCCATTCCGGCGTGATGTCCAGCGCCTGCCGCATCAGATCGGCGGCGGCCACGTGATCACCGGATTCGAACAGCATATCGGCATAGGAAGCGCGGCGGTCCGCAATCAGATCACCCGAGGACAGGAACGCCCGTGCCATGCTGGTTCAGTTCGCAACCAGCACGCGGATGGAAAAGATATCGATCGCTTTCCCCGTGCGCGCAATGTCCGAGTTGATCTTGATGATACCGCCCGCACCCGGCTTCTTGCCCTCCGGGAATTGCAGTTCGAACAGATACTCGTTGCTCGCATCGGTCACGTCGTAACGCTTGCGTCCACAATCGCCGAGGGCACCGAAATCGCAGCTAACCGCCATCTGCGTCGCGGAACCGTCCTCGGCCTTGGCGATGATATCGAAGATGGCATGTTTGCCCGCCAGTTGCTGCAGAACGCCCTGCCCGACCTGGAAGCTGATATCGTCGTTCTCGCCCGGCGACTTGATGCGCACGAATTTCTGCAGATTGTCGCCGGCGACGCTGGCGGTCGCCCGGCCCGCCATCGAAACGCGGGTCATGTCAGACGGGTCGAAAATCGAGATCCAGTTGCCATCCGCGGCAAGCTGTCCGCCCTTCATCGGCTCATGGCTGCCAACGGCAGGACCAGCACTCGACGAAGGCGGTGTGCTGCCCGATGGCTTCGAATTGATCAGACCCGATGCAACAAGCCAGAGAAGGCCGATGGCTACCAGCAGGATCACCACCATGATGACGAATTTCTTCAGGCCACGCGCCTTCTGGCGTTCGCGGGTCTTCTTGACACGCGGCTGGTTGTAGGCGGGCCGGTAATTATCGGCACGGCTATTGTCCGTCGGGCCAAGGTCGGAATCCAGCGATCCGCCCATGGAGGGTTCGACGCGGCCGGATGTTGTCTGCCTGGATTGCGCGGGGCCCACCGACATGGAAGGCTCGCGCCGTTCCGCGACGGGTTCCGGCGCAACACGCGAAGAGTCGCGCGATTCACCCTCTATGCGTGTGATCGTGGCCTTCAGATGCTCCCGGCGCTCTTCACGCTCAGCCTCATCCAGCGCACCGTTGGCGATCAGCGAACGCTCATGCGCGGTCCAGGCTGATTCGTAAATTTTCTGACGAACGGCAGGGTTGCTCACATCCGCTTTGGCGAAAGCATTTCGGATGGCTTGTTCAATCGCTTCCAACTCGACGATTTCCCCTTCAAAGCAGCTCGTATGACCCGGCTAGGCATAGACGATTTGACTGCTTATTCAAGACTACCGCGGCGCAATGATGGCGGTTTTCGCCCGAATTGGCGCTCTATACAAAGCGAATATCCCCGGCATCGAACGTGGGCGGACGGCCGGGGGATCGATATTCAGATGAAACGGCTGAGAAACGCCCGCGTGCGGGGATGCTGCGGGTTGCCGAGAACGTCTTCGGGTTTGCCCTGTTCGACGATGTAGCCGCCATCCATGAAGACCACCCGGTCAGCGGCTTCCCGGGCAAAACCGATTTCATGCGTGACCACAATCATGGTCAGCCCCTGGTCAGCCAGATCGCGCATGGTGGCCAGCACTTCACCGACGAGTTCCGGATCGAGCGCCGAAGTCGGCTCGTCGAAAAGCATCAGTTTGGGCCGGATCGCGAGGGCGCGTGCGATGGCGATGCGCTGCTGTTGACCCCCGGACAATTGCCGGGGGTAGGCATCGGCCTTATGGGTCAGCCCGACGCGGGCCAGCAGTTCCATGGCAAGTTCCGTGGCTTCCCTGCGGCTTTGCTTGTGTACGCCGATGGGCGCTTCAATGATGTTCTGCAGGGCGGTCATGTGCGGGTAAAGGTTGAACTGCTGGAACACCATGCCGATCTGACGCCGCTGCACGGCGATGGCCCGCGCCGGCAGCTTGTTGAGCCGGCCATTGCGCAGGGAATAGCCGATCTGTTCCCCGGCCACGACAATCGAACCGCGGTCGATCGCCTCCAGATGGTTGATGCAGCGCAGGAACGTGGATTTGCCCGAGCCCGAAGGGCCAAGCACAACCACGACTTCGCCAGGGGCAACATCGAGGTCGATGCCCTTCAATACTTCCACTTCGCCAAACGACTTGTGGACATTGCGGGCCCGCACCAGCGCTTCGCCCGGTTCGGTGCCATTCATGGAAAACTGCGCGGTCATTTGCTTGCCTCCTGCGCCAGGGCCGGCACTGCGGCGCTCAACGCGGCAGCGGCAACCTTGTCCTGTTTCCTGGCTGTTGAAGAACCCCGCTCGCCGCGACCGTAGTAGCGCTCGATGAAGCCCTGCCCGACGTTGAGGATCGACGTGATGAACAGATACCAGATGACGGCGACCATCAGCATCGGGATGACCTCGAAGGTCCGGTTATAGACCGCCTGCACCGAATAGAGCAGATCGGCCATGGCGATGACGCTGACGAGTGACGTCGCCTTGATCATGCTGATCAGCTGATTGCCGGTCGGCGGTACGATGGACCGCATGGCCTGGGGGATGATGATGCGCCTGAGGGCGCGGGTGCGCGTCATGCCGAAAGCTTCTGTGGTTTCGATCTGCCCCTTGTCGACCGACAGAAGACCGCCGCGAATGATTTCGGCCATATAGGCAGCCTCGTTCAGCGCAAGGCCGGCAATGGCCGCCGTCATTGGCGTGATCAGATCATTGGTGTTCCAACTGGCCAGTGTCGGGCCGAAGGGAATGGCAACGGAAATTTCCGGAAAAAGCGTCGAGAGGTTGTACCAGAAGATCAGCTGAACCAGCAGCGGCGTCCCGCGGAAAAACCAGATGTAAAGACCCGCCAGGGAACTTGCCAGCCGGTCGTTCGACAGGCGGGCTATGGCAAGAACCAGCCCGATGACCACGCCGATGGCCATGGCAACAACGGTCAGGCCAAGCGTGACATAGAGGCCGCGCAGGACGGTGGCTTCGGTGAACCATTGAAATACGATTGGCCAGCCGAAATTCTGGTTGTTGGCGACGATCCAGAGGAAGTTCGCGGCAATGAGAAGCGTGATACCCCACAGGAGCCAGCGATCCGTGCGAAAGGGCTTATGCGCATTCGCCACATCGCGAAGCGCAGCCTCCGCATCGCCCTTTGCGGGCGATGCCAATGTCTGCGTGTTTCCGGTCATTTTGCGGCTTTGCCCGCGAGATTGATCCCGGGCTCCTTCAACATGTTCTTCTCAAGGCCCCACTTCTTCAGAATGGCGGCGTAGGTGCCATTGTCCATGAGCGTCTTGATGCTTTCCAGGAGGACGCCGCCAAGCGGCGAACCTTTGGCGACCACGGCGCCCTGGAAAATATCGTCGAACCCGTTTTTCAGGCCGGTGCCCGTCAGTTCAAGCTGGCCATTGGCCTGCTCGACGAAATAGATCAGCGGCGCCTGCGAGGAGAAGAAAGCGTCGGACCGCTTTGAGCGAACCGCCAGGATGGAAGTGGGCTGGTCGGTGAAGGACTGGACCTCGATGGCTGCCTTGCCATCCTTGGTGCATTTCTCCGCCTGCTCCTTGATGACTTTTTCCGCCGAACCGCCAGCCATGACGGCAATGCGGCTGCCGCACGTGTTGTCGAGCGAGGTGATGCCCTTGGGATTGCCCTTCTGCACGGCAAACACCACGAACTCCTGCACATAATCGACAAAATCATTGGCACCCTGGCGCGAGGGATAATCGCCCACGGGGCCCATGGCGAACTGGTAGCGGCCGGAATTGATGCCACTCAAGAGCGCCGGAAGGCCGCTGACCGTCGCGTGCTTGATCTCGACACCCCACAACTCGCCGACAGCCTTGGTCAGATCGGCGCTGGCGCCCTGCATTTCCGTGTTACCAGTGACGATTTCATAAGGCGGGAAGGAGCCGTTGTTGACCGAGGTGATGCTTCCGGCCTTGCGGATTTCTTCGGGCAGCTTGGCCCGCAGTGCCTCGTTGACCGCCTGCTTGGCGATGGCCACCTCCGCGGCCATTGCGGGTGCAGCGACGAGCGTTGCCGCAAACAGCGCGGTAAAGGCCAGATGTTTGAATTTCATTATTATTCCCCTTTTTATATCTTTTGAAAACCTATTGCATTCAGGCAGTCGTATCGGCCAGTTCGGGCCGGGCAAAACGGCGGTTGGCGAGAACCGGCAGGACCGCACGCGCATGACTGATGCGCTTAGGGTCAATGTCGGCGAAGATCAGTGCGGGGCCTTCCCCCGCCCGCACGACGGCCACGCCGAGCGGGTCCACCACCATGCTGGCACCGATGTTGCGTTCGCCGCACTCACCCACAGCAACGATGTAGCAGGTATTTTCCAGCGCCCGCGCCGTCACCAGCACCTCCCAATGCGCCTCCTTGCCGGGGCCCTTGACCCATGCGGCGGGAAGGATGAGCACATCCGCGCCGTCCACCGCATGGCGGCGCGCCAGTTCCGGAAAGCGCAGGTCGTAACAGGTCATGAGGCCAAGCTTGAGCCCTGCAATGTCGATAAGACCGGGAATCTCGCCACCCGGCTGCACATTGGTGGATTCCTTGGCGGCAAAAGCGTCATAAAGATGAAGCTTCAGATATTGCGCGACGATTTCGCCGCCGCGGATGGTCACCAGATTGTTGAAGACGCGCTGACCGCCGGTCGGAACGTGCACGCACATCATCACGGTCATGTCGCTGTTGCGGCTTTCGGCCAGCAATTGCGTCATGAACGGGCCATCCAGCGGCTGCGCCGTCTTCAGCACGATATCCGGATCGGTGATGTCACGGGCAAGGATGCCTTCCGGCAGAACCAGGAGATCGGCACCGCCCGCATGCGCATCGCGCATCAGCTTTATGCAGACGTCGGCATTTTCCTGCCAGACCTTGCTGACGGCAAATTGACCCAGCGCGACCCTCATGCCGGCACTCCCGTGCGGCTGGTGGAGCCGGAAGTCTGGCCGCTGTGATGCGGGAAAAGGTCGGCGGGCGAGAGAAGCATCGGTGTCAATCCTTGCAGGTGCAGTTGTTCGGCAAAATCGGCGATCATCCGTTCGTTGACGGCAAACCCGCTGTCGTTCCAGTGGACCGGCAAATCCCGGGCGACGTGGCCAAGCTCATCAATGATCCATGGCGTGGTATCGGCATATTTGCGCCGCTTCTCCAGCCAGACCCGCTGGGATTCATCCAGCAGGTTGCTGAGCTCTTCCGGCAGCCAGGGATGCTCGGCGACAAAGGATGTTTTCAGGCCCAGAAGATGCATGCCGGGAACGTAGCCAACCTCGTGGAAATAGGCGAGTTCCTCCGCCCGGAAATCCGTCAGCACATGGCGGAATTTGGAAGCGGGGCCAAAAAAGCCTTCCGGCATGAACGGCGTGAACACGGCGTCAAGTTCGCCGGTTTCCAGCAGCTGCATCATCGGCCGCTCGCCCGGCACCGCTTCGATGCGGCCGGGGCGGCCAAAACCGTCGAGCCTGTCGGTGATGGGATGAGCCTCGGTCAGGCGGCCGGCATACCAGAATGCGTCCTCGATACCGACGCCGGCATGGGAAAGCGCCGCGCGGGTCCAGGTATTGCCGGAATCGCGCCAGCCGGTCACGCCGATCTTCTTGCCCGCCAGATGTTCCAGCCGGGTAACCGGGCTGTTCCTGGCCGTGATGATGCAGCGATGGCGAAAGCCGCGCATGACAAAGTTGGGAACGCCAAGGACATCGGTTTCGCCGTTGGCGCGCGCCGAGGCATAACGGCTGAAGGACATTTCAGCCGCATCGTGATGCGGATCGGCGGCGACATTGCCGATCAACGTGCCGACGCGATCAACCTTGACATCAAGCCTGTCGGAGGTGACGTCACCCAACGCCAGCGGCGTATAATAATCCCAATCGCGAACAGCCAATCGAACAGTGATACGCAAGACATTTCCTCGTTGCAATTTCGGTTTTCGTGCGCGAAGCTAAATGTTCATTATTGACTGATCAAATACTATTACGTTACTGAACATTTAAAAGAGGGACAGATATGAGCGAATTGGCCTCAGTTCAGTGGTTTGCAGAGAAGTTGCGTGACCGGACGATGCGCGGCATCGCCATCGAGACCAGCGCACTGATCCGCGCCGGCGCCATTCCCGTCGGCACCAAACTGCCCGCCATCCGCGATCTTGCCTACACCCTCGGCATCAGTCCGGCGACAGTTTCTGAGGCCTGGAGCGAGTTGCGGCGGCAGAAGATCATCACCGGGCGCGGGCGCAACGGCACGTGGGTCAGCGGCGACCGCATTGCACCGAAACCCCTGCGGCTGGCGAGTTCGGGCGATTACGGCGATGGTGTGCTCAACCTTGCCATCGCATCACCAGACGTGGATGTGCTTCCGCCTCTGGAAGAGGCCTTGAAACATGGCGCGACGGCAGAAGCGCTGAACAGTTACCAGCGCGTCCCGATACTGCCTGAATTGCAGGCGGCGGTGGAGCCGAACTGGCCCTGCAGGCCGGAAGCGTTTCTTGCGACCAATGGCGGCTATAACGCCGTCTACGCCCTTCTGCATGCGCTCGTCATGCCGGGATCATTCGTGGCGATCGAGGAGCCGACAGCCCTCAGGCTTCTCGACATCCTCGAGGATCTCGGAGCGCACATCCTGCCGGTGGCGTGCGATGAGAACGGCCCGCTGCCGGATGCTCTGATGGAGGCTCTCAAACGCAAGCCGGCTGCATTCCTTTTTCAGCCACGCACCCACGCTGTGACCGGACGGGGTGTCAGCCGGGAACGGCTTGCCGCGCTGGGCGATGCCCTTGCCGACAGCGACGCGCTCATCATCGAGGATGACGGTGTCGGCGATATCTCGTCCCTGCCACCGATCAGCCTCGGGGACCGGTTTCCGGACCGGGTCATTCACATCGTTTCCTATTCGAAATCCCTCGGCCCCGATCTGCGGCTGGCAGTCCTGTCGAGTTCGACGCGCATCGTCGAGCAGATCCAGTCCTACCGCCTCTTCAGCTCAGGCTGGACCAGCCGGGTGCTGCAATCAGCCGTGGCTTTCCTGATCAAGGACGCGGCAACACAGCTGAGCTTACAGAGGGCAAGAGGTATCTATCGGGAGAGACGCGAGGGGTTGATGCAGGCACTGCGCGAGCGCGGTGTTCATCTTTCCGGCGGCGAAGGGTTCAGCCTCTGGGTTCCCGTGGCTTCGGAACAATTTGCCCTCGTGACCCTCGCGGCGCGTGGAATCGCGGTGGGCATCGGCCGCAAGTATGTCGTGAACCCGTCGCCGCATATCCGCGTGGCCACCAGCATCTTGCGGGACAGGGAAGACGAGGTGGCCGATGCGATCGCCCTTGCGGTGAGGCACCCGGATCATCTTTACTGAGATCAATGCATCGCCACGCTCACACGCCTTTGATTAGGCGCAGGCAACCGCGCCAACCTTTCGCTTGATCACGGCACGCGGTCTGATAAAAAGAGTTACGTTTACGGAAACGTCAAAATTTATTCCATGGGAGGAAACACATGGCATTGCCCGAAATCCTGACGAAAAAGCTGCGCATTCCCGTTGTCGGCGCGCCGCTGTTCATCATTTCGCATCCGGCCCTCGTGCTGGCGCAATGCAAGGCTGGCGTTGTCGGCTCCTTCCCCGCCCTGAACGCACGGCCCGAGGCCCAGCTCGATGAATGGCTGGCCGAGATCACCGAAGGCCTGCGCGACCACGACGCTGAAAACCCGGACCGCCCGGCAGCACCGTTTGCGGTCAACCAGATCGTGCACCGCTCCAACAAGCGGCTCGAACATGATCTTTCCATGTGCGTGAAATACAAGGTTCCGATTGTTATCTCCTCTCTCGGCGCCGTACCGGAAGTCAACGCTGCCATCCACTCCTATGGCGGGATCGTGCTGCACGACATCATCAACAACCGCCACGCCAACTCAGCCATCCGCAAGGGCGCGGACGGGCTGATCGCGGTTGCCGCCGGTGCCGGCGGGCACGCCGGGCCATTGTCGCCCTTCGCGCTCATCCAGGAAATCCGCGAATGGTTTGACGGGCCATTGCTGCTGTCCGGCGCCATCGCCACGGGCAAGGCCGTCCTGGCAGCACAGGCCATGGGTGCCGACCTTGCCTATGTCGGCTCGCCTTTCATTGCGACCAGGGAAGCGCGGGCCGTCGACGCCTACAAGCAGATGATCGTTGATTCCGTCTCGTCCGACATTGTCTATTCCAACTACTTTACCGGCATTCACGGCAACTATCTCAAGCCGTCCATCGCCAAGTCTGGCATGGATCCCGATCACCTGCCGGAAGCCGACCCCTCAAAGATGGATTTTGAAGCGGCAACCACCGGCGCCAAGGCCTGGAAAGACATCTGGGGTTGCGGCCAGGGTATCGGCGCGATCAAGGAAGTAACCGGCGCCGCAGAATATGTTGAGCGGCTGGAGCGCGAATACCACGAGGCGAAGGCAAAACTCTGCGCCGCCTAACGCGGCGGAGCCTTGTCCAAAGTGATCTGCATGAATGTCAGGTCAAGCCATTTGCCGAATTTGGTTCCAACTTCCGGCAGATGGCCCACCACCTGAAAGCCCAATTTTTCGTGCAGACGGATGGACGCCGCGTTGCCGGACTCGATACCGGCAACCATGGCGTGCTTGCCCGCCTCCCGCGCTCTGTCGATCAGCGCCAGCATCAGGGCCTTGCCGATCCCGCCGCCGCGCGCCGCCTTGTGCACATAGACGGAATGCTCGACCGTGTGACGATAGCCATCGAAAGCGCGCCAGTCGCCGAAGGAGGCATAGCCGGTGACACCGCCGTCATCATCGATGCTGACCAGCACCGGAAATCCCTTTGACTGCCGCTCGCTGAGCCACGCCTTGCGGTTGGCCAGATCGACCTGCGTTTCGTTCCAGATCGCCGTGGTGTTCAGCACCGCGTCGTTGTAAATCTCGAGAATGGCTGGAAGATCCGCCTCACTGGCCGCACGCACGATCACAACTTGCATCCTTTTCAATCGTCTACTATAGTTTCATTATGTCTCATAAAATAGACGATGTCGATGCAAAAATCGGTGCCCGTATCCGAATCGAGCGGGAGGCACGCGGCTGGTCGCTGACGGAACTCGCGGAAAAATCCGGCGTATCACGCGCGATGATCAACAAGGTGGAGCGCGGCCAAAGCAGCCCGACGGCCATGCTGATGGCGCGATTCTCCGGTGCTTTCGGCCTGAGCATGTCAACGCTGATGGCGCGGGCGGAAATGCAGGAAGGACGGCTGCTGCGCCACAAGGACCAGCCGCTGTGGACCGATCCCGAAACCGGTTACATCCGCCGCCATGTCTCGCCCGCCTCCGACCTGCCCATGGATGTGGTGCATGTCGACCTGCCGGCACAGGCGCGGGTGGCACTCCCCGCGTCCGCCTACACCTTCCAGCGGCAATTGATCTGGATTTTAAGCGGCGTGCTGAGCTTTACCGAGGGTGAAACGTTTCACCGGCTCGAAGAGGGCGATTGTCTCGAACTCGGCGCCCCCCTTGACTGCACCTTCGCCAATGAGAGCGATGCATCCTGCCGTTATGCAGTGATCATACTGCGGCGGGCCTAGCCCGCGATCTCCGCCACGGCACGCTTGGCCATGACCTTCACCAGATTGGCGCGGTAGTCGGCCGAGGCATGCATATCGGACATCAGGCCATCGGCGGAAACCACAACGCCGTCCAGCACCGCAGCACTGAAACTCTTTGCCAGCGCTGCCTCCAACGCCTGCGCCCGGAACACGCCGTTCTCGCCAGCCCCGGTCACCGCGACCCGCACCTCATTGCCAGCCTTGGCAACGAACACGCCGGCCATGGCATAGAGCGAGGCGGGATTCGGGAACTTTTTGTAGGCCGCTCTGTCGGGCGCGGTGAATTCGATGGCCGTGACAATCTCGTCCGGCTCCAGCGCCGTTTCGAACAGCCCGGCAAAGAAATCCGCAGCGGCAAGCGAGCGAGCGCTGGTGATGACGGTTGCATTGAGGGCGAGCAGCGCCGCGGGATAGTCGGCCGCCGGATCGTTGTTGGCGACCGAGCCGCCGATGGTGCCCATGTTGCGCACCTGCGGATCGCCGATATGTGCCGCGAGATGCGTGATAGCCGGGCAGAGCCTTGCCAGCTCGGCATGGACCGCGACGTCATAATGCGTGGTCGCCGCGCCGATACGCACGGTTTTGCCCGTGATGGTGATGCCTTTCAAGCCGGGAATATGGCGCAGGTCGATCAGATGGCTCGGTGACGCCAGCCGCTGCTTCATGGTCGGGATGAGGGTCATGCCGCCGGACAGGAATTTGCCGTCCTCGGCCGCGCCCATCTGCCTTGCGGCGTCCTCGACCGAAGTGGCCCGATGATACTGGGTTTCATACATGGCACATCTCCCTATTTCGCCGCCTGAATGGCAGCCCAGACCTTTTGCGGGGTCGCGGGCATGCTCAGGCTGTTGTTGCGGATGGCATCGGTGATGGCATTCATCACGGCAGGCGGCGAACCGATGGCGCCAGCCTCGCCGCAGCCCTTGATCCCCAGCGGGTTGGACGGGCACGGGGTTTCCGTCGTCATGATGTTGAACGACGGCAGGTCCTGTGCGCGCGGCATGGTGTAGTCCATGTAGCTCGCCGTCAAAAGCTGGCCGCTTTCATCGTAATGCGTGCCTTCCAGCAGCGCCTGGCCGATGCCCTGCGCCAAACCGCCATGCACCTGCCCTTCGACGATCATCGGATTGATGATCTTGCCGAAATCGTCGGCAGCAACGAACTGCACGATCCTGGTCGTCCCGGTTTCCGGATCGATCTCCACCTCGCAGATGTAACAGCCGGCCGGGAAGGTAAAATTGCTCGGGTCGTAGAACGCCGTTTCCTTCAGCCCCGGCTCCATGCCGGAGGGCAAGTTGTGCGCGGTGTAGGAGGCGAGCGCCACCTGGAACCACGGCAGCGACTTGTCCGTCCCCGCCACCCGCACATTGCCGTCCTTGATCTCGATATCCGCTTCGTCGGCCTCGAGCAGATGCGCGGCGATCTTCTTGGCCTTGGCCTCGACCTTGTCCATGGCCTTGACGACCGCGGACATGCCGACCGCACCGGAGCGCGAGCCATAGGTGCCCATGCCCATCTGCACCTTGTCCGTATCGCCGTGGACGATGGAAATGCTGTCGAGCGGTACGCCGAAACGCTCCGCCGCCAGCTGGGCGAACGTGGTTTCGTGCCCCTGCCCGTGCGAGTGCGAGCCGGTGAGGATTTCGATGGTGCCGACGGCATTGACCCGCACCTCGGCGCTTTCCCACAGGCCGACACCGGCGCCCAGCGCCCCGACCGCCGCCGACGGCGCGATGCCGCAGGCCTCGATATAGCAGCTCATGCCGATGCCGCGCAGCTTGCCGCGGCCGGCGGCCTCGGTGCGGCGCTTTTCGAAACCGGCATAGTCCGCCGCCTTCATGCTGGCATCGAGCGTCGCGTCGAAATCCCCCGCATCATAGGCCATGATGACAGGTGTCTGGTGCGGGAAGGCGCGGATGAAATTGCGCCGCCGCAATTCCGCCGGCGATATCTTCAGCTCGCGCGCCGCCGTCTCCATGATGCGTTCCAGCACATAGGAAGCCTCCGGCCGCCCGGCACCGCGATAGGCATCGACCGGCGCCGTGTTGGTGTAGACCGTCTTCACATTGGCGTGGATCGCCGGAATGTCATACTGGCCGGACAGAAGCGTCGCATAGAGATAGGTCGGCACGGAACTCGAAAACAGCGACATATAGGCGCCGAGATTGGCGATGGTTTCCACCTTCAGGCCGAGAATTTTGTGGTCCTTGTCAAAGGCGATCTGCGCATGGGTGGCGTGGTCGCGCCCATGCGCATCGCACAGGAAGCTTTCCGTGCGGTCCGCCACCCACTTGACCGGAACGCCCGTCTTCTTCGACGCCCACAGGCAGACGATCTCCTCCGGATAGATGAAAATCTTCGAGCCGAAACCGCCGCCGACATCCGGCGCGATCACCCGCAGCTTGTTCTCCGGCGCGACATTGTAGAACGCGCTCATCACCAGCCGCGCCACATGCGGGTTCTGCGAGGTGGTCCAGCAGGTGTAGTGATCCTCCGCAGCATCGTACTGGCCGAGCGCCGCGCGCGGCTCCATGGCATTGGGCACGAGGCGGTTGTTGTCGATATCGAGCGTCGTTACATGCGCCGCGCGGGCAAAGGCGTCAGCCGTCGCCTTTTCATCGCCGATATCCCAGTCGAAAATCAGGTTACCCGGCGCTTCCGGGTGCACTTGCGGCGCGCCCGGCTTCAGCGCCTCGACGGCACTGACGACGACGGGCAGCTCCTCATAGGCGATTTCCACCGCCTCGGCGGCATCGCGCGCCTCGCCCTTGGTATCGGCGACGACGATCGCCACCGCATCGCCGACATAGCGCACCGTATCGGTGGCGAGCGGCGACCAGGCGCCCATCTTCATCGGCGTGCCATCCTTCGACTGGATCATCCAGCCGCAGATGAGATTGCCGATGCCGTCGGCCTTCAGTTCCTTGCCGGTGAGCACCCCGATGACGCCGGGCATCTTGAGTGCCGCGCCCGTGCTGATCCCGGTGATTTTCGCGTGGGCATGCGGGCTGCGCACGAAGACCGCGTGCTTCATCCCCGGCACGACCATATCGTCGGTATAGCGGCCCTTGCCGGTGAGGAACCGCTTGTCCTCCTTGCGCAGAACGCGTGATCCAATGCCTTCGACACCCATGACACTACCTCCCTGTCGCAGGCGCCTCGCCAAAATGTCTCAATTGTCTGTTTGGCCGGAAGCGGACTGCACGACGTGAATTGATTTCTCAGGCGGCCTTGACGGCGCCCTTGCCCATTTTTTCCGATGCATCGAGCACGGCCTGAACAATGTTGTGGTAGCCGGTACAGCGGCAGATATTGCCTTCCAGCTCCGCACGCACCGTTGCCTCGTCGAGCCCTTCCGGGTGGCGGCGGATCATATCCACCGACGACATGATCATGCCCGGCGTGCAGAAACCGCATTGCAGGCCGTGATGCTCGCGGAAGGCCGCCTGCACCGGATGCAACTCGCCATTGAGGGCAATGCCCTCGATGGTTGTCACCTCGGCGCCGGACGCCTGCACCGCCAGCATGGTGCAGGATTTGACGGCCCGCCCGTCCACATGCACGACGCAGGCGCCGCATTGCGAGGTGTCGCACCCCACATGGGTTCCCGTCAGTCCCAGATTTTCACGCAGGAAATGCACAAGCAGCGTGCGGTCTTCGGCTTCGCCCTTGACGGCGCGCCCATTGACCACCAGTTCGACTTTGGCCATCGGTTCCTCCCAGAACGCCTTGGTCACCGCCCCTCCCTGGGCCGCATGACCACAACCGAAAGTTTAACCTGTCTTGCACACTTGTCTATCGGCAAAATGGAAATATTCCAATCTGGCTGTACTGCTGGAAACAAGAGTTGGTGAGCACAGGGTTTTTCGCGGTTTCAATCAAAAGCCGGCATGACGAGGCTTGCAATCCGCATGCAATAACGCTATCAGGCGCGTCATCCCCCGGCACATTCCGATGGCCGGTCCAGGGATCGGGAAGTCCCTTCCCTGCCGCTTTAGCTCAGTTGGTAGAGCACATCATTCGTAAGTACTGGGTCCGCCCGAGAATGATGTTCAAAGCCAATGAGTTGGCAGATCAGGGAATAAAATAGTAGGGCATTAGTAGGTGCCCTGCGCTTGGTAGGCCGCATTAGCTCAGTTGGTAGAGCACATCATTCGTAATGATGGGGTCAGGTGTTCGAGTCACCTATGCGGCACCACTTCCACCTGCTTAGCGACAAGGAAGTGCACAATGCCTGATGCTCCTTACGATCCAAGAGCCATCGCCAATCTCATGCTGGACGAGGCTGATCGGCGCGGCTGGACGATTACGAATCTTGCCCTCCAAAAGTTACTCTACTTTGCTCACGGTATACACCTGACGAAAACGAAGCGACCGCTCGTGTCGGGCTACTTTGAGGCGTGGCAATATGGTCCCGTGCATCCAGCCGTCTACCGTGCGTTCAAACCGTCAGGGTCTGGACCGATTATCAATCGGGCTGTAGCGAAAGACCCTCTCACCGGTCGGACGCGTGACCTGCCCAAGCCGACAGACCTCGAAGTCATAGACCTCGTGTCTGACGTGATGAGATCATACGGGCGTCTTTCGCCCGGCCGACTTGTCGATCTCTCGCACGCGAAGGAATCTCCGTGGTCAGCGGTTGTGGACAAAGCACGAACAGATGTTGCTTTTGGGATGCGGATACCTGAAAATGTGATCCTAGACCGATTCCGCCACCATAAAGTATCGGTCGGCACTAATCCTAGTGCAGGAGAGCCGCCCAGTGACGACACGCCTTTTGCCTGACATTGATCTTGCGCGCATCGCCCCCCAGCGCGATGACATGAAGCGTAAGAGCCTTGAGCAGATGAAGGGCGGTTTCTCAAGCTTCTCCTACAAGCCTGTCCGTTCCTGCTATTCCGACATCTTCAACATCCAGCCTGATTTGGATTTAGGCGCAGCCGATCCTGCGCCTTGGACCGTGATCGAGGCTGAGTTGCGGAAGCGCAGCAGATCGGATGAGGAGTTTACCCACAACCGGCGGGTCGCTCTTGGCTTGCGCGACCTTGCGTCTTCTGGCCGGATATTCGGGCGGCGACAGGAGTTCTTCCCGCTGTCGATGGGCATGGGGCAGAAAGTCACCTTCTGGCTGCCGATGATTGTCGCCATCGACGAGCAGGCGAGCGCCCTGTTCGTAGAGCCACGCCGCACTAGAGGCTTGACCGCCGAGGGCCGAAGGTTCGCATTCTCGATGATGCACGAGCGTATCCGAGCTGCTGACGAGGACTTTGCCGGTGTTCGGTTGACTATTGTGCAGCTTGGCGACCCGTCCAATGATCGGCGCGCGGTTAGGCTCCACACGGACGAGGGTGTCGAACTCTACTCCCGTGAGGAATTAGAACGGATGGTCGCTTCGACCTATGAGATGTGGCGCGAGGTGCTGGAAGATCGCGAGCGTAAGGAGCGTGGTCGGGCGACGGGCACCGGTCCGTTGTTTGACTGACGCCTTAGCGTCCTTCAAGCCGCCGCCTGACAGCCTTCCGCACCCGATAACAATAGGTCTCCTCCGCGCCGTCGCTGCCGTACCATGCACGCTCATGGCGGGCGAAAGCCTCTTGCTCCGGGTCGGGATAGCTATCAATAATACCTTTGGCTACGTGATCAATTTCGGTTGAGGAAATCAATCTCGGTTCGATGGCATCCGTCCAAATCACCCACAATACCAAGCCTATGAATATGAGCAGTTGGCCGCAGAAAAAGGCAAACAAGAGCCAGCATGCAATTTCAAGTATGAGATCAATCATGAAGTTTACAAGAACCTGAGATAATTTTTCTCTTAAAAAAGAACTTATACATCCTATTTTTAGGAATCCATAGTACCTATCTATGGATTTAGCAAGCTGCATATCGCTCTTTCGAGCGCATGGAACTTCAACGCCTCTTCGGCGCGAATGTGCGTCATCACCGTAAAGCAAAGGGCTGGACGCTTGAGCGTCTCGCTGAACTGGTCGGCGTCTCCCAAGAGACAATTGGTAAGATCGAGCGCGGGAAAGCCGCACCGCTTTTTGAAACTGCCGATAAGATTGCGACGGCACTAGACGTACCGGCGTCAATTCTGTTCGGAGCTGACACCGCTCCCGGTACAGGCGAACGAGCAAGAATCCTTACGGATATTCATCGGACTCTTTCGGGCATGAATGAAGAACAGCTTGGCCGTGCTGCAAAAGTGTTAAAAGCTTTTATGGGGTAGCTTTTAAAGCTCGCTACCAAACTGCGCGCTTCAACGGGCCGTCAGAGCGCATAAGGCAGGCAATGCCGGTATTGGCGGCCAAGCCGCCGCCATGCCCGCCTCGGACACGCTCGGAGGCCGTCGGAGCACGTGCGCCGGGCACCTGCACCCAAGCAGCAAGCCCTTGGCCTGTAACCTGTAACTGTAACCTTGGCCTCAAAAGAAATATGGGGTGTAGGGGGGAGTGGCATACCCCCGGTGCCCGGTGCCACACCTTTTGGCAGCCTGGGTTACAGTTACAGGTTACAAGCCCGCTCAAAAGGGCATGTCATTATCGGCGCTCTCGCCAAGGCGAACCAGCACAGCGATGCCGCCATCCACCCGTTTGGCAATCCATTCCACTTTTCGCTCTTCCTCGGTGCCGCGTGCAAAACCCTTGCGTGGCGCGTTCGATGTCTGCCCGAGATCACGCAGCCGATGCGAACCATATTCCCAGCCAAGACGGTCCATGATGCGTTTCTGGCGCTGTGCTTCCGTTGGCAGCATTTTGCCACCTTCGAACCCGAGCAGCAGCTTGATGCTTTCCAATGACACCCGGCCTATCCGGTCGTTGAACCAGCCTTCCAGAACCACCTCAAAGGAGTCCTCCACCATGCGCACGGCCTGCAATTCCGCCGCAGCCTGCCAAAGATGCTGAGACAACGTGATGGGCTCGCCCGCCTGCTCGCACACAACCGCCTCAGCCCAAAGCTGATGGACATCGCGGCTGAACCGTTCGATATCGATGGTCTTCACCCGCACCGGCCAGAACCGGCGATTGCCTGTCAGGTCGCGCAGATAGGTATCCTCATTGGTCGTGCCGATGATGACGCAATGCCGCCGATAGGGTTTGGCGTCGTGATCGTAGGCCTTGCGGTAATTGTCCGTATCCGTGCCGAGAAACTTCTTGAGGCTCTGGCTGGTGGTCTTGTTCATGCCATCCAGTTCCTGGCACTCGACAATCCACGCGCGGGCCAGAAGTTCGGCCTTGGTCTTGTCATCGCTCTTCAGATCGAGACTGCCGCAGAACCATTCACGGCGCACGGCGAGCTTTGCCGCAAGCTGTGACTTGCCGACACCCTGCGGCCCTTCGAGAACCAGCATCGTATCGAACTTGACGCCGGGCTGCTTGATGCGCCTGACGCCGGCGACCAGTAGTTTGGCACCGAACTCGCGATTGAGCTCCGTATCGTCCGCGCCGCAATAATCCCGCAGCCATGTATCGATGCGCGGCGTGCCATCCCATTGCTGACTGTCGAAATAGTCAATCACCGGGTGATAGGCCTGCTCATGGGCAATGGCGATCAGTTCGCGTTTGACGGCGTAGGACGACGCCTTGAAATGCTTGTCCCGCAGCAATTGGCTGGACAGGATTTCGCCGATAGCGTTGAGGTCACGGTCATCGAGACCCTGGCCCGTGATCTCGTCCGCGTTTATGAAGAGATTCCGCCGGGAATCGACTTCCAGCAATGTCAGCACATAGCGGATGTTGTTGGGGTGGTTCTCGACCGGGCGGCCCTCCGCCGTCACGTGCGGCCAATCTTTCCGGCAGGCGGCAATAAACGCCATGGCCCGCGCGACCTGCCGCTGCGCATAGCGCAGGGGGTTGGGGCTCTCCAACACATGCGCGCTGATCTTCAATTCCGGCTCGGTGATAACGGAAATGACATGCCCCGGCGCGACACCCTTTCCCAACAACCAGAGAACACCGGCAAACACCAGCTCGGAGCGTGACCCATAGGATTTGCCGGGTGGCGCCTTGCCGTCCGCCAGCGCTTCCACCCAGTCGGGGTCCGACGGCAATATCTCTGAAAGATCTTCCGGTAGTGGAAGCGGCTGCAAGTCTGCCGGGTCGAGCATGTTGCCAGCCTTCGCGGAGATGGCAGGCATAGTCTCGCGCACGGGCTTCAGCTTGAAATCCGACACCTCATAACAAACCGGCGGTTGCGATAGGTTGATCGGCTCGACGACATAGGCACGCGCAGGCACCCGCCCTGCATCCCGCTTCTTCTGGTTGAGCCAGTTGACTGTAAACGGTACCCGCATCAATTGCGCCGGGCTGTGCGTGTTGCCTTCGCCTCGATAGGCCTGAAGCAACGCCAGGTTGAGTGCTGCCGCCTCCTCAACGCCAATCGGCTCTTTCAATCGCCAGAATGCCTGAAAGCCGCCGCCGGAAAAAATGATCGCTGTCGGCGGTGGCACATTCTTTGGCATGCGCTTTGGATCGGTCAACAACCCGAGAATGGTATCAAGTTGTTCCGCCGGCGAGCCCGGATAATCCTTGCCGTCGAGATCGCAATGCAGAATCCGCACGGCGCTGAGATTGGCCTTCGCCCGTTTACCGGTCAGGAACTCGCCGTTCGGCAGGAAGTAGTTATTTCTCTGGTATTCGTCGCCATTGTTCATGGCGATGAATTTCTCGGCAGAACCAAGCTCGTGCGGTCCATAGGTTTTCTGCAAGGGGATTTCTGGCCCGACGCTGTTCATGCGTTCAAGATGCAATGGCGCGCCCTGCGTCAACCAGGAGAGGAACGCTATGGCACGCTTGGGGTCCGGCTGCAGGTTCTCAGTCATAGCGCATCTCCACCGGAACGCATTCCTTGGAGGTCAGCCAGTTTTCGACATCTTCAGGCCGGTAAAACACCCGGCCTGTGCGCCTGCCGGATTTGATTTGGATGAATTTCGGGCCGTAGCCCAAACGGCGACCCTTGTCGAAAAAGCTCTTACTCAAGCCCGTGATGTCGGGAAGCTCTTTGGTGGTCAGCAGTTTTCTGGTTTGCGTCATTGGTGGCTCCTTTGTTGGGAGCCTCCCAATATTCACATGCGACGCTGGCGAGCCACAGGTTTAAATCGCCGAATTAACACCGCGAAAAACTTCCTTGGGCATGTCGACACGGACGCCCAGCGGCTCCAGCAGTTCAGCAAGCTCGCGCAGCTTCAGTATGAAAACGCTCTCAGCCATGCCTGACTGCCCATAGGCCATTTTCAGCCACTCATCCTTGTTGCGGCAGAACTTCTCCTGAAGGTTGTCGGCCTTGTCATCGCTGTGCGGATGGTAATTCGGATCGGCCGCCTGACGGACCCGGATTGCCTCCCGGGCCAAGACGGTCGGCGGCGTGTGATGGTCGCCGCCATCCGGCCATGCCAACTCGTAATTCTTCCCGATCTGCGGGGTGCCACGTTCGCGGATATAGGCTTCGGTCATGTGCACCAACTCAGGCAGATCATCGTGTACGCTGCGCCCACGCTGGCTCCTGATACCGAACAATGCGCTCTTGGCCTCGTTGAGCCGCCTGTAAGCCTCACGGCCCTTGGTATCGTCAGGATAGGCGCGGATGATGGCCAACAACAGGACATCGATAACGGCGGTTACGGCTTCGGCTGATATGTCGCCGTCAACGGGAATAGGTCTGATCATGCTGCATCTCCTACCAGTTCAAGTATTCTCTCGGCCACCTGTTCCACCGGACCGCGCAGCCGTTCGGCATTGACGACGATATAGCCGCCCGTCACGTCGCCAGTTGCGCGGTGATTGAGCAGCCGCTTGAGCGCGTAATAGGGAACGTCGAGGCTTTCAGCGATAGTAATGAACGTGCGCCTCAGATCATGCAGCGTGAAGCTGACGCCGGAACCCGTGACAACCCGGAGCAGGAATTTCTTCGTTTCAACAAGATGCCCCTGCTCCCCCGGTCCGGGAAACACATAGGGCAATGCGCCCGAACGTTCGAACCTATCCTCAAGCATCTCAACCAGAAATGCCGACAGCGGCAAATGCAGGGGATCGCCGTTCTTGGTTGTCGGCAGATGCAAGGTGCGCGCCTGCAGGTCCACATTTTCCCAGCGCAGTTTCAAGAGCTCTCCCCGGCGCATGCCGGTGAACAAGGCCATTCGCAGGAAATCGCGGGAATATTCCGGCTCGGCCCTGACGGCCTTCCACCACAGCGGCAAATCCTGCGCGGTCACGACGGTCTGCCGCCGCTGCTCCCGGTGCCACGCCCGCGCCTGCGTCAATATCTGCACGGGATTGGGCGGAAAATCGTCATGGGTGGCGGCAGCGAAATTGTAGACGGACCGCAGGTGCCGCATGACGTTGTTGGCGGTGGTCTTGCCCGACTCATTGGAAATATCCTGATGACGCTTGAGCACCATCTGGCGGGAGATCGCCTTGATCGGTTGCTTCCGCCACGTCTTCAGATAAAGCTTTATGGTACGCGAGTAGCCGTCAACCGTATGCGAAGAGAGATGCGGTCTGGCCTCGAAAAAGCGATCAAAGGCATCAACCAGCGTGAGTTTGGCGACAACCTGTTTCCGCTTGGCTGCATTAGGGTCGCGCCCATCGGCCATTTCACCCAGGAGCGCGAGCGCCTTCTTGCGCGCCACCTCGGGCGCAAACACATCGGCCCGCCCGATGCTGACACGACGCGTCCGGCGGTTCACCTGCCCTTCGGCAAAGTAGACCTTGGATTGGGCACCGACGCGCAGACCGAAACCGGTCAGCAGCGTATCGCGATAAAAAATCTGGCCGCTCTCGGGAAATGGAATTTCATCAATCGCACGGCGGGTAAGACGTAAATTAGGCATTGAGACCTCCTTTTGGCCTCAACTCAAAGTAATATGAGTTTTTAAAAATGACAAGTAATATCAGATAGTTATGACATATTATCCTACGATGTGCAACACCGGGAAACAAAAAGAAACGCGATCCTACACCCGCGCACGCGTGAGCGATGCAACATGAGCAACGCAAGTGTCAGGATAGCCGATATGCATCGTAACTTTGAACTCCATTCGACCAATCTCCACTGTGCGGTATGTCAATTATCGACACGCCAGCGATCTTTACGCAGTCGAAGTAACTTGCTCCCGCCTTCTTTGAAGATATTCCGGCCGTGGAGCATAAAGCAAAGGCGCGCTCAACTTCTTCCCATCGTATGCTTTGAGATAACTTCCCAGTGATAAATCATCTCCAACCCTTTCCCAGTCTACAGTAACTGTAAAGTCGTCTTCAATTAAAACATATCCGTTCTCGAACGCTCGATCCATAATCAATGAAAGACATATACCATTCGACGGGTCTAATCGGATGCTCTTGTCTTGACTCCAAGGAACTATATGTGCAGCAACAAGAAAATCCTTGGTATCTATACCAGTTATTGCGCATCGAAAATCGTATATTTTTTTTACTTCTTCGGAAAAAGCCCTCTGAGCACTGCCTCTCGTTTTGGCAGTGGCGTAAGAATCGTCAACTTCATAGTTTTTATTTTTGATCTGTTCGCGGAAAGCCTCTACCTGCTCAGTAGAAACCTCTAGAGTTTCGGCGACCGCATCTCCTTGAGATGGCGGCGAGAAGCGAGCTTTCAGCGCTTCCAAAAGACCATCCACAGATGACACGATTTTCACAGGAAGCGGCAAGGGCTGCGACCACGCGTCATGATTCCGGATTGGGTCAAAAAATAGGCCATAACCGGGATGTTCCAAGTAGGCAGCGAGCGCGAGGCCTGCGTCAGCTTCGAACGTACTGATCATCGACACCGAATTTTCGGATGCTGCGAGATGAGCCAATGCGTCGTTCACCTTGGAGGTAGGTGCCACTCCACCGCTTTGAAACATCGACCAAGCCAGCGCTGACTGCTGCGATGTCTTCGCAACGAGAGTCTGAATATCTTGGGGGACGAGTTGGATGTTGGCCCACGCGAAATCTTCGTTGGGATCCGCAAGATAGGCACGCAGATGCAATGTTGTCGGCTCGTCCCGCAACTTAATTGCCATCAGATATGGCTGCCCGGCCCCCCGACTCTTTAGCAGTGTAAGCTCCTCGTCGGCCTCTGTCGATTTGAAGCGCGTAGGATCACCCGGAATCGTCTCAGCGGTGACTTCACTCGGTGCTGGGGACATTCTCCACGCCTGCGGTGCACCAAGGCTCGTTTCCCATTTGAGGTGAGGTCGGTCCGCAGAACGGAAAACCAGCTCGCCCGGTGCCATTCCAGTTGGCCATTTATATGTGAGTGGAACTGATGTCGCGCCGCTCGCAGGCACCGGAAAGAGGCTTTCCACGGTTTCGATGAACTCATCTTTTCGCGAGAGCTGAATATAATCCTTCGTGTACTGCGTGCCCTCCAGTCGTCCATAGGTCGCACGGTGTGCCGAGGGGCCGTAATATATTACGAGGACCCATTCTACTGGTTGAGCGGTCATTCAACCCTCCCAATGATAATCGCCTCCGGCGACTGGTGCGCTTCGACTTGTCTCCTGCTCTGCGCTGCCAACGCGCGATGAGTAGTGAATCGCACGATTTCCGAATTTGGAAAAAGTTCGCAAACTGCTTCGATGTCTCGATTAGACATTATCCATTTGATGCCTTTCCGCGATAGCTCGGCGCAAATATCTGCGAGTTCGATCAAATCTGGCAATTCAAAGGTTTTAGCCGTGTATTTATTGAACTTCGCTGTGGGCTCTTTTTCAATATCCGGCCGAGAAAATACCGGCAAATAGGGTGGATCGAGGTATACAAAATCTCCGGCAGAGGCTCCGCGGAGTACTTCGCGGAAGTCGGTGGCAATGATGTCTGCCCGCGTGAGGACCTTGCCTACGGTTGTCATGGTGATGTCATCAATGCGTTTGAATTGACGGTCACCCCATGGAACATTCATCGCTCCAGTACGAGAGTTTTCGCGCCAAAGGTGGTTCCAAGAAACGCCATTCAGGTAGAGAAAGCGTCCGGCCTTTTCAACAAGTGAAGTTGGGGCGCTTAAACGAACGGAGTAATAGAATTCCTTGGAGTCATTTGCCAAATACCAGTCCAGCAAAGCACGTAGTTCAGCTTGATGGTCCCGCATCGCAATCCAAGCCGCCACGAGATGACCATTGAGGTCTGTTAAATAAGCTCGACCGGAAACACGCGAAGCGCAAGCCAAAAAGACAGCCCCCCCTCCGAGGAAAGGTTCATAGTAATTTTTTATACTTGCCGGAACGTGGGGAAGGATGCGCGGAAGCAGGCGCGACTTTCCGCCAACCCACCTGATAAAGGGCTTCATTGGTGGATGATCCAAATCGGCTCCCGGAAATTTATCGTCACGCGTTAATCTGGCACTTTGGGCCATTTATCAAGCCTTTTCATTGTCTGGTCGATGGTGCATAAATAAATCCGATTCGCATAGACACCATCTCGTTGTCTGCAAGCTTCTAGCCCGGAAATCAATATGTCTGACGTACAACTCATTTGGCCGAACAAGGACTTAGTGTTGTGTGCCTCGGGGTCCACTGACTATCAGTGGGTACAACCGAATGACCATCGAATGCGAAACTCTCTAAAGTTCGAGACCATTGGAGCGTGCTCGCTTGATGCTAAACCAAACGTTCTAGCGATTGGTGATGGACTAGACGTCTTGGAGTCGCTGAACACAGGTACGTCTCTCTTTGAGGGTGGTATTCGCCTAGTTTACATCGATCCACCTTTCAATACGAATGCGGGTGTCCGTCAATATAACGATACAATGAACCGGTCGATGTGGCTGAGCATGATACGCGATCGCCTTATGGCAATTCGTCCACTTCTAGCGGACGATGCGAGTGTTTGGGTTCACTTGGACGATGCCGAAGTGCATCGTGCTCGGGCTGTAATGGACGAAATCTTCGGCGAGCAAGCCTTTGTTGCATCAGTCGTGTGGCAGAAAAAAAATACTCGAGATTCGCGAGCGGCCTTTTCAACTAACCACGACACCATACTTGTGTATGCGCCGAATGGCCCGAGAAAGTGGAAGACGTCTAGAAACCTACTCGCCAAGGATACCGCTCAACTAGTTAACAAGGACGATGATCCTCGCGGTCCTTGGGTAGATGCACCATTTACCGCCCCGGGCTATCGGAGCGGTCAGCAATACCAAATTGTCACGCCGACCGGGCGAATTTTGCGACCGCCTCGCGGTAGGTCATGGTATGCGACAGAAACAACCTTTCAGACTCTACTTGCTGATGGGCGAATATGGTTTCCGAAGGGAGGTGATGGCTCACCTCGACTTAAACTCTTCAGCCACCAACTCCGCGGCCTTGTGCCATTCACAGTCTGGGGCTCATCAGATACCGGGACCAATGATGATGCCAAGCGACACCTCATGACACTGTTTCCTGACCGAGAAGTTTTCGAGACTCCTAAGCCCGAGTTGCTGCTCGAACGGGTCATTCACATAGCCACGAACCCGGGAGACTTAGTGGTCGATATCTTTGGCGGGAGTGGAACCTCTGCTGCAGTTGCACATAAGATGCGGCGGCGATGGATAGTAGCTGAACGCAACGCTAAGACAGTTTTGGATTTCTTGTTACCACGTCTCCAACATGTGACAAATGGAACGGACCCTGGTGGGATTACCGAAACGACCTCTTGGATAGGGGGGGGCAGCTTTGAAGTCGTTCATGTATCGCCACGGTTTGGGAAGCCGCTTCGTTCTGATACTCTCGGAGCTATCGAACAATGTTTGGCCAACTCAGCAATCCAAAAAGAGTTTTCAAACGTGTGCTGAAGTGAATAGCTCGGTGTTAGGCAGGTCAGCTGATATCTAGGCGGGCGGCTTAGCACAACTAACCGGTGCTAAAAGAGTATTGGCGTTCGCGAATATTTCTCAATCGAAAAGTATTCAAGCCAATCAATCAGCTCTCCAGAAACCGTTTCGGGAGAACATCCGTCAACAAAGTAGTTATTCTGACCACATATCCATCGCAGTGTTTCAGCGTCATCGAATAACGCGTTGGAGAAATCACAATCATTAAAATCGTGATACATCTCGGGTTCTCTTGAAGACCAAAAATTTTGTATTCTGGAAATATGGCATTCGCTAAATTTGCATGTATCAAATTTCCAGCTGAATATAATGTTTTGACAAGCATCAAATTTAACATTGCGAAAATTTTGACTCTCAGCAGCCAAATCAAGCGTGCCATCAAGACCTAGGAAAAACCCGTCAACATAGGTCACACTTTTTACCCCGTGGAGTATCTTCCATCGTGTTTCAGAGTTGCTCGCATCAAATCGTATCTCCCGGTCCGAATGGCGACCGACGGTTTCACCTCTTTTGAGCACGAGAAATGCCTCTTCCTGATGCGTATGATTATGAGCGTTACTCATTTCACGTTGAATCAAATCTGCGATTAAGTTCATCGCTTGCACTGCGAACTCCTCATCGTCGCCCATGATCAATACTGCCAGCGTCGATATTCCTGCCGATACATGCGACGGTTTCCCAATCTCTCCAAGAAGTTTAGCGCCTTCCTGAAGAAGCTTTGCTTTGCTTTCTCGCTCGGAAAGGCGAAGTTGACTTGCGGCCAGATCGGCCTGACGTGTAGTGATCTTACCGCGCCAGTTAGCTGTGCAGTAAGTAACAACAGCAAAGAGCGCCACTCCGAATGGGGTGAATAGCTGAACCTTCCACAGGTCGTCTTGATTAAGTCCTTCTTCGAAGAGCCAGATTGCCGCAATTGAAAAACTGAGCAGAGCAAAAATAGCAGATGAAACCGATAGCGTTTCCCAGTTTCTTTCTGAAAGAGTTGGATACTCCTCAGTTCTACTTGTTTTAGAATGATCACCCTTCATATACCTTCCTAGATCCTAATCGGCGATGATCCGAGCTGCGCTCCGAATGCTCTCGCTGTAGTTTGACAAATAATTTATGGGTTACCCATTTAGTTGCCGCCTGTCGGAAGTTATCGCTAATTTTCGCAATGCAAATAGCGGCTCGGCGAACGATCCTGAATGCTACCATTCCACCAACCGCCCCAAAGAAGACGCATAGCGTGAAAGCACTTGGACCGCGAGACTCCTCCATCTACATGATCATCTTTTCCACCTAGTGTCGAAAGCCGTTAATAAGAGACAGCAGATAATGCCCATCCTGACAAACGGACGTCGGAGAGCAGTTCGACAAGCTTAACTTCACGCGCCAGTTGTTGCATTTTTTGCAATAACTGTCCCCATAGGTGTCTCCTCGCAGCCAATGTGTAAGGAACGCTTACGGGCTGCCGTGAACTTTCTTTAAGAGGGCCACGGCATCGGAAACCTTCGAGACAGTAAGCTCCACTCCCCGGCCTATCTGGTGAAACCCGTTGATGGGGGGAGGTCCGCGCTTGGTTCGCCGGCCTCGTCGGGGGCATCGTCTTTTCCGGCTGGTAGGGCGTTAGTAGGGTCACGGTGTGTGATCGGGAGCAACCGGGTGAGACTGTGTGCAACACCGCAATGGTGAAAACCCTTTTTGATTCAGCATGTTATCCTAAATTGCGCCATCCTGTGCCACGCTGTCCAACCGTCTGAAACGATTGCGGAATATAATTCGTAATGATGGGGTCCTCGGTTCGATTCCGGGAAGCGGCACCATTTCTTTCAAGCGCAATTGGATGTTACCTGTATTTTTACTGTTTTAAAGAAATCAATGTGCACGCCCCTACGAAATTTAATAGTAAAAACTATTGACTTGTACTTGCACGTCGCGTTCTTTCTAGGCAACTTCGTATGTAAAGCGAATAGCCAGAGGAACTGAATGTTTATCAGCCACTTAGTTATAAAGAACTTCAGAGCAATCTCTGACCTTAGTGTATCATTAAGCCAATATATTAACGTGATCGTGGGACCAAATGGTGTCGGCAAGACAACAATCCTTCAAGCAATTCGTGTTGCGAAAGCAATTGCGGCTCCAAGGACCCAGCAGGAGCCCCTACAGGTTCTTATTTCGCTAGGTGCAGCTTCACCTCATTTCCCACAAAGATTGTTCCTCAGCAGCTTAGCAAGAGACCCATCTCAACTGATAGATGTACGTTGCACATACACTTTGACGAGAGAAGAAATACAAATCGCCAAACAGTTTCTCCCCGAGGTCGTTCAAAATCTAGTTGCTTCCAGGGTTGGGCAGAATTTTTCCAATCCAGCAATGCTTGTGCAATTTATGCAATCACCACAAGGGGTTGCTGCAACCATGGCTGCCACATCAGAATTAACGGGTTTGTTGGGCCGATTAGATGCCGAACCAACGCTGACGCTCGGCGTGGCCTTAAATGGGGTGTCGGGACAAATAGCCGTGACTGACCCGCTTGCCGGTCCACTTATCGGCTTTCTTGACCAACGACTCCCACCATCACTTTCAACATTTTCGTATTTTCCGGCAGACCGAGCCTTGCCAATGGGCGAGGCCACTCTTCAGTTGGGAGGTCCCGACGCTCAACAACAACTAGAGATGCACAATTCCCAACCCCAAATAAAATATCAGAGATTAAAAAACCTGATAATCAACTCTCTTGTCATAGACGACGCTGAAAAAGAAACCGTTCGGAATGAATTCGAAATTATCTTTTCTAAACTCCTTAAAGGAAGAAGTTTAAATAGAATACATGTGAATGAACTTGGTCTTCTTTCAGTAATGACAGAAGAAAAATCTACAGGTCGCCTTATAGAGTTAGACAGCTTAAGCAGTGGCGAGAAAAATATCGCCCTCACTTTCCTTATTGTTGCAAAGTCAGTTTCTGATAGTGGAATTGCTTTGTTTGATGAGCCAGAACTGCACTTAAATCCTGCAGTTAGCCGTGATATTTTGACGTTCATGCTCAATCAATATTCAAAACCACGCAATATTCAGTTCATCATGTGCACTCATTCTCCCGAGATATTATCTGGCGCGTTCTCTAGCGACGACTGCGCATTGCTTCATTTAAAGTCGGCATCAGATATTACCAAGGTTGGCAAGAGAGCATTGGACGAATATGCCGACGCCCTCCATAGGCTGGGAACCTCGGTAAGTGAGTCTCTCTTGTATGAAGGCACTGTTCTAGTAGAAGGCGACGATGACGTGGCATTCCTAGAGACGGCCTTTCCTGAGTTGACTAGGAAACTGAAAATTGCCGACCGTGGAGGGAGACGTGAAATCGAAAAGACCATTTCACGTCTACAGGAACTTGAGAAAAAGGGGCAACAAGTCGCACCAATCTATCTCATTTTTGACAAGGATGAAGAACTTACAGATTTGAAAAGCTCGGCGGCGGTTAAAGTAATGCAGTGGAAGCGCCGCTCGATCGAAAACTATATGCTTGATTCAGACGTGATATCGGAAATTCTAAAAGATGAAAGCGCAACTCGGCATCCAATCAATAGTGCAGGTGAGGTCCATAAACTTATTCGTGAGCTTGCTTTTGAGCAGATAGACGCTATCGCAGCAAGAGAGGCATACAATTCACAAGGTTATAAAAACTCCTCTCTAACTAAAGGTGATGTTTCTGACACCGGACTGGATGTTATTGCTGGTAAATTATTTACTCGGATGTCGACTGCGCGCACTTCGATCCCTAATGTGGAGCAATCAGAATGGATAGCAAATTTCATTGAAGCTGCGAAAAAGCGTAAATTGGAGATTTCCTTGAGTTGGGAGGCTAAATGGCGCGACCTCTGCGACGGGAAAAGACTACTTTCTGACCTCTACAAGCGATCAGAAATGAAGATGTCTGAAACTGCATTCAAAACCCGCATCACTCAGAAGATGCGGGATCTAAGTTCGGAAGACTGGCGATTGGTTCGCGCTCTACTAGATGAACTTTTGGCGCACTAGGCTTGGTTAGAATGGGAATGAACATATTTCAGTGATTGCTAAGTGCCGCACTGCAAACACTTTGACATTGTCCAATTCAGCATCTTGATCTAATTTTCCCTTTCACCTCCCCCTCTTTCCCACTAAGACTCCCCGCTGAGGCCGGTCGAAACGGATCGGTCTTGGGGCTTCGTATCCTCTTACTAGGCGGTCGGTGTCGACCGCAATGACACCTCCTCAGCCCTATGGCCGGGGAGGCTTCGGCGTATGTCCAGAGCTTCGGCTTAAAGGCCGTAGCGGTCGTCCTAGTACGACTACGAACTCCCCGGTCACCAGAGGATAAGCCTCGGGTGGCCGCTTTCCTCACGCGAGAAAAGGGAGTGCACATGAACGATTACAATTTCTGGTCAGACCTGCTCGATACGTTCCAATCCTCGCCGGACTGGATCAAGGCTTTGTGGCTGCTGATCCCGCCCGGTTTTCTGCTTGGCCTTGTGGCGCTGATGCTGCGCTTCAGGATCGCCGCCAAACAGATGGAGCAAAGCCCAAAGGGCGAGCTGATTTATTCGATCCACCGCGATGCGGGCCAGCTGCGTGTCGTCAGCCATATCCCCGTTGTCGACGGCAATCCGAGCCTGCTCCTGCTTGACCCGCCGGCCAGCGGCGAAGCCGGATCGCCGGAGACGAACCGCCTCGCCCCGCCCGCATAGGAGGCGTCAGAGCGCACAAGCAGCCTAGAGGCCGGGTATTGGCGCGCAGACAGCCTTATCCTCGCTGTGAGGTTGATAATTCGGATCGGCTGTCAGTGCGGAGCTGCTGAAGCCGCCGGTCAATGTTATGCGTCTATCGCTCCATCCCGACGGTCTTGCACCGCGAATCCTCAATCTCGACGACTGGGCCGATCATCTTCTGACAAGATTGCGACGCGAAGTCGAACTGACGGCCGACCCACGACTGTGTAACTTGCTGAAGGAAGCCGAGACATTGCATAGACCATCAGGGAAACCGGCTCATTCACCTCACCCTTCCGCACTTGCGATCCCATTGCGTATCCAGACAAGACTTGGTCCTCTGTCATTCTTCAGCACGATCACCGTCTTCGGCACGCCGGTGGATGTGACGATCTCGGAAATCGCGCTTGAAATGCTCTATCCTGCTGACCATGAGACTGATTTGATCGTCAGAGCAGCATCAGCAAAATGAGCAATTCTTAGATCGAACAGCGCGTCTTGTTCGCCTCCAGAATTCGGATGCCTAAGTCAATTTTCAACCCTGCTCCGGATTGCCGGGATATCTTTGCGGGGATCGGTTTTGGGGTTTGCCCCTGCAGTCGGACTGCAGCCCCAATGACCGTCAGGTGGGCGATAAACTCAACAATCTCTGCCGAATGGAATGCTCGAATGAAAAAGTGCCGCGCAGGCGTCTCGAACAAAGTGCTCAGCGAAGCGCGTTATCCGTGCCCCTTCAATGTTCACAGACCTAAAATCGCATGATCGGTCGAGCGCGAAATGCACGGAAAGGTGTAACTGATGTCGTCACGAAGAAAGAGACGATGAAGATAACACTTGAAAATTACCGTGCCCGAATGCAGCGGGTGCTGACCCATATAGATCAGCACCTTGATGACGATCTGGATCTGGAAACTGTGAGCCGCATCGCGGCATTCTCGAAGTTCCATTTCCAGCGGCAATTCATGGCAACCTTTGGCTTGTCCGTGCATCGCTATGTCCAGCTCACCCGTATGAAACGTGCTTCGTACGGGCTTGCCTGCAAAGACGCTCAAAGCATCACTGATATAGCGATGGATGCCGGTTACGAAGCACCGGATGCCTTCGCCCGCGCATTTCGGCAACGGTTAGGACAATCGCCGTCGTCGTTCCGCAAATCTCCCGATTGGGGGACGTGGCTTATGGCTTTGGGGCCGCTTGACAACGCAAGGAACAAGTTCATGCACATAACCTTTGACCATGACGACATAACGATACGAGATGTCCCCACCACGCCGGTGGCGATCATGCAACATAGGGGTGACCGGGCGAGACTCGCAGACACATTCAAGCGATTCAGGGCCTGGAACAAGGCAAACGGCTTATCGCCGGAGACAAGCCCGACTTTCATGGTTTTCCGTTCCGAAAGGGAACCAGCGATCGCCGCCGACTATAGCATGGATCTATGTATCAGTACTGATCAGCCGATTGAGGCGAACCATGAGCAAATGAAGGCCGGCGTTATTCCTGGCGGGCGTTGCGCGGTATTGCGTTATCCAGGCAATACCAACAATCTGGAGCCCGCTGCCCACTACCTTTACCGGGATTGGCTTCCAACCAGTGGCGAAGAAGCACGCGATTTCCCGATCTATTGCCAACGCCGGCTGTCGTTCATTCCAGAAGTACCAGCATATGAGGTGGTCACAGAACTGTTTCTGCCGCTGAAATAGTTTTTGCATACCTATTCCGATTTGGCCGCTATCTTTCGCAATAATGGGAATAAGGGAGAGCAAACAATCATCGGCCGCTTCGCGCGCCCACATACCTGTCGATAGGCAATTGTGCCTTCGCCCGGAAGCCCACATTGTGGTGACCGCCTAAAGTTCATAGTCGCACCAGAACCGGCCATTCCCGCAAGTTCTGTGTGGGTCACGCCCGACTCGCCCGAACGCTCAGCCACCGATCATGGGGCTTTCCAACGCACCGACGTACCTCACTGACGATCCAGCCGGCGTCTGTGAGTGCGGACCGCAGGGCAGACTCGCGCCAGTACGTCTCGACGTAGCGCCGGGGCGCTGCAGCACTGCCGTGTATGGACACATCCTCGCCGTCGCCCTCTCTAACGGAGGCGTGCAATCGGCCACCGGTCCGGGTCGCCTTGGCAAGACGCCCAAGCACCGTGCCAAGATCCTCGCGCGCAACATGAATCAGGCAGGCACAGGCCCAAATCCCGTCGTAAGGCGTACCGGGACGCTGCGGGTCGGCCAAGTCTTCGGTGAGCGGATCCAACATGTCGGCCTCAAAGCCACTTTCACGAAGCAGTTCGACGAAACCCTTTGAAATGTCGGTGCGCCGGACGCTAATGCCCCGCTTCTCAAGCTCAAATGCATCGCGCCCGCCACCGCTTCCAATCTCCAGCACCCTGCCCGAGCCACCCAGCGCGGTCACGAACACATCGATCTCTGTCGCGACCCATTCGGGCATCGCCGCGGCTTCAGCAGCGTACTGCGCCGCGACCGTATCATAGGACCGCACGGTATCCAGATCGGTGCTCATCTTAGTGCTCCTCCTTCATGACAAAAGGCTCGATGAGCGACAGGCCCATCAGCCCATTGCGCCTTTCACACTTGGGCAGTTGGTGACTTCGCGCGCGATTTGCTTCCCAGCTTACGCCGAAATGCGGTCAGAGACACCACCAACCGATTGCCAAGCGGAGTGCTATTGGCGCCGGCACCAATGGAATTTTTGTAACAGAGCCTAACAACGTAACATCTCCTTATCAGAAGCTGTTTCATTACCCTTGACCTCGGTTCGCCAAGAAGCAAATATCCAGATTTAGCTGACCCAAGCGGTAGCCAGTCCGTCATATCAGTCACGCCAGAGCGCCGTGCTCGAGGCGGGGAACTCAGCTAGACAAGGTCTTGATCGAAATGCGTATTCAATGGTTCCGAACGGCGATGATCGCCGCCGTCGTCGCTACAGGCTGCGTTGTTTTATCTGCAAATGCTCAAACTCTAACGTTGCCTCCGGCCCACGGTAAATTCGACTACCAGATTGGAGGCGATTACAACCCGCAACGCAGTGTTAAGATTGTTGTCCGGGACAGAAAGATTGCCCCTGCAAAAGGTAAATACAATATCTGTTACGTGAATGCCTTCCAGACGCAACCGAAGCAGAAGGAGTGGTGGACAAAAACCCATCCGAATCTGCTGATCAAGAAAGATGGTGAGTATGTTACCGATCCAAAATGGCCAGAAGAGTATATATTAGACACATCCTCAGACACAAAACGCAAGGATCTGATGAAAATAATCGGTCCCTGGATCGACAAATGTGCGGCTGACGGCTTTAAGGCTCTCGAACCCGACAATCTCGATTCATGGGACAGATCCAAAGGCGTTTTGTCACCAGAAACCAATACCGAGTTTGCCGAGCTGCTGGTCAAACGGGCTCATGATGCCAATCTCGCTGTCGCCCAGAAAAACGCCGCGGAACTTGCGCCCAAGGGCCCAAAGATAATCGGCTTTGATTTTGCGATTGTCGAAGAATGCGAATACGAGAAGGAATGCAGCGAGTACACCAAAGTGTATGGCAATCAGGTTTACGAGATCGAATACAATGACAACAACAAGGATACCAATGGTAATCCCGTTGATCCCGTAAGTTTTTTCAATGCCGCATGCGACGCACGCGGTGACAAGATCTCTGTCATCTACCGTGACCGCAAAGTCGTTCGGGACACTTCGCCCGATTACGAATACGAAGTGTGCGACTAATCAGATTGACATACGGTCTGGCTTATTTTGCCAACAAAATTTCTAGAAGTAGAGGCTGCATCGCTGCAATCGACTGGATGATGGGTGGGCCAATTTCCGTAATTCTTTCGATACGATGTTCTCCCATACGCATCGATTACGCCAGCGCCTGGACGTCAGTTGATTGGCGCGATTTGCAGCGGATCATCGTCGGGACCATAAGGAATTGTGGTGTTGATTTCCACGCGGAACTGAGCCGGTTGGAAAGACCAACAGCGAGGTCATCGCCTATCAAAAACGCGCACGCAAACCGTCGCGGCGCAACAGCTGGGTCGAGGAACGAAGGGAGCGCAGACTACGGGAGCAGGCTGCCACAGATCTATTCACTGTCGCCGGGCAGAGCTGCGATATTGAGGTCTCCGCCCTGCCCGTCGACGAGCCTCGTCATCTGTCAGGATGACATTTTAACTTTGCACAACAAGCGACATTTCTAATGGGCGGCCACACTTGGCAAGCGGATGATGACTTCAAGTCCACCATGACTGGAACGTTCAAACGCAATCGTTCCGTTGTTGAGGGAGACAATCTCGGAAGCAATCGCCAGGCCAAGGCCAGTGCCTGTGACTGTCTCGTCCAACCGCCTGTCACGTAGACCAATCGTACTGTGATCTGAGAACTGAATGCCCGGACCATCGTCGGATATTTGCCATTCGACGAACGCGCCATCCTGCTTAGCCTTGATATGGATTTGCGTGTTCGCCCATTGCGCTGCGTTCTCCAATATCACACCGACAAGCTCGACAAGGTCGTTTACGTCGATGTCGACGTTCAGACCATCCTTGACATTAACGACCCAGACCAGTTGTTCGCCTTTGGGTGTTCTTTTCAACACCGCAATCGTGCGGGGAACAACGCTGCTTAATGACGCGCTGAGGGCGTGCATGCGAACGCGTTGACGCAGTCGGACCAGCCTCAACTGATAATCTATCCGGTCACGCATCTCGTTCGTCAGATCGACGATTGATGCTGCGCTGCGAGTGTTGCCGCCTTTTTCCAGCTCATAGGCGATCGTACCCAACACTGTCAGCGGGGTTTTAAGCCCGTGAGCAAGATCGGATGCACGGGATCGCGCAAAATCCATCGATTTCTGTTGCATGGCAAGGAGGGCATTTACTTCGCCGACCACAGCAACGACTTCCAGCGGGTAGATGGCATCGATTGAAGACGCAACGCCGTTGCGGATACTTTCAATATCCTTACGCAATTTCTTAAACGGAGAAAGACCGAACTGCACCTGCAGGATGACGGCAACGACAAGGACAAAGCCGAGGACCAGGAGTGCTAAGGCCAGTTCCCTCCCAAAGCGTGTGATCGCCTCATCGAGGATAGACCTGTCTTGAGCGACGATGATCTGAAAACGCCGTTCACCTTTGGTTTCTGCAAAGCGTGCCGTCAGGGACAATGCAAGCAATGATTGGCCCACCGGCCCTTGAACGGTCGACAGCTGTCCGCCTTCATTTGAGGGGCTAACCTTGAGAACGTAATCCCAGAGCGATCGCGAGCGGATGTTTTGCTGGGTACCAAGATCTGTGATCTGCCAATAGAGGCCGCTGACCGGTGTCTGATAGCGTGGATCAGGCAAAGCGCCAGTAAGCAAAGGTGCGGCACTGAGGGCGTCCGGATTGATCAAGGCGACAAGGCGCGACATTGTCGCCGATAAATCTGCGGACGCGCCTCGTTCCACGTTGTTGGTGAATAGATATCCGATGGTTACACCCGCCAAGACGAGGGCAATGGCAATCCAAATACCAGCTCCCAGTATAAGACGAACCCGTAAAGACTGGATTCTCAAGGGGCATCCCCACCGAGGATATACCCAAAACCTCGACGTGTTGCGATGATATCGGCACCTAATCTCTTGCGCAGGCGACCGACCAAGACTTCAACGGCGTTCGAACCGCCCTCGAAGTCCTGCGTATAGAGATGTTCGGTAATCTCGACCTGTGAAACGACGCGTCCGCCCTGATGCGCCATGAAAGCGAGCAGCCGGTATTCTTGCGGTGTCAATACGATTGGAACGCCCGCGCGCGAGACCTGTCTCATCCGTGTGTCGAGAACCAGTTCGCCAATTTCAATCTGAGATGATGCAAAGCCACCTGCCCGGCGCACGATCGCACGTATGCGTGCCACGACCTCCTCCATCCGGAAAGGCTTTACAACGTAATCGTCAGCGCCGGACTCGATTCCTTCCACTCTTTCGTCCCATTGTCCGCGCGCAGTAAGAATCAATACGGGAACGTTACGTCCTGCGCGGCGCCAGCGCTTCAGGATCGTCAAGCCATCCAGCGTTGGAAGGCCGAGGTCAAGGATCACGGCATCGAATGTCTCGGTGTCACCACGGAACCAAGCGTCTTCTCCATCTCTGGCATATTCCGCAAGGAAACCGGCGGCCGATAGCGCTGTGCCAAGCGTTTCGGCTATGCGGCGGTCATCTTCGGCAACAAGTATCCGCATGTTTATCTCACTCTTATGAGTTTGCCTGTGCGGGCATTGAAAGAATAACGGCTGACTTCACTGTTGGTCTCGAGCACCTTTAACTCATATTGGAGAATACCCCTCACGGGGCGCAACCGCGCGTCAATGATCTGGCCGTTGGTAAGGTGGCGGGCAATGGTTACAATGTCGTCTAGTGGGAGGGCTCTGTTGGCTTGGACGGCTCTTAAAGCGCCATTTGGTCCTTCAAATTTCTCGTCGGGTCGGTTGCCTCCAGGACCGTCGGGGTAAGATTGCTGATCGCTTTCGGAATCGTCCGAATCGGAGACGCCATCGCCCGAGTCCGGTCCACCCATAGAGCCACCGTCGCTCGAAGAGCCATCCGAACCGCCGTCGTCGGAGATTTGGATAAAATGAACACCCTCCACGTCACTTGTCCATTCGTGTGCCTGCACCGCCTTGGGAAGGTGTAGTGCTAGGACAACGACCGCAAACCGCAGCAAGGCTCTCAAGGGCCGAAAACGCACTCGGATCCTCCTAAAACCATCTAAGCCCTTCAAGGGGATAGCTTAGATCAACGAAGCTGACAATTCGCTGACAACGCACTCACGCGTTTTTCAGGCATCATAAAGTATACCCACCAGCGTCGAAGCAAAACAAGTGAATTGGCAACGAGGTCAAAATCCATGCAACCGAGCAGACATTAGACGATCGCACACGATGGTATGTCTCTTCGAGATTCGAGCAAAAACCTGGAGCTGCAACATGAGAGTGCTGTTTCGTTTTGTACCAGTCGTCATTTATGTGACTGCGCTATCCGGAATGTTTTTTACGATATTAGTTGCCTGGCCCGACATGCCTGCAGGACGTTTCAGATTTTCATACAGTATCGGGCAAACCGGCGGCCCTCATGTCAAAACAATAAACTGGTGACGGGTCTTCACCAGTCTTCGATATGCCCGACCGACACGAATTCCCAATACCCTAAATCGCAGCGTCCCAACCTTCAGAACCGCACCGATTAAAGTCTCCAAGGTCACATATCTTCGACGTTTGATAGCACCAAAAGGAATACAAAATGCAGACGCTATTTCGCTTTATGCCAGCTGTCATCTATATGGTCGCTCTATTTGCAATCATCGCGTCGATATTGATCGTTCGGCCATCGCATGTCAGCAGACCGTTCAACTTACATTGCCAGTATGAAAAATATGCCGATTGCAAAATGGTCCGTTGAGATTGAATGCACGGCGTAGAAGGCCCCTTTTTCATGGTGCATCCACCCCTACTGGGTAACGGGGCTGTCACCTCCACAGGTTTGTTCGAATCATTGTTTGAACGATGCTTAACACCCGACATGACCAGACGCTTTGCCGCTCCAGAGAAGAAGCATACAGGGGTCTGTTCGGATGAACTTTTCAGCACAAAAGCAAACGCGCAGACCAAGCCCAACAGTGATCTGGACAAACCGAAGCAGCTCTAAAGCCGCATCCGAACCTGACAACGCTGCGCGTGCAACTTGCCCACGCCTGCCCAATACGCAAGAGGACAAGAATGAACTCGATCAGAAAAACGCGCCGCATAGCAATGATGTTGAGCAGCACCCTTCTTTTGGCCATGACCGGATCAATCACCGTTCCTTTGTTTGAGAGCAGCCAGGCTATGGCTGCGTCATCTGCAAAGATTGACGCAGCCCAACTGCAACTCAATATGCGCCGCTCTCTTTCAACTATTCTTGTTGCTTACAAAAACGAACCCAAAAAAGGCTCGCGGGCGGATGCCATGCTTATGAAAGCGACAAACCAAGCACTGCAGGCACTTGGGAGCCTTGAAAAAGGTATTGATGCCCGTGACCCCAAGAAAATGACGACTGCTACAAGCAGTCTCTCTGTTGCAGTTGGCCGCGTTGAAGCAATTTCGGATTCTGCCAGGATTGCCAATCCGACGGTGCGCGAAGGCGTCAGGGCTCTTTCCACGAACTGGGCCGCCTATGGGACGCGCTATGCGCTTATCGAACCAGTCAAATCAAAACCCGTGAAGGCAAGTTTCGAGCAGGTAAAAGAACTCAAGGCGCAGGTAGCTAAGCTTCGCTCACAGGTGAACAGGCTGCAAACCGAAACAAGGTCAAATACTCAGCTCGCAGCCAATATCAGAAGACTGTCGACCCAATTGGACCGGATCGAACAGGACCGTATTGATGAGGCAAACTATCAGCGAACCGTCTTTCTCCTCGGTTCGTTTATGGGCTGGATGGACGGCTATCGGGTCGTCACGACGACTTACTACCCGGCTTATACCCACTATTTCGTAGTGGAACGGGTTACCTATGAATATTGGGAGACCTGCTGGACCGACTATTACGAGCCCTATTACACCTATACAGACTGGAGCTACTACGATGATCCGTTTACGCCTACCGTCAACGTTAACATCAATATCGACGCATCGACACAAGTGGTGGTCAACAACTACGCTGAACAGAACATCAGCGTCATGATTGACGAGAGTCATCAAACTGAAAATTATTTCGAGAACCTGCCAATTGCCGAAACTGATGTTGACATGAAGCAGGTGGACTACACGCCTTCCACACCGGCTTATGAATTGGAGAAAGAGATCACCAGATCCTCATTGGACTCTCCAGAAACGATACCTGCTCCGACTGAGACGGGCAGCCAGGTCAAGCCCAACGACAATACTGCCGATGAAACTTCAACGGGTGATTCAAATGCACGAGTGCCATTGGTCGCAGAAGAACCAGTAGCTGAGCCTATCGTCCCGGCTAGCGAACCGGGGGAACAAAAGAGCAGCGCGCGGCCTGAACCATCCGTCCGCACCTCAGAAGAAGCTATAATCGTTGATCAGGATGAACAATCCCCATCCACGAAAAGAGAGCAGGGCATCGAGCCTTCCGACAATGATGATGCGAACGTGCAACCGCCTGATCGCGAGCCGGCGGCAACCGCAGAAGCATCGCATGAAAGTGAAGATGAGCAGCCTGCTCAATGAGGCAGGAATATGTAAGTTTTGCCGCCTGATGAGCCGTTTTCCAGTGGTTGACCGGATTTGATTGAGATTAAGTTGTGATCAAATAAAAGGTCACGAAGTGTAACTAGCATGCCGGCCACGTATGAACTATGAGTTGCGGTTAGAAATGACTATTCCATTTATTGAGAGGATCGGATGGATCGCCTTGAGGCCATGTCGATGCTGCTGGAAGTTGTCGATCATGGTAGCTTCTCCGCTGCCGGGCGGGCGATGCGGGTATCGCTGCCAACGCTGAGCCGCCGGATTTCCGAACTGGAGGCCCTGCTTGGCGCGCGCCTGCTCACGCGCACGACCCGCAAAATCACACTCACGGATGCCGGCGCTGTTTACGTCGCTGCCACACGAGAGATTCTCAATAAGGTGAAACAGGCGGAGCGCGAAGTCGCAGGCGAGTTCATCGAGCCGATCGGCGAATTGGTCGTAACAGCTCCCACGATGTTCGGGCGCCTTCATGTCTTACCGATCATTACTCAGTTTCTGGAACGTTACTCCGGAATTCATGTGCGGTTGGTGCTGATCGACACCAATCTGGCGCTCGTCGAGGAGAATGTAGATGTTGCGATCCGGATCGGCCAGCTTCCAGATAGCGCCATGACCAGTAGCCGTGTGGGATCGGTCCGGACCGTTCTGTGCGGCAGTCCCCGTTTGTTTGTAGACAAGGGTGAACCGCGCACACTGGATGATATCGCCCACTTTCCCTCAATTACGGTAAACATGCCCATTCCAGTTGCACAGTGGCGCTTTGGTGTTTCCGGCTCGCTGGACGCACGCATTCCGCCATTGTCGTCTCGCCTGACGGTAACAACGCCGGAGGCGGCAGCGGCGGCAGCAATCCAGGGGGCTGGGCTAACTCAACTCCTGCATTATCAAGTGGCCGATGCTGTAAGAGCCGGAACGCTGCGGATCGTTCTCGAGGAGATGGAACCGGCCCCGTCTCCGATCCATCTGCTCCATACATCAAAGGCCCCGCTGCCGCTCAAACTTCGCCGTTTCCTGGACTTTGCCGCGCCGCGGCTTCGCAGCGACCTCGCGGCTCTGTCATAGTTCCAAGCCCATCGCGAACCGTCGAGTGGGCGCGATACTTCCATTTAATGAAATAATATCTTGTCGATTTGCGTAGTTCCGCACGCCTGACGCAGCAGTTAGACGTGCTGTCGACAGGCAATAGTGCTGTGAGTTCTTTGTAACCTCGCAGACCCCCGCCCGTATTGAGAAGGAGGCAGAATAGTGGCCACAGCAGAGTTTTCACAAGACCACACGACTTCCATGCAAGGAGATACCAAAGAAGCCGCGCCCGGCACAACTATTATGCTGGTGCACGGGGCGTTTGTGGATGGTTCGGGTTGGCGAGCGGTGCACGATAGACTGAACCGCGACGGTTATCGCGTCGCGGTTGTGCAGAACGCGATCCGATCACTTGAGGATGATGTTGCCAATACGCGGCGTGCGATCGCGGCAGCACCTGGCAACGTGATCCTCGTTGGCCATTCCTATGGTGGGGTCGTCATCTCAGAAGCGGGCAATGACCCGAAGGTCGTTGCCCTGGTGTATGTCGCTGCCTTCGTCGCCGATGCGGGAGAGTCGGTCCAGACATTGACAGCCAATCATGTGCCGGGCGGATCGAAACCACCCTTCCTGCCGACCGGGGATGGCTATCTCCTGTTTGACACCTCCAAATTCTCTCAAGTCTTCGGCCAAGATATTCCTCCCGAAACGAGCAGCTTTATGGCAGCGGCGCTTAAGCCTTGGGCCATCGCATCGATGGCGGGCAAGGTCACTGCCGCCGCGTGGCGCGTGAAACCCAGCTGGTATGTGGTCGCCACAGACGACAGGCTTGTCCACCCCAGTCTTCAACGCAGGATGGCGGAGTCGGCCGGCGCGCGCGTCGTTGAAGTGGGCGGCAGCCATGCGATCTACATGACCCAACCCGAAACCATCGCCATGACGATTGTGCAGGCGGCAAAAGCCACAGCGAGTTCTAGCCTAGAGGCTTACCCGCCGCACAGATAGAGCGATGCAGTGATTGCCGCATCCGGTTACAAATAAGGACTACTACACATGTTGACACTTTATTACTTTCCCCATGCCTGCTCGATGGCTTCCCACGTCGCACTGGAAGAGGCGGGAGCTGCCTTCGAATTGAAGAAGGTAAACATCCTAACGGGCGAACAGTTCAAACCTGAGTACCGGGAGATCAACCCGCGGGCAAAGGTTCCGGCACTTCGCTTCGACGATGGTCAGGTTCTGTTGGAATCCACCGCCATCCTCGGCTGGATTGGGAATGCTTTTCCCGATCAAGCACTCCTCGGCAGTGATCCGTTTGAACGGGCGCAGACAATTGCGACCTGTGCCTGGCTCTCCGGCACCGTCCATCCCACGTTCACGAAGTTTTACCATCCCGAACAGGTGGTTTCGGCCCCGAGCCTGTTTGCAGCTGTAAAGGCGAAAAGCAAAGAGAACTATTGGGACCACCTCCAGGAAATGGAGCGCATCATGGAAGGTCGTACATGGATGATGGGTAGTCATTTCACTGTCGCTGATCCATACGCCCTGGTGTTCTTCTCATGGGGACGCGATCTTGGGCTGCCGATCAGCGATCTAACCAATCTCATGGCCCTGAAAGACCGTCTGATTGAGCGGCCGGCAGCTCGTCGGGTGCTTGAGAAGGAGAAGAGCGTCCTACTGTCCATGTGAGCGGTTGGCTGATGCCAAGTTGATCACCACGACCAACTACGTAGATCTCTTAGGTGATTACCAAAAAAGATGGCATCTATGGCAAATCGAAAGAAGCTCATGATACCGCTCAAGCTTGTTCATTGAAAGTCTAGCCCGAGTACGCATGAAACGTAGCGGAATGCGGAAGTACCGAGCACATTATTGAGGAATCGCTAAATGCAGCCCTTCCAGATCAGTATTGCCGACGAACAGATCCAGGATCTAAAAACACGGCTGCGCCAAACGCGCTGGCCCGGCTCGATATTTCAGGGCGGGGACGAGGATGGGGTGAGCCTCGCACTCGTTCAAAAACTTGCAACACATTGGTCGGACACGTTTGATTGGCGTGCGAGGGAAGCGCAATTGAACGAGTTGCCCCAATTCACCGTTGATATCGATGGGCAAAACATTCATTTCATTTATAAAAAGGGCGTGGGACCGAATGCGCGGCCCCTTATATTGACACACGGTTGGCCGGGGTCGTTCATAGAGTTCGAACGAGTGATACCACTGTTGACGGACCCGGGCTCACACGGCGGTGACCCGTGCGATGCATTTGACGTTGTGGTGCCCTCGCTCCCTGGCTTCGGCTTCTCAGCAGCGCCAAGGCAACCTGGATTTAATGCCCGGCGGGTTGCCGGACTTTGGCAGAAGCTGATGCTTCAACTTGGCTACGAGCGATATTTTGCGCAGGGTGGTGATATCGGAGCGGGCGTATCGGCCTGGCTTGGTGCTCTCTATCCGGGCTCCGTCGAAGGGATTCACTTAAATTACATTCCCGGAAGTTTTCGGCCGCCATTGGGGGCGGATTATCCGGCCATTACAAGTGAGGAACAGCAGTTCTTGGACCGGGCAACAAAGTTCGCGAGTCTGGAGGGTGCTTATTCCCTGCTGCAAGCGACAAAACCGCAAACGCTCTCGTTCTCCTTGTCGGATAGCCCGGTCGGTTTGCTGGGCTGGATAGCCGAAAAGTTCGCAAGCTGGTCTGACTGTGACAGCGACCTGGAGACGGTGATATCTGCAGATACATTACTGACGAATGTATCGATTTACTGGTTTGGAAACACCATCGACTCGTCCCTTCGCATGTACAAGGAAAATCGGCTGCAGCCTTTTTCGTTTCCGGATGTTTCAAACGTAAGCGTGCCGATGTCGTTCGCACATTTCCCGAAGGAACTACCAATTCCACCGCGATCATGGGTCGAGCGCGTATTCGATGTGCGGCGATGGACAAATATGGCGAAGGGCGGCCATTTCGCCGCGCTTGAACAACCCGAACTCTTAGTCCGTGATATTCAGGATTCATTCCGCGTGTCTGACACGCCAATATCCAACCGTCTGAGATGATTGCAGAATATAACTGGTTATGATGGGATCCTTGGTTCGGTTCAGGGAAGCGGCTTCAAGACTGCGCCAGACGCTTCCTAATTACCTTCCGCACACGCCACCAATAAGTCTGCTCCGCAACGTCGCTGCGATACCACGCGCGCTCATGATGGGCGAAAGCCTCACGTTCCGGGTCGGCGGAGCTGGCAATAATATCACCTGCCATGCTGTCGGTCTCAGCTTTCGGGATCATTCTCGGCTTAATAGCGTCTATCCAAACGACCCATAGGATGAAGCCAATGAAAATCACAACCTGACCGCCGCAGAAAATCAGCAGAAACAAGGCTATACCTTGGAAAATCATATCCAACATTTGCCGTCCTCCGATACATGACAGTATGTAGAATATAGTCAACAGACTGAAAGCGGAAGCATTTTTGTTGACTATAGTCCGTTGGACTATTGTCTACAGCATGATCAATCCGCAGAATGGAAAACGTTCGCGGAATTCTGGCGCGCAATGTCAGGCTTGGCAGACAGCAGCTGCATCTTTCTCAGGAAGAGTTCGCAGCCCAAGCAAATATTGACCGCACCTATATCTCGGGGATAGAGCGGGAAACGCGAAATCCAACCATTACGATCGTCGCCAAGATCGCGGAAGTTCTTGGAACCACGGCGGCAGCGCTGCTTACCAATCAATCAAAAACAACAGAACGATAACCTAGCAGGACATAATTCTCGCCCCCGCATAGCCTCCCGCCAACACACAAGGCAGCTCCAATGCTGGCATTGGCGGCCAAGCAAGCCGCCTCGGAGGCTGTCCGCGCTGGCTACTTCGTCAGCTTGTCGACCTGCGTGCTGATGATGGCAATGAACAATCCGGGATCGACAAAAGCCCGCGCGGAGAGCATGGCCCCATGAACCGAGGCCATCAGCATCTGGGCCTCCTCCTCGGGCCGCCCGTTCAACCGGAACAGGTCCTGCTGCGCTCCAGCGCTCAGCACCGACGCAAGCCATGCCGCGAGGCTTTGGAAATGCGCACGGACACGGGATGCGACCTCTTCAGGCAGCATCGGTATCTCGCCAGCCAGCATCGCGCAGACGCAGAAGGGCTGCGAGGCATCGCGAATGCATGTGTCCCAGTAATTCAGGTAGAACTGCAACTGTTCGGCAGGGCTCGCGACTTGCGCGCGGAGCGCTTGCAAACCGGTCTCGGCCTGCTGCCTGTAACGGTCCACCAGCACCGCAACCAGTTCCGCCTTCGTCGGAAAGTGATGATGGATGCTCGCTTTGCGGATGCCGATCGCAGCCGCGATATCGGCATAGCTGAACCCGTTATAGCCTCCCGCGACGATGAGAGACTGCGCGATATCAAGAATTTTTTCTGAAGTCGAAGTCATTGATTTCATAGCGCTGCCTACCTTCTGGTAGGCTGAATGTCAAGATTGTGCATCGCTCCCGCTTTTCACAATGAGGTGTTCGAGCACCGGATTGACTCACAAGCTTTACCTTCCTACTGGTAGGTAGATAGCAACAAGGAATCTACCGATGCAAAGCCAATCTTCAACCCCGTCCAGCTGGTTGCGAACCTATTATTTCGCACGCGCCATTTTCTCCGTCGCATGGGTTGCCGCCGCCATTCTCTTCAGTGCGCAATCCCCTCTCGCCGTGCTTCTGCTGGTCATCTACCCGGCATGGGACGCCCTCGCCAATCTGGTTGATGCAAGGGTCAATGGCGGGCTCAAAGCCAACCCGTCCCAAGCATTGAATGTCGCGGTCAGCACGATAACGACGATTGCCGTCATCGCAGCGTTGAGCAGCAGCATGTATACCGTTCTCGCGGTGTTTGGCGTCTGGGCGATCTTTTCAGGTCTGCTGCAGCTGAACACGGGGATAAAACGCTGGCGTCACTATGGCGCGCAATGGCCGATGATCCTGAGTGGCGGGCAATCGGCCCTCGCCGGTGGCTTCATGATCAGCCGATCCATCGGCACTGTTGCGCCGACCATACTGGACATTGCTCCCTATGCGGCGTTCGGCGCATTCTACTTCCTGCTTTCCGCAATCTGGCTTGCCGTCACGGCCTATCGCAAGGCAGTTGCCTAGGCGTTATCGCTCCCTAATCGCGGTCCGGCGCGGTGGTGAACACTGCCCGTTGGGCTGAGAAGGCGCGCTGGTAGGCGGGGCGCGCTTCGCCGCGCGCGACATAGGCGGCAAGGCTCGGATATTCCGCCAGTATCCCCGACGCCCGCAGCCGGATGAGCACGTGCACCATCATCAGGTCCCCGGCGCTGAACGCGCCGTCGAGCCATTCGGCATCATCAAGCCGGGTGGAAAGTTCGCCGAGCCGATCCCGGATGCGGTTGTCGACGAGAGGCATGCGCTCCGCGCGCCAGTTCCTGTCCCCCTCCGCAAACAGGGCGACCTGACGCTCGAGGATCGGCGGTTCCACCGTGGCGACAGCGGCAAACATCCATGCGATGGCGCGCGCCCGCGCATTGGCATCATCCGGCAAGAGGCCGGGGTGGCGCTCTGCGATATGCAAAAGGATAGCCCCGGATTCGAACAAAGCGAGCCCGTCTTCCTCATAGGTCGGAATCTGCCCGAACGGCTGCAGCGCCAGGTGCGCGGGCTCCTTCATCGCCCTGAATGAAACAAGTCTGGTGGTATAGGGCTGGCCGACTTCTTCCAGCGCCCAGCGCACGCGCATATCGCGCGCCAGGCCCTGTCCCTTGTCGGGGGAGCGTTCAAAGGCGGTAATGGTGATCGTCATGGCGGTTCTCCATCGCTTCTCCGTCCTGAAGACGATTGGCTATGCGGGATTCCGACACTGCTTGCTTGAGATAATCTTCGCCCTTGGGGAAGCGTCATCCTTGACCCGCAGGTCCATATAAGCCTCCGGCCAGCCGATATCGTCAAGAATATGGTCGGGAAGCTCGTTGATATGCCGGTGCGTGCGGGCCTTGCGCCAGCGCCGCGCAAGAGGGCCGGACAGGCGCTTCATCCCGGTGATGACATGTGAAATCAAATCGGCCATTTCAGCCTCCATCCTCCTGGTTTCCCGGTTGGTGCGGCCGTTGTCTCCCCCCGGAAAGGGGGAGATCCCGTTGCCACGGAAATCGCGGGCGCCGGTCAGGACCAATGCGCGCGCAATTCACGGTTGAATGCTTCCGACCGCTCCTCCGGGAAGAACAGCCGGGCACCCTCGAACTCGACGACGCGGCGCGTGCCGGGAATGCGCCCGGCCAGCCAATGGGCCCACTTCCGGTCGAAATAGATGTCATCGGTCGCCCAGACGATCAGGGTCGGCACATCCAGCATGCGCAGTTTCGGCTCGATGGCGACGGTCTGGCTGTTGTCAAAGGCGGCAACGAAACGCTCAAGTCCTCGGATGCGATCCGGCGCGGAGAAATAGGGCTTGAGGTAGATGTCGATCGTCGCGTCGCTGACGCTTGTCGTGTCCTCGTAGCAGGGGCCGAGCGCGCCAGGCGAACGGAAGATGTCCTTGTTGTCCAGCATCGCCGCCAGCGTATCGCGCAGGCCGCCTGACGCACACAGGTCGACAAAACCCTGGAACGCCTGCGGCGGCCAGTTGTCATGGGTGTCGCAGTCCGTCAGGGTAAGGCTGCGGACACGGCCTGGATGGTTGACCGCAAATATCTGGCACACAGCGCCGCCGCCGTCATTGCCGACGAGGTCGACCGCATCGATGCCAAGCGCATCGAGAAACTCCGCCAGCATTGCCGCCTGCGCGGCGGTGGACAGGTCCTGCGTCGCGGACGCCTCCGTCGCACCGTGGGCGAGCGTGTCGATGGCAATGCAGCGGCGGATATCCGACAGACCCGCCAGCTGATGCCGCCAGAGATGGCTGTTGACGAGAATGCCATGGACGAAAAGCGCAACGGGGCCCGTGCCCGCTTCTGCATAATGGATACGCCCGGAGGGCGTATCCACGTGCTTGCGGGCAGCCTGAAACTGCTGCACGGTCATGACGGCTTCCTCGGGGCGGCTTCCCGCAGCTTGCCGGCGCATTCCTCACAGCAGACTTCCACAGTCTGGTCGCCGATCTTGACTTCGATGACGGTCGCATCCAGCGCGTCATCGCAGACGGCACAGGTTTTCTGGCTCATGATCTCAACTCCTTTTACCCGCCTATCGGGCAGGTGCAGGAGACCATTGCGGGCTTTTCGCTGCTATCGAGATCTTTAGCTGTTTCCGGGGTGCGCCGACCGGAGAAAGGCGCTTGGCGAACGGCCATAGGCCTGTTTGAACGCCGCGGTGAAATGGCTGTGGCTGGAAAAGCCGAGATCAAGTGCCAGTGCCGTCAGATCATCACAGCGCGGCAGCAGATCGAGCGCGCGGGCAAGGCGCAGGCGCAGGTGATAGCGGCAAAGCGGCATGCCTTCGACCTGCTGGAACACCTGGGTGAGATAGACGGGCGAGCCGCCGATCTCCCGGGCAATGTCCGCCAGGGTCCAGCGGCGGGAGAGATCGCCCGCCAGCAGCAGTTTGACGCGGTCGGCCAGACGGCTACGGGCAAAGCTGGCGCGCGGCACGTGTGAGGTGCGCGGACCAAGGCTGCGACACACCAGCGTCAGCAACAGGCTTTCCGCTTCCAGCGGTTCGATGCTGGCGTTTTCCAGATGGTGCCGGAGGAGAGCCACCAGCGCCTGCGCGCGCGGGTCGATGCGCTGATGCTGGCCGCGAAACCCGGACACACCGCCCTTTTTCAGCAGGGACGGCGGCGCCAGCTCCTGCAAAACCGTTTCGGGCAGCGCCATGGACAGGCTCGAGTCACCGCCGTCAACGGGGTGGCTGACCTGATAGCCCTCGCCCGCATTGAAGAACAGCACGTGGTTGGCATCGGCCACCGCCTGTCCGCTGCCGACATGCCTGACATAGACCCCGCGATAGGGGAAAACGAGGTGGGTGGCGGAGGTGCATTCCTCGGCGCTGCGATGCCGGCAATGGCCGTGGCAGCGGACATTCTTCAGCGATACGACATCCGTATCAAGAAGATCGCTGACTTCAAATTCAGGCATTCCGGCCGTATTGCAAGGCTCGTTCATCGAAAGTCCAATTTCCCGCGCTGCTGTTTCAGCCTACAACAGGGCTCCTGCCATCCTGATGTCAGGAGCTTTGAACAGACAATTCATCGGCAAATGATTGCTCGCCAATCGCCGAACAAGCCCTTATAAGGGGGCGCAGTGCGGTTTGTTGGGGATAAAGTTCCGCGTGCCTCGATATTGCCATGTTAGACAATAGCCTCGCGCGCAATGGAAGCGTGACGTACGGGACCTGATGACGCGATCAAACGCAAAAAGCAGAATCGAACAGGCAATCGACGATAATTTTGGCGCCATCCGCCAGATATCGCGCATTGTCCGCTTTTCGCTTTTCACCCATGCGCGCTTCCTTTCGGCCATTCTGGTCGCCGGGATTGCCTCTGCCGCCATGTTTGCGGGCGTCCTCACCGTCATGAACCGGCGCCCGCCCGTGGCCATCGCCGCCATTGCCGCACCGCTGCGCACGCGGCCCGAAGCCGCGCCGAAGGGCGACCGCCTCCCCCCGCCCGCCATCGTGCAGGCGATACCGGTGGCCAAGGTGCTGGAAAGCCAGGCGGACGGTTCGACGGAAAAATTCGCCTATCATCAGGTCAAGATCGGCGCGAACAAGCAGGCGCAGACGCGGACCGGCCCGGGCCACGCCGCCGCACTCGCCCAGCGGTTTCCGCCCGCCAGCACCGATCCGTTCCAGTCCATTTTGACGGAGAAATCCACGAAGACCAAAACCACGGCCATGCCCGTGGCATTGGCGAGTTTGGGCGAAGAACGCATTCTCGTGCGCGGAACGCCGATCAATGTCAGCACGGCCAAGGTGCAGCCAGCCCCCGCTGTCGAGCAGGTGGTTGCCCTGCCCACGCAGGGCGGAGACATCGGCGGTCTTCTGGCCGCAGCCAACATGACCAGCGAGGACCGGGCGGCGCTGCAGACGGCGTTGACGGCCAGCAGCAGCGCGTCGCCGGAGCGGATCGAGCTTCTTCTGGAAAAGGCGCCGCGCAAGGATGCGCCGGAGCGGCTGCTGATGGCGCGGCTTTTCCGGCATGACAGCCCGCCATCCGATCTGGCGCGCGACGATGGCGGCATCCTGCGGCGTGTCAGCAACCCGCGGCAGTTCGAACGCCTCGCCCATGATGCCCACATGGCAAGCGCCGATGCGACCAGCCCCGATACGCGCAGGGACGACCGGGCGCAGGCGGCCGAAAAGGAATTTCCCGCCGCCATGCAGCAGCTGGAAAAGCTGAATGTTCCGGCCCACATGGCGGGACAAATTCTGCAGCTTGCCAAGGAAAACGGCATCAAGCTGACCGATGCGGCCCTGCTCGACCAATCCGTCGAACTGGTGTTCCGCACCAATGAACAGGGCGAATCCGAACCTGTTGCCGTGACCTTCAACACGAAGGACAAGACCAAGCGGTTTTACCATTACCGCGCAGCGCCCGGCAACAAGGCGGAATTCTTCGACGAGGACGGCCAGTCGGCCTCCAAGACCCTGATGAAAAACCCGGTTCCGAACGGGCGGCTCGGCGATGGCTTTGCCTGGCGCACGCACCCGATCCTGAAAGTGCGCAAGCACCACAACGGCGTCGACTACGCTGCGCCGTTCGGCTCGCCCATTCTCGCGGCGGGCGATGGCGAGGTGGTGGTGATCTCATCGGAATCCGGCTATGGCAAATATGTCCGCATCAAGCATGATGGCGGGTTCTTCACCACCTATTCGCATATTTCGCGAACCCCGCCATCGCTGAAAGTCGGCCAGCGTGTCAGCCAGGGGCAGGTGATTGCCTATATCGGCTCGACCGGCCTCTCCACGGGCCCGCATCTCTACTACGAACTGCGCATCGGCGATAAATATTACGACCCGACCGCAACACCGCTGCCTGCCGGAACCGATCTTGAAGGCGCGCGATTGACGGATTTCCGCAAGCAGATCAGCCACGTGGAAAACATCGAGAACTATATCGGCGCACGCATCGCCACCGCATTTGCCCCGCCGGACGATGGCCGGGTGCACACGGCCATCCACTAGATTTTTGCAGGCCCAATCGGCGAAGGCCGATCAGTGGCTGCCCGTTTCACTGTCGAGATGCGCCATCTGCGCGGCGGCATAGCGTTCTCCGGCCGCAGCGCCTTTCGGCACAGCCTGCTCGATGCGCTCCAGATCATCCCCGGACAAGCTCAGATCCAGCGCGCCCAGTGCTTCGCTCAGGCGATCCCGGCGGCGGGCACCAACAACGGGAATGATGTCATCGCCCTGTGCAGCAACCCAGGCGATGGCGATCTGCGCAACGGTGACACCTCGGGCTTCGGCAATGCCCTGCAGCGCATCGACCAGGCGCAGGTTCTTGTCGACATTCTCGCCTTGAAAGCGCGGGCTGTGGGCGCGGAAATCCGCCGGGCTGGCCGCGTCCTTGCGCCAATGGCCACTGATCAGACCACGTGACAGCACGCCATAGGCGGTGATGCCGATGCCCAGTTCCCGGCAGGTGGCGAGAATACGGTCCTCGATACCGCGCGAAATCAGCGAATACTCGATCTGCAGATCGGCAATCGGATGGACGGCGGCAGCGCGGCGGATGGTTTCGGGACCAACCTCCGACAGGCCGATATGCCGGACAAACCCGGCCTTCACCATGTCCGCGATGGCACCGACCGTCTCCTCGATCGGCACATTCGGATCAAGACGCGCCGGGCGATAGACGTCGATGTAGTCGACACCCAGCCTTTGCAGGGAATAGGCGAGCGAGGTTTTCACCGCCGCGGGCCGTCCGTCAAAGCCGATCCAGCCGCCAGCAGGGTCGCGCTGCGCCCCGAACTTGACGCTGAGGATCGCCTGATCGCGCTTTGTGCCCTTGAGCGCTTCGCTGATCAGCAGCTCATTATGGCCCATGCCGTAGAAATCGCCGGTATCGAGCAGGTTGACGCCCGCTTCCAGCGCCGCGTGAATGGTCGCGATACTCTCGGCACGGTCAGCGGGACCGTATATGCCGGACATGCCCATGCAGCCCAGACCCAATGCCGAGACCTGCGGACCGGTTGCACCCAATGGACGAATTTGCATCTTGTCGAACTCCTTTTGCCGCCGCACTTCCTGCGGCAGGTTGGCTCTTTATAAACCAAGGACATTTGTGCGATAATCCGCCATACTATGTACGGGCTGTACGGAAAACCGAACAATGAACGATCCCAATCTCAGCGATCTTGATGCGCTTGTGTCCGTGGCGCGAGCCCGCAGCTTCCGCGGCGCCGCTAAGCTGCGCGGTGTCTCGGCCTCGTCGCTCAGCGATGCCATCCGCCGGCTGGAAGAACGGGTCGGCGTGCGCCTGCTCAATCGTACCACCCGCAGTGTTACGCCCACGGAGGCAGGCACACGCCTGCTCGAACGGCTGACGCCAGCACTCGGCGAGATCACCGGCGCGCTCGACGCGCTCAACAGTTTTCGCGACAGCCCGACGGGAACGCTGAAGCTGAATGTTCCCACCATCGTCGCCCACTGTATCCTGCCGCCGATTGTCAACCGGTTCCTCACGGCACATCCGGGGATCAGGCTGGAAGTGACCACCAACGACACCTTCATCGACGTGCTGGCAGCCGGTTTCGACGCGGGTATCCGCTATGACGAAAGCATCGAGCAAGACATGATCGCCGTGCCCATCGGCCCGCGCACCCAGCGTTTCATCTGCGTTGCAACACCGGCCTATCTTGAAAAGCACGGCGAACCGCAGCACCCGAAGGACCTGCTGCAGCATGCCTGCATACGCCACCGCTTTGCCAGCGGCGCCATTGCGCCGTGGGAGTTCGAGCGGAATGGCGAACTGGTGAAGGTCAACCCGACGGGACCGTTGATCGCCTCCACCATGGATCTGGAACTCGGTGCGGCGCTGGCAGGTCTCGGCATCATCAGTACATTCGAGGAATTTTTGACGGAGGGCCTCGAAAGCGGTGCCTTCCGGCCCGTCCTCGCCGAATGGTGGCAGAGTTTTTCAGGCCCCTTCCTCTACTATCCGAGCCGCAGGCTCATGCCGGCTCCGCTGCGCGCATTCGTGGATTTCATCAAATCCGGCGCCGCGAGGCCTTGAACGAGGGATGCCTATTCGTCCTCTTCCTCGTCATCATCGGACTCGATCACATCCCAGATGAAAGCGTTCAAACGCTCTTCGATGCTTTTTCTGGAAGCACCGGCTTTTTCCATCTCGCGCTTGATCTTGACGAACTGCGCCTTGTCTTCGGGCGAGAGGTATTTTGCAGCGTTTTCGAGTGATGACATGGAACTGGACATACGCGGCTCATACCTTTTCGGGCGCGACAATGGAAGGATCATATCACGCCCGGAGCCAGTCCACCCTTAAGAAGTTCAGGCAATATGCTGCTCGCGGCCGTGCTCTGCCTTGTCACCGCCCGCCGGGTCAGCCAAGAGCAGCGGTGGATTGCTGTCGCCAAGCGGCATGTGGCTGATGATATGGATCCGGTTTTGCGCATCGCGACGGATGGAATAGAGCAGTTCCCCATCAAGCCCGCTGTTCATCCGCCTGCCTGCAAGCCGGAACCGCAGCGTCAGCGCCACCAGCCCCAGCACGAAGGCGGGCGGAACGATCAGCCACAGCACCTTCAGCCAGTCGGAGAGCGATTGGTACGTGTCAAAAAAATCCTGCCAGAAATTGTAGGTATCCATATCGATGGCTCAAAAATTCAACGTCAATTGTGACTTATAGTATACATATCGCGAGCGCATTGACCAGCACTTTTCACCTATTGTTACTCATAGTGTGTAGACTTAAAAGCTACATGCACGGCCACATGCCGCCATGGACTCAAGGCAGATCGTTGGCAGAAATGTGAGAAGAATCCGGGAAGAGATGGGCCTATCTCAGGAGCAGCTTGCCTTTGAGACAGAGTTGCACCGGACCTATATCAGCGGTGTCGAAAGAGGCGTCAGAAATCCGACAGTTCTGGTGATCGACCGTTTGGCAAAAGCTCTTGGTGTGCCGCCCCATCTGCTTTTGATGCCGGGTAGTATCTAGCTTAAGCCGCAGCGATTACTGAATGGCTGGCATTCCCGTCCCGCGTGGTTCGACAGGCTCACCATGAGGGAGTGATTTGGTGACAAGGCCAATCGGAACCGTTGCAGAAGATGGCTCCCTGCAGTCCCCGATCTTCCCTCATGGTGAGCCTGTCGAACCACGCACGATCAGCTTGCAGCGCGCAAAACCATCTCCGGCGCCAAGCCCACGAGCTGCGTGTAACGCGCCGGATCCGTCGCCCCCTCAGTGTTGACAATGAACACGCGCGAACCGGCATCAAGATGGATAGCTTTGCGCAACTCATGATCTTCAGCAACAGCGAGCAGGCCAGCCAAACCGGCGCCGCCGCTTTCCCCCGCAACGACAGCCATGTCCTTTCCCAGCGGCCGGGCCAGGCGGTTCATCGCCGCGACGGCCCCGTCCTCTTCAACCGTCATGAATGCATCGGCAGCGCGGGAGAGGATACGCCAGGCCACGGGTGACGGTTCATAGCATTCGAGCATCGCCATGACAGTGGCTTCACCGTGGGCGATCTGGACCACCTCGCCCGCCTGCGCGCTGGCAAAAATGCAGGCGGCGCGGGCCGGTTCGACCACGATGAAGGCCGGACGTTCTTTTCCAAGAACAAGCGAAAGATATGCTGCGAGTGCCGCGGCAACGCCGCCCACACCGGCCTGCACGAAGACATGGGTTGGCGTTTGCGGCAGTACACGCAAGGCTTCGCGGATGATGGCCGTGTAGCCCTGCATCACCAGCCCGGGAATGCGTTCATAATCCGGCCAGGAAGTGTCGGACACGACGGTCCAGCCATTGGCCGCGCATACCCGCGCCGACTCCCGGATGGAATCGTCATAGGTGCCGTCGACACGGATCATCTCGGCGCCGTAGCGGGCAATGGCTGCCACCCGTTCATCGCTCACCCCCGCATGCACGAAGATTGCCGACTGCGCACCCACAAGCCGGGCCCCCGCCGCGACGGACTTGCCGTGATTGCCATCAGTGGCGCAGCCGAAGGTCATGCCGCGGGCGATGGCGCGAACGGGCGGTGTGTGGAGTTCCGCAATATCCACCGCGCGGCCCAATTGCCGTTCCGCTTCCTCGAGCACGAGCCGGATCACGGCATAGGAGCCGCCCAGCGCCTTGAAGCTGCCGAGACCGAGGCGCGCGCCCTCATCCTTGACGTGGAGCGCGGCGATGCCGAGACTAGCGGCCAGCGCGGGCAGTGCATGCAGCGGCATCGGCACGTGATTGTCCCGGTGGGACAGATACCGTTCCACTTCCGCCGCCGCGTCGACACCAAGGGTCTCGGCGTCCCGCGGGTCGAGCGGCTTATTGTGGGTGGGATGCCGGTTAAGGATCAACATTGCTCTTTCACTCCTGCCGTTTGCGCATTTATAGTGCGCTCAAGGCGAGAAAAGCGCTCTTATTTGGCTTGGCTCGCGCAAGTTTGTTGCATGAATGAGGTGTCCCATGGCCAAACCACTGCTGACCGTGCCAGCCGAGCTCGACCATTTCGATCTTGCGATCCTTGATATCCTGCAAAAGGACAATGCAACGCCGCAACGGGTCATCGGCGAAGCGGTTAACCTTTCCGCTCCGGCGGTGCAGCGCCGGATCAAGCGCATGGAGGAAAGCGGCGTCATTCAGGCCAATGTTGCCGTCCTCGACCCCGCTCGGCTCGGGCAGCCGATCACGATCCTTGTTGAAGTGGAGGTGGAAAGCGAGCGCATCGATCTGATCGATGCGGCGAAAAAGAGCTTTGCCGCAGCACCGGAGGTGCAGCAATGCTACTATGTCACCGGTGAGGCCGATTTCATGCTTGTGATCATCGTGGCCAGCATGGCCGCCTATGAAGGCCTGACCCGGCGGCTGTTCTTTGCCAACCACAATGTCAAACGCTTCCGTACGGTTGTGGTGATGGACCGCGTCAAGGCGAGTCTCGCCATCCCGCTGACCTGATCTTCATCCCGGTTTTCGAGGCCGGCGCGCGCGACCGCGCGCCGGATTAATGCTGTTTGCCCGTTCTGGATCAAACTTGACGGGCAGCGCCATGTCTCAGCCGTGCCAACAGGTTGAGCCAAGGCATCCCATGGAAAATGCTCATCAGCACATACATGAGGGTCATGCCGCTGAAGGGCGATGCATTCTGCATCGCCGAGCAGATCATGTCAGCGTCGCCGGAGAGGGCTGTGACGAGCGCCATGACAGCGAATGTCGGTGCCGCGGCGAGACGCAGCCAGCCGGCAAGGCCGGGATCGGAAGCGCTGCCGGAATCCGGGCGGAACATCGACGTTCAACCCTGACCGTATTTATCGTGATGGCGCCACCAGACACCGTTCTCATTGCGGCCAAGCGGTGCACGGTCCAGCCATTGATACATACCCCAGATGCCGTCGAGGCCGCGCGCATAGCTGGAATAGGTGTGGTAGACGACGCCCTTATCGAGCACGAAAGCGCTCAGCCCCGGCCGGTCACGGGTGAAGGTGGCCGCATCGGTACCAGTCATGGCCGCAATTTTATCAATCGGCGCTTCCTCGCCGCGCGGCTGCAATTCCGGAGCCACTTTGCCCGTCGGCGGCAGGGGCATCCGTGTCTCCCGGCGGAAATTGTATTCTATACCGCCGTTGCGCTGCTGCTCCTCGGTGAACCAGACGCTGAAATCCTGATTGAAGTCACTGTTGAACGACGAAGCCCATGGGAAACTCCAGCCCATGCGTTGTTTGAAACCCTGCAGTTTCGCCAGCGGTGCACGCGATATCGCCGAGAAGGCGACGTCATGATTTTCCAGATGGACGGTGACGCCGTTGAACCCGTCGGCGATGGCCGAGCAGGACGGGCAGCCGGCGGTATAGTCGGGTCCGAACATGAAGTGGTAGACGAGAAGCTGCGAACGGCCCTTGAACAGATCCGCCAGCGAGGCGCTTCCCGCATCGGTATCGAACCGGTATTCCTTGTCGATGCGAACCCAGGGCAGTTCCTGGCGCCGCTGTGTCAGCGCGTCGCTGCGCCGCGTCAGATCCTTCTCATCCTTGAGCAGGTCGATCCGCGCAGCCAGCCATTCTTCGCGCGTTCCAGTTATATGAGATGTCATCATTCTTCTCCTTCGATTGTCGGTTGCCTGTCGTCCGTCATTGCCGGTGCGACATGTTGCTTACCGGTCCTGAGTTTAGGGCCGGATACCGAAAGCATGGGAGTTACAATTGTGACGGGATTTCCTTGGGCATGTCCCTGCATGGTCACGCACCGCATGGTGTGCCATCGCAATTGTCCGCGAACATCAGGAACTGAGCGGTTTGTCCGGTCCCGGGTCGCCGCCCGCTGCCGCCACCACCAGCCTGCGCAGGTAGTGGTTCCAGCCCTTTTCGTGGTTGACGCGTTCCGTCTCGTTGGGCAGCCCGCTATGGGTGAAGCGCACCAGCGTGCCTCCCTCCTTCTCGATGAGGTCGATCTCGACCAGGCTCGAACCCGGCGGCACGTTTTCATGCCCTTCCCAGCCGAAACTGTAGGCGAGGCGGTGGACAGGAATCACCTCGGTGAACTGACCGCGAACGGTGTGCGCATCGTTGATGCTCAGGAGATAAATCCCGCCGGGATGCGGCTCGATTGTCGCTTTCGTCCCCATCCAGCGCAGGATCTTGTCCGGATCGGTGAGGAAGGCGAAGACCGTCGCCTGCGGGGCGGCAATCTCGATTTCATTGCGAAGCGTCTCGGTCATCGGCGATCTCCTCCCAACAGGACGCACACTCACTTCGGCATCGCGCAATGTAAGCCAATCGGGATTTCGCGCAAGAAACAAAAGCGGATGACAGGGACCCGGCATCGCTGCATGATGGCAGGCATGCAGTTGCCGTCCGCTCTTTCCTTTCTCGTCGACGAAGCGACCGGTATGCCGGATGGCGATGCCTTTCTGACGGCGCTTGCGGCCCGGCTCATCGCCGACGGCCTGCCGCTGGCCGGCGGCACGCTCACCCAGGCAGCACCCCATCCGGTCATTGGACGGCGCACCTGGCTGTGGCGCGCCGACACGGGACAGGTGATCGAGGCGCTGGGCCTGGCTGGTCCAGCCGAGCCCCAGGACGCCAACCTTGCCGGCAACTGGCTGGCCAGCCTCGGGACGAATACCGTGCAGGAGGATTTCGCCAATGGTGCCGTGCTTGGCTGGGCCGCGCACCGCCCGCTCACCGGGGAGGAGTCGGACCTGCTGCGGCAGGCCGCCCGCTTTGCCGCTGCGCCTCTGGCATTGCTGGCTGCGCGCTCGACGCTGACCGCACTCCTGACCACCTATCTCGGCCGGCGCAGCGCGACGCAGGTCCTGGCCGGGCGTTTGCGGCGCGAGCCGGGCGAGACCATCCGGGCCGCCCTGCTGTTCGCCGATCTTCGCGGCTTCACCGAATTGTCGGAAACGACGGGTGCAAAGGACGTGATCGCCGCCCTCGATGCCTGGTTTGACCGGATCGCCGGTGCCGTCCATGCCTTTGGCGGCGAGGTGCTGAAATTCATCGGCGATGGCGTTCTGGCGATTTTTCCGATTGGCGAGCGTGACGCTGCCGGCGCCTGCGGCGCGGCGCTGCGTGCGGTCGCCGCTGCCCGTGCCGGGATGGACCACCTCAACCGCGACCGCGCCCTGCGGGGTGTGCCGCCGCTGTCGTTCGGCACGGCACTGCATCTCGGCGACATGCTGTGGGGCAATATCGGCACGGCCGACCGGCTGGATTTCACCGCCATCGGACCTGCCGTCAATCTGGTCAGCCGGTTGGAGGGCCTGTGCCGCCCGCTTGGCCACACCGTCTTGCTTTCGGGCGCCTTCGCGGCGGAAACGGCGCAGCCGCTGATCCCGCTCGGCGAGCACCGGCTGCGCGGCATTGCCGTGCCCTGCGCGGTGTTTACACCGGCACAGTGATGCACCGCATTTTCCCGGAGGGGGCTGGTTTCAACCGCCCTCCGGCAAGCCACCCGATGGTTAGAGGGTCGCCATATCGATGACGAAGCGGTAGCGCACGTCGCTCTTGAGCACGCGCTCATAGGCTTCGTTGATATCCTTGATATCGATGGTCTCAATTTCGGCAACGATGTTGTGCTCGCCGCAGAAATCCAGCATTTCCTGGGTTTCCTTGATCGAACCGATACCTGATCCGGCAAGGCTCTTGCGTCCGGCGATCACGGAGAAGGCATTGACGGGAACCGGGTGCTCCGGTGCCCCGACGAGAACCATGGTGCCGTCGATCTTCAGCAGGCCGAGATAGGCATTCCAGTCAATCGCCACACCGGCGGTGCAGATGATGACGTCAAAGGTTCCCGCAAGAGTCTTGAACGTTTCGGGATTGCTGGTTGCATAATAGTGGCTTGCACCGAGCTTCAACCCGTCATCCTGTTTCGACAGGGTCTGGCTGAGCACCGTGATCTCCGCCCCCATCGCGTGACCCAGCTTGACGCCCATATGGCCAAGTCCGCCCATGCCGACAATGGCGATTTTCTTGCCCGGCCCCGCCTTCCAGTGCCGCAGCGGCGAATAGAGCGTGATGCCGGCGCACAGCAGCGGAGCGGCAGCGTCAAGCGGCAGGTTGTCCGGAATGGAAAGGACGTAACCTTCCCTAACCACGATGGAATCCGAGTAGCCGCCCTGCGTGGGCGTGACGCCATCGGCTTCAACGTCATTGTAGGTCAGGACGATGCCCGGCATGTACTGCTCGAGATCGGCATCGCGCGCCGCGCATTTCGTGCACGAATTGACGAAACAGCCAACACCAACGCGGTCGCCCTTCTTGAACTTCGTGACCTTTGCGCCAACGGCCGTCACGATCCCGGCGACCTCATGACCCGGCACCATGGGGAATTTGGAGCCACCCCATTCATCGCGTGCCTGATGGATATCGGAGTGGCAGACCCCGCAATATTTGACCGAGATGACGACGTCATCGTCATTGGGTTCCCGCCGTTCGAAGACAAACGGGGTGAGCGGTTTGGAGGCGTCGGTTGCCGCATAGCCTTTAGCAAGAGCCATGAATGATTCCTTTTGAGATGACGAGATGAGTAGGGCAACCAGCTATGCCGCAGGACCGGGCCGGAGCAGTAGCGCAATCCTGCAGGCTTGTTGCACAATCCTCCAAATCAGCGGCCGCCATTCTCTCGGCCCCGCAGTTCCGATGATGGACTGCGCAAACCCGGCCTGATTTTCTATCGGAGAAATGCCTGTCCTATTTGCCGATCAAATCGCGCGCCGCTTCTGTGGTTTCAGCGGGATCGAGCAGCAGCAGCGGCGTCTTGCCTCCGGCAAGCGGGATATGGCTGACGACATGCAGCTGGTTGCCCGCATCGCGGTGAATGGAGTAGACAAGCTCACCATCAAAACGCCTTTCCACTTTCCTGCTCTCGATGCGAAAGCGCAGCGTTAAGGCGACGAGCCCCAGCATGAAGGCGGGCGGGACGATCAGCCACAGAATTTTGAGCCAGTCGGATAGCGACTGGTACGTATCAACCAAATCCTGCCAGAAATTGTAATTGTCCATGTGCACTCCCTTGTCTCGCGAGGAAAGTGGTCACCCGAGGTTTAGCCTCTGGTGACCGGGGAGCTGATAACTCTCGAGGGAGAGCGCCTTCGCCTTTAGGGTTGCCCCCTGAACATACGCGAAGGCCTCCCCGACCATAAGACCGGGAAGTGCATTTTACGGCAGCACAACGCCGCCCTCGAGGGGTTATCAAGCCCCAAGACCGGCCCGTTTCGACCGGTCTCATCGCGGACCATAGTGGGAAAGTGAAACGGGTGGAAGGGGTTAGGGTATCGGTTTGTATATTGAAGACTGCAAAACCTCCGGTGCGTGGTTCGACAAGCTCACCATGAGGCAGAGTGAGGATTGCAGGCAGCACCATTCTGCAACCTTTGCGATTGGCATTTCAGCCAAACCACCTCCCTCATGGTGAGCCTGTCGAACCACGCACCGCGCACAAAGCTGGCGGGACGTTGAACCGACGGCGGAACCTCTCCTATTCCGCCGCCTCGGCCACGGCCGTGTCCAGCTTCTTGGCCGCAGCGGCCACAGGCAATTGTACCGGCTTCAGGAGCAATGCCATCAGCAATCCGAACAGGGCGATGCAGGCTGCCGTCAGAAACAGCGGCGTGAAGGCAGCGGCATAGCTTTCGGCAAGCATCCGGCGCGTTGCCTCGGGAAGTGCCGCCATCATCTTGGGCGTCAGCTCGCCGATATTGCTGACGCCGGGAATGGCACCGGCACCGTGCGGCAGGTTGGCCGCGATGATCGCGCCATAGGCTGATATGGCGATCGAGGCACCGGCCATGCGGGCCAGCGACACCGAACCGGTCGCCGCGCCGACATCGCGGCTGCCCGCAGCATTCTGGACACCGATGATCGGAAGCTGCTGTCCAATGCCGATGCCGGCACCGTGCATGAGCATCAACAGGCCGATGATGACCACAGGCGTTCCCGCATGCACCTGAGTGAGCAGGCCGAAGGCAATGGCACTGAGCGTGAGACTGGCCACCGACAGGTATTTGTAGCGGCCCGTGGTCGAGATCAGCCGGCCGGTCAGAAGCGAGCCGCCGACAATGCCACCCGTCAGAAGGATGAACAGCAGCCCTGCCATCGACGGGGACAGGCCCGTCGTGGTCTGCAGGAAGAAGGCGAAGTAATTGACCATGCCGATGGCGATCGAACCGCTGGCGATCGAAATGATCAGGAACAGGGTGAAGGTCGAATTGCGGAACAGCGACAACGGTATGATCGGTTCGGGCGCTTTGCGCTCGACCAGGATCCATGCCGTGGCGCAAAGGACGGCAAATGCCACGAGCGAGACAGTCTGGGGTGCCAGCAGCGAACCGAACAGTTGGGCGCCATCGGCGGCCAGAACAAGGCTGGTCGTGGTCAGGGCGAGCAGGATGGCACCGGCATAGTCGATCTTCGGCCGGCGTGCCGGTTTGCGGTAGGGCAGCATGAAGGCCAGCCCGGCAATGACGGCAATGCCAATCGGCAGGTTGATCAGGAAGATCGAACGCCAGCCGAACAGGTCGCTCATCGTGCCGCCGAGCACCGGCCCGATGGCACCGGACGCCATGAACACAAGGCTGATATAGCTCTGGTAGCGGGCACGCTCGCGCGGCTCGAACAGATCGGCAGTCACAGAAAAAATCGAGACCATGACGCCGCCGCCGCCGAGGCCCTGCAGCACGCGCGCCGCAATCAGCGTGTTCATGGAAATGGCAAGACCGCAGACCGCCGAACCCAGCGTGAAGATGGATATGGCAGCGATCATCACATATTTGCGCCCGAACAGGTCGCCCAGCTTGCCATAGACCGGCATCACCGCACTGACGGCAAGCAGATAGGCCGAGCCGATCCAGGCGAAGCGCTCAAGCTCGCCGAACTCGCCGACAATGGTCGGCAGCGCCGTCGACACGATCTGATTGTCGAGCACGGCCATGAACATGGCCGCCATCAGGAAGAAGAAAAGCATCAGCCGCTTGCGCGGGTCCGCAACGAGCGGCTCGAACGTATTGGGCGTGTTCATGGAGCGGGGTATCCGATTTTGATTGGCGCAATTTATGTGCTATTAGCATACATATGTCAATCGCACTTTAATGCCTTTTGCATATTTTAATGCCGACAGGCATCTGTTATGCTGGAATCATGACAGAAATCACGACGACACAAAAAATTGAAACCCCGCAAACCGGGTCGAATGATGATCTCCTGCGCATCGGGCGGGTGATGACCCGCATGCGGCTGATGACGGGCCGGCGGGTGATTGGCCGACTTGCCATCCAGAAGCTGGCACCCGGTCTCGAACTGACCCATCTCGACGTTCTCGATGCGGTCCGCCGCGGGGAACTCGCCGGCGAGGTGACGGTCGGCGTCATTGCCGAAACCCTGCGGATCGACCCCTCGCGCGCCAGCCGCATCGTGGCCGAGATGGTCGCCAAGAACGTGTTGCGCCGCAAGGCCTCGCAGAACGATGCACGGCGGATCGTCGTGGTCATGACGGCGCTCGGACAACGGCTGGTCGCCGAACTTCACGCGTTGAAGCAGTCCATTGTCGAAAGCGTGGTCGCCGACTGGTCGCCTGAAGACATCGAAATCTTCTCCAAGCTTTTTGAAAAATATGTCGATGGGTTCGAACAGCTGTTTGCGCGCAGCCCAACCGACCCGGCGGATTAGATGAGCTTGCGCAGCGTCAGCTCGTCCTTCAGATAGGCGTAGTAGATAGGGGCGGCGACGAGACCGGCCACGCCGAACCACGCTTCCAGCACTACCATTGCGAGCAGCAATTCCCAGGAGCGGGACTTGATCCGGGCGCCGATGATCCGGGCATTCAGGAAATATTCGAGCTTGTGAATGACGACGAGGAAGGCGAGTGAACCGACGGCAGCGATGAACGACACGCTCAAACCCACAACGACGATGATGGTATTGGAAATCAGGTTGCCGATGACCGGCAGGAGACCGGCGACAAAGGTCACGACGATCATGGTCTTGACCAGCGGCAGGTGCACGCCAAGGATCGGCAGGATGACGACGAGGTAGATCGCCGTCAGGAACGTGTTCAGCGCCGAAATGCGGATCTGCGAGAAAACGATGTTGCGGAACGCGCCGCTGAGGAGGCTTGCCCGCTCGACCAGCGCGACAGCCAGAGGGCCCGGCTCGCGCGACATATTCACCGTGCTCAGCGCGATCATGCCGCCGATCACCATGCCGACGATGACGCGAACGATCAGGACACCGAAATCGCGCCCGACAAGCTGCAGCTGGCCGGCATGTTCGCGCAGCCACTTGGCCGCCATGGATTCCAGCTCGTCGAGGCTGGCCGGGAAATACGCCTTCGCCCAGTCCGGCAGGTGAACCTGCGCCGTATCGATGATCTCAGCCATCTTCTTGAACAGCGAGACAACCCCTTCGGTGCCGTTGGTCAATTGTCCGAGTCCGCTGACCACGGCGGCAACGATCAGAAGAATGAAAATGATCGCCAGCAGGGCCAGCGCCAGGGTCTTCGTCAAGCTGTTGGAAACACCCAGTTTACCCAGCTGTGGCGCGGCCAGATGAACAAGATTGTAGACAAGAAGTCCGGATAGCAGAGCCGAAAGCAGTCCTAGCTGCAGGACGGCAAAGAGGGCGACAAGCGTCAGGGCGAAAGACGCAATATAGAGCCGTGTGGCAGTCAGCAAGTGGCACCTTGAGAAGGGCGATCTGTTTCGGATTGTTCCTAGCCTTGAACGGCGTATGGACGCAAGCAAAAGCGGCTCAAATATGGACAAAATTTAATGGCTGCGGCAATTTCCAAGCAACCCCAATACCCGCTAATGTCCTGTTTAACTTATGCCCTTTCGAGGGATGACAAGAACAGGTGAATGAATGGTATCGAAATCGCGTGTCCTGGTATCGATCCTGGTCATTGCGGCGCTGGGTGCAGGCGCTTATGTGACGCGGGATCGCTGGTGGACAAATGGTCTGGGCGTTGCGGCGCAGAATGCTGCCGCCCCGTCCGGCGGCCAGAGTGACACCGGACGCCGGGGCGGGTCACGGCGCGGTGGCGGACAGAGCCTCGGCCCCACACCTGTCCTGGTGACTGACGCCAAATCCGCCGATGTCCCGGTCTATATCGATGGCGTCGGATCGGTGCGGCCTCTCAATTCCGTGGTGGTGCGCTCGCAGGTCAGCGGCAAGCTGGCGGCCATCGAATTCCAGGAGGGGCAGGACGTGAAGGCGGGTGACGTGCTCGCCCGCATCGACGATGCGATCTACAAGGCACAGCTCGACCAGGCGACGGCAAAGAAGGCACAGGATCAGGCACTGCTTGCCAATTCCAAGCTTGACCTCGAACGGTATACCAAGCTTGCCCAGACCAATGCCGGCACCCAGCAGCAGGCAGACACGCAGCGCGCGCTGGTGGCGCAATACGAAGCGCAGATCAAATCCGACGAGGCCGCCATCGAAAGCGCGCAGGCAACACTCAACTACACGGTCATCCGCGCGCCCATTGACGGGCGCACCGGCATCCGCAATGTCGATATCGGCAATATCGTCAGCACGTCCGATGCGACGGGCATCGTGACACTCTCGCAGATCAAGCCGATATCGGTGCAATTCGCGATCCCCCAACAGCAATTGAGCAAGATCAACCGGGCAAGTTCGGCCAGCACACTGGCCGTGCAAGCCATTTCCGGCGACGGCAAAACCGTCATCGACAACGGCACGCTTGCCGTCATTGATAATCAGGTCGATCCGACAACGGGAACGGTAAAGCTGAAGGCCAATTTCCCCAATGACAAACTCGTTCTCTGGCCCGGCGCATTCGTCAATGCGCGCCTGCTTGTCCAGACGTTGAGCGGCGCGATTGTCGTCCCCACCGCAGCGGTGCAGCGCGGGCCATCGGGAACCTTTGTCTATCTGCTCCAGCAGGGCGATACGGTTGCCATGCGCCCGGTCACCGTGGGACAGCAAGACGATGTACAGGCAGTCATTACCGATGGCGTGGCAGCCGGCGACCGCGTTGTCACCACCGGCTTTGCCCGCCTGCAGGATGGCGCCAAGGTGCAGGTGACCAGCGCCGGGGATCAGGGGGCTGCGCCTGCACCGGACAGCACCCCGGCGGCCGATGACAAACAACCGGCGGGCGCACCCAAGAGCGGCGAACGGCAACACAAACGGCGCAACCAGAAGAATGCTGGCGCAAACGGCGAAGAGGCTGACAACGGAACCGCGAAATGAGTGTTTCCACCCCCTTCATCCACCGTCCGATCGCAACCTCGCTGCTGGGGATTGCGGTCCTGCTCGGCGGCATCCTCGGCTATCTCGCGCTGCCGGTTGCCCCCTTGCCGCAGGTGGACTTTCCGACGATCCAAGTGACGACGCAGCTGCCGGGCGCCAATCCCGACACCATGGCTTCGCTCGTTACCGCTCCGCTCGAACGGCAGCTGGGGCAAATTCCTTCCCTTTCGTCGATGGTTTCATCAAGCGCTTTCGGCATCAGCCAGGTGACCCTCCAGTTCGATCTCGACAGGGATATCGACGGGGCAGCACAAGATGTACAGGCCGCGATCAACGCCGCCGGTTCCATGCTGCCGCGAACCCTGCCCTACCCGCCGACCTATGCGAAGGTGAATCCCGCCGATACGCCGATCATCACCCTTGCCCTGCGCTCGACGAGTTATTCGATCCGCAACCTTAGCGATTTTGCCGATACGATGATGGCGCAGCGCCTGAGCGAAGTCACGGGCGTCGGCAATGTCAATATCCAGGGCGGCGTGCGACCGGCGGTGCGTATACAGGCGGACCTGCCGCGGCTTGCCTCCTACGGCATATCGCTCGAAGACATCCGCACGGCGATCACCAATGCCAGCGTTGCAGGTGCCAAGGGCGCGCTTGATGGCACCCATCAGTCCTATACCATTTCGGCCAATGACCAGATCGTCGATCCGCAGAATTACAATGCGATCATCGTGACGTACAAGAATGGTTCCCCCGTCCTGCTCAAGGACGTGGCGACGGTTGTTGAAGGGCTGGAAAATGCCCGTGTCGGCGCCTGGTACCAGGGGCAGCCCGCGGTCGTCATCGACGTCATGCGGCAGCCGGGTGCCAATGTCATCGATACGGTTTCGCGCGTGCTGCAACAGATTCCGCGGCTCAAACAGGCCTTGCCGGCGGGTGTCACGCTGGATGTGGTGAACGACCGGACCAACACCATCCGCGCATCGATCCATGACGTGCAGCTGACCCTCGCCATCAGTGTCGCGCTCGTCATCCTCGTCGTCTTCATCTTCCTGCGAACTGTCCGGGCCACCATCATTGCGGGCGTTGCCCTGCCGCTGTCGCTTGTTGCGACATTCGGCGTGATGTGGTTTGCCGGGTTCAGTCTTGATAATCTCTCCTTGATGGCTCTCACCATCGGCACCGGCTTCGTGGTCGACGATGCCATCGTGATGATCGAGAACATCGTGCGTCACATAGAAGATGGCGAAGGTCCCCTGGATGCAGCACTCAAGGGCGCGGGCGAGATCGGCTTCACCATCATATCGCTGACCGTTTCGCTGATCGCCGTGTTCATTCCGCTGCTCTTCATGACGGGCATTGTCGGGCGCATGTTCCGCGAATTTGCTTTGACGCTGACGATAGCGGTTGTCGTGTCGGCGGTGGTTTCATTGACGCTGACGCCGATGATGTGCGCCCGTATCCTGCACGGCAAGGGCGAAGGCGAACGCCGCGGCATTCTGCATGGCATTGATCGCGGGATGGACCGGATCATAGCGGGTTACCGCAGCAGCCTTCTCTGGGCGCTGGACCGCAGCAAGCTCATGCTGCTGCTGACAGCCATCACACTGGCGGCAACCATTGTGCTTTATGTCATTATTCCCAAAGGCTTCCTGCCCTCGCAGGATACGGGGCTGATAACGGCGATCATCGAAACCGAGCCGACAACCTCGTTCGAGGCGATCAAGCGGACCCAGGCTATCGTCACCGACAGGCTGCAGCACGATCCCGACGTCGCCGGTGTTGTTTCCGTCGTTGGAACCAGCACGACCAATCTCACGCCCAACACGGGCACGCTCAGCCTTGTGCTGAAACCGCAGGACCAGCGGTCGGATTCCGCTTCACAGATCATCGATCGTCTGCGCAGCGAAACCACCGGTATTCCCGGTGTGCAGGTCACGTTCCAAAGCGTGCAGGATATCCGCATCAGCACCCGGACCAGCCGTGCACCCTATCAGTATACGTTGACCGGCACGGATACGGCGACCGTCGTCAACTGGGCGCAGCGGCTTGCAACGGAACTGCAGCGCGATCCGTCTCTTATCAATGTCGCTTCGGAAGTGGAAATGGGCGGCGGGCGCATCTTCGTCAATGTCGACCGGGAAACCGCGTCCCGGCTTGGCGTGTCGATGCAGGCGGTCAGCGACACCCTCAATGATGCCTTCGGACAGCGCCAGATCGGCACCATTTACGGACAGGCCAACCAATACCGCATCATCCTCGAGGCCTCGCCGCAATATCAGGCAGACCCGAAATCGCTGGAGAAGCTTTACGTCAGCGGCGCCAACGGCACGCAGGTGCAACTGAGCGCGTTTGCCACTGCCTCGTTCACGACGGCTCCCCTCGTCATCGGCCATGACGAGCAGTTTCCTGCCGTTACGGTCAGTTTCGACCTTGCTCCGGGGGCATCGCTCAGCCACGCAGTGACCGCAATCCAAGCGGCGCAAAAGGCAATCGCCCTGCCCGACTCCATCCGCGGGCAATATTCCGGCGATGCCGCCGAGTTTGCCAGCTCTCTCGCGGGTGAGCCATGGCTGATCCTCGCGGCCATCGTCACGATCTACATCGTGCTTGGCGTGCTTTACGAAAGCGCGATCCATCCGATCACCATCCTGTCGACACTGCCCTCGGCGGGTGTCGGCGCATTGGTTGCACTGATGCTGTTTGGCCAGGACCTGTCCATCATCGCGCTTATCGGCATCGTGCTTTTGATGGGTATCGTCAAGAAGAACGCGATCATGATGATCGACTTTGCCCTCGAGGCGGAACGAACCGAAGGGCTGGATCCGCGCGCAGCGATTGTCAAAGCGTCGATCCTGCGCTTCCGCCCGATCATGATGACCACGCTCGCGGCGCTCTTCGGCGCCCTGCCGCTGGCGCTTGCCCAAGGGACAGGATCGGAACTGCGTATCCCGCTCGGCATCAGCATCATTGGCGGCCTCGTCCTCAGCCAGCTTCTGACGCTGTACACGACGCCCGTCATCTATCTCGGTTTCGAACGGCTGCGCAGCCGTATCGTCGGACGGCCGACCGGCACGCCCGCCCCTGAAACGGACGGCGCCCTATGAACATTTCGGACCCGTTCATCCGCAGACCTGTTGGAACCACGCTTCTGGCGCTGGGGCTGCTGATGCTCGGGATTGTTGCCTATGGCTTTCTGCCGGTTGCCAGCCTGCCATCGGTCGACCTGCCCACGATCCGCGTATCGGCCAGCCGTCCCGGCGCCGATCCTGCGACAATGGCCGCCAGCGTCGCCGCTCCGCTGGAACGCCGCCTGGGCTCCATCGCCGGCGTTACCGAACTGACCTCGGTCAGTTCGCTCGGATCGACCAACATTACAGTCCAGTTCGATCTGTCGCGCGATGTCGACGGTGCGGCACAGGATGTGCAGGCCGCACTTAATGCGGCAGCAACCGACTTGCCGTCCGATCTGCCGACGCTGCCCAGTTTCCGCAAGGTCAACCCGGCAGCCGCACCGGTCCTCATTCTGGCGCTGACGTCGGATACGATCTCTGCCAGCGCTATCTATGATGCGGCAGACACGGTTATCGTCCAGCGCATTTCGCAAGTCGACGGCGTCGGCGAGGTGACGGCCAGCGGCGCTGATCAACCCGCTGTGCGCATCCGCCTCGACCCAGACCGGCTGGCCGCCATGGGCATGTCACTCGACAATGTGCGAACGGCGATCACCAACGCCAATGTTGCCGAGCCGGTCGGCTCCATTGACGGCGCTGATTTTGCCTTCTCGATCGGCACCAATGCGCAGCTGAAAACGCCGGAGGATTACGGCCGCGTCATTATCCGCAGCGGCGACGGAACTGCCGTGCGCCTTTCCGATATCGCCACTGTCGACCAGGGCGTGAGAAACAGCCGTTCGGATGCATGGTACAACGGCAAGCCCTCCGTGCTTCTCAACATCACGAAGCAGGCCAATGCCAATGTCATCACCACCGTCGATGCGGTAAAGACATTGCTGCCCGATCTGAAACGGCTGATCCCTCCAGGCATCGACATTGCCGTCCTCTCGGACCGAACCACGACCATCCATGCCAGCGTCAACGATATGCAGTGGACCCTTCTGGCAACCATTTGCCTGGTGATGGCGGTCGTCATGGTTTTCCTGCGGCGCGCGACACCGACCATTGCGGCGGGTGTCACGGTGCCCTTGTCGCTGGCCGGCACTTTTGCCGCCATGTGGGCCTGGGGCCTGTCCATCGACAATCTTTCCCTGATGGCGCTGGCCGTGTCCGTCGGGTTCGTTGTCGACGATGCCATTGTGATGATCGAAAACATCTATGCCAATCTGGAGGCGGGCATGAAGCCGATGCGCGCAGCACTCGAAGGCGCGCGGCAGATCGGTTTCACCGTTGTCTCGATCAGCCTGTCATTGCTCGCCGCCTTCATTCCCCTCTTCTTCATGGGTGGCATTGTCGGCCGTTTCTTCCAGACATTCTCGCTGACGCTTGCATTCACGATTGCGGTTTCCACCGTGGTATCGCTGACCGTCACGCCCATGATCTGCGGACACAGACTGAAGGCCCATGACACCGACGCACGCCCGGGTATTTTCGGCCGTATCGTCGAAGGCACGCTGGATGCGGTTATCGGTTTCTATGGCCGCACACTGAAGAGCGTTCTCTATCACCGGGTTCTGGCTGTTCTCGTGATTTTTGCCTGCGTAGCCATCACGATCTTTCTCTACATCAAGGTTCCCAAGGGCTTCTTTCCGCAGGACGATACGGGCTTCATCATGGGCGGCACGCAGGCCTCCACCGACATCTCCTATCCGGCCATGGTGCTGTTGCAACGGCAGGCGGCAGAGATCGCGGGCCAGGACCCGGCGGTTGCGGGCGTTGGCTCCTCGGTGGGCGGCGGCGGTTTTTCCTCCGGCGTCAATCGCGGACAACTGCTGATTTCGCTGAAACCGGAGAAAGAACGCGACCCGACCGCTGTCGTCATCGACCGCATGCGCAAATCGCTTGCATCCGTGGCAGGCCTTTCGACCTTCCTTTTTTCACCGGGCGACATCCGTGCCGGCGGACGCTCGACCCAGTCGCAATATCAGTTCACCCTGTGGGATGCCAACTACAACGAACTGGTCACCTGGGCGCCAAAGATACTCGACCGCCTGAAGCAGGAACCGGGGTTGACTGACGTTGCGACGGACCGCCAGCCGAACGGCTTGCAGGCCAATGTCACCATTGACCGCGTTGCCGCAGCCCGGATGGGGGTAGCAATCGGCGATATAGACAGCGCGCTCAACAATGCCTTTTCGCAACGGCAGATTTCCACCATCTATTCCGCACGCAACCAGTACCGTGTGGTGATCGAAGCGAACAATGACTATGCACGCGACCCCGCGCAGATCGCCAATCTGCATGTCACCGGAACCGGTGGAATTCAGGTGCCACTCAGCAGCGTGGCCAGGATCGAGCGCGCGCTGGCACCCCTCGTCGTCAACCATCAGGGCCAGTTTCCGTCCGTCACCATTTCCTACAATCTGGCTCTGGGAACGTCACTGGAAGAGGCAAACAATGCGGTGCAGGCGGCTGTGCTCGAAATGCATCTTCCAGATTCGCTGCATGCGGAATTTGCCGGCGACGCGGCATCGCTCACCCAATCCACGGGCAGCCAGCCCCTGCTTATCCTGGCAGCCCTGCTGACGGTCTACATCGTGCTGGGCATTCTCTATGAAAGTCTCGCCCATCCACTGACCATCATATCCACCTTGCCGTCTGCCGGGCTTGGCGCCCTGCTGGCGCTGGTGGTGACAGGCACGGACCTGACACTGATCGCCTTCATCGGCATCATCCTTCTGATCGGCATCGTGAAGAAGAACGGCATCATGATGGTGGATTTCGCCCTGCACGGCGAACGGGTTTCCGGTCTCTCGGCCGAAGAGGCCATTTATCAGGCCTGCCTCAAGCGCTTCCGGCCAATCCTGATGACAACACTCGCCGCCATCATGGGCGCCATACCGCTGATCATTGCCACTGGTCCGGGCACGGAGCTGCGCCGTCCGCTCGGCATCACCATCGTCGGCGGCCTCATCGTCTCGCAGGTTCTGACCCTCTACACGACGCCCGTCATCTACCTGATGCTGGCACGGCTGCATCACCGCTGGTCGGTCAGAAAACCCGCTGCCGCAGGCAAGGCCGGAATGCCCCCGGCACAACCGAAAATTTCATAGACTTTTAACAAATCGAAACGCTGGATGAACGACGGATTCCACGTCTGTTCAGGTTGCCCCGCCTATTGTCGCGCCAGTTACACAGGGGGTATCCGTCATGCTTGCACAGCGTCTTGGCATCGTCTTTTTCATCTTCCTGGCGTTTGCCTTGTCGTTTGGCAGCTTTGTCCAGCACACGGCAAAATATGGCCGTTACCCGCACCTCGCCTCCCAGGGCAAGGTCATGCAGGATGCCAGCCGGAACTGACCCGGGCTTTTCACAGGAATGCTATCGTTTGGGTTTCTCGGCCTTCTCCAGGCGTTTGAGCAACTCGACGAACTGGGAAGGGAGTTCCCGGTCGGCCTGAGACGGCTGGGAGGATTGCACCGCATTGCGGAACTCCTGCCGCGTGATCTGCGCGCGGACGACAGCGGCGACCCGTCGATGTGATGTTCCGTGTTTTACTGCCATAGCCCTTCCCAACCATTTCTGGAGCAAGATTGGCATTCACCTTCCAATGCGCACCCAATCCTCAAAGCGGCCTGTCCTGCGGATATCCACCGGTTTTCCGCGATGGCGCTCTCTGGGCATAACGGGCTTCACGCGCATTCGTTTCAGATTTTACCGGCCTATGGTCAACAAAAGCTGAAGGACCCTGCATGGATGTGCTCGTGCGATATTTTATTTCGCCGGACAGGAACCCAAACCGTCATTGTCGCGTTTTCCTCAAAACCCCAAAAGGATGCGCCATGTTGATCCGTGTCGGATATGAAATTGCTATTCAATGCAACGAACCAACACCTATGACGACCTATCTGAATCTGGAGTCGGACCGGCTTTCCGACATTGTTTGTGAACGCGGCCCCGTCGCAACACCCGGTGTGAAGCTGGAGAATTTTCGCGATCTCTTCGGGAATAATTGCCTGCGCCTTCTGGCTCCTGCCGGAAATCTATCGTTGAAATACGACGCGGTGCTGCGGGATGACGGCTTACCCGACCCTGTTGACGGTGATGCCCGGGAGTTGACCGTCAACAAGCTGCCGACCGAGTGTCTGGCCTTTCTGTCGGCAAGCCGCTACTGCGAAACGGACGAGCTCAGCAATCTGGCATGGAACCTCTTCGGTCAGGTGGAGCCCGGCTGGACACGTGTTCAGGCGATCTGTGATTACGTCAATCAGCGCCTGACGTTCAGCTATGGTTTTGCCCGTGCCACGCGGACCGCCGCGCAAGCGCATGAAGAGCGGGTCGGCGTATGCCGCGACTTTGCGCATCTGGCCGTGGCCTTCTGCCGCTGCATGAACATTCCGGCCCGTTACGTCAACGGATACATGGGCGATATCGGCGTTCCCGCCGATCCCGCCCCCATGGACTTCAACGCCTGGTTCGAAGTTTACCTCGGCGGCAGGTGGCACACATTCGACGCGCGCCATAACAAGCGCCGCATTGGCCGCATTGTTGTCGCCCGTGGGCGGGACGCCGCTGATATCCCTCTTATCTATACATTCGGGCCGCACCAGCTGACGAACTTCAAGGTCTGGACGTTCGAGGAGACCAAGCCGTCCTTCTCCAGCCAACACTTTGAAAAGGTTTCACTTGTCACGCCCTGGTTCAGCCAGAGATGGGCCCGGCTTTCGCGGCACATCCAAGCCAGAACAGACGCTGAAAACACGATGTAGCGGGATTGGGACCGGCGTCCCGCAGGCCGTGGAAGCCGGCTCAATACCCGTGATGCCATCTGCCATATTCCGATATGCCGCTCGTCTGTTTGCACTGCGGTAAGCTCTTCCGCAGCCGCAACAAATCGTTTCGAATTGCCATGCCGCATTTGAAGGGCTAGCTTTTTCCCCAAGCGGGATTTCATTCGATTCAGGAAAGGGCTATTCCCCATGCCTTTCACAAATCCTCCAGAGCCAGCCTATTCGCAGGATGATTGGGACCTGATGCTGGCGGCCTACAACAGGGCCGCTGCCACCCTTCTCGTGCAGTCGAGCACCGATGACGAAGCGAGGATTATCGCGGAGACCGTGATGACCGCATTCAACCGCGGCAATCGCAGCGTAAACTCACTCGCTGCTCTTGCGGTGATCACGGCCGTCAATGCCCATCCGGACGTCAGCGGAACAGATACCCGGTCCGAAAAGCGATACGCCTGACGCAATCCACCCGGCACACGCCCTTGCCGCTTTGACATTCTGTTCCATTTGCGGCAGATGTGACCTTCATTGTTTGGGTCGAGGTCTTAGAATGAAATTCATCACCGTCGCAACACTCCTCTGTGGCCTGGCTTTGTCTGCCTGTGGCTCAACCTATGCGACATGGACACCAAGACAAACCGAGATTACGGGGAAAAACCCGCCCGAATGCCAGCGCGGCATCGGTATTTGCCCGAGCGAGTATGGCCGCTCCGGACAAATGCGCGCCGGCAAGACGGGCTGACATTACCTATCGAAGCTCCGGCGGAATTGATCGTTGAGATCATCAACAATGGTCTCCGCCCCACTGTGCCCGCGCAAACCCGCGTTAAGGCAATCCGACGCGGATTGCTGAAAGGCCATGTAACCATTGTGGCGCGGGCGCACCCACGCCGCTTCCAGTGTCCGGCGCGTTGCGGTGTAGAAATCTGACGTCGCCGTATTCACCTCCTCGTCTTCCCACGCGTCCGCGTGCCCCGGCTGGCCGCCCGTGTGCGCATAAGGACCACGCTGGACATCGCCGCTGGCAATCCAGTAGGCGAAATCGACAGCCGCTTGCCGGTGTTCGGAAAAGGCAGAAACGGCAATCCCGGTTCCGCCGAGGGCAGAGCCCATTGGCCCGTTGTTGCCCGCGGTTGGAATGTCGGCAAAGGCCACAAGATGCGGCCGAAATCCCGCAATAGCGTAGTTGACGTAACCATAGATCAGCGGCGCGCAGGCAACCGCCGATCCGGCCTCGGCCATCCGTTCAAGCACGGCAATCGGATCCATCTCGAAACACGCGGGATCGACGAGGGCACTGATCTCGCGCATCATTTCCAGCACACGAACCCCATGCTGCCGTTCGATCAACTCTCCGGTTGTCGTGGCGCAGGGCATCCCCATGTTGCCGCTCAGAGTATAAAAGGTCATCAGCGAATGCGGCGGCCGGAGCGGAAGAAGGATCCTGCCTGCGCGGGCGAGAACCAGCATTTCATCCCAGCTGCCGGGTGACCGCTCCAGGAGATCGGGGCGCCAGGCACAGACCTGCGTTGCCGTATCGATCGGAAATGCCCATTGATGTCCCTGCCAGTGGTAGCTTGGATAGGATTGCCCGACGCTGCCCTTGAGCAGCGCGCGGCGCTCCGCCTCCCGGCCGGCAACATCCAGCGGGGCGAGGCAGTTCTCTGCCGTAATCTGCCCGACATGCGGATGATCGATGACGATCAGATCGTAGGTTCGCGCCAGTTCCTGAACTGGAAAGGACTCAAAGTCCTGCAGCGAACGCTTGGCCCATTCCACCGTGACGCCTGTCTTCTCCTGCCAGAGCCTGGAGCAGGCAACCATGGGGTCGTAGCCGCGCGGATGGCTCCACGTCATGCCTTTCAACGTGATATCGCTCACAGACCGAACTCCTTGCGGATCGCCTCGCTGTGCTCGCCAATGCGCGGCGCGGCGCGGTCGGACTTTGCCCGTTTGCCGTTGACCCGGATAGGCGACCGCGTCGTGAGAATGGAAACATTGTCCGCCCGATCCACCCTTTGCAGCATATCGAGAACCTTGAAGCCTTCGCTTGCCATCAGTTCTTCCCAGTTCAGCACTTTCGCGCACCAGATGTCAGCGGGTTCAAGGATCGAAAGCCAATGCTCAGTCTCCTGCGTGGCGAGTTTTTGGGCGATGATGCGTTTGATCTCATCCCGGGCGGTAAACCAGCTGGCGGGCGTATCGCGATAGGGTGCCAGTTCATCCAGGCTGAGAAGATCAGCGAGCTTGGGCAACGGCGTCATGGCAAGAGCCAGATAATTGTCCTTGGTCGGGTAAACGCCGTATGGGGCAGAGAGATAGGCATGCGCACTGCGGAAATCAGAGCGCTTGGGCAGCCGGCGGCCGTCATTCAAATGGGTGGTCAGCACTTCGAACTGGAAATCGATCAGCGATTCCAGCAGGCTTGTTTCGATATGGCTGCCGGTTCCGCTGATCCCGCGCCGCACCAAGGCGGCAAGAACCCCCTGAACCGTGGCGGCACCCGCCAGCATGTCGGCGACCGCAAGCCCGAACGGCACGGGTCCCTGGCTTTCATCGCCATTCAGCCACATCAGGCCGGAGCGCGATTGCGCCAGCAGATCCTGCCCGGGGCGGCCGACCCACGGGCCCTCCTCGCCGTAGCCGCTGATGCTGGCATAGACCAGCCGCGGATTGATGGCTTTCACCGCGTCGTAATCCAGTCCCAGCCGTTTGATGACGCCGGGGCGGAAATTCTGGATGAGGACATCGGCCTTGCCGAGCAGTTTTCGCAGGGAAGCAAGGTCGCTCTCACTTTTCAGGTCGATCGCAAGACTTTCCTTGGCACGGTTGATCGCGTGAAAAATCGTCGAGTCACCGCCGATTTCGGTATCACTCAGATAAAGCCGGCGTGAGAGATCGCCGCCGTCGGGGCGCTCGATCTTGATGACCCGCGCGCCGAGATCCATCAGGCGCAGCGAGGCATAGGGGCCCGACAGGAATTGGCTCATATCAACGACGAGCAGGCCGGCAAGCGGCAGATCAGCATTGTCCGTGGTCATCACTTCTCGGTCTTTCCAATAAATTCGGCGGGATTCTGGTATTTCACCGTTTGCAGATGCTCGCAGTAGAGGACGAGCTCGCCTTCGTTCTTGAACACTTCATAGCTGGCGCGGATCAGCCCCAAATCCTTGTAGCGCGGACGCTTATCGAGATTGGTCCTGATCGTATAAATCGTATCGTTCAGGAACACGGGTTTGATGAACCGCAACTTGTCATAACCATAGGAAAAGGCGTTGACGCAGTTGGTCGCAACAAGGCCAAGCCCGGCGGAAAAGACAAAGGCACCGGCGACGAGCCGCCTGCCGAAAATGCCTTCGTTTTCCGCAAACATCTGGTCCTGCACATAGGGATGGATATCGGTGACCAGCGTGTTGAAGAGGTGGCTGTCGCTTTCGGAAATCGTGCGCCGCAGCGAACGGATTTTCTGTCCGACCGGCCAATCCTCGTAAAACCAGTTTTCAGCATTCCAGACCGGCAAAGCCGCATGATCGGCCGGCATGTTCTTCGGATGCGTCGAGGAGACGCCGACAGTCGGTGCAAACCCGGTCACGGCCGCACCCCGCCGCAGTCTTCACGCACAGTTCCGCGCTGTTCCAGACACCTGAAATCGAACGGGTGTTTCATTGTCCTCGCCTCCTCCATCTTCTTTTGTAAATATTATTTTCACATATGGGTATTTCTGACAAGCCAAAAATCAGGGAAATTTGTGCCGCAATGCAAAAAGCCCGATGGCCGGACATTTCATCCGGCCATCGGGCTTCTTTGTTCTAAATCTTGTCCTTCGACGCATTAGCGCATGACAATGCCCTTACCCATCAGGCGCTCGCGGTCATGCGGCCGGTCGAAATCAATCAATGGACCGGCAGGCACAATACCCGTCGGATTCACTGAGGCGATCGAATAGTACCCCGCCTTGATGTGATCGATTTTCACCGTCTCGCGCACGTTTTCAAACTGATAGAGCTCTCGCAGATAATGCGAGAGATGATGATAGTCCTCGAGCCGCCGGATGTTGCATTTGAAGACGCCATTATAGGCAGCGTCAAACCGGACGAGCGTAACAAACAGCCGCCAGTCGGCTTCGGTCAGGTACTGTCCCGCCAGATAGCGATGATCGGCCAGATGCGCTTCCACGCGATCAAGCGCCGCAAAGACATCACGCACGGCTTCATCATAGCTTGCCTGTGATTTTGCAAAGCCGGCGCGGTAGACGCCGTTGTTGATGTTGTCATAGACGAGGCCGTTCCACCGCTCGATCTCCAGCCGCAGGCTTTCGGGATAGAAATCCCTTTTATCGCCGGTCAGTCCGTCAAAAGCGCTGTTCAGAATGCGGATAATATCGGCAGACTCGTTGTTGACGATCTGTCCCTCGCGGCGGTCCCACAGCACGGGCACCGAAACCTTGCCGGTATAGGTCGCAAGGCTGGCGGTGTAGAGCTGGTGGAGATAATGGATCGGCGGCGCTTTTTGCCCGGCATCGACGAGATTGTTGAATGTCCAGCCGTTTTCACCGAGCGCGGGCTCGGCCACCGCAACGCTGATGATGTTTTCCAGCCCCTTGAGATGACGGAAAATCAGCGTCCGCGACGCCCAGGGACACAGATATGAAACGAAGAGCTGATAACGCCCGGCCTCTGCCTTGAAGGTTGGCGTTCCCTCCTTGTCGAGCACGCCATCTGCCGTGATCCCGTTGCGAAACCGGGTCGGCTCGCGGTGGAAAGCTCCATCTTTCATTTCACTGGCGGCGACGTCGCCCTTGATCCATTGTCCATTCACCAAGGCTGGCATGTGCTGATTTCCTGACTATTCGACTGCGCGTCAGGATCGCATTTCATGGGTGGCATTCATACCACCCATGCCTTGACAGACTGTTTTTGCCATCGCGACAATGGAGAAATCCGCCTCCCTAGCCCGTGACTGCTCCTTCACTGGCGGATTTGGTCAGCGTGGCAAATTTCGCCAGGACACCCCGTGTATAGCGCGGCGCGGGCTGCTGCCATGCCTTGTGGCGCTCTTCCAGTTCGGCATCGCTGACTTCAAGCTGCAGCAGCTGCTTGTGGGCATCGATGGTAATCGTGTCGCCCTCCCTGACGAGGGCAATTGCGCCGCCCTCGAACGCTTCCGGCGTGACGTGGCCGACCACCATGCCCCAGGTTCCCCCGGAGAACCGTCCGTCGGTGATGAGCCCGACGCTTTCACCCAGACCGCGTCCGATGATTGCCGATGTCGGCGCCAGCATTTCCGGCATGCCGGGTCCGCCCTTGGGGCCGAGGTAACGCAGGACCAGCACATCGCCCGGCCTGATTTTGTCCGAGAGGATGGCGTCCATCGCCGACTGCTCGTCGTCGAACACCCGTGCGGGACCCTGGATAACCGGGTTTTTGAGACCGGTGATTTTTGCAACAGCACCGCCCATCGCCAGATTTCCCCTGAGGATAGCCAAATGTCCCTCCTTGTAGAGGGCCTTATCGATGGGTCTGATGATGTTCTGATCGACGGGCGGAGCGTCGGGAACGTGGGCCAGTTCCTCGGCAATGGTCCGGCCGGTGATCGTCAGGCAGTCACCATGCAGCAACCCGGCATTGAGCAGGATTTTCAGGACCTGTGGGATGCCGCCGACCTGGTGCAGATCCACAGCCATGTATTGGCCTGACGGCCGAAGATTACAGATCACCGGAACCTTGCGGCGCACGCGCTCGAAATCATCCAGCGTCCATTCGACTTCCGCAGCATGGGCGATGGCCAGAAAATGCAGCACAGCATTGGTCGATCCGCCGGTGGCCATGATCAGCGATACGGCATTTTCGATGGAATTGCGGGTGATGATGTCCCGCGGCCGGATACCCCGGCGCACAGCTTCGACCAGAACGCGTGCTGATTCGGCGGTGCTGTCCGCCTTCTCGGCATCCGGATTGGCCATGGTCGACGAGGACATCAACGACATGCCCAGTGCCTCGAACGAAGAGCTCATGGTATTGGCGGTGTACATGCCGCCGCAGGAACCGGTGGAAGGACAGGCGTGGCGCTCGATGCCTTCAAAATCTTCCTGGCTCATCTTGCCCGCCATGAAAGAACCCACGGCTTCGAAAGAGGAAACAATGGAAAGATCCTTGCCCTTCCATTTACCCGGCTTGATCGTACCGCCATAGACATAGATCGACGGAACATTGGTCCGGGCAATGGCTATCATGCCGCCGGGCATGTTCTTGTCGCAGCCGCCCAGCACCAGAACGCCGTCCATCCATTGACCGTTCACGCAGGTTTCGATGCAATCGGCGATCACCTCGCGCGAGATCAGCGAGTATTTCATGCCCTCCGTACCCATCGCCATTCCATCGGAGATGGTCGGCGTGCCGAAGATTTGCGGATTGCCGCCCGCTGCCTTCACCGCAGCAACCGCTGCATCGGCCAGTGGCTGCAAACCGGCGTTGCAAGGCGTGATTGTGGAATGGCCATTGGCAATGCCGATCATCGGCTTGTCAAAATCCGCCTTCTCATAACCGAGCGCATAATACATGGCCCGGTTGGGCGAGCGCGCTATTCCCTGCGTGATGTGTTTCGAGCGTTCATTGACTGCCATGACTGTTTCTCCACTGGGATATTTTGGTTCAAGACCAGATTGCCTCTTGTTTAGAGCGCTTCCAAACACGTGTGAAATATATAATTCACACTTGATTAGGTCGTATTTTATATTAAAAATGCGGCATGGATCTGCGTCAGCTGCGCTACTTTATCACTGTTGCCGAAGAACTGCATTTCGGGAGAGCTGCGGCGCGGCTGAACATGACCCAACCACCGCTCAGCCAAACCATACTCGCGCTCGAAGAGGAGATCGGCGTCGAACTGTTCACGCGCACCAAGCGCAGCGTCGCGCTGACGCCTGCGGGTGCCCAATGGCTTGATCATGTGCGCAAGGTTCTGGACGCAGCAGGCGCACTCCCTGGCATTGCCCGGCAGCTCGCGCGCGGCACCATGGGCAGTTTGAAACTCGCTTTCGTCAGCACAGCCGATTACAGCCTGCTGCCGGCACTGCTCGGCCGTTACAAAACGGGTTACCCCGGCGTGCAGATCGGCCTGCAGGAGGCAACGAGTGACGTGCAGATCGAAGCGCTTCTGAACGGAGACATTCACGCCGGCTTGATCATCCCGCCGTCGCAGACCAGCCTCCACGCTTCTCTCACCTATCTGTCATTGCTTCAGGAGGAACTTGTCGCTGCAGTCCCGGAGGAATGGGTGGCATCAGGCAGGTTGGCTCTCTCCAACGGAGCACTCGACATCAAAGGCGCTCTGTCGGAGCCGCTGATTATCTTTCCCCGCCGCAGCGCACCGGCCTTTCACGATCTGATCACCGGCTATTATGCCGGCAATGGTGCCGTCCCATACATCGGGCAGGAAGCCATCCAGATGCAGACAATCATCAGCCTGGTCTCCGCGGGGATGGGAATCGCGCTGGTGCCGGAATCGCTGCGCAATCTTGGCCGTGCCGGCGTTCGCTACCTGAAACTGTCAGGCACGCCGCCACGGATCGAGACCGGGCTTGTCTGGCGCCGAGACGATCCGTCGCCGGCGCTCAGACATCTGATTGATATTGCCTCGGCGTTCAACGGATCGCCTTGACGATATCCTTGTCGGGAAAGCAGGTGGCAGGCAGGCCCTGTTTCGTTTGCCAATCGCCGATGGAGCGCCGTGTCTTGAAGCCCGGGAAACCGTCGGCTCCGCCGGCGTCATAACCCTTTTTTTCCAGCGCCTTCTGCAAACCGGCAATGTCCGAGCGATAGAGCCCGCCGACATCCCCCCAACCGGCGGAAAAACCCTTCGCGCCATTGGCGATGCGGTCACCCACATGCCCGATGAAGAGCGCATAGAGATCGCTCATATTGTATTCCTTGATCACGTAGAAATTCTTGGTGACCACAAAAGCCGGACCGTGACGCCCGGCAGGCATCAACAGGAAGCCCTCGCGATTGGTTTCGCTGGCCGGAAACGGCTTGCCGTTGACCCGAGTGATGCCAAGCTTGGCCCATGCGGCGAAAGGCTTGCCCTGATCCGGACCTTCCAGGGAGCAGCTGACAGTCTGCGGAACGCTGACTTCATAGCCCCAGTCGCGGCCGCGCTGCCATCCATACTGCGCGAGATAATGACCGATGGAACCGAGCGTATCGGGAACGGAATTCCAGATGTCCCGCTTGCCGTCGCCGTCAAAATCCACTGCATGTTCGAGATAGGACGTCGGCATGAATTGCGGCTGTCCCAGTGCACCTGCCCATGAGCTTTTCATGCTTGCAACGCCGATATAGCCTTTCTCCACGATCTGGAGCGCAGCCAAAAGCTCCTTGCGGAACATGTCCTTGCGGGTTGCCATAAAGGCTTTTGTGCCGAGGACGGCAAAGGCGTTGTAGGGGATTTTCACACTGCCATAACCGCTTTCGCGCCCCCAGATGGCAAGAACGATCGGCCCCGGAACGCCATATTTGCTTTCAACCGCTTTGAGGATTTTGGCAAACTGGCCAGACCGCGCTGTGCCACCCGATGTCACCGCGTTGACCGTCTTGTCGTTGAAATACTTGCCGGGAGAGCCGAACTCGGATTGCCGCTGCTCCTTGGGCGTCTGCGGTTTTTCGCCCGGCATCACCAGGTCGGGCAGATCGAAATTGAGTGTGACGCCGGAAAAAGCCTGATCGAAAACCGCTTTGGAAACACCCTGCGTCTTGGCTTCGGGCCAAAGATCGTTGACAAGCCACGCCCGGAACTGTGCTTCAACTTCAGGTTTTGACGCGGCTAACCCGGCTGTTGCATAGAGAACGGTCGCAATCAACGCCGCAAGGGCAAGTCGCATCGGACGTCTGATCAAAAGCCTTCTCCCTATAAAGAGGTCCGCGCGCGCAGGGCGGCGGCCAGCGTGCCCTCGTCCAGATAGTCGAGTTCCCCACCGACCGGAACGCCGTGGGCCAAGCGCGTGATACGCACGTCAAAATCCGCAAGCTGGTCAGTGATGTAATGAGCCGTCGTCTGCCCCTCGACCGTCGCATTGACGGCGAGGATGACCTCCTTGATCTCACCTTCCGCCACGCGGCTGACAAGGCTGCCGATGTTGAGATCGTCTGGACCGACACCGTCCAGCGGCGATAGCCGCCCACCCAGCACATGATAGCGGACATTCATTGAGCCGGCCCGCTCGAGCGCCCAAAGATCGGAAACATCCTCGACCACAATCAGCGTCGCCCGCTCGCGGCGCGGATCGGTACAGATCATGCACGGATCAGACGTATCGACATTGCCGCATGTGGAACAGATACGCACCTTATCGGCTGCGTCCTGCATGGCTGAACCCAGCGGGATCAGCAGCGCTTCCTTCTTTTTGATGAGATGCAGCGCGGCACGGCGGGCGGAACGCGGCCCGAGCCCCGGCACTTTGGCCAAAAGCTGGATCAGGCGTTCAATTTCGGGACCGGCGATTCGTTTCGACATATCGCCGGTTTAAAGCAAATTTCACGCATAGGGAATCGGAGACGCGCGGCGAACTCAACCCAAGCGAAAAAGAGGCAGTTATTTTACAACCCTGCATTCGTTGTTGCCGGCGACAAACGAAGCAATCATCACCTCAAGCGTTTGTAGCGCAATGGTTCAAAGGTGAAGCAGCGGCACCGTGCCAGCCGGTGCATCGGGAGAATGGGCTACCCGCATTGCAGCGCTGCGTGTCGAAGACACGCGAAAAGACGCTGCAACACTTAGAATCTGCATGATTCGAAAAATCTGAAGTGATTTTTTGGATCATGCAGGGGGCAACAGCCTTGCCTTTGAACTTGGAGGTGAACTATGCGGATTTTTCCGTTTAGCATCACCCTTATTATAAAGAGAACCCGGACGAGCTGGTCATGGACCGTCCGGGTAAATCTTTATAGATAAGGTACGGGTGGTGAGTGAAAACTTGCCACCCACTCCGAGAGGAAGTGTACACTATGCTGGCGCCATTTCCAACCACCTCGCGGTTGTAGGCCCGCTCTCAAAAAGGCAGTTTGAAACCTGGCGGTATCGGCAGGCCCGCTGTCAGCGCCTGGGTTTTTTCCGCCATGATGGCCTCAACTTTGGCCTTTGCCTCGTTATGGGCGGCGATGATCAGGTCTTCAAGAATCTCCACATCGTCTTCCTTGAAGAGCGATGGATCAATCTTGAGCGAGGTCAGCGCTCCCTTGCCGGACAGCTTGACCGTGACGAGACCGCCACCGGAATGGCCCTCGGCCTCCAGCGCCGCGATTTCCTCCTGCATGGCGGCCATCTTGCCCTGCATTTCCTTGGCCTGTTTCATCATGCCCATAATGTCACGCATGGGAAAAACTCCTTTTGATCAATCGTCTTCTTCGACGGGGGCCAGCGTATCATCGCCGGAACCGGTCCCGTCCATGCCATCCAGATCGCCATTTCCCTGCCCGGCAGGTGTTGCGATCCGTACATTGATAATCTTGGCACCGGGGAACCGCGACAGGATCGCCGCGACATCCGGATCGGCGCGCGCATCGCTGAGCATGGAATCGCGCCGGGCCGTCTCGGTTTCATTGATGGTCCGGCCGCCCTGCTCCCGCGACAGGGATACCATCCAGCGCGTACCGGTCCATTCGCTGAGTTTCTGCGACAGGTCTGTCAAAAGCGTTTTTGGGGCGTCGTCGGTCAGATTGATCTCGAGCCGTCCTGGCTTGATGCTGACGAGCCGCACACAGTTCTTGACCAGTATCTTGAACTGCATGTTACGCTGCTTGTCGGCGAGCGCCACGATATCGGCGATGCTGGTAACAGGAACCGCAGGCGCCAGTTCTTCGACAACCGGTTGCACCGGCACAACGGGCACAGGCTGCGCTGATTGTTCAACCAGCCGCATGGTTGCACCACCACCAGAGGCAACGGAACCGCGTACGGGTGCGACAGCGTCCGCCGGAGCGGCGCGGCTCATGGTCTCGCCGCCGCCATTGCCGGGACGCGGGCCATCGCTTCGCGGCGGCTGCAGGGAGGAAGACGCCCCATTTTCCAGCGATTTCAGGGCTTCATCCAGCGTCGGCAAATCGGCAGCATGCGCCAGCCGGATCAGCAGCATTTCTGCAGCCTGGACCGGGCGATTGGACGCATCCACCTCGGCAATGCCTTTCAGCAGCATCTGCCATGTCCGAGAGAGAACCCGGATGGAGAGCTTTTCGGCATAATCCCGGCCGCGCAGGCGTTCATCCTCGGACAGGGAGATATCGTCCGCGACATCCGGGGTGAAGCGAATACGCGTCACCAGATGGTTGAAGTCGGCAAGATCGGAAAGAACAACACTGGGATCCGCCCCGACATCATACTGCGCGCGAAACTCGCGCAGGGCGGACGCCACATCCCCGCGCATCAGCATCTCGAAAAGATCAATGATCCGGGCGCGATCCGCCAGGCCCAGCATGGAGCGCACAGTCTCGGCGTCGACATTGCCCGCACCATGGGCAATGGCCTGATCGAAGATCGACAGGGAATCGCGCGCCGAGCCTTCGCCCGCGCGGGCGATCATCGCCAGGGATGCGGCATCAACTGTGATGCTCTCCTTGTCGGCAATCTTCTTCAGCAGCGCCGTCAGCATGTTTGCATCGATACGGCGCAGGTCAAAGCGCTGGCAGCGCGACAGCACCGTGATCGGAACTTTACGGATTTCGGTGGTGGCGAAGATGAATTTGACGTGGGGCGGCGGCTCTTCCAATGTTTTCAGCAGGCCGTTGAAGGCCTGATTGGACAGCATGTGCACTTCGTCGATGATGTAGACTTTGTACCGGGCCGAAACCGGGCGGTAGCGAACCTGCTCGATGATTTCACGGATGTCATCGATACCCGTATGCGAGGCGGCATCCATCTCGATGACATCGACATGGCGGCCTTCCATGATCGCCAGACAATGTTCACCGGGAACAGACAGGTCGATCGTCGGCTTGTCGATTTCAGCTGTTTTATAATTGAGGGCACGGGCCAGGATGCGGGCGGTGGTGGTCTTGCCAACACCGCGCACACCAGTCAGCATCCACGCCTGCGCAATACGGCCGGTCTCGAACGCATTGGTCAGGGTCCGAACCATCGGCTCCTGACCGACCAGATCGTCGAAATTCTGCGGGCGATATTTGCGGGCGAGCACGCGATAGGCGCTATCTGCCGTTTTGGTGTCCATCCCGGTTGATTCCGCTCCTGCATTACTCTTCATGGCGCTAATTGTCCGATTCTGACATTCGCATGTCTCGCGTGATGTCAAATTCGTTCCACCAGGCAAGTTTGTACCGCTGCACACCGCAGCGTCAATGCCGGATGACGGCTTTAAAGAGGATAAAGGTGGGAGGCTGGCACGGCGACCCGTGCCTGGCTCGTTGGGGCTGCTTCCTTCCGGACCTGACCCGGTTGGCGAGTGGCTCGTCCACCACCAACCTCCCGAGGCTCATATCGGCAATCTTTGCGCAAAAAGCAAGCGGGACGACAAAAAAACTGCTAATTGTTGCAAATCATGACGTTCATACTCGATAGCAAACTTGCAGCTGATACGATTCCCATTGCAAGGCTGGGCCTTTGCGATCTGCGCCTGATGAATGACCGGCGCTGGCCCTGGCTCATTCTCGTGCCGCAAAGGGCTGATATAAGCGAGATTCACGACCTTACCCCCCTCGATCAGACAATGCTTGTCTTTGAATCGGGCATTGCCGCACAGGCTCTGAAGACTGTCGCGAATTGCGAAAAGATCAACACCGGTGCTCTCGGCAATATCGTCCGGCAGTTGCACCTGCATATTATCGCCCGCAACACCGGAGATCCGGCATGGCCCGGTCCCGTCTGGGGCTATGGCACGCGCGAACCCTACGGCGAAAAAGACGCACGGGACTTTGCGAACGCCATTCTCAACGCTATCTAGTCAGCATCATTACGCAGTCCCATTCCGGACCGGTCTTCTGGAGCCACACTTATGTCATTTCGCCTTTATGATGTTCCGGAAGCGGAAGCGAGCCGTTTCGTCGGCTTCGCCGGCAACAGGATAAACCGCCACTCTGAAAACCGCAGCGATGATGTGGTGACGGTCGCGCTTGCGGATGCAAAGGCGCGCATGCTGCTGATCGGGCAAGGCCAGATACTGGTGTCGATGGGTAACGGCATAGGCAATGCCTTTTTCGGCCTTGAAGAAGCCGCCGCGCTGCTGCCCCACCCGAACAGGACAATCTATCTGGGAATGCAGGAGGACATGCCGGTTCTGGCCGCTGTGAGCGGTATCGATCTGGCTGACCTCCCCGAAACGATCAAGGCCATTGAATACCGCCCAGTCTATACGCAAGGCCTCATACCCGAAGATCAGCTGGGCGCCATGGCGCAAGCCGTTTCGCTGCTGACGTGGCATGAGAATCACCGCTTCTGCGGACGCTGCGGCACGGAAACGGTGATGCGCGACGGCGGGTACCGGCGCACTTGCCCGAATTGCGACGCCCAGCATTTCCCGCGCACCGATCCGGTTGCCATCATGATGGTGGTACGCGGCGATAAATGTCTTCTGGCGCGTGGACCCCATTTCGGACCAGGCATGTATTCCTGCCTTGCCGGGTTTATTGAACCAGGGGAAACCATCGAAAATGCCGTACGGCGCGAGACGCTGGAAGAAACCAACCTGCCTATCGGCCGGGTGGTCTATCACGCATCGCAACCCTGGCCCTTCCCCTATTCGCTGATGATCGGCTGCCATGCGGAAGCATTGTCCGACGATTACATCCTCGACAAGGCTGAGCTGGAGGCAGGCCGCTGGTTCACACGCGATGAAGTCGCGCTGATGCTCGACCGGACACACCCGGAAGGATTGATGACGCCGCCACCCGGCGCCATCGCCGCCCATCTGATCCGCAGCTGGGTTGAGAGCGGGGTTTAAGTCCTACCAAGGTTGAATTGAAAATACTGCCCAATTGGTATATATCATTGTCATATCTCAAAAGAGGTGCGACATGGAAAAAGCCAAAATCTTCTGGTCCGGACGCTCGCAGGCCGTGCGTCTTCCAAAAGAGTTCCGATTTGACGCCACAGAGGTTCGCATACGGCGTCACGGGCAATCCGTGATTCTTGAGCCGATGCCGGAAAATTGGACTTGGCTGGATGTCCTTACAGGCCCGTTAGACGACGACTTTGTAAAAGCTGCGAGCGAGAAGCCAGTACCGCAGGAAAGACCTGATCTCGACTATTTCAAATGAAATTCTTGCTTGATACCAACGCCATCATTGCGTTGCTGAAAGGCAATGAACGGCTGCACAGCCGACTGCGTCGACATCAGCCGCAGGATTTTGCAATCTCGGCCATCGTTGCCCATGAATTATTTTACGGAGCCTACAAATCACAGCGCGCCGTTCAGAATGTCGGCCTTGTTGAAAGCCTGCAATTCCCGGCACTTGAGTTTGATCTGGACGACGCCAGACATGCGGGCGCGCTACGCGCAAAGCTTGCGCGCGCGGGTAGTCCCATCGGTCCTTACGATGTTTTGGTCGCAGGGCAGGCCCTCGCACGGTCTCTGACCCTCGTCACACGCAATGTTCGTGAATTTCAGAGGGTAGAGGGACTTAGCGTTGAAAACTGGGAGGATTAGACCGTCAATCTACTCTTCCTCGCCCTGGCTGCTGCGAAACGTGGTATCAGCCGGATAGACCCCAAGAATCCGCACCTCCTTGGAGAAGAATTCCAGCTCTTCCAGGGCATGGGCAACGTTCTTGTCGTCCGGATGCCCTTCAATATCGGCGTAAAACTGCGTGGCGGTGAACTTGCCGTCAATCTGATAGCTTTCCAGCTTGGTCATGTTGACGCCATTGGTGGCAAAGCCGCCCATCGCCTTGTAGAGCGCCGCCGGAACGTTGCGCACGCGAAAGACGAAGGTCGTCATCATGAGTTCGTCGGATGTGCGCGGCGCCCACTTTTTCGTCTTGTTCAGGACGACGAAGCGCGTGACATTGTTTTCCGTGTCCTCGACATCCTCTTCCAGGATATCGAGACCATAAAGGCTGGAGGCGAGCCGCGGTGAAAGTGCCGCCATCGTCTTGTCCTTCACTTCAGACACAAGGCGTGCCGCGCCAGCTGTATCCCCGGCAATGACGGGCTTCCAGCCGTTCTTGCGGATATATTTCCGGCATTGACCCAGCGCGTGGATGTGGCTGTGAACCGTTGTGATCTCACTGCGCTTGGTGCCAGGAAGAACCATCAGCTGAAAATGGATCGGCAGGAAGTACTCGCCCACAATGTGCAGACGTGATTCCGGCAAGAGGTGGTGGATGTCCGCCACGCGCCCGGCGATCGTGTTCTCGATCGGGATCATCGCCAGATCAGCCGCACCACTTTCAACCGCGTTGAACGCATCCTCAAAGGTCGGGCATGGCAACGGCTCCATGTGCGGAAACATGTTCCGGCATGCGGTGTCGGAATTGGCACCCGGTTCGCCCTGAAAGGAGATGCGGTTGGTCTTGGCCATAATCAATTGCCCTTTATTGAAGTAAGAATGTCACGTGCCCGCTCAAGATCTTCCTGGGTATCAACACCCAGCGGCACCGAATCAACGATCTCGACATCGATGCGCATGCCGGCTTCCAGCGCGCGCAGCTGTTCCAGCCGTTCGCGCTGTTCGAGCGGCGACGGGCCAAGACCGACGAATCGCTGCAGAGCTGCACGGCGATAAGCATACAGACCGATGTGGTGGTAGAGCGGACCGTTGCCGTAGGGAGCCGTCGCACGCGTAAAGTAGAGTGCGCGCATTTTCCCGGTGCCGATATCCGACCCGACGATCTTCACCACATTCGGATTGGTCTTTTCATCTTCCCTGGTGATCTCAACACACAATGTGGCGATATCGGCGGGACCTTCACGCAGCGGCAGGAGCGCGCGTTTGACCAATTCCGGATCGATGGTCGGCAGGTCGCCCTGGACATTGACGATGGCATCGACAGTGCCTTCCGGATCGAGCGCCAGCAAGGCTTCATAGATGCGGTCCGAACCCGATTCATGGTCGCTGCGTGTCATGACCACTTCAAGCCCGTGGGCTTCGACCGCCGCCTTCACCTCGGCGCTGTCCGTGGCAACAACGGCACGGCCAAGACCGGCCGCCAGGGCACGTTCCGCCACATGCACGATCATCGGCTTGCCGGCAATATCGGCCAATGGCTTGCCGGGCAAGCGTGTGGAGGCCATGCGGGCGGGAATCAGGGTCAATATTTTCATCGTCATAAGCACCCTACGGTGTCAAAAAGTCTCAGGCAGAACTGCCCTTATATGTGTTGCAAGTCTTGAGCAAAAGACCTAGTTTCCGCGCGATCACGAGGGGACTCTCGTCAAGTTATGCAGCGGTCTGCATTGACCAGATAATGAGAACCTCCGCAAGAGGAGCAATGATCGACAATGGATTCGAGCGCATTCAACAAATATGCCATGGCGTTCCTGGCAACAGTTTTCGTTGTCATGACAGCGGGCATCCTTTCGGATTTCTTATTTGATTCCCGTGCGCCCGAAAAACCCGGCTTTATCATTCAGGCTGCCGAAGCCGGCGGTGAAGGTGAAGCCGGCGCGCCAGCCGCAGCAGCTGCGGCCGTGCCGATCGCAACCCTGCTCGCATCGGCGGACGCGACGCGCGGTGAAGCGATTTTCAAGCGCTGCCAGGCTTGCCATACCGGTGAAAAGGGCGGCGCGAACAAGGTTGGCCCGAATCTCTGGGACATTGTCGACCGTCCCATGGCGACGCATGAAGGCTTCAGCTATTCCGGCGCCATCAAGGATTTCTCCAAGGGCGGCAAGGAACTCTGGACGTTCGACCATCTCAATCACTTCCTGACCTCACCCAAGGGCTATATCAAGGGCACAGCCATGGGCTTTGCCGGTGACAAGAAGGACAATGAACGCGCGGACCTGATCGCTTACCTGCGCACGCTCTCCGACAGTCCAAAGCCGCTTCCTGCTGCCGATGCCGCGCCAGCCGGCGGTGAAAAGCCAGCCGATGCTGCAAAGCCTGCAGAAGGCGCTGCACCGGCACCGACAAAATAAGTCAGCCGTCAATTCCAAGGGAAAGCCGGGTCCAGTGCCCGGCTTTTTTGTATCCGTCAGCCTGATCCCATCAAGACTGCGTGTTTTTTTGCCGAAGGTCTGTTCTCCGCCGCATTTTCTCTTAGACTGACCAAAAAAGAGAACCGTGGAGATCTGATTTGCAATTCCGTCCGCTCGTTGCCAGCCTCGCGCTCCTTGCCATGACAGCCGTGATTCCCCTATCCAATGCACGGGCTGCGGATGCTGAATGGCGGACGGCGGTCAGCGCTCTGGGCAAGCCGAAATACGGGCCGGACTTCAAGCATTTCGATTTTGTGAATCCCGATGCGCCCAAAGGCGGAACCTTGAATCAAATTGCTCAAGGTTCATTCGACAGCCTCAACCCCTTCGTCGTCCAGGGAACGTCTGCGGCGGGGCTTCCGGGCGGAACTATCCTGGGTGGATATCTCTACGATACGCTTCTCAGCCGGGCGCTTGACGAACCGGCAACAAATTACGGTCTTCTCGCAGAAGCAGTTGCTTACCCTGATGATTTTTCCTGGGTGAAGTTCCGCCTCAACCCCGCTGCAAAATGGCATGATGGACAACCCATCACCGTCGATGACGTCATCTGGTCGTTCGACACGCTGAAAGCGCAAAGCCCGATCTACAACAAGTATTATCATGATGTGACAAAGGCCGAGAAGACCGGGGACCGAGAGGTTACCTTCACGTTTGCGAGCGGCGGGAACCGTGAGTTGCCCAGCATTGTCGGCGAGTTTCCCATCTTGCCAAAGCACTGGTGGGAAGGCACCGATCAATCCGGCAAGAAGCGCGACATCACCAAGCCCACGACGGAAATTCCTCTGGGTTCAGCCGCCTATAAAATCGAAAGCGTCGACTTCGGCAAGACTATCGTATGGAGCCGGGTAGCCGATTACTGGGGTAAAGATCTCCCCACAAATGTCGGGCGCAATAATTTCGATCGTATTCGCTATGAGTATTTCCGGGACGCAAACGCCATGTGGGAAGCCTTCAAGAAGGGGGGATTCCAGGATTACCGCGGCGAGCCGAGCATCGGCCGCTGGATGCGTGGCTATGATTTCCCGGCATTCACCCGGGGTGACGTCGTCAAGGCCGTGTATCCACAGCGGTCGTCCGGTCGCATGCAAGGATTTCTCCTGAACACACGCCGCGACAAATTCAAGGATATCAGGGTACGCGAAGCCTTGAATTTCGCCTTCGACTTTGAATCCATGAGCAAGAATGCATTTTTCGGTCAATACAAGCGAATAGACAGTTATTTCTCCGGCACGGAACTCGCATCGAGCGGCGTCCCGACAGGTAAAGAACTGGAGATTCTTCAAGCGGTTAAAGGTGAAGTACCGGTAGGGGTTTTCAACGAGGAATTCAAGAACCCGGTTTCTGACACGACACAGGCGCAACGCGATAATTTGCGCAAGGCCGTCACGCTTTTGCGGGAGGCCGGTTATGATCAGAAAAATGGAAAACTCGTCAATACAGCGACTGGCCAACCCCTAACCATCGAATTTCTGGCGGACGATCCGGGCAACGAACGTACGATCGGACCGTTCATGACGAATCTGCGCAAGCTTGGCATAGATGCGCAGATACGTGCTGTCGATGCAGCCCAATATGCGGCCAGGGTCAATGATTATGATTATGACGTAATGGCGATTGCCGGGATCGGACAAACACTGTCGCCGGGGAACGAGCAGCGCGAATTCTGGGGATCCAGCACCGCCGATACGCCTGGTGGACGCAATTACATGGGTATCAAAAATCCGGCCATAGATAAACTGATAGACAAGGTGATCTTTGCCAAGGATCGCGAGGAACTCGTCGCGGCAACACGGGCACTCGACCGGGTTCTGCTGTGGAATTACTATGTTGTTCCGCAGTGGTACGACGACAGGGTCAAGATCGCCTACTGGAACAAGTTCGGCATGCCCGAAAAACAACCGGACTATATCGGTGTCGACCCGCTTTCCTGGTGGATTGACCCTGCCAAGGAGCAAGCTCTGAAAGCCCACGCGCAATGATGGCCGGGCGTCTCAATCGCCGCGATCTGCTGAAATACTCCAGTGCGGCGGCTCTGTCAGCCCTCACTCCGCGTCTGGCACTGGCGGATGTGAAGACGGATGTTCCGCTGCATGGTCTTTCCGCCTTTGGCGAGCTCAAATATCCGAAGGATTTCACGCATTTCGAATACACCAATCCCGATGCGCCGAAGGGTGGTACGTTCTGCTTCTCGCCGCCGACATGGTATTTCAACCAGTCGACGCAGACATTCAACACACTGAATGGTTTCGGTGCACGCGGCGATGCACCGCCACGTGTGGAATTGTGCTTTGATTCCTTGATGACATCGGCGCTGGACGAGCCCGATTCCATTTATGGGCTGGTTGCTGAAAGCGTTACGGTTTCCCCGGACAAGCGGACGTTCATTTTCAAGTTGCGCCCGCAAGCGCGTTTTCATGACGGTTCCCCCCTGACGGCCCACGATGCGGTGTTCAGCTATGAGACGCTCAAGACAAAGGGGCATCCCGATCTCGTGGTGATGATGGCGGAACTCACCGAAATTATCGCCGAGGATGACCACACGTTGCGGCTGACCTTTTCCGGCAAGCATTCCGGCCGCGCCATTCTCGACATTGCAGCAGGGATACCGGTCTTTTCCAAGGCATGGTACGCCACGCGCGATTTCGGCGCATCGACGCTGGAAGCGCCTCTCGGCTCGGGAGCCTATCGCGCGGGCATGATCCTTGCCGGTCAAACGATTGAATACGAGCGCGTTGCCGATTACTGGGCAAAGGATTTGCCGGTGCAACGCGGCTCCAACCATTTTGACCGCATCCGCATCGAGTTCTTTCGCGACCGGCAACCGGATTTCGAATCCTTCAAGAAGGGCGATATTTACTGGCGCTCCGAATCCGTCGCGAAGACATGGGCGACCGAATACAATTTCCCGGCCATTCAGCAGAAGCGTGTCGTCAAACGCGAATTCTCCAGTGAAAAGCGGCCGGTGATGCAGGCCTGGGCGCTAAACCAGCGCCGGCAACAGTTCCGCGATCCTCGGATACGCGAAGCCATCGCCCTGTGTTTTGATTTCGAGTGGACCAGCAAGAACCTGTTTTATGATGTCTACAAACGCTCGCAATCACTGTTTGAGAAATCGGAATTTCGCGCTGAAGGCAAACCCTCCGCCGAAGAGCTGGCCATTATCGAGCCGCTGCGCGACAGGCTGCCGCCGGAGATTTTCGGCGATGCGGTCCTGCAACCCGTATCGGATGGTTCGGGGCGCGACAGAAACAATCTGCGCCGCGCGATCGAATTGATCACCGCAGCGGGTTATACGCGGCAGAACGGCAAATTCGTCGATGCCGGCGGCAGACCGCTCAACCTGGAAATGTTGATCCAGGCGGAAGTCTTCACGCGCTCCTCGGCACCTTTCATCAACAATCTGAACGCCATCGGCATCAATGCCACCCTGCGACTGGTCGATCCGGCGCAGTATCAGGTCAGGCTGCAGGACTTTGATTTCGATATGATGGGCGCTGCCTACTCCCTTGGTTCCACGCCGACACAGGAGAGCCTGCAGTCCATCTTTGGCTCCAAATCGGCTGCCATGCCCGGATCGACCAATTTTGCAGGCATTGCGGATCCGGTGATCGATGCGCTGATCCAGAAAGTCGGTGACGTGAAGTCACGGGCAGAACTGGTCACGATTATGCGTGTTCTGGATCGGCTCTTGCGTATAAGGCGTGACTGGATTCCAAATTGGTACAGTGCGAATCACCTCATCGCCTATTGGGATATGTTCGGCTTCAAGGAGCCCAAACCCGATTATGGCTTTCCGGTTGAAACGCTCTGGTGGCTTGACGAAGCAAAGGCAAAGGCAATTGGCAAGATTTAAAATGATATCTCCTGGAGCACCGTCTTAATGGGAGCCTATATTCTACGGCGTTTGCTTCTGATGATACCGACCCTGTTCGGAGTCCTGCTTGTCTGCTTCGTGATTGTACAGTTCGTCCCCGGCGGTCCGGTCCAGCGCATTATCGGCCAGCTCACCGGACAGGGCGGCAACGCGCTTGACCGCATCGGTGGCGGCGGTGCTGATTTTGGTCAGAGCCATGAATCGCTCGGCCTTGGTACGGCCAACTCGAAATATCGCGGCGCTCAAGGCCTCGATCCCGCTTTCATAGCCAGCCTCGAAAAGCAGTTTGGCCTGGACAAGCCGCCGCTCGAGCGGTTCCGTATCCTGGTATGGAACTACCTGCGCTTCGATTTCGGCAACAGCTATTTCCGCGATATCAGCGTCGTGCAACTCATCAAGGAGAAACTGCCGGTCTCGATATCGCTGGGCCTATGGATGACACTGATATCCTATGCCATTTCCATTCCGCTCGGCATTCGCAAGGCCATCAAGGACGGTTCTGCCTTCGACGTGTGGACCAGCGCCGTTGTCGTGGTTGGCTATGCGATACCGGGATTCCTCTTCGGCATCATGCTGATCGTGTTTTTTGCCGGCGGTTCGTTCTTCGACTGGTTCCCGCTGCGCGGTTTGACGTCCAACAATTTCGCCGAGCTCTCGTTCTTCGGCAAGATCGTCGATTATGCCTGGCACATTGCCCTGCCGCTGACGGCCATGCTGCTGTCGGCCTTCGCCACGACAACCCTTCTGACCAAGAATTCGTTCCTCGATGAAATCCGCAAGCAATATGTCACCACGGCGCGAGCCAAGGGCCTGACCGAGCGCAAGATTCTCTATGGACATGTGTTCCGCAATGCCATGCTCATCGTCATTGCCGGTTTTCCCAGCGCCTTCATTTCGATCTTCTTCACCGGTCAGTTGCTGATCGAGGCGATTTTCTCGCTGGATGGACTGGGGTTGCTTGGCTATGAATCGATCATCAACCGCGACTATCCGGTGGTGATCGCCACGGTCTATATTTTCGCCCTTGTCGGCGTCGTCGTCAGTCTCCTGTCCGATCTTCTCTATACATGGATCGACCCGCGCATCGACTTCGAGCGGAGGGACGTCTGATGACCGATACAAGCATTGGCACCCAGCCCTCACCCGTTGCCGTTCGGCGCCCGCGGCTGTCGCCGCTTAATGCCCGGCGCTGGCAGAACTTCAAGGCCAACCGCCGCGGCTGGTGGGCCCTGTGGCTGTTCCTGTTCCTGTTCATTGGCTCGCTGTTCGGCGAGTTCATTGCCAATGACCGGCCGATCCTTGTTTCCTACAAGGGCGAGATTCTCTTTCCCGTTCTCGTCGATTATCCCGAGGAGAAGTTCAACGGCTTTTATGCGGTGACCGACTATCGCGATCCCGTGATCCAGGACGAGATCAATGCCAATGGCTGGGCCATCTGGCCGCCGATCCGCTATTCCTACCGCACCGTCAACAACGAGCTTCCCGATACGGCGCCATCAAAACCCTTCTGGCTCTATTCGGCAGAGCAGCGTTGCGCCCGCTATCCGCAGGGTGTGAACGACGCCAACTGCACGTTCGGCAACATGAACATTCTGGGCACGGATGATCAGGCGCGCGACGTGTTTGCCCGGGCGCTCTATGGTTTCCGCATTTCCGTGCTGTTCGGACTGATCCTGACGGCAGCGTCTGCCGTTATCGGGGTGACGGCCGGCGCCATGCAGGGCTATTTCGGCGGCTGGCTCGATCTTCTGGCGCAGCGCTTCATCGAAATCTGGTCTTCGGTACCCACGCTCTACCTTCTCCTGATCATGGCTTCGATCCTGCCGCCCGGCTTCTGGATCCTGCTGTGCATCATGCTGCTGTTCTCGTGGGTGCATTTTGTCGGCATCGTCCGCGCTGAATTCCTGCGGGCCCGCAATTTCGAATATGTGAATGCCGCGCGTGCACTTGGCGTGCGTGACCGGACAATCATGTTCCGTCACCTTCTGCCCAACGCCATGGTGACCACGCTCACCTTCCTGCCCTTCATCCTCAACGGATCGATCACGACGCTCACCTCGCTCGATTTTCTCGGTTTCGGGCTGCCGCCGGGCTCTGCCTCGCTCGGCGAACTCCTGGCCCAGGGCAAGAACAACCTGCAGGCACCATGGCTTGGCCTGACCGGTTTCGTCGTCATCTCGCTGATGCTGTCGCTGCTGATCTTCGTCGGTGAGGCAACCCGTGACGCATTCGATCCGCGCAAGGCTTTCAAATGAGTGCGTCTCCCCTCCTTTCCGTCCGTGATCTCTCGGTTGCCTTCACCCAGAACGGCCGCCAGTCGATTGCCGTCGATCATGTCTCGTTCGACATCGCTCAGGGCGAGACGGTTGCGCTTGTCGGCGAATCCGGTTCCGGGAAGTCGGTCTCGGCCCTGTCGATCCTGAAGCTTCTGCCCTACCCGCCGGCCTCGCACCCCTCCGGTCAGATCCTGTTCAATGGACAGGACCTTCTGGACAGCGACGAGAACGATCTGCGGCGTGTGCGCGGCAACGACATCACCATGATCTTCCAGGAGCCGATGACCTCGCTCAATCCGCTTCATACGATCGAGAAGCAGATTGTCGAAGTCCTTAAACTGCACCAGGGCATGGCCGACAAACCGGCGAGGCAACGCACGCTTGCGCTTCTGCACGAAGTGGGCATCCGCGAACCGGAAAAGCGCCTCGATGCCTATCCGCACCAGCTCTCCGGCGGGCAGCGTCAGCGTGTGATGATTGCCATGGCGCTCGCCAACAAGCCGAAGCTGCTGATTGCCGATGAGCCGACCACCGCGCTCGATGTGACCGTGCAGGCACAGATCCTGCAACTGCTTGCCGACCTCAAGAAGGCGCAGGGCATGTCCATGCTGTTCATCACGCATGATCTTGGCATTGTCCGCAAGATTGCTGATCGCGTCTGCGTCATGACCAAGGGTAAAATCGTCGAAACCGGCCCCACCAGGCAAATCTTCGACAATCCGCAGCATGAATATACGCGCCATCTGCTTGCCGCCGAACCCAAAGGCAATCCCCCCTCCGCCGATCTGTCCGCCGCGCCCGTCATGCGCGGCGAACAGGTGAAGGTCTGGTTCCCGATCAAGCAGGGTTTCCTGCGGCGGACTGTCGATCATGTGAAGGCAGTCGATGGCATCGATGTGACTATCCGCGCCGGACAGACGCTTGGCGTTGTCGGCGAATCCGGCTCGGGCAAGACCACGCTCGGGCTTGCGTTGTCGCGCATGATTTCTTCTCAAGGTGTCATCCGCTTCGGCGAGAAGGACATCAACCAGTTTTCCTTCAAACAGATGCGGCCGCTGCGGCGCGAGTTGCAGATCGTGTTCCAGGACCCATTCGGCTCGCTGTCGCCGCGCATGTCGATTGCCGATATCGTGGCCGAGGGCCTTGCTGTGCACGAGCCGAAACTGTCGGCGGACGAGCGGGATGCACGCGTCGTTGCCGCACTCAAGGAGGTCAACCTCGATCCGGAGAACCGCTTCCGCTATCCGCATGAATTTTCCGGCGGCCAGCGCCAGCGCATTGCCATTGCCAGGGCCATGGTGCTCAACCCGCGCTTCGTCATGCTGGACGAGCCGACCTCGGCGCTCGACATGAGCGTGCAGGCGCAGGTGGTCGACCTCTTGCGCGGATTGCAGCAAAAGCACAATCTGGCCTATCTTTTCATCAGCCACGATCTCAAGGTGGTGAAAGCGCTGGCCAATGACGTGCTTGTCATGCGCAATGGCAAAGCGGTTGAATATGGCCCGTCGGAGGAGATCTTCGCCAATCCGAAGAGCGATTATACAAAAGCACTGATGGCAGCGGCCTTCAGGATAGAAACGGCGGAACAGGGAGCAGTAAGCGAATGACCGGGACAAGCGACACGATTTTTCTGGCTGTAACGGGATGGGACCCGGAGGTCTGGCTATCGGAGTTTGCCATGAACGCCCCGCAGCGCAAACTTGTCCTGAACACCGATACGGACAAGGAAAAGGTTCGCTACGCACTGGTGTGGAAACAGCGCCCCGGTTCCCTCGCGGACCTGCCGAACCTCGAAGTCATTTTCTCATTGGGCGCCGGTGTGGATCACGTCTTCCATGATGACAGGATTCCCGATGTGCCCATCGTGCGCATCGTATCCCCTGATCTGACGATGCGGATGACGGAATATGTGGTCTGGCAGGTGCTGGATCACCACCGCCTCGGCCTGCGCTACCGGCAGCAGCAGACCGGCAAGGTCTGGCATGAGGACCGGCGCCAGCCGGCGGCACATGAGGTCAATGTCGGCATACTCGGCATGGGCGTTCTCGGCCGGGATGCGGCCTTGAAGTTGCGAATGCTGGGATTCAAGGTCAGCGGCTGGAGCCGCCGTCCCCAAAGCGTCGAAGGCGTGACCAGCCATTTTGGCAGTGATGGCCTGAAGGATTTTCTGAAGGATGCGGATATCATCGTTTCGTTGCTGCCGCTGACACCGGAGACCAAAGGTATCCTGTCAATGAGCCTTTTTGCCCAGATGAAGGCGGACGGGCCGCTCGGCGCGCCGATTCTCATCAATGCCGGTCGCGGCGGGTTGCAGAACGAGGCGGATATCCTGGCCGCGCTGGAACGCGGCATGCTGTCGGCTGTCACGCTTGATGTGTTCAACAGGGAGCCCCTGCCGAAAGACAGCCCGTTATGGACGCATCCGCAGGTCATCATCACCCCGCATGCGGCCGCAAGCTCCAGCCCGTCGGCGCTGGTTCCGGAGATCGTCGCCCAGATCGAATCCTTCGAGCGCGGCGAGCCGCTTAAAAATATTGTCGACCGGAAAGCCCAGTATTAGAAAAATTTGGCTTTGACAGCCCAGAACCTTCGGATAGATTGCCCGCGCAAGTGTTCTCAGGGCGGGGTGCAATTCCCCACCGGCGGTAATCACTGGGTGTCGAAAGATGTCAGGTGCGAGCCCGCGAGCGCTTTCCGGTTTGCCGGAAAGGTCAGCAGATTTCGGTGCAATTCCGAAGCCGACGGTATAGTCCGGATGAAAGAGAACAACTGAAAGCAAGGGCTGCCTTTCCGGCAGTCCCTGACCGTTTTTGGTTGTGCCCTGATTCACGTCAACTCTTGAGGAGACCGACATGGATCAGTTTCAGAATAACAATACCCCACATTTCGCCCCGCGCATCGCCTTCATCCAGGCGCGATGGCATTCGGAAATCGTCGATCAATGCCGTATCGGCTTTGAAGGCGAACTCAAAAGTCAGGGTGTCACTGCCGGACGGTTTGACGTCTATGATGTGCCGGGATCGTTCGACATTCCCCTGCTGGCCAAGAAGCTCGCCGAAACCGGCCAGTACGACGCGATTGTCGCAACCGGTCTCGTCGTCGATGGCGGCATTTACCGGCACGATTTCGTCGCCGGAACTGTGGTGAGTGCGCTTCTCACCGCCCAGATGGAGACCGGCGTTCCCATGCTGTCAGCCGTGCTGACACCGCATCATTTCCAGGAAACCGCCCAGCATATCGACTTCTTCACCAGGCATTTCCTGGTCAAAGGACAGGAAGCGGCGCGCGCCTGCCTGCAGATCATCCGCACATTCCAGCACGTGGCTGAACTATCGGCGGCTTGAATCCAGACAAGCAAAGCAAATGATAACCCCTCTGTTCCATCGAACAGAGGGGTTATTTGACTAGAGCCGCCGCACCGCTGTCGGCTTGCCATAGAGATAGGCAATGCGTTCGATGGCATCGTGCAGAGGCTCAAGTGTCACACTCATCGTATGACCGCTTGCGTGCAGCAGCATGGAATGGCTGGCCATCATCGCGGCATGGCCCTTCCAGAAAACAAAATCACCGCGCTTCAGATTGTTGTAATTTGCATCCGGCTCGATCGCATCGCCGATCGTATCAGCCTGCATGTCGGAATCGCGCAAGACGGACTGACCGGTCATCAGCAGCGACAACTGGACCAGACCGGAGCAATCAATTCCGAAACCGGACACGCCGCCCCACAGATAAGGCGTGTGCATCAGGGTCTCGGCAACCGCCACGTGATCGTCGGTGACTTCATCGATCGGAACGAGATGCTTGGCAATGACGGCCTCGCCGCTTGGCAGAATGCCGTAGAGCGTTCCGCGGCGTTCCTCGCCGCCCTTTATCGTGACGAGCGATCCCATGGACAGTGCATTGGTTGGCGGGAACTTCAGGTCAGATCCCGGATAGACAAACGTGCGCGGTGCGATGACGATATGCGTCGGCTCGTCATAGCGCTTGTCCAGCGCCTTATCGACGACATAGCCGACATATCCGTCCCGCTCGTTCTGCACCCAGCACCAGCCATTGCTGTCTTCGAACACCAGGACGTCATCGCCGAACAGGAACTGTGTGGTTACACCGGCATCGCCGCGTGCTGCGCCACGCACATCAACGACCGGATCGGCAATGCGCATGGGCTTGCCTTCCACGAAGTGCTCCGCCTCTACCTGCCCACGCAGGCTTTCGTCTGCCAGATCGGGGCGGAACGCGTTCAACCGTTTGTCCAATGTCACAGGGGTAATCCTCTTGCCTTGGCGATGACGAGATCGCCGAGCTTTTCAACATAGAGCGCACCTTTTACCGTTCTCTTGACGAGAACGTTGCGCTTGTCTTTTTCATCACGATGCCGGTCCACCAATCCATAACCACCCATTGTATCTAGCGCGCGGGTAATCACCGGCTTCGTCACCTTCAGCTTGGCAGCCATACCACGAATCGTGTGCGGCGGCGGCTCCAGATAAACCGTCAGCAGCACCGCCAATTGCCGCATCGTCAGGTCATGCGCATCATCCCGTACTTCGGAGACGGCAATTTCCTTCCACAATGTCAGCGCCTGAAACGGCTTCAACTCAATCTGCATGAACGGCTTCCGAGATCATTTCGGTTCCGTATCATTTTATTCCTCGCGGTGCGAAGTGCAAGCGGTCATAATCGGTCGGCGGCTTCTCGGCCGGACACAGACTGGCAAATCCCCGTTACTTCCCAGCCGGGAAACGCGTCTTCAACACATGGTAAAGCGCCCTGATGGCCTGTGCTTCCCCGCCAACGGGAGAATGCGGCTTCTCCACCGGGTTCCAGCCATAGATATCGAAATGGCCCCAGATCCTGGTCTTCTCGACAAAACGCTTCAGGAACAGTGCCGCTGTCACCGATCCGGCAAAGCCATCGGTCGTCACATTGTTGATGTCGGCCACGCGGGATGAAAGCCTTGCTTCGTAGGGCTGCCACAACGGCATGCGCCAGACGGGATCGGCCACGGCTTCGGACGCCTTGGCCACATCGGCCGCAAAGCTCTCATCGGTCGCATAAAAGGGTGGCACATCCGGACCAAGCGCAACACGCGCTGCGCCCGTCAGTGTCGCCATGTCGATCAGGATTTCCGGCTCTTCCTCATCGGCCAATGCCAGTGCGTCGGCGAGGACGAGGCGTCCCTCCGCATCGGTGTTGCCGATCTCGACGGTGATGCCCTTGCGGCTCGTCAGAATATCGCTCGGACGGAATGCGTTGGCAGAGATGGAGTTCTCGACCGCAGGAATGAGGACGCGCAAGCGGACCGGCAGTTTCGCATCCATGATGATGCTCGCAAGGGCCAAAACGTTGGCGGCACCGCCCATGTCCTTTTTCATCAGAAGCATGCTGCTGGCGGGCTTGATATCAAGACCGCCGGTATCGAAGCAGACGCCCTTGCCCACCAGGGTTACCTTCGGAGCATCCTTCTTGCCCCATTCCAGATCGATCAGCCTCGGCTCCTCGCTACCGGCACGGCCGACGGCATGGATCATCGGAAAATTCTTCTTGAGCAGCGCATCGCCCTTGATCACGATGACAGACGCCTTGTGCTCATCGCCCACTTTGCGCACAGCGGCTTCCAGCGCCTCCGGACCCATATCATTGGTTGGTGTATTGATGAGGTCACGCGCGAGCGTCACCGCCCTCGCCTGCCGCTTCACATCGGCCTTATCAGCGCCTTCCGGCAGCATCAGCGCGACCTCCGCATCATCCTTCTTCGTGTACCGGGTGAACTTGTAACCACCGAGCAGGAAGCCGAGAGCGGCCAGATCAGGCGCGCTGACAGGGCCTGCCAGATGCCAGGCGCCTTTCGGCAAAGCCTGCGCGAGTTTGCCTGCCGCCAGAGGATTGTCATCCTTGCCGGTTCCGAGCAATGCGCCGGCGATCTGGCCGTTTTCGCCGGGAACAACCAGCAGCCGGCCGGCCTGCCCTTCGAACCCGTTTGCCCTGGCCCAGGCAAGTGCTGCCGGATCAAGTCCAAGCGCTTCCAGCCCGCCCTTCGCCACGAACCAGACAGGCTTGCTATCCGATGATTTTTGTTTGGTGATTTCGGCAGGCATGATCGTTTGCTCCTGGTGTCAATTTTCTGCTTTTGCGCCGGCAAAGGCGGCGTCATTAACGGTCCGTTAGGGTTAACAGAATATTTCTTTCACATGGGATTGGTTAACGCACCAATGGATGTGCGCTGGGATCTGACGGGGCAAACTATGACAAGCGCAGGGATTATTCAACGCAACCGCCGGCTCATTTTTTCCGTGACCGTGGCTGCCCTTGCAATGAGCATTTCTGGCTGCGCCACCACCGACAAGACAACCACCGGCTCCATTGCGCCAGCAGCATCGACAGCAAGTCCCACGGGCAATTTTGACCATATGAACGCGCAGCAGCTTGCGCAGGCCTCAACCAGCCTGGGAGCGCGGTATCAGAGCAACCCGAAAGACAAAGCCACAGCCATGAATTTTGCTGCGGTGCTGCGCATGATGGGGCGAAACGATCAGGCGCTTGCAGTCATGCGCAGCCTTGCTATCGCCTATCCGAAGGACCGCGAGGTTCTGGCCGCTTACGGCAAGGCATTGGCAAGCAGCGGTGAATTCGAAGCGGCGCTTGATGCAGTTCGCCGCGCCCAGACGCCTGAATATCCGGATTGGAAACTGCTTTCCGCTGAAGCTGCGATCCTCGACCAACTCGGCAAAACCACCGAAGCCCGTGACATCTACAAGCGGGCCATGGACCTCAATCCGAACGAGGCATCGCTGCTTTCCAATCTGGGGATGTCGTATGTGCTGTCAGGCGAATTGAATACAGCCGAAACCTACATGCGCAGAGCGGTCAACGCACAGGGTGCCGACAGCCGCGTCCGGCAGAATCTGGCGCTCGTGGTCGGACTTCAGGGACGGTTTCCCGAAGCGGAAACGATTGCGAAGCAGGAGCTTTCACCGCAGCAGGCGGAAGCCAACGTCAAATATCTGCGATCCATGCTCGCCCAGCAGAACTCCTGGACGATGCTGAAAGACAAGAAGAAGCCCAACAGCTGATCAAGCAGGAAAAAGGCCGCTGGGATCAGGCGGCCCTTTCTCTCGGATTGCGGGCAGGCCTCAATCCTATTTGATCTTATTTAAGGGCCGTCCCGAAGAGCCCGCCCTGCGCCGAGACCTGGATCACAGCGGGCCCGAGAATAACGGCAAAAAGCACGGGCAGAAGAAACAGGATCATCGGAACTGTCAGTTTGGGCGGCAGGGCTGCCGCCTTCTTTTCCGCCGCGTTCAGTCGGGCTTCGCGGCTTTCATCAGACAAGACACGCAATGCGCCACCAATGGACGTACCGTAACGCTCCGACTGCGTCAGTGCCTGAACCACGGCCTTGACCGACTCAAGCCCCGTCCGCATGGCAAGGTTTTCGTAGGCCTGCCGCCGCTCGGGCAGGAAGGACAATTCGGCGTTCGTCAGGACGAACTCTTCCGCCAGGGCGGTCGACTGGACTCCGATCTCCTCGGAGACTTTCTTGAAGGCAGCTTCGATGGACATACCGGATTCAACGCAGATCAGCATGAGATCGAGCGAGTCCGGCCACGCCATCTGGATCGAGTGTTTGCGCTTGCTGCCTGCATTGCTCACATAAAGATTGGGCGCGTAAAAGCCGGCATAACCGCCGATGAGACAGACGAGTATTCGGACCATCGTCGGGTATTGTATCAGGCCATTCATGCCGAACACCCAAAATGCAGTCAGGCTGAGTGTCAGGAATGGCAGACCGAAGCGCGCCGCCAAGAACAGATTCAAAGCATTCTGTCCGCGAAACCCGGCCGTTCGCAGGGATGCCAGTGTTTTTTCATCGGCAAGCGCCCGTTGCAGGTCGAGCTTTTCCACGAACTGGCGAACGCCCTGCCTCTGCACCATGCGCAGGCTACCCTGCGACGCGGCCTTGTGGCGGCTGATACTTTCCGTGGCAAGGCGGGTTCGATCCTTGGCGCGCAGCTGGTCACGCTCCAGCGCGACGGATTTCATCCGCGTCTTCAACACAGAAGTGCGAAGCTTTGGCAGGAAAACCGTTACCACCGTTGCAAAGGCTGAGATTGCAACAAGGACGGTCCGGACCGTGTCCGGATTGTCCTGCACCGCTTTGAGAAGGGAAGAGAACACCGCGCTTACTCCGCTCAGAACTTGAAGTTGATCATTTTGCGCATCACGGCGATGCCAATCGACATCCATATCCCGGCACATATTATGATCATGTTGCCCATATCGGTTGTGAACAGAACCATGATGTAGTGAGGACTGGACAAGTAGACGAGGCATGCAACCACGAAAGGCAAGGCGCCGATGATATAGGCGGACGCCTTGGCTTCCATCGACAGGGCCTGAACCTTTGCCTTCATTTTCTTCCGGTCCCGCAACACTCTGGAAAGATTGCCAAGTGCTTCCGACAAGTTACCGCCTGCCTGCGATTGAATCTGAATGACGATGCCGAAGAAGCTTGCTTCCGGACAGGGCATGTATTCCGACATCCGCATGGCCGCCTCCGGAATACTCACCCCAACCTGTTGCATATCCACAATCCGGCGAAACTCGGTGCGAACCGGCTCATGGGCTTCCTGCGCGATCAATCGAATACCGTCATTGAGCGGTAGACCGGATCGAATGGCGCGAACAATGACATCGATGGAATTGGGAAATTCATGCAGGAAAGCCGCCACGCGCCGCCGCCGCCTGAAATAGACGAATGCACGCGGCAACCCCAAGGCACCAATCAGGAAAAAACCTGGCGCCAGATAAAGCGGGGCGCCGAAGAACGTGCGGAGCACAACCAGCAGCAACCCGACGATGCCTGAATAAATGTAGAACCGCTTTACGGTCACCTTCATGCCCGCTTGTTGCAGCAGCATTTTCAGCGGCGGAGACTTGATGTTCTTGTCACGCAGTTTCTGCCGCTGGTCGATATCGTTCAGCGTGTCTTGTACCGATTTGCGGCGCCTTGTTGCTTCAACCTGCTTGTCCCTGGCTGTTGATTTGCTCAAACCGTCGATCGCGGCCAGCTTGACTGATTTCAGCCGTTCATCTGACTTTTTCTGCTGTTCAATGTTGTCGAAAACGAAGAAATAGGCGAGCGCAGCAACCGCAGTCGTTGCGAGCAACACGAAGGTGAGTTGTTCAAGATCAAGCCCGAACATAATGGGTCTCCCGCCGTGCGGTGTGCATCATGACTGCAATTCCATTGTATCGATGGCTTTGGCGAGCCTGTGCTCCTCATTGTAATAACGGGCACGATCCCAGAATTTCGGCCGGCTTATGCCGGTCGAGACATGTTTTCCAATAAGCCGGCCATTCGCATCTTCGCCCTCGATATCGTAAAGCATGAGGTCCTGCGTGATGATGACATCCCCTTCCATGCCGACAACTTCGGTCACGTGCGTGATGCGGCGCGAACCGTCGCGCAGACGGGCAGCCTGGATGATGACATCGACAGAACCGACAATGATCTCCCGCACCGTGCGCTGAGGTAGGGCAAATCCGCCCATGGCGATCATGGATTCCATGCGGTTGAGGCATTCCCGCGGGCTGTTGGCGTGGATGGTGCCCATCGACCCGTCATGACCGGTGTTCATGGCCGACAGAAGGTCGAACACTTCCGGTCCGCGGACTTCACCGACGATGATCCGTTCAGGACGCATGCGCAGGCAATTCTTGACCAGATCACGCATGGTGATCTCACCTTCCCCCTCCAGATTGGCAGGGCGCGTTTCAAGGCGCACCACATGCGGCTGCTGGAGCTGAAGCTCGGCCGAATCCTCGCAGGTAATAATGCGCTCATCCCGGTCGATATAATTGGTCAGGCAGTTCAAAAGCGTGGTCTTGCCCGAACCCGTGCCGCCGGAAATAACAATATTGCAGCGCACACGTCCGATAATCTGAAGCAGTTCGGCACCGGGTGGCGAGATCGCTCCCAGGCGTACCAACTGATCAAGGGTCAGTTTGTCTTTCTTGAACTTGCGGATTGTGAGAACCGGCCCGTCGAGTGCAAGGGGCGGTGCAATGACATTCACGCGCGAGCCATCCGGAAGACGCGCATCGCATATGGGGCTGGATTCATCGACGCGGCGGCCAACCTGGCTGACAATGCGTTGGCAGATGTTCAGCAGCTGCTGATTGTCGCGGAAACGGACCCCCGATTCCTGGACCTTGCCAAGGACTTCAATGTAGGTTTTGCGCGCCCCGTTGACCATGATGTCGGCGATATCGTCACGGGCAAGCAAGGGCTCCAGCGGACCATAACCGAGAACATCATTGCAGATATCGTCGAGCAATTCTTCCTGCTCGGCAATCGACATGGCAAAATTCTTGATGGCGATGATATCGTTGACGATATCGCGAATTTCCTCACGCGCCACGTCCGGATCGAGTTTGGACAGCTGGGAGAGATCGATCGTATCGATCAGGGCCGTAAAAACCTGCGATTTTGTATCGTAGTAGCTCTCGTTCTTTTCGCGCTGTGGTGCGGCCGGCTTTGGCGGCTGCTCGACAACCGCCAAACGCTTGACCTCAGCAATATCCCGAGGGAGCTTTGCCGGTTCCGCGGCGAGCGAGGCATGATTCGTGGGCAACGCCGTCTCAAGCGCAAGCGCCCGGAACTCCTGGACCGGGCGACCTTCCCCCGTACTTCCGCGTTTGCCGAACATGGGTCTATTCCTTCAGTCTCATTTCTTGCGCTTCAGCTTGGACAAGACCGTGGAAAGCACCGGCTTCTTCTTGGCCTTCAGCTCCAGCCGTCCCGTCAGGATGTGGGCAATCTCATTGATGTTCTGGACAATTGCATTGGAGGAATCGGTCTCCGCAAGCATCCGCCCATTGTTTGACGCGTTCCCGAACAATGCGGGTTCGAAAGGGATGACGCCGATCGGGGCAATCCCCAGCGGGCTGCAGAAATCTGCGGGTGCGATCTCCGGCCGTTTGGGAATGCCGACCTGATTGAGAATAAGGCGCGGCGGCCCGTCATTGGGGCGAAGCTGTTTCAACGTGTCCAGCAGGTTCTTTGTGTTGCGCAAATTGGCCAATTCTGGCGATGCTACAATCACGATCTCGTCCGCACGCGCTAGGGTTGTGCGGGTCCAGCCGTTCCACGTGTGCGGAATATCCAGAATCACGTGCGGGACGGACCTTTGGGCCACATCAATCAGATGGGCGAAGGAATCCTCGCGGAAATCGAAGACGCGATCGAGGGTCGACGGCGCCGCAAGCAGTGACAGGTTTTCGGCGCATTGCGCCAGGAGCCGGTCGAGGTAAACATCATCGATGCGTTCGGGCGAGAATACTGCTTCCGCTATGCCTTGCGGCGGGTCTTGGTCAAAATTGATATTGGCGGTGCCGTAAGGCAGATCCATATCGGCGATGACCACCTCGTTCTTGAAAAGCGAGGAGATGCACCATGCGATATTATGCGCCATTGTCGAGGCACCGACACCGCCCTTGGCGCCGATGAATGCAATCGAGCTTCCCAGCGGCTTTGCGTCGGGATCAACAAAGAGACCGCCAATCACACCAATGATATCGGCCAGATTGACCGGCGCGACCATATATTCAGAAATACCATTGCGGATCAGCTCGCGGTAAAGCCAAACGTCATTGTAATGGCCTATGACCACCACCTTGGTGCTTGGATCGCAAACCTCCGACAGGGCGGCGAGCTGTTCCAGCATGTCACGCGGCGCGGCCGATGATTCCAGAATGATCAGATTGGGCGTCGGCACCGTCTGAAAGAGTTCGACAGCCGTCGCTGTTCCGCCCATGTGAAGCTGTGCGTGGGTCTTCGCCATGCGGCGATCTTCGCTTGCACGCGATATCTGCTGTGCAACAGCGTCGCTTTCGCAAAATGCCTGTATCGAGATCCGGGGAATTGGCCGAAAGGCGTGCAGCCCCGTACCGGTCGGCCGGCCCTCGACATCCCCGAATTGATCGTCTGTTTCAAAGGCCAACTGGCTCATTTTAGCATTCCGCGTTTTGTCGAAAGGTCTCTTTCAGCAACTAATATTGTACTTCCTGCGTGAAGATCGGGGGCGGCGGCGTGGCATTTCTGTACGCATCGATAACTTTGCCGCGACGCTCTGCATCGATTGTCGTCGACGCCCTTGGCCCGAGAAGATCCGCCGGATTGGCTATCTGCGCCGCCAGATTGTTCTGGCTCGCACAGCCAAAGTTCGCATAATGCTTGTTATCCGCCGTTTCGAGGAGATCCTTGGGCCACTGACCGCAAGGTCCGGTCGAGGCCGTCATTGCCGAGTAGGATAGGCGGATCGGCGCAGAATCAGCCGAGTCAGCCCGATAACGCTCGCTGGAAATATTGAACGGCTTTACCCCGCTCCTGCGCAACACAGCGACGATGTCATCGCGCAGGCGGCCCGCCGCGCGCTCGTTCGGCGTACCCGACGGCAGAAGTATGTGAATGACGCCCGAACCGTTGGCGTGATAATTGGTCAGAACATTCTGAACGATACTGCGCTGGGTGATCGACAGCCTGTTGTCGGCATGACCGACCGGAATATCGGCAACCTGCTCTTTTTCAGAGATGACAATGGGATGGTTGGTCCGGTAATCGTCCGGGATGCTGCCAACGGTCGTACCGCGATCCGCGCATCCAGCAAGCAGAGCAACAGTGAGAAGCGCAAGCACCGGTTTCATCGGTTTCAATTTCCTCAGGGCTGACATGGCAGGGTCCTTGCTCATTTGTAGATGTATCCGACAACACCCTCATACCGGCCGGTGGGCGGGGTGGCCGCTTTTGTCCCATAGACCCGGTTGACTTTTCCGAGGAACATCCCGGCCGCATCGCTGGCAAGATTGAGATTGTCGTCGGGCCGGGCAAGGGCGTTACGGGCAACCGGCCGCACCAGATAGGGTGTGACGATGATCACAAGTTCGGTCTCGTTGCGCACGAATTCACGGCTGCGGAACAGCGTACCAAGGACAGGGATTTTGGAGAGCCCGGGAAGACCGGAAATAGCCTGTCTCGCATCATCCCGCATCAAGCCAGCAATCATCATGGATCCGCCGGAGGGAAGCTCCACGGTCGTGTCGGCCAGGCGTTTACGGATGGAAATAACGTTGGTCGAAGGCCTTGTCTGACCGATACTCAGAGAAACCGACCCTTCCATGGTTGGTTCTGATACGGACGTACGCACTTTGAGACTGATACGCCCCGGAGAAAGAACCACGGGCACAAATTCAAGGCCGATGCCGTAATCGATCTTTCCGATATTGTACGTGATTTTTCCCTTGTCATCGACATCGGAGCCATTGATCATGTTATATTCGCCACCCACGCGGAACGTGGCTTTTTCACCCGAAATCGCCGTCAGCGTCGGTTCGGCCAGTGTTTTCATCACACCGGCCAGTTCCATGGCGTTGATGTAGGAGTCGATCGTCGCACTACCGATCGATATGGGAATGGTCGCGCCGGAACTGCTCAGCCCCTTCCCGACAAGGGAAGCCAAATTCTCCGAGCCGAACAGAATGCCGTCGGATTTCGTGGACCCGACCATGTTGACGCCCAGCTGCTTCATTACGGAACGGCTGACTTCCGCAACCGTGACCTTAAGCGTCACCTGATCTTCACCGGCAATCTGGATAAGGTTGACGATCTTGCTCTTCTGCCGCGCTTCGTTCTGGTCACCAATGATAACGCTGCTACTGCCATTGCCGCCGGCAGTGGCGGTCTGTTGATACTGGCCCGTAGTGGCTTCACCGCCGGTGACCAACAGGGTTGCCAGATCCGTGGCACGCTTGGCATCGAGCGGCGTCTGCACCGTGCCTGTCAGGATAACGTTGTCATTCAAGAGTTCGACCTTGATATCGGAATCCGGAATATACTTCTTGAGACTGCCCTCAAGCCCGGCAACATCACGCTCGATGACCAGATCGAAACTGGCCAGCTGTTCGCCATTCGGTCCAAAAACGAAAACATTGGTCTGGCCGACCTGCTTTCCGAATAGATAGATACGGCGGGCCGTGCGGGTCACGGCATCAGCCACCGTCGGATTAGCGACAAGAATGTCGTAGGCGTCGGCCGGAAGATCGACCACCAGTGACTTGTTGAGCGCAAGACTGATCCGCTTTGGCGCGCCCTGCCCCTGATTCAACTTGACCACATTGCTCTGCGCTACGGCGGCCGTCTGGATTGGCAAGGGAGCGATGCAGCAGCCGACAGCAACAAGTCCGGCTTTCCAAAGCCGGTGCGCACGATTGCCAGATCTACCCATTCCGAAAATTGCTCCGAAACCCATTTTATTTGCGCCCCAATATTTCAGTGACAGTCCCGGATTTGATCAGCTTGACGTTCCCGGCCCGACCGGGTGAATTGACGAGATATTCCGCTCCCGGACCTGTGGGCTCCTGTGCATCCTGCAAGGACCGCAGGACCAATGTCATGCGGCTCGCCATTTGCTGAGCCACGGCCAATATCTCCGCCTGCTGCGGCGTCAGCTCGAGCGTTGCCGTGGAACCGACCTTGTTTTTCTGGCCTGTTTCGTCTTCCTGGATTGTCTGGTCGATGGCGAGAACCCGGACATTGCTCAGGATCGTCTCTGTCGCGAACTGCTTCTGCTCTCCATCGATCTGCCGGATCATGATCACGTCGACATAATCATTGGGCAGGATGAAACCGCCGGCCGACGTATCCGCTGCAATCTGCGTTGCCACGGCGCGCATTCCGGAAGGCAATTGCGCGGACATGAAACTCTGGCCCTTGCCGATCAGTTTTGCTTCCCGAATGGGTTCTCCCGGGAATATCTGCAGCCGCACGGTGGAGCCGCGCAATTCTTCCTCGGCATTGGGGCGTTCCGAGCGCTTGATGTAGCCATCGGCCAGGGCGGACACCGGCCAGGGCTGCCAACGCATCTGGTTTCGCATTTCGGCACCAACGCCGAGCCCATCCGTGGCGACCAGTACATCCTGTAATTCAATCTGTGGCAGGGGAACTGTTTCCACGACAACCGGCGCATCAGGCTTCATATTCGTCGCGATATAGCCAGCCGCACCGGCGGCTGTAATCGCCACGACGAGAATAACAACGCGTGCCTTTTGCATCGATGAACCCCAATAGACTTTTGTCTAATTTACCCTGGGTTGCACCTTGACTTGGCAATCGTGTAATTATGGTTAACAGTTTACTTAAAAGGACAAAAAACGACGCTCACCGGCGTCTGTTTGTGCCGTCTCCCGCGAAGCGGCACCGTTTCACTGGCTGATCAACCCTTGGGCGATCGAAAGCCGTCAGGCATGGGCCAACCGGTCTATGACCCAGACGCACATGGGTGAGGACGGAAACATGATGAGACCGGCAGCGCCAAGGGCAACACCATAGGGAACGCCTTCGTTCTTCTGTGCCAATCGATGCATGAAATCCAAACGACCTGAATACACAATGGCAAAGTGCGAGTTTCGATACTTGAGGATCGCCAAGGTGAGCGCGCCGCCGAGCAGCGACATCACAAGCAGATAGCCGGCCAGATCCATGTTCCACCCCATCCAGACCGCTGTCGCGGTCATGAGCTTGGCATCACCACCACCCATCGTTCCCGTCGCAAACAGCAGGAATGTGAAGGCAAGCACGACAGCCCCGGCGACAAAATGCAGTCCGTAGATATCCCAAGGCATCCCGGTCATGGGCGCCAGAACGGCGAAGGCGACAAGCAGAATAAGCGATACACGATTTTGGATCGTCATCGACAAAAGATCCGATGTCGCTGCAAAGGCCATGGCGAAGGGGAAAACGATCAGTATTGCAGCTTCAATCATCGCGCCGTTCCATCAAACCGAGGGGTAGAACCATCCCGCATGTCGCAATCCCCACGTGCAAGACCCTCATTTGGTGACATTGCTCACCGTCGTGGCGAAGCCATCATAGGTTGCCTTTACAGCGGTTCCGAGCGTACCGGCGCCAGCAACGATGCCAACGGAGATGATACCGGCAATCAAAGCGTATTCTATGGCTGTCGCACCCGACCTGTTCCGGGGAAAACCGGTGAATATATTATCATCCGACTGAGCGAGGCGCTTTGCATTGAACATCATGTTTTCCCCCGCATGTCTGCAACCGCGCACGGTCGCCAACTCTGTAACGTGATGTCGTGAACAATATCGCTGGCGCATTGCTTTCAGCTTAAGAAAGACCGTTACGAAAGGGTGAAGGAGAACCGTAAAATCCCCCGTTTCGAAACGTCCTACCGCCGTGCCACCACGGGCAGAGCAGCAGTCACAATTATACTTAATGATAAGTTCACAGGTTTAAGTCTTCCTTCACCAATCATCGGCATCGTTCATTCAACGATTTTGCGAAGGGCACTCCCATGGTTCGATACAACGGCCAACGACGTTTCGGTCAGCATGCAACAATGATCGCACTTATGCTCGCTGCTGCCCTGTCCGGAAGCGTGCAAGCCCATGCTGACACGGGTATCCACGTGGTCATGAACCAGGCAACCGTGCTGAAGCTTGCGCGCCCCGCAGATACCGTTGTGGTTGGCGATCCTGAAATAGCGGATGCCGTTGTCAAGGATTCCCGAACGGTCGTCCTGACGGGGAAAGGCTTCGGCATGACCAATATCGTCATCATGGACGCCGAAGGCGGAGCAATCGTCGACGACCAGGTTCTCGTCAGCCGCAGTGTCGCCAACACTGTGCGCGTCTACCGGCGCGCCTTTGTGCAAACACTCTCCTGTTCTCCCTTTTGCGAGACATCCCAGAAGACGGCTGCGGAAAAGAAGTCAGACGCGGAAATTGGCGGGAACTGACCGGCCTGCCGCGAGGCCAGCATCACAGTTGAGAAAGCGTGAATTCACTCATCACAATTTGCACGTTCCTTCACACGAGATTCTAATATCTGCCTGATAGAGCTTTGTCCGTGGCGGGGAGACGGAGAAGGTCCAGTGATGATGCAGGAAGCTGTCAGAGGTGAAGAACGCGGAAACTCCGATTTGCCGGAACGCACGCGCTCCACAAGAAAAAGCCCACTGTTCACACGCTTTCGCAAAGACAATCGCGGCAGTGTTGCCATTGAATTCGCCCTGATCGCCCTTCCCTTCTTTCTCCTGATCTTTGCCGTTGTCGAAGTTACCCTCAGCTTCACCGCTGAGCAGGTCATGTCGAATACGGTCGATGATATTGCGCGCCAGCTGCGCACCGGGCAATTGAGGACAACGGATGTCAGTGACGCCACAAAATTGAAAGCACTGATTTGTCCCCGCTTGCTCATGGCCGCGACGCCCTGCCCCGATCTGGTGGTCGACCTGCAGACCTATGCGACATTCAAGACCGTCCCTACGACAGTCCCGCTCACATCGAACAATGACGTCGATGTCAGCACCTTGAAGGTCAATCCGGGCGGTGCTGGCACGATCAATCAGCTGCGGATTTTCTATCGCTGGCCCATTCTGACGGATTTGATGAAGACCCGTATCGCAAGCATAAAGAGCCAGGGGAAAACCCTGCTGTTCTCAACCGCCACCTGGCAAAATGAGCCGTACCTCTGATGCGGCGCCGAACAACCAATCAGCTGTTTTCTTCCGCGAAGGCCCCCGCCATGCCGCCATTCAAAAGAATCCGTGAAAAAGTGGCCGCTTCCAAGCGTATCCTGGCTGCGTTCGGCAAAGACCGCCGAGGAGTTGCCGCACTGGAATTTGCATTGATTGCGCCGGTGATGATCATGCTTCTTCTCGGGAGCATTGAAATCACCAACGGATTCGACGTGAACAAGAAGCTGGCGCGGGCCGGAGCAATGGTGGGCGATCTGGTGACACAGCAACAATCCATCACAAAGGAAAAGATCGCCGATATCATGGAAATCGGGACTTCCATCCTCTTGCCCTATTGGCGCGACCTGCCGACAATCACCATCACATCCATCAACGTGGACGCCAACGGCAACGCCACGGTTGCCTGGTCGCAGCGCAAACGGGGCCAAACCATCTCAACGCCCTATGCCAAGGGCAGTACCATCACCATCGATCCCAACCTGAAGATTCCCACGTCAAACTTTGTGCGTGTTGAAACAAGCATTGCCTATATTCCGCTCGTTGCCTGGACAATGAAAGACACCGTCAACACATCCATAGGCACCAGCGGTCCAGGTGTCGTCATGGGCAAGATGATCTATGGCCGGATCCGTCAGGGCGCGGAAGCCGTAGCCTGCACCAACTGCTGAATCGCCGGAGCCGGCCGTAACAACCGCCTGCGCACATGGTGTTTGTCATCAGCGTCAGTTTCACCTATCTGTGGATTCTGGTTCTGATGGAGTGAGGCATGTCTCGCGCTTTTCTTTTTGTGCTCGATTCTTTTGGCATAGGCGGTGCGCCGGATGCAGCAGCTTTCGGCGATGCAGGTTCAACGACATTCGGTCACATCGTGGAGGCCTGCGCCGACGGGCGCGGCGACAAGGACGGCCTGCGCTCCGGCCCACTCACTCTCCCGCATTTGAGTTCACTGGGCCTTGTTCATGCCGCCAACCTCGCTTCGGGTATCAATATCCCCGCATCGGCTGCCGATCCTGTCGGGCTGTGGGGTGCTGCCGAGGAAGTGTCGAATGGCAAGGACACACCTTCCGGGCATTGGGAAATTGCCGGTGTACCGGTCACTTTCAATTGGGGTTACTTTCCCAGGACAATTCCGACATTTCCGGACACATTGATTGCCGAAGCTGTGCGGCGCGCCGGTCTGCCGGGCATTCTGGGCAACAAGCATGCCTCCGGCACCGAGGTCATCGAGGAATATGGCGAAGAACATATTCGCAGCGGCAAGCCGATATTCTATACATCCACGGACTCCGTTATCCAGATCGCCGCGCACGAACAGCATTTCGGGTTGGATCGTCTCTATGATCTGTGCGTGCTTGTTCGTGAACTGGTCGACCCCCTGAACATCGGCCGGGTCATTGCCCGTCCGTTTGTCGGGGAAACCACGCAAACCTTCGAGCGCACAGGCAACCGGCGCGACTATTCGGTGCCGCCGCCGGAACCCACTTTGCTCGACAGGCTGACGGAGGCGGGCCGTACTGTCATCGCGATCGGCAAGATCGGTGACATCTATGCGCACAAGGGGGTGTCCCAGGTGCGCAAGGCCAATGGCAATATGGCCTTGTTCGATGAAACGCTGATTGCCATGGACGACGCACAGGACGGCGATCTCGTCTTTACCAATTTTGTCGATTTCGACATGCTCTACGGACACCGCCGCGACGTGCCCGGCTATGCCGCCGCGCTTGAGGCCTTTGACCGGCGGCTGCCGGAGGCCATGGCGAAACTGCGGCCCGGCGATCTCCTGATCCTGACCGCCGATCATGGCTGCGACCCGACCTTCAGGGGAACGGACCACACGCGTGAACGCGTTCCGGTTCTGTGCTTCGGGCCCGACCTGCCGCATGGATCTGTCGGCATCCGCACGACATTCGCTGATATTGGCGAGACGGTCGCAGCCCATCTTGCCATTGCGCCCGGTCCACACGGAAAGAGCTTCCTGCGGGGCACTGCATCCCATGCCTGAGCTTCCCGAAGTCGAAACCGTCCGCCGCGGATTGCAGCCTTTCATGGAGGGAGCAACCATTGCGCGTGTCGAGCAGCGCAGGGCAGATTTGCGCTTTCCTTTTCCGGACCGGTTTGCCGAACGGCTGATCGGACGCACGATCGACTCGCTGGAGCGCCGTGCGAAATACCTCATCATGCATATGGATGACGGACTGGGTCTGATCAGTCATCTCGGCATGTCCGGCTCCTATCGCATCGAACAGGACGGGGCAGATACGGCACCGGGTGTCTTCCATCATGACCGGTCAAGAAACACGACCCATGACCATGTGGTGATCCATGTGCAATCAAGAGACGGGATCAGAAGCCGGATCGTCTACAACGATCCGCGCCGTTTCGGCTTCATGCTGTTTGCCGAGCCAGGAGCGCTCAACACCCATAAATTCATACAAGACCTTGGTATCGAGCCGACAGGCAACCGGTTGGACGGCGCATTGCTGGCCAGGCTCTTTGCCGACAGGAATGCGCCGCTGAAGGCAGCCTTGCTCGACCAGAAGCTGATCGCAGGCCTCGGTAACATCTATGTCTGCGAAGCCCTTTGGCGTGCCGAATTATCGCCCCGGCGATTGGCCGGATCCATTGCCGGGAAAAGCGGCGATCCGGACCCCATGGCGGATCGGCTTGCCACCTCCATTCGTTCTGTCATCGCCGATGCCATCGCGGCAGGCGGTTCCAGCCTGAAAGACTACCGGCAGGCGGACGGAGAACTCGGTTATTTCCAGCATTCATTTTCTGTCTATGACCGTGAAGGCGAGCCTTGCCCGCGTCCTGCCTGTGATGGCACGATAGCCCGCATCGTCCAAAGCGGGCGCTCGACGTTTTTCTGCCCGATCTGCCAGCATTAGGAGGAGTATCCGGATGGCCTACGAAAACATCATTGTGGAGACGCGTGAGAAAGTTGGTTTCATCCAGCTCAATCGTCCACAGGCGCTCAATGCGCTCAACTCCGCCCTGCTCGGCGAACTCAGCGCAGCGCTTGAAGCTTTCGACCGGGACAATGGTATCGGCGCCATCGTCATCACGGGCTCGGAAAAGGCCTTTGCCGCTGGTGCGGACATCAAGGAAATGCAGACACTGGATTTCGCCGATGCCTATCTCGGCGATTATTTCAGCGAGTGGGAGCGGGTCACGCGCCTGCGCAAGCCGCTGATCGCCGCTGTGGCCGGTTATGCGCTGGGCGGCGGCTGTGAGCTCGCCATGATGTGCGATTTCATCATCGCGGCCGATACCGCCAAATTCGGCCAGCCGGAGATCACCCTCGGCGTCATGCCCGGCATGGGCGGCTCACAGCGGCTGACGCGCTTTGTCGGCAAGTCCAAGGCGATGGATCTGTGCCTGACCGGGCGAATGATGGATGCGGCGGAAGCGGAGCGTTGCGGCCTTGTCTCGCGTGTTGTCCCGGCCGGCGATCTGGTGGAGGAAGCGTTGAAGGCTGCCCGGAAGATCGCCTCGTTCTCGCTGCCTGTCGCGATGATGACCAAGGAAACGGTCAACAGGGCCTATGAAACGACCCTTTCAGAAGGATTGAGATTTGAACGGCGGGTATTCCATTCCATGTTCGCGCTGGAAGACCAGAAAGAGGGGATGGCTGCCTTCGCGGAAAAACGCGCCCCGAATTTCAAGAATCGCTGAGGCCGAAATATCCACCGGCCAGGCGACGATTCCAAGTTGACGCAATCGGAAACGTGATCTATAAGCCCGACAACGTTTGGTGGCCCCTCGGCCACCCTATTATTTTGTGACGGCCGCGTTGATGCTGCCGAGTAGCTGACAGAAAAGAGAGGCATCATGGCCAACACTCCTTCGGCCAAGAAAGCGGCGCGTAAGATCGAAGCCCGCACCGAAGTAAACAAATCCCGCCGCTCACGCGTGCGCACCTTCCTTCGCAAGTTCGAAGATGCGGTGGCAAGCGGTGATCAGGCAGCCGCTTCCGTAGCCTTCAAGGCTGTTGAACCGGAAATGATGCGCGCTGCCACGAAGGGTGTCGTGCACAAGAATACGGCATCCCGGAAGGTTTCCCGTCTCGCACAGCGCCTTAAGGGCATGTCTGCCTAATCAGACACAAATAATCTATTTTAAACCCGGCTGGTCCTTAGCCGGGTTTTTTATTTGCCATTTTTTTGGGCATAAATTCGTTTCCGATGAAAAAGATTGTGGCATATCAAAACCCTGACATATGCCGGTCATAAATAGTTTCATACAAAAAGCGACAACCATCATTTCTCATTTAATTTCAATGACTTACGGCAGGTAGCCATAATCGCCAGACCCCAGCCGGGGGAATCTGTCACCCCAGCCTATGTCAAGCGATAATTTAATATTTTTTTTTGATCGCGTGAGTCCGCAGTGCAGCAAAATCGGCATTCCAAAAAAGGCTTTGAATCCGAAGGCTTTTTCCCTGCCCAACCGGAGGTAGTTAAAAAAAACGTAAAAGCGTTAACCTTTAATTCACTAAAAAAGCGGCGCGCCTGCCCTTGCCCTCCCTGCAAAGGTTTTTGTAAGGTCCAGACATCGAAGGGGTGGGCAAAAACCCATTTAACAGGCTTATCAAATTAGTGGGTTCGGACGCAGATTTTTCGTTTGCGTAACGAGTACGTTTTTGTCGGGTATCCGGGTTGTACGACCCTGGATCGTTTCAGAAAAGAAGCAAGTTGGCGGCGCTGGCATCAGCCGGGCGTGAGTCTTTTTGCGCCAAAGTTGAAAGGGATGTGGACGTGGCGGTTTTTAGAATTTCGGTGCGAGATTGTTCAGACCTGTACTACGCGTCCCTGACCTTATCCAACAATTAGCTCCAGGAGATTGAAGGCCGGTCATAGGGGTGACCGGCTCTTGAGGACTGCAACCGGTCATGGACCGGTCCACATGCGAACACGGGCACTATCAAGCCCGAACAGATAAATATCAGGATGAGGCAATGACAATGACCAGCGGAATAATGGAAAACGGCACGAATGCAGCCATGGTCCCGCTCCATATGGACGAAGGGAAAAGTATGGTATCGGCCGGCAGCCAGGGCGAGACGATTTTCGAGAGGGTCAAGACCAAGCTCAAAGCCAAACTCGGAAATGAAGTTTACTCCAGCTGGTTTGGCCGCCTGAAGCTGGATGAGACATCCAAGAGCATTGTTCGCCTTTCCGTGCCGACCGCATTTCTTCGCTCCTGGATCAACAACCACTACTCCGACATGATCAACACGCTGTGGCATGAAGAGGATGAGCAGGTCCTGAAGGTGGAGATCGTTTTCCGCAGCGCCAGCCGCGCCAGCCGCCCCTCGCTTGAGGCAGAGCCTGCCTTGCGGGCCGACCAGCGTGCGATTGCCCGCGACAAGCCGGTTTTCCCCGTTGGCAGCACATCGCAGGACAAGAAGGCACCGGCACATTTTGCCGACCGTGCAACGGATCGCCCGGGACAGAACTCCGTGTTCGGTTCGCCGCTGGATCCGCGCTACACTTTCGAGACATTTGTTGATGGCACGCCAAACCGGGTCGCCCTGGCTGCTGCGCGCACCATTGCGGATGCCGGCGCCAGTGCCGTCCGTTTCAATCCGCTGTTCATTCACGCCTCCGTCGGCCTCGGCAAGACGCATCTGCTGCAGGCCATTGCCGCCGATGCCCTGAAGCGCTCGGAGCGCGCCCGCGTGGTCTACCTGACTGCCGAATATTTCATGTGGCGTTTCGCAACGGCTATTCGCGACAACAACGCGCTGTCGTTCAAGGAACAGCTGCGCGATATCGATCTCCTGATCATCGATGACATGCAGTTCCTGCAGGGCAAATCGATCCAGCATGAATTCTGCCATCTGATCAATACGCTGCTCGACAGTGCCAAGCAGGTGGTGGTTGCAGCCGACCGCCCGCCGTCAGAGCTGGAATCGCTCGATGCGCGCGTGCGTTCGCGCCTGCAGGGCGGTGTTGCCCTTGAAATGATTTCGCCGGACTATGCGATGCGCCTTGAGATTCTCAAGCGCCGCCTGGTTGCCGCCCAGCAGGAAGACCAGTCTCTGGATATTTCGCCGGAGATTCTCGATCACGTCGCCCAGTCCGTCACCGGAAGCGGCCGTGAGCTGGAAGGCGCTTTCAACCAGCTGCTGTTCCGCCAGACCTTCGAGCCGAACCTGTCGGTCGACCGGGTCGATGAACTGCTCAGCCATCTGATGCGCGGCGGTGAAGCCAAGCGTATCCGCATCGAAGAAATCCAGCGCATCGTTGCGCGCCATTACAACGTCTCCAAGCAGGACCTTCTGTCCAACCGGCGCACGCGCACCATCGTCAAGCCGCGCCAGATCGCCATGTATCTTGCCAAGATGCTCACGCCCCGCTCGCTGCCGGAAATCGGCCGGCGTTTCGGCGGCCGTGACCACACAACCGTTCTGCATGCGGTGCGCAAGATCGAAGATATTGTCGGCAAGGACCAGAAACTGTCGCAGGAACTTGAGCTCCTGAAGCGCCTGATCAACGATCAGGCCCAATAAGGCTACTTCGCCACTTATCAACAGAAAGCCTGCGGTATGGTGCGTTGCAGCCAGCCGCAGGCTTGCTTTTTAGGGTGACTTTCTGCCAATTTGCTTGACCTTGGGGGAACTTCGCCCTCTCGCCAGAAAAAGCGCCGCAGGCCCTTACGGGCTTTGGGTCGAATAAGACAGTGAGACCGGTTTATCATGCGTGTAACTCTTGAACGTTCCAATCTTCTGAAGTCGCTCAACCATGTTCATCGCGTGGTCGAACGACGCAACACCATTCCGATTCTTTCGAACGTTCTTCTGCATGCTGAGGGTGCAAGCCTTGCCCTCAAGGCCACGGACCTTGACCTTGAAGTCACCGAAGCCACTGCTGCGCAAATCGAACAATCCGGTGCCACCACCGTGCCGGCGCACCTGCTCTATGACATCGTCCGCAAGCTGCCCGACGGGGCGGAAGTGATGCTGGCAACCAATGCCGACGGTAATTCCATGACCGTGACCTCGGGCCGGTCGAATTTCCGCCTGCAGTGCCTGCCGCAATCGGATTTCCCCGAACTGACTGCAGGATCCTTCACACACACATTCCGCATCACATCCACGGCGTTGAAAAGCCTGATTGAGCGGACGCAATTCGCCATCTCCACGGAAGAAACCCGCTATTACCTCAACGGCATCTATTTCCATGCCATCGAGAGCGAGGGTTCGCTGAAGCTGCGCGCTGTGGCCACGGACGGACATCGTCTGGCCCGCGCCGAGCTGGAAGCGCCTTCCGGCGCGGAAGGCATGCCCGGCATCATCATCCCGCGCAAGACCGTTGCCGAGTTGCAGAAGCTTGTCGATGATCCCGACATTGCCGTGACCATCGAACTGTCGGACACAAAGATCCGCTTCACCATCGGCTCCGTGGTTCTGACCTCCAAGCTGATTGACGGCACCTTCCCGGACTATCAGCGCGTCATTCCATCCGGCAATGACAAGAAACTGACCATCGACCGCCAGAGCTTCGCGTCTGCCGTTGACCGCGTCTCGACGATTTCGAGCGAGCGCGGCCGCGCCGTCAAGCTGACGATTGCCGATGGCCAGCTGACCTTGACGGTCAACAATCCGGATTCGGGCAGCGCCAGGGACGAGCTTGCGGCTGATTATGACTCCGATCCGATCGAGATCGGCTTCAATGCCAAATATCTCCTCGACATCACTGCCCAGCTTTCCGGCTCGGAAGCGATCTTCATGCTGGCCGACGCCGGCTCGCCGACACTGGTGCGGGATACGGGCGATGCGAATGCACTCTACGTGCTCATGCCGATGCGGGTTTGACGCAAACGGACAATCCCGCTGTGACCGATGATCCCAGAACGGACGCGGGCAAACCGGCCCGCGTTTCGATCAGCCGGTTGAAGCTTGCGCATTTCCGCAATTACGAAAGCCTGTCACTGCGGCTCGGCCCGTCGCATGTGGTGCTGACCGGAGAGAACGGGTCAGGCAAGACCAATCTGCTGGAAGCCGTCTCGTTCCTTTCTCCCGGCCGCGGTTTGCGCCGTGCCACCTATACGGATGTCACCCGCAATGACGCGCCCGATGGTTTTGCCATCCATGCGGCCATCGAGACCGAGGAAGGCTCCGTGGATGTCGGCACCGGACTTGCCGGCAATGCACCGGGCGATACCGCGCGGCGGGTGCGCATCAATGGTGTCACCGCATCCAGTGCCGACGACCTCTTGGAATATTCCCGCATCCTCTGGCTGGTGCCCTCGATGGACGGCCTCTTTACCGGCGCGGCCGGGGATCGGCGGCGTTTTCTCGACCGGATGGTGCTGGCCATCGATCCGGCACATGGCCGCCGTGTGCTCGACTATGAGAAGGCCATGCGCAGCCGCAACCGCCTGCTAACGGAAGAGCGCAGCAACGGCGCCTGGCTTGACGCCATTGAAACCCCCATGGCGGAGCTCGGGATCGCGATTGCCGCTGCCCGGGCCGAGCTCATGCGCCTGATCAACGGCATGATCGAACGCCTGCCGGATGACAGTCCCTTCCCCAAGGCCGACTGCATCCTCGACGGCGAGCTGGAAGCACGCATCGGTATCGAATCGGCAACAGACGTTGAGGAGGCCTTTCGACGGGCACTGCACGACGGACGCAGCCGTGACCGGGCGGCGGGACGCACATTGGATGGCCCGCACCGCTCCGACCTTCTCGTACGCCACCGGCCCAAGGCCATGCCTGCCGAACTCTGCTCCACCGGCGAGCAGAAGGCACTGCTCATCGGTCTTATCCTGTCGCATGCGCGCCTCACGGGAGAACTGGCGGGAATGGCACCCATATTGCTGCTGGACGAGATCGCCGCCCACCTTGATGAAGGCCGCCGCGCCGCCCTCTTTGACATCATCGAAGACCTTGGCGGACAGGCCTTCATGACGGGCACGGACCGCTCGCTGTTTTCCAGCCTTACCGGCCGCGCCCAGTTTTTTGACGTGTCGCACGGAGAAGTGCGCGCCGGATAAAGCGGATGATGGCAAGCCTGCCTGCGGCCGTGTTAGCATGCCGAAGAATCGAATTCTTTCTGCAACAATCCCATGAAACAAGACCTCCATGGACACAGGGCTGTTATCGCCCGGTGCCTTGATCCAACAAAGGAATTCCCATGTCTGATCTTTCTGCCTTCCCTGTTACCAAGCGCTGGCCGGCACAGCATCCCGACCGCCTTCAGCTCTATTCGCTGCCGACGCCTAATGGCGTGAAGGTATCCATCATGCTGGAAGAGCTTGGGCTGCCATATGAGACCCATCTCGTTGATATCGGCAAGAATGAAAGCTGGACGCCGGAATACCTGTCACTGAACCCCAACGGCAAGATTCCCGCTATCATCGATCCGGATGGCCCGGGCGGCAAGCCCCTGCCGCTGTTTGAATCCGGCGCGATCCTGCTCTATCTCGCCGAGAAAACCGGCAAATTCCTGCCTGCTGATCCGGCCCGGCGCTACGAGACCATCCAGTGGGTGTTCTTCCAGATGGCTGCCATTGGCCCGATGTTCGGTCAGGTCGGCTTTTTCCATAAGTTTGCCGGACGGGAGTATGAGGACAAACGTCCGCTCGAGCGTTATGTGACTGAATCGAAACGTCTGCTCGGCGTGCTCGAGACCCATCTTGAAGGCCGTCAGTGGATCATGGATGACGACTACACCATTGCCGATATCGCCACGCTTGGCTGGGTTCGCAACTTGGTTGGCTTCTATGGTGCGGGCGAACTGGTCGACTATGCCAGCCTGAAGAATGTCCCGGCTTGGCTCGAGCGCGGGCTTGCACGCCCGGCGGTGCAGCGCGGTCTCGATATACCCAAGCGACCATAGGCGCCCGGCTGCTGTGATTCCCTGTTGTGAACCTCTGAACGCCGCCGCTTTGGCGGCGTTTGCCTGCACCCCGGCTGGAGTGTGGTATCCGGGGTATCGTTGGGGATGATCTTCGTTCATTCCGCTTGATGTTAAACACCAAAATTACTCAGCGACCGGAAACTTGCCCCGGCAATTCCGCCAGCCTAGATAGAACTCTGGAGGACGACCTCCTCGCGGCCGTAAAAGGCTGCGTCTGAACACAAGCCGGGACGGCCCGCACATGGAAAAGGATGGTCGTCATGGCCTGGATTTATCTCGTCGTCGCAGGACTCTTTGAAATCGGCTGGGCCATCGGGCTCAAGTACACCGACGGTTTTACCCGGTTGACGCCGTCGGTACTGACCGGCGCCAGCATGGTGATCAGCGTTCTCGTGCTGGGCCTTGCCCTGCGTGAGCTGCCCGTGGGCAGCGCCTATGCGGTCTGGACCGGTATCGGCACGGTCGGCACCGCGCTGCTCGGCATGTATCTTTTCGGAGAGCCGGCAACGGTCATCCGTCTCGTCTGCATCGGCCTGATCGTCTCCGGCATTGCCGGGTTGAAATTTCTTGCCTGAGACAAATCGGATGCTGCATTCGGGGTCCATCTTGTTCTAATGTAGCGCCATGAGCGACCCTGAAAACCCTGCCTTCACCTCCGCCGAACTTGAACGCTATGCCCGTCACATCATCCTGGCGGAGATCGGCGGTCCCGGCCAGCAGAAGCTCAAGCGCGCCCGCGTGCTTGTCGTGGGCGCTGGCGGACTGGGCGCGCCGGTGCTCCAGTATCTGGCGGCCGCAGGCGTCGGTACGCTTGGCATTGTCGATGATGACCGGGTCTCGCTGTCCAATCTGCAGCGGCAGGTCATTCACGACACCGACCTCGTCGGCTCGCCCAAGGTCGAAAGCGCCATCCGCGCCATTGCCGCGATCAATCCGCACGTTACGGTCGAAGCCCATGAAACGCGCATTGCACCCGATAATGCCGCCGATCTCATCAGCCGTTATCACATCGTCGTCGACGGCTCCGACAATTTCGACACACGCTATCTGCTTGCCGATGCCTGTGCAGCGGGAAAACGCCCGCTGGTTTCCGCAGCGCTCGGACGGTTCGACGGCTCCCTAACAACGCTCAAACCCTATGAACGGAACGGCAAGGGCGAACAGAACCCATCCTATCGCGATCTCTTCCCGTCCCCGCCGCCGCCAGGTCTCGTGCCTGCCTGCGCGGAAGCCGGTGTTCTCGGCGTGCTCCCCGGTGTTATCGGCAGCCTGCAGGCCACCGAAGTGATCAAACTGATCACCGGTATCGGCGAGCCGCTGATCGGCAGGCTGCTGCTTTACGATGCACTAAGCTCGCGCTTCGAGACGATCAAGTACAAGGCAAACACCGCCGGAGCTGCGGCGTGAGCGGACAGAAGGCCCTTCGCCATGGCGCTTGATCTGACTGCGGAGCAAAGGGCAATCGCCAATGGTGCACGCGGCGAGGGTGCGGCAATGGCTCTGCGCATTGTCGCGGCGACAGCCCGCTTGATGGGCGCCCCGTCGCTCATTCCCATCGCGTCCGCCCATATCGACGGCGCACTCTATCACGGCGATTCCGGCACGCTGTTTGCCGAGAAGCTCGTGGAAGGCGGGGCAAGGGTTGCCGTGAGAGCCACGCTCAATGTCGGCTCACTTGACTTGACCGGCTGTTCGAAGAACCGGCTGGAGCCGCATGAGCGCGGCATGGCCCGACGGATGATGGATGCCTACCGGACGCTCGGCTGCGAACCGACATGGACATGCGCGCCCTATCAGGCCGGGCACCGCCCCGCCTACGGCAGCGACGTCGCCTGGGGCGAATCCAATGCGGTGGTCTTCTGCAATTCCGTCTTCGGCGCGCGGACCAACCGCTATGGCGACTTTCTCGATATCGCCTGCGCGATTGCAGGCTACGCCCCGTACTACGGATTTCATCTCCCGGAAAACCGCCGGGCCAGAATCGTCTTCGATGTATCGGGGCTGGACGCGGAGTTCCTGGCGTCCGAGGCCGCATGGCCGATCCTTGGCAGTCTTTACGGGCGGGAAATGGGCGATGCCGTGGGTGTTGTCGCCGGTATCGAGCATCATCCCGGAGAAGATGCACTGAAAGCTTTTGGCGCAGCAGCGGCCTCTGCCGGTGCCATCGGGCTCTTCCACGTGGCGGGCGTAACACCCGAAGCGCCAGACCTTGCCACCGCCCTGCACCATCAGACGCCGGAAACGGTGATCAAGGTCACCACCGACATGATCCGGGATTCCCGGCGCAGGCTCTCAACAGCGGCCGGTGCAGACGCCATTCATGCCGTGGCTATCGGCAGCCCGCATCTTTCCGGCGCCGAGTTTGATCGGCTGGAGCGGTTGATCGCCGGACGTCGTCTCCATGTTCCGCTCTATGCCTGCACAGGCCGCCATGCCCTCGCCGCGCTGGAAAGCAGCGGCAAGCGCCAGCTGCTGGAACAAAGCGGCGTCATTATCGTCGCCGATACCTGTGTCGTCGTCACGCCCATCCTGCCCGATATCGACAATGCCGTGCTGATGACCAATTCGGGAAAGTTTGCCCATTATGCGCCGGGCAATACGGGTTATGGCGTTATTTACGGCTCCATGGCCGAATGTGTGGAAAGTGCCGTTACCGGGCGTCCGGTGTTTGGAGCTGCCGAATGAGCCGGTTTCAAACAGAAATTCTTGTGCAAGGCCAGCCAGCTCTGGCAGAGGCGCTGGTTTTGACAGCTCCGATCAGCTTCTGGGGCGGCGTCAATCCCAAGACCGGACGGATTGCCGACGTGCGCCATCCGCAGCACGGCATCGCCATCACCGGCAAGGTTCTGTGCCTGCCGGGAACCATCGGGTCGTCATCGGCGGCGGCCGTGCTTCTGGAACTCGTTTCTGCAGGCCTCGCACCCGCCGCCATCATCCTGCATGAACCCGACGCCATTCTCCTCCTTGGCCTGATTGTCGCGCAGGAGATGGGCCACGCAACGCCCATGGCTGTCAAACTTGACCGCAGGGAGTTTACCCCGCTGATCGATCAAACGCTCGCGATTGATATTGCCGGGATGGTCAGCGTTCAATAATTCGCGCTGTTGCCGCGATACCGGCTTAAACGAGGTTGGGCAAAACCCGGTCGGGCGGACGATGCCCGTCAATGAAGGTGCGGATATTGATGATCACCTTCTCGCCCATGTCGATGCGGCCTTCCAGCGTTGCCGAACCCATATGCGGCAGGATGACGACCTTGCCCGCCTTTGCCAACTTACGGAGCTTTGAATTGACTGCAGGCTCGTGTTCGAAGACATCAAGCGCCGCACCGGAGAGCTTTCCGGTTTCCAGCTGGGCGATCAGCGCCTGCTCATCGATGATCTGGCCGCGCGCCGTGTTGACGATGAAAGCGGAGGGCTGCATCAGTGCCAGCCGCCGTGCCGAGAGCAAATGGAACGTCGCTGGAGTGGACGGACAGTTGACCGAGATGATGTCCATTCGGGCCAGCATCTGATCGAGACTGTCCCAATAGGTTGCTTCCAGCTCGACTTCTGTCCTGGGACTGACCGGCTTGCGGTTGTGATAATGGATCGACAGGCCAAAAGCCTTGGCGCGGCGGGCAACGGCAGTGCCGATACGGCCCATGCCGACAATGCCGAGGCGCTTGCCCCAGATACGCCGCCCAAGCATCCAGGTCGGGCCCCAGCCCTCCCATTTGCCGTCATCGAGAAGAATGGATGCGCCTTCCACCAAGCGCCGCGGCACAGCCAGCATCAGGGCCATGGTCATGTCGGCGGTGTCTTCGCTCAGGACATTGGGGGTATTGGTGACAGTGATGCCGCGCTTGGCGGCGGCAGGAACGTCGATATTGTCAACGCCATTGCCGAAATTGGCGATAAGCTTGAGATTCGGACCGGCCGCATTGATGATCTCTTCATCGATACGGTCGGTAACCGTGGGCACGAGAACATTGGCTTGCTGGACGGCTTCGATCAGTTCCGCCTTTGACAACCGCCGGTCATCGACATTCAACCGCGCTTCGAAGAGTTCACGCATGCGCGTCTCAACGGAATCGGGCAGTTTTCGGGTGATGACGACCAGAGGCTTTTTGTTAACCAATATTCCCCTCCCTTTTTCCGATGATATTGAGACCTCTTTAACCAAGTCATTGCAAACTGCAATTGCTCTTGAGCTCCGATACTTGTCTATCAAGGCGGCGCGTCAAAGACAAAGAAAAATAGGGATCGTTCCTTGTTCAACCGCATAATTGCCGGAAAAGAGCTCAGAACGATGAAGGACTGATTTTGTTGGGCATCTCATTTATTCGTTCTTTCACACTGACCGCCGGTATTGCGTCGGCTCTTTCCCTCGCCGTTCCCGCGGCGATTCCCGGCATTGCCACGGCTTATGCCGCCCAACAGGTTGGCCCAAGCGGCCTGCCATTGCCGCGTTTTGTCAGCCTGAAACCCGGTCGCGTCAATTTGCGCGTCGGACCGGGGCGCGACTACGCCGTGACGTGGCTGTTTCTGAAATCGGGCCTGCCGGTGGAAATCGTCCAGGAATATGACAACTGGCGGCGCATTCGCGATTCCGAGGGAACCGAAGGCTGGGTCTATCAGTCCCTCCTCTCCGGCAAGCGCACAGCGATGACCGCCCCGTGGCAGCGTGACAAGGACAATGTCATGCTGAATGTCTATCGCAGCGCCGATGACAAGGCGGGCATCGTGGCGCAGGTGCAGCCCGGTGTTCTGGCAACCCTCAAGATGTGCAATGGGGATTGGTGCCGGCTGATATTCAGTGGCGCCAGCGGCTGGATGCGCCAATCGGATATCTGGGGTGCCTATCCCGGCGAGAAGTTTGATTGATCCATAGAATCCGGGCGGGCTTGCCTCACATGCCCGTCAGACTGCACAATCCGTCATCATTGATATGCGATTGGATCAGCCGCGTTTTTTGCGCAGGCGGATGATGATGTCCACGTTGACGATTTCCATGCCTTCCGGTACCGGCGGAAGATGGCCGACCATGGCCGAGCCATCCGGAATATCGATCACTTGGTTCTCGCCTTCGACGAAAAAGTGATGGTGATCGGAAACGTTGGTATCGAAATAGGTTTTTGCGCCTTCGACGGCGAGGATACGCAGCATGCCTGCCTGGGTGAACTGGTGCAGGGTATTGTAGACCGTCGCAAGGGAAACAGGCACATTGGCGCCGAGCGCCTCTTCATGCAGTTCTTCCGCCGAAAGATGACGATCGCCCTTGGCAAAGATCAGACTGGCAAGCGCTACACGCTGACGGGTGGGACGCAAACCCGCAAAGCGCAGGCGCTCTTGCAAGGGTACGTCGGCATCAATCTCATAAGAAATATGCATGGCCCGTCTGCCACTCCGTTAAATGATATCAAAAGTCTCACCATAGACTGTTGTCTATCGTGTTACATCATTGATATATGCCGTCTTGCGAAATCGATCAATAGGCCGCAATTCAGCCATTCCGTTAGGGATAAGCCAACAGACCGTTTTCAGCGAGAAACACTCTGTGATAGGGTCCGCCCGCGCAAAAGCGCCAGCATTGAAGCAATTGATGGGAGACAGAATGCCAGAACAGAAATCAAGCTACGGGTATGAAGAGCTCCTTGCTTGCGCCCGCGGAGAGATGTTCGGTCAGGGCAATGCCCAGTTGCCAGCGCCACCCATGCTGATGTTTGATCGCATTACCGAGATTTCCGAGACCGGCGGCGAAAATGGCAAGGGCTACATCCGTGCTGAATTCGACATCAAGCCGGACCTGTGGTTCTTCCCGTGTCACTTCATTGGCGATCCCGTCATGCCGGGCTGCCTTGGTCTCGACGCCATGTGGCAGCTGACCGGCTTTTATCTGGGCTGGCTCGGCGAGCCCGGCAAGGGCCGCGCGCTGTCAACCGGCGAGGTCAAGTTCACCGGCATGGTCACCCCGAAGACCAAGATCGTCGAATATGGCATCGACTTCAAGCGCGTCATGCGCGGTCGTCTGGTGTTGGGCATTGCGGACGGCTGGCTAAAAGCCGACGGCGAAACTATCTATAAGGCAACCGACCTGCGGGTTGGCCTATTCAAGGAAAGCGCTGCCTGACCCTATCGGTCAGCGCAGCACCTTCAAGGAGATCGCAATGCGGCGAGTGGTTGTGACGGGGATGGGTATCGTGTCCTCTATCGGAAATAACGTGCAGGAGGTGCTGGAATCCCTGCGTGCGGCGAAATCGGGTATTGTCTTCGCGGAAGACTATGCAAAATACGGTTTCCGCAGTCAGGTGCACGGCGCTCCCACGCTTGATCCGGCAACGCTGGTCGACCGGCGCGCCATGCGCTTCCATGGCGGGGGAACCGCATGGAATCACGTGGCCATGGACCAGGCCATCGCCGATGCCGGTCTTGATGAAAGCCAGATTTCCAACGAGCGCACCGGCATCATCATGGGTTCCGGCGGCTCATCCACCCGCACCATCGTCGAAGCTGCCGATAAAACCCGCGAATCGGGTTCATCCAAGAAAGTCGGCCCGTTCGCCGTGCCGAAAGCCATGTCTTCGACCGCATCGGCAACGCTTGCCACATGGTTCAAGATCAAGGGCGTCAACTATTCCATTTCATCGGCCTGCGCGACGTCCAATCACTGCGTCGGCAATGCCTTCGAGATGATCCAGTATGGCAAGCAGGACATGATGTTTGCCGGCGGCTGCGAAGATCTCGACTGGACGCTTTCCGTGCTTTTCGACGGCATGGGCGCCATGTCCTCCAAGTTCAACGACCGGCCTTCGGTTGCATCGCGCGCCTATGACAAGAACCGCGACGGTTTCGTCATCTCCGGCGGCGCAGGCGTGCTGGTTCTGGAAGAGCTGGAACATGCCAAGGCGCGCGGCGCCAAGATTTACGGCGAAATCGTCGGTTACGGCGTGACATCGGACGGTGCCGACATGGTTGCGCCAAGCGGTGAAGGTGCCGCCCGCTGCATGCGGATGGCCATCGAGAACGTGAAAGGCAAGGTGGATTACATCAATCCGCACGCCACATCGACACCGGTTGGTGATCTCAAGGAGATCGAAGCCATTCGCGAAGTGTTCGGCACGGCTGAGGCCGGCTGCCCGCCGATCTCGGCGACAAAATCACTGACCGGGCACTCGCAGGGTGCCACCGGCGTGCACGAATCAATCTATTCGCTTTTGATGATGAACCACAATTTCATCGCCGAGAGCGCCAATATTGAAGAACTCGATCCGGCATTCGAGGACATGCCTATTGTGCGCAAGCGGATCGACAATGCCAAACTGGATACGGTGCTGACCAATTCCTTCGGATTTGGTGGCACCAATGCAACGCTGGTGTTCCAGCGTTTCCAGGGTTGAGAGGGAAGAATATGGGTGAACTGATGAAAGGCAAACGCGGTCTCATTATGGGGGTCGCGAACAGCCATTCCATTGCCTGGGGCATTGCTAAGGAACTGGCCGACAACGGCGCTGAACTCGCCTTCACCTATCAGGGCGATGCCTTCGGCAAGCGCGTTGCGCCGCTCGCGGAACAACTCGGCTCCAAGCTGCTGCTTCCCTGTGATGTTGAGGATATCGCAACCGTCGACGCCGTGTTCGAGACCCTGGAAAAGGAATGGGGCACGCTTGATTTCGTCGTGCATGCCATCGGCTTTTCCGACAAGTCGCAGCTCAAGGGCCGCTATGCCGATGTCACCACGCGCGACAATTTCAGCCGCACCATGGTGATATCAGCCTATTCCTTCACGGAAGTGGCGCAGCGTGCTTCAAAATTGATGACGAATGGCGGCTCCATCCTGACGCTGACCTATGGCGGCTCGACCCGTGTCATGCCGAACTACAATGTCATGGGCGTGGCCAAGGCTGCCCTTGAAGCCATGGTGCGCTATCTCGCCGCCGATTACGGCCCGGAAAGCATCCGCGTCAACGCGATCTCCGCCGGTCCGGTCCGCACGCTGGCTGGCGCCGGCATCGGCGACGCACGCGCCATGTTCTCCTACCAGAAGCGCAACGCGCCGCTGCGCCGCACCGTCGATATCGACGATGTCGGCCGCTCGGCGCTCTATCTTCTCTCGGATATGTCGAGCGGCGTGACCGGCGAAATCCACTATGTGGACTCCGGCTACAACATCGTATCGATGCCAACGCTCGAAGAACTGAAGAAATCCGACGACGGCAAGGAATAAACCCTCCTGCCAGAATTGACAGCAGTCCCGTGAGACCAGGCTTGGTTTTGCGGGATTTTTGTTGAAAGTGGGCCTCCCTTTTTCGTCAGGAATGTCAGGAGACCCACCATGCGCCTCGTTGAAACGCTTATCTACAGCCTGCGCCCGGGAACAGGAGCCGAATTCCACAAACTGGTGTGCGAGGAAAGCCTGCCCATACACCAGTCCATCGATATGGACGTGGTCGACTTCGGCCAATCGGAACATCACCCCGATGCCTATTTCCTCGTGCGCGCCTATGACAATCTCGATCACCTCAACGCTTCGCAGGAAGCGCTCTATTCCAGCGATACCTGGCGCAGGGGACCACGTCCTGCCATTTTGCAACGGATCGTTGTCAGCCTCAAATCCATGGCGTGGATGAGCGAGGCGGCCATCGAAGAAACGAGGCTGTGCGGTATCCGGCGGCGGCGATTGAACTGACTATTTTTTCGCTTCGATGATCTTGTAGCCGGCGACATCCTCAACGGGCAGGACAGAGCGGAAGAGCGACTTCAGAGCCGCTTCGTAGGGCATCTGGCGATTAGCAACCAGCAACAGCCTGCCGCCCGGTTTCAGGCGCTTGGCAGCCGCAGCAATGAACCCCTGCCCCATGGTCGGGTCGGCGCTGCGCCCCGCATGAAATGGCGGGTTCATGACGATGGTGTCGTAAATCTCTGTGATGGCTTCGCCGTTCACGTCATGCCAGTGGAACGACAGTGGCAGTTCGCTCGCTCCGGCAAGGTTCACCCGTGCTGCTTCAACAGCTTCAAAATCCGCTTCATAGAGCGCCAGCGATTTCAGCTTTTCCGGATGTTTCAGGACTTCGCTGGCAAGATAGCCCCAACCGGCGCCGAAATCGGCGACATGGCCGCTGATGCGTCCGGCAAAATGCTTCACCAGCAGCGCCGAGCCCTTATCGATGGCCGTGTGGGAAAACATGCCGGGTGCGGTGGTGAAACGCTCTTCCACGAGAGTCGGTTCGGCCACAAGCGCCTCCACCTGTGCCTCATCGAGAGCCTCGGGCCGCGTAAACCAGAAAGCCACCGCATGGTGCTTGGACAGCCGGTCGGTGACCGGCGCAAATTTCTCGACCGTCTTGCGGAAACTGTCGATACCAAGTTTCTTGTCGCCGCCCACCACGATCAGGCCACCCGCTTCGACATGGCGCAAAGCCTGCGCCAGCCATGCCTCATTGCGCCCACGATGCTTGCCAAGAAGGATCAGCGCGCCCTTGAAGCTTTCCCTACCCTCAAGACGGGAAACCGCCTGGAAGCCCGCTTTTTGCAATGCGTTGTAATCCGGCCTGAATGGTTGAAGGGCTGTCAGCACATCTTTCCATGCAGGATCGATGTCGCGTTCCACCTCGGCGCCAAGAAACAGCCATGCGCTGCCGGCGCCGGGAACCGGCAATATCCCGTCTTCAAAGGGCAGAAAGAGCGTCTTGAGTGCGCCGTTGGCCATGGCAATATCCATCCATCAATAGGTCTGTCTGAAGCGGAATTGACTGGAATGGCAACCTTCCACGACAATCGAACCCCGCCAAGAAAAAAGCGCGCCACGAGGGCGCGCTTTCATCACGTCAAAGCAAGAGGCTTATTCAGCGTCTTCTTCAGCCTGCTTCTTTTCCTGAACGATTTCCTTGCCGGTTTCCTGGTCGACAACCTTCATCGACAGGCGAACCTTGCCACGTTCGTCAAAGCCCATGAGCTTGACCCAGACCTTCTGGCCTTCCTTGACCACATCGGAGGTCTTGGCAACGCGCTCGGAAGCGAGCTGGGAGATATGGACCAGACCATCGCGCGGACCGAAGAAATTGACGAATGCGCCGAAGTCTGCAGTCTTGACGACCGTGCCTTCATAGATTTCGCCGACTTCAGGCTCAGCAACGATCGAATGAATCCACTTGCGGGCGGCTTCGATTTCCTTGGCAGAGGAGGACGCGATCTTGACCGTGCCGTCGTCTTCGATGTTGATCTTCGCACCGGTCTTTTCGACGATTTCACGAATGACCTTGCCGCCAGAACCGATAACGTCACGGATCTTGTCGGTCGGGATGTTCATGACTTCGATGCGCGGAGCAAATTCGCCGAGTTCCGAACGGCCTTCAGTGATGGCCTTGGCCATTTCGCCGAGGATGTGCAGACGGCCGTCCTTGGCCTGACCCAGAGCAACCTTCATGATCTCTTCGGTGATACCGTCGATCTTGATGTCCATCTGCAGGGCAGTGATACCGCCTTCAGTACCGGCAACCTTGAAATCCATGTCGCCGAGGTGATCTTCGTCGCCGAGGATGTCGGACAGAACAGCGAACTTCTCGCCTTCGAGAATCAGGCCCATGGCAATACCAGCAACCGGACGGAGCAGCGGAACGCCGGCATCCATCAGGGCAAGGGACGTGCCGCAGACAGTAGCCATTGAGGACGAGCCGTTGGATTCGGTGATTTCCGAAACCGTGCGCAGCGTGTAGGGGAACTGTTCCTTGGCAGGCAGAACCGGATGGATAGCGCGCCAGGCGAGCTTGCCATGACCGATTTCACGACGGCCGGGCGAACCCATGCGACCTGTTTCACCGACCGAATAGGGCGGGAAATTGTAGTGAAGCATGAAGGTTTCTTTGTACATGCCGGTCAGCGAGTCGACATACTGTTCGTCTTCGCCGGTGCCGAGCGTTGCAACAACGATGGCCTGTGTTTCACCGCGGGTGAACAGGGCCGAACCGTGGGTGCGCGGCAGAAGGCCGACTTCCGATACGATCGGACGAACCGTCGAGAGGTCGCGTCCGTCGATACGGCCGCCCGTATCAAGGATGTTCCAGCGAACGATCTTCGCCTGAACCGACTTGAACACGGTTGCGATCTGTTCGGCGGAGAATTCCGGCTCTTCAACACCTTCCGGGAAGAAGTGTGCCTTGACCTTTGCCTTGGCCGCATCAACAGCGGCATAACGCTGCTGCTTATCGGTGATCTTGTAGGCAGCGCGCAGGTCGGCTTCGCAAACCTTGAGAACCGCAGCTTCAACAGCAGAAAGATCTTCTGCCTGGAAATCGCGTGGCTCTTTTGCGGCAACTTCAGCAAGCTTGATGATCGCGTCGATAACCGGCTGGAAGCTCTTGTGACCGAACATCACGGCGCCGAGCATGACGTCTTCAGCCAATTCCTTGGCTTCCGATTCAACCATCAGAACGGCTTCACCTGTACCGGCAACAACGAGATCGAGGCTCGACTCAACCATTTCGTCGATGGTCGGGTTCAGCTTGTATTCGCCGCCGATGTAGCCGACGCGTGCGCCGCCGATCGGACCCATGAACGGAACACCGGACAGCGTCAGCGCTGCGGAAGCACCGATGAGCGAAATGATGTCAGGATTGTTTTCGAGGTCGTGCTGGATAACCGTCAGGACAACCTGTGTGTCGTTCTTGTAGCCATCGGCAAAGAGCGGACGGATCGGACGGTCGATCAGGCGCGAAACCAGTGTTTCGTTTTCGCTCGGACGGCCTTCACGCTTGAAGTAGCCGCCTGGGATCTTGCCGGCCGCGTAGGTCTTTTCCTGGTAGTTTACGGTCAGCGGAAAGAAATCCTGACCTGGCTTTGGTTCCTTGGCGGAAACAACGGTGGCGAGAACGACGGTTTCGCCGTAGGTGGCGAGAACTGCGCCGTCAGCCTGGCGGGCAATCTTGCCCGTTTCCAGAATGAGCGGACGACCGCCCCATTCGATTTCAACTTTGTGTTGATTAAACATATCTTGTCCTTCAGTGGGGAAATACGCGCATCCCTTTGGATAGCAGCATGTTTCGCCCGTTTCGTTTCAGACCAATCACGGGCAAGACAACGTGCAACTCGTATGGCCGAGTTGCCTGCAATCCTGCCCCATGACCTGCCTCATGGTAGCGTTCATCCCTGTCAGGGATAAACAGAGACCGGCGGAGCGACTGAACGCACCCGCCGGTCCAATCCGTTAGCGGCGCAGGCCGAGCTTTTCGATCAGCGTCTGGTAGCGGCCTTCGTCTACACCCTTGAGGTAGTCAAGGAGACTGCGGCGCGTCGAGACGAGCTTGAGAAGACCACGGCGGGAATGATTATCCTTCTTGTGGTCCTTGAAGTGCTCGGTCAGGTTGACAATGCGCTCTGTCAGAACTGCAACCTGGACTTCCGGGGAACCGGTGTCGCCTGGCTTCGTTGCGTATTCAGAGATCAGTGCCTGCTTGCGTTCAGCGGTAATCGACATCGTATGTCCTTTCTTTTGAAGGGAAAACGGGATGCCCACGGCCGGGATGTCGTCCAGCGGGGGCCGGTTAAAGCGGCAGGCAAAGCCTATCGCTGCGGGCCGTATAGTCGAAAATGTGACAAATTACCAGCCGCAAATGATTCGACCGCTTTTCAGCTGTCGAACCGGGGGCAAAACGGTCATATACATTTTGCCATCTTACATTAGACGGGAACTGCGGCATGAGCATGGCATGTCCCTGCCCGCCCCGATTCCGCCAATCCGCCTTTCCATACTGGTTGGCGGGCCAATGATCCGGAGTAAAATCATGAACACCATTCATCACGCCGCTGCCACGGGTTTTGCCGCTAAGGCCGATAGCTATGTCCTGGGCCGTCCGGACTATCCGCCCGCACTCGATGCATGGCTGCGCGATGAGCTGGATCTGGAACCCGGTAAGACCGTTGTCGATCTCGGTGCCGGAACCGGCAAGTTTACGCGCCGGCTCATGACGACGGGCGCTGCGGTCATCGCCGTTGAACCCGTTGCCGAAATGCTGCAAAAACTCATCGATGAACATCCCGAGATTTCGGCCAACTCAGGCACAGCCGAATCGATCCCTCTTGCCGATGCATCCGTGGATGCGGTCGTCTGTGCGCAGGCATTCCACTGGTTTGCCACCAAAGCCGCACTCACGGAAATCCACAGGGTGCTTAAACCCGGCGGCAGCCTCGGGCTGGTGTGGAACACGCGGGACGCGCGCATTCCCTGGGTGGCAAAACTGGCTGATATCTTTGCGCCCTATGAAGGCGACACGCCGCGGCACCATACCGGTGAGTGGAAAAAGCCTTTTCCGTTCAATGGCTTCAGCGCGTTGAGGGAACATCACTTTTCCAATAACCATACCGGTGCGCCAGAAGACGTCATCGTCAACCGGGTGCTGTCGACCAGCTTCATCGCCGCCCTGCCGCCGGAGAAACAGGAACGGGTTGCCGCCGACGTTCGCACCCTTATCGCAAACGAACCGACGCTCGCCGGAAAAGCGGAGGTCACCCTGCCCTACGACACCGCAGCCTACAGTTGCATCAAGGAATGATATTCGCCACTAAGGACGAAGCGCCAGAGGAGCACACCATGAATGACACACCGGCGATCCATCTGTTTTCTTATGGAACCCTGCAGCAGGAGGGTGTCCAGCAGTCTTCCTTCGGCCGCCTTCTGCAAGGCGCGCCGGATGCGATGCCAGGTTTCAGGAAATCGATGATCGAAATCACCGATCCCGATGTCATCCGTGCAAGCGGCAGCAATTTCCATCCCATCGTCGTGCCAAGCGGCGATTCCGGCGACGAGGTTGCTGGGACGGTTTTCAAGATCACGGCGAGCGAACTCGCCGCGGCGGACGCCTACGAAGTGTCCGATTACAAACGCATCGAAGTGCGGTTGAAATCAGGAATTGATGCCTGGGTTTACGTGAAAGCTTAAGCGGTGAAAACGCGCTTGGGCTTGAACTGACCCTGTTCGATGAAGCCGATGGCAAGAAGCTTGCCCTTGCTCGTTACGCAGGCTTCGTCAGCCTCCACCGGCGCGTCGCGGCCACGCAGGATGACCGGGTTGCCCATGCGGATACGGTGCGCCTGATCATCGGAGAGGGCGACCTGCGGCAGGCTCTCCAGCGCGGCGCCGGTATCGATCAGGAATGCGTCCATCACCGAGAAACGCGCCTCGATGGCTTCGTAGGAACGGTCCTCCCCTTCCTCACCCTCGACAGGGGCCGGCGGGTGAGCCGCTTCCAGTTCCTCGAGCGTGACGAAATCCTGTTCGTCAAAGGGAGCAACTTCAATGCGGCGCAGATCGGAGATATGACCATAACAACCGAGATCCCGCCCCATGTCCCGGGCGAGTGAGCGGACATAGGTGCCCTTGCCGCATTCGACTTCGAAAATCGCGGTGGATGCGTCGGGCTGTTCAATCAGTTCGAGCCGGTCGATTTCGACTTCACGTGAAGGGATTTCCACGTCTTCACCGCCGCGTGCCAAATCATAGGCGCGCTCGCCGGCAATCTTGATGGCGGAGAATTTTGGCGGAATCTGCTGAATCACACCGGTATATCTGGCAAGAATGGCCTTGATCGATGCCTCGTCCGGACGATGCTCCGATGTGACGGTGATCTCGCCTTCCATGTCGTCCGTGGTGCGTTCAGCCCCCCACGTGACGGTGAAGCGGTAAATCTTGGTTCCGTCCATGACATAGGGGACGGTCTTCGTCGCTTCGCCCAGCGCGATCGGCAGCATGCCGGATGCGAGGGGGTCGAGCGTGCCGGCATGTCCGGCTTTTTCAGCCTTGAACAGCCACTTGATCTTGGAGACGGCTTCGGTCGAGCCCATGCCCTTCGGCTTGTCAAAGATCAGCCAGCCGGATACGGGCCGACCTTTTTTCTTGCGCTGTCTCGACATTCAATTGTTTCCGTTGCCGTCAGGGCCATGTCCCGGCACATCGCCAGGGTTGGGATCGTCATGATCATCATCGTGATCGTGATGATCATCGAGATCGCGGGTCACCTCGGGCTTGCGCAGCAGCGCATCGATCTTGGCGTAGTTGTCAAAGCTCGAATCGATGCGGAACCGGAATTCCGGCATGTATTTCATCTGCTTCAGATAGGCCGCTGCCCGGCCGCGGATGAATTTTGCATGCTGGTTCAGCGCGGCAATCACCGCATCGCTGTCTTTCGCGCCAATGGGCGAGACAAAGCAGGTGGCGATCTTGAGATCCGGCGACATGCGCACTTCAGAAATGGCGACAACGGCGTTTTCCAGCGTGTCATCACGCACGTCACCGCGCTGAAGCACCTGAGAAACCGCGTGACGCACCTGCTCACTGACGCGCAGCTGGCGTTGCGAGGGGCCGGACGATGAGGCAAAACGAGACATATTTATCGTATCCCAAGATACAGGAGATCGCCGGTTTTTGTTCCGGCGATCCTGTTATCGATGATTTAAACGCTGCCCTTGCAAGGGCTTAGCGTCAAAGTGTGCGGGTAATGTGTTCGACGCGGAACGCTTCGATCGTATCGCCTGCGCGAATATCGTCATAGTTCTCGAACGCCATACCGCATTCCTGACCCGCAGGCACCTCGGACACTTCGTCCTTGAAGCGCTTGAGCGTCTTGAGCTTGCCTTCGTGAATGACAACGTTGTCGCGGATAAGGCGTACGCCCGCACCACGTTCGACCTTGCCTTCCGTGACACGGCAACCGGCAACCTTGCCGACCTTGGTAATGTTGAAGACCTCGAGGATCTCCGCATTGCCGAGGAAGGTTTCGCGGCGTTCCGGCGACAGCAGGCCGGACATGGCTGCCTTCACGTCATCCACCAGATCGTAGATGATGTTGTAGTAGCGGATCTCGATACCTTCACGCTCGGCCAGGTCACGCGCCTGCTTGTTGGCACGCACGTTGAAGCCGATGATGGCAGCATTGGAGGCTTCGGCAAGAGCAATATCGCTCTCGGTGATGCCGCCGGCACCCGAATGGATGATGCGTGCGCGAACTTCGTCGGTTCCGAGCTTGTCCAGCGCACCGGCAATGGCTTCGATGGAACCCTGCACGTCGCCCTTGATGAGCAGCGGGAATTCCTTCAGGCCGGTGACCTGCAACTGGCTCATCATCTGTTCGAGCGAGCCGCGCGAGCCAGCCTGACGGGCCACTGCCTTTTCACGGGCAAGACGCGTGCGGTATTCAGAAATCTCGCGGGCCTTGGCTTCGTTTTCCACCACGGCAAAGCGATCGCCAGCCTGTGGCGGGCCCTGAAGACCCAGAACCTCGACCGGCGTTGCCGGACCGACTTCCTTGACCGTTTCACCGCGATCATTGACGAGCGCGCGGACACGACCCCATTCGCTGCCGGCAACGATGATATCGCCCGGACGCAATGTGCCCTTCTGGACGAGAACGGTCGCAACCGAACCACGACCGCGGTCGAGCTTCGCTTCGATAACCACACCTTCGGCCGTCCGTGAAGGATCGGCTTTCAGGTCGAGAATTTCAGCCTGGAGCAGGATCGTTTCGAGCAGCTTGTCGAGACCGGCACCGGTTTTCGCCGACACTTCCACGTCGAGCGTTTCACCGCCCATCGATTCCACGAAGACTTCGTGCTGCAACAGGCCATTGCGGACCTTCTGCGGATCGGCGGACGGCTTGTCGATCTTATTGATCGCCACGATGATCGGAACACCCGCTGCCTTGGCATGATTGATCGATTCAATCGTCTGCGGCATCACGCTGTCGTCGGCGGCAACCACAAGGATAGCGATATCCGTGGCCTGTGCACCGCGTGCGCGCATCGCCGTAAAGGCGGCGTGACCGGGCGTATCGATGAACGTGATCTTGTGACCGTTCTGCTCGACCTGATAGGCACCGATGTGCTGGGTGATGCCACCGGCTTCACCGGACACCACGTTGGCCTTGCGGATGGCATCGAGCAGCGATGTCTTGCCGTGGTCGACGTGACCCATGATCGTGACAACGGGCGGACGGGATTCGAACGCACCTTCGTCGTCCTGCACGTTGAAGATACCTTCTTCAACGTCGGATTCCGCAACGCGGCGAACCGTATGGCCGAATTCCTCGGCAATCAGCTGAGCCGTATCGGCGTCGATCAGATCGCCCGGCTTCATCATCTGGCCTTCCTTCATCAGGAACTTGATGACGTCAACCGAACGTTCGGCCATACGCTGTGCAAGTTCCTGAATGGTGATGGTCTCCGGCAGAATGACTTCGCGCGCGATTTTCTCGCGGGTGTCCTGCTGCATGCCACGCTTGAACTTTTCCTGGCGGCGGCGCATCGCGGACAGCGAACGGCTGCGGCCTTCATCGTTCAGCGCTGTGCCCAGAGTGAGCTTGCCACGGCGACGCTCGTCTTCGCCTTTGACGACCTTGGGTGTGCGCACTTCCGGCTTTGCCGGAGCGGCACTGCTGCCGCGGCGGGCGCCAGCAGGCCCACGACGTTCTTCTTCTTCGTCAGCGACGGGCTTGCGGACGGCACCCTTCGGCGCAGCTGTATCTTCAGCCGCTTTCGCGGTTTCAGGCTGGCGCTTGCGGGCTTCCTCTTCCGAACGCTGCTTGGCTTCGGCTTCCTTGCGCAGGCGCTCTTCTTCTTCGGCCTGGCGGCGGGCGGATTCTTCGCGCTCCTTGGCACGCAAAGCATCTTCCTCCGCACGGCGGGCAGCTTCAACAGCCGCACGCGCACGATCTTCCGCATCACGAACTTTTGAACCCTCAAGTGCCTTGCGGCGGGCTTCAAGCTCGGCGGACGACAATGTGTTCAGCACCATGCCCGAACGGTCGTTCGGACGCGATGAACGGTAGGGCTGCTGGGCAGGCCGCTGCGAATGCGCCGGAGCAGCGGGACGCGCGCTCGCGGATGCAGAAGCGGCAGACGTGCTTGGCGCAGGAGCCGCCGGACGCGGCGCTGGCGCAGGAGCAGCACTTGATGTCGTTGCCTGTACGGGTGCAGGGGCCGGCTGGGGATCCGCCGGGCGCACAACCGGTGCAGAAGGAGCAGGTGCCGCAGATGCGGGCGCCGGTGCTGCCGGTGCCGGCGCAGCAGGAGGCGTTACCTCCGGCTTCTGATCCGGAAGGCTAAACTTGCGCTTCTTGGTTTCAACGACAACAGACTTCGTGCGGCCATGACTGAAATTCTGACGCACAGTGCTCTGTTCAACGCCAGGCCGCTTCAGGGTCAGGGTCTTTTTATTGACGCCAAGCGTCTTGTCGTCTGTCGATTTTGTATCGCTCATTCCGTTTCCGTTTCCTTCGCGGCAGATGCCGCTTTAGCGTCGGCCAGATCCGTACGGCCATCGCGAAAATGCTGTAGCAGCCAAGCTCGCTCGACGAACCCGGCAGCTGCCTTCCCCTTGAGTACGGCAGCATGTATCACATTTACCCCGCCTAGTGCCAAATCCATTTCACTGCTTTCAAACAATGAAAGGGCGGGAATTTCCGGTCCGCCGGCATAAACTACCGAACGGCGGGCCTGGTCAAGCTTGCGGATGCCATCTTCCGCTGCTTCACGGGCATGAAGAACCATCGCTGCGGTGCCGTTGCGGATAGCTGAGTCCACTTTTGCGGCCCCTGTTACCACAACACCGGCCTTGCGCGCCAACCCAAAACTGCCAAGCGCGAATTTTACCAGCATCTGCTCAACAACCAACCCGAAATCGTCCGGGACAGTCACATTGGTTTTCAATGCGCGCGGGAAGAGCTTTCGCTTGACCGCTTCATCAATATAACGCCGCTGGGCCTTCACCCAACACCCCCGCCCGGGAAGATTGCGCTTCAAATCAGCGACAACCGCCCCGTCCGGGCTTGCAACGAACCGGATCATGTCATCGACAGAACCGCCTTCGCGCGTGACAATGCATGTCCTGTCATTCATTTCCGGTTCCACGTACAAAGGCCTCTCGCTCTCAGCCAGCGACCTCTTCGTCCGGCACTTCATCCGTCTCAACAGCAACCAGATCGTCTTCGGTGATCCAGCCGGCCTTGAGGCGCGCTGTCAGAACCATCTGCTCCGCATCGGTACGGCTGACTTCGAAAGCCGAGAGAATGCCGGGATGGTTGATTGTCTCACCATCCTTGCGCTCACGCCAGCCGGTCAGTTCATCCACCGCATAACCGGCGAAATCTTCGACCGTCTTGACGCCGTCTTCGCCGACAGCAACCAGAATGGCATTCGTCATGCCAGGCAGATCGCGCAGTTCATCCGAAACACCCAGCTCCTTGCGGCGGGCATCACGTTCAGCTTCGATGCGGCCGAGATATTCCTGGGCGCGCTGCTGGATTTCGCTTGCCGTCTCCTCATCGAAACCATCGATGGAGGAAATTTCATCGCCATCCACATAGGCGATTTCCTCGACGCTGGCAAAACCTTCCGATGCGAGAACCTGACCGACCATCTCGTCGACATCAAGCGCTTCCATGAACAGGTTGGAGCGTTCGACGAATTCCTTCTGGCGGCGCTCCGACTCTTCCTGCTCGGTGAGGATATCGATATCCCAGCCGGTCAGCTGCGATGCAAGGCGCACATTCTGGCCGCGACGACCGATTGCCAGGGATAGCTGGTCATCCGGAACCACAACTTCAATACGTTCCGCATCCTCATCAAGCACAACCTTGGCGACTTCCGCCGGCTGCAGCGCGTTGACGATGAAGGACGCCGGTTCAGGCGACCACGGAATAATGTCGATCTTTTCGCCCTGGAGTTCACCGACAACCGCCTGAACGCGCGAGCCGCGCATACCAACGCAGGCACCGACAGGATCGATCGAGGAATCGCGCGAAATCACGGCAATCTTGGCGCGCGAGCCGGGATCACGGGCAACCGACTTGATTTCGATGATGCCGTCATAAATCTCAGGCACTTCCATGGTGAACAGCTTCGCCATGAACTGCGGATGAGTGCGGCTCAGGAAAATCTGCGGGCCGCGCTGTTCGCGGCGCACGTCATAGACATAGGCGCGAACCCGGTCACCGTAGCGGAATGTCTCGCGCGGGATCAGTTCGTCGCGGCGGACGATCGCTTCACCACGACCGAGATCGACGATGACATTGCCGTATTCGACGCGCTTGACGCTGCCGTTGATGATTTCGCCGACACGGTCCTTGTATTCGTCATACTGGCGGTCACGCTCGGCTTCACGCACCTTCTGCACGATAACCTGCTTGGCGGACTGGGCGGCAATGCGGCCGAAATCCATCGGCGGCAGCTGATCGGCAAGGAAATCGCCGGGCTGCGCATCGGGATTGCGGTCGCGCGCGGCATCCATGCTGATCTGCGTCACCGGATCTTCAACGTCTTCGACAACTTCCAGCAGGCGCTGCAGCTTGATCTCGCCGGTCTTGGCATTGATATCGGCGCGGATATTGGTTTCCTGACCGTAACGCGAACGCGCGGCTTTCTGAATGGCATCGGCCATTGCCGCAATAACGATCTCGCGGTCAATCGACTTCTCGCGGGCCACCGCATCGGCGATCTGCAGAAGTTCTAGCCTGTTTGCACTGACTGCCATGTCTTTCTCCTTGAAGTTCCCCTTGGGGGTTCATCGCACCGCTTCTCCCGCGGCGTATGAAGATCAATCCTGTTTTGTCTGTTCCTGCTCAGCGGATTCGGCTTCGTCAGGCGCTACAGCGCCCTCCTCGGGAATCCGGCCTTCGCGCAAATCCTTGTCGCGGCGCAAGGCATCGCGAATGAGATCGTCCGTCAAAATGAGCCGCGCATCCGAGATCAACTCGAACGGCACCTCGATCACCGGCTCATCACCATAACTCGCCTGATCGCTTTCTATCGTGACACTGTCATCGGTAACGGCAGCGATGCGGCCACGGAATTTCTTGCGCCCGCTCAGTACCGCAGATGTATCAACCTTGACGACATGACCGGACCACGTGTTGAAATCCGACTTGCGCACCAGCGGGCGATCAATACCCGGCGACGATACTTCCAAGTGGTAATGACGGTCGATAGGGTCTTCCACATCGAGAACCGGCGACATCGTCCGGCTGACCAGTTCGCAATCCTCGACGGTCATGGTGCCATCGAAGCGTTCGGTCATGATCTGCAAGGTCAGGCCGTTCAGTCCGGAAAGCCGAACACGCACAAGGCGGAAACCAATGGATTCCAGCACTGGCTCGATAATACCAGCAATACGGGCATCGACGCCCGTCTCGGTGATAATGCGCTCTTCATGCGCGGTTGTTTCAACCGCTTGGTGTTCTGTTTTGGTGCCGTCTGTCACGCAGAATTTTCCCTGTTTCGGCCCCAAGAAACAAAAAAGAGCGGGACCTGTGTGGACCCACCCCTGTTCTATCGACCAAGAATATGACTTCTATATATCGAAATGAGGGGAGAGTTTCAAGCTCTGTGACGAATTTCTGCGCGTCCGCCACAGTTCGGCGATTTCAACGCCGCATGCAGCCGCACATACCGCTTCCCGCGCTGCAAGGGCCGGCCGTTCAAACGGCGATATGCCGGAATGGTCAAAAATCATCCAAACAAATGGATTCAGGCTTTTGTAAGGGCCGAAAATGCCGAATTCATGCCACCGCAATGCATTTTCGCATGGCTGCCGTGCGCTGCGGGGCCTAACCCTTTCGAGCCAACTCCCCTATCTATGCTGCATCGCAATATAACTGCGAAAGGAATGAGCCATGACCAAGAGACATATGCCTTACAAGATCAGCCGCTTTCTCAACGTATTCGGCAGTGCCGTTGCTGTTGCTTCTGCAACACGCCTCGGTCATCAGCCGATCCCGTCGGATTTGCGCAATCTTGGCATTGACCCCGTTCAGTTCAGCACAATCCACCGGAATTAATATCCCGGTGGACCGGGCTGATCGCTGATCAGTCCTCGTTCGCAGCAAGCTGCGACAATACCCTGCCTTTGCCCCGTGCCCGCAAGATCAGTGGCACGACCACGGCACAGACCGCCAAAACAAGCAGAATGATCGCAATGGGCGACCCGACCAGCACGGTAACGTCGCCCTGGCTGATCGCCAGCGCACGGCGCAATTGCTGCTCCGCCATTGGCCCGAGGATCAGGCCGACCACAACCGGCGCAATCGGATAACCGAACCGGCGCAGAATATACCCCATGACACCGAATGCCAGCAGCATGCCAAGCTCGAATGTCGACGGGTTGGCGCCGATGGTGCCAAGCGTGGCAAACACGAGAATGCCGGCATAAAGCCAGTGCCTCGGGATGGACAGCAAGCGCACCCAGAGCCCGATCATCGGCAGATTCAGCACCAGCAGCATGAAATTGGCCACGAGAAGGCTGGCGATCAATCCCCAGACAATCTGCGGATTGGTGGCGAACAGCAACGGTCCGGGCTGTAGACCGAACTGCTGGAAACCGGCCAGCATGATGGCTGCGGTTGCCGTCGTCGGCAGCCCAAGCGTCAATAGCGGGACCAGTGTTCCGGCAGCCGATGCATTGTTGGCGGCTTCCGGGCCTGCCACACCTTCAATGGCGCCATGGCCGAATTCCTCCGGCTTCTTCGCCAGTTGCTTCTCCACTGAATAGGACAGGAATGTACCGATCTCGGCACCGCCCGCCGGCATTGCGCCGATGGGGAAACCGATGACCGTGCCGCGCAGCCACGGCTTCCACGACCGCGACCAGTCTTCCCTGTTCATCCACACCGATCCCTTGACCGGCTCGATCTTTTCATCCCCACCGTAGCGGGCAGCCGCGACACTGAGGGTCTCGCCGATTGCAAACAGGGCAACAGCAAGGGTGGTGACTTCCACACCATCCAGAAGGTCGGGAATACCGAAAGCCAGCCGCGCCTGCCCCGTCTGGAGGTCGATACCAACCAATCCGAGGGCAAGGCCGAGAAAGAGCGCCGTGAGGCCGCGCAGGGTGGAATCGCCGAAGGCGGCGGATACGGTCATGAACGCCAGGATCATCAGGGCAAAATATTCGGCCGGACCGAACGACAGGGCAAATTTGACGATTGTCGGCGCAATCAGCGCAAGCCCAAGCGTTGCGATCAGTCCGGCAACGAAGGAACCGATGGCGGCCGTTGCCAGCGCCGGCCCTCCGCGTCCGGCGCGGGCCATCTTGTTGCCCTCCAGCGCCGTAACGATGGAAGCGCTTTCCCCCGGCGTGTTCAAAAGGATCGAGGTGGTCGAGCCCCCATACATGCCGCCATAGTAAATGCCGGCAAACATGATGAGTGAACCCGCCGGGTCAAGCTTGTAGGTGACCGGCAAGAGCAGCGCCACCGTCAGCGCCGGCCCGATGCCGGGCAGAACGCCGACAGCGGTACCGAGCGTGACACCGACGAGCGCGTAAAACAGGTTCATCGGCTCCAGCGCGACCAGGAAGCCGTGGGCGAGGAGTGTAAATGTATCCATGGCTGTGATGCCTTTTAAATGAGGTGCTCAAGCGGCCCTGCAGGAAGCGACAATTGCAGCCCCTTGGCGAAAATGATCCAGACGACGAAAGAAAGGGCGATCCCGATCGGAATGGTCATCCACAGCGGCCTTTTGCCAAAACCGCGGGCTGTCGCTGCAAACAATATGCCGGTTGCAATGGAAAAGCCGACCGTGTTCAGGAGCAGCATCTGCGCGGCAAGCCCGCCGACAATCCAGATGACAGGGCCAAACTCCTGCGCCTCGCGCTCGGGAAAATCTCCACGCCACGCCTCAATGCCGGTCCAGACGGACAGCACGAAAAGACAGCCTGATATGGTGTAGGGAAATGCGCCGGGGCCGATGCGCGTGGTGCTTCCGCCGTGGGCGGTTGCGGTGCTGTAGACAATGACAGCTGCAACCAGAGCGAGAACGACGGCTATAACCAGCGCCGCCCGGTCAGGGCGGCGCGTTGCGGATGCAGACACGTTGTTTGTCATTTTACAAGGCCGATATCTTTCAGGATTGCCGATGTTGCTTCGGTATCCTTCGCCAGCTGCGTCTTGAACGCATCACCTGCAAGATAGGTGTCTGCCCAACCCTTGGTGGCAAGCTGATCCTGCCACGCCTTCGACTTCACCATCTTCTCGACGTCGGCGCTGATTACAGCTTCCTGTTCTTTGGAAATGCCGGGGGCCGCAGCAACCATGCGCCAGTTCTGGATGGCCACATCGATGCCGCCCTCCTTGAACGTCGGTGCATCAACGCCTGCTACCTTCGCATCGCTGGAAATGCCGATAATGCGCAGTGTACCAGCCTTGATCTGCGATTCGAATTCGCCATAACCGGAAATGCCCACCGTCACCTGATTGCCGAGAATGGCAGCCAGCGCTTCGCCACCGCCGGAGAAAGCGATATAATTGACCTTGGTCGGGTCAACACCCGCCGCCTTGGCGATCAGGCCCGCCGTGATGTGGTCCGTACCGCCAGCCGAGCCGCCGCCCCACGACACCGAACCTGGATCGGACTTCAGCTTTTCCACGAGATCGGCCATGCTCTTGATGGGCGATGCTGCGGGGACAACCAGCGCTTCGAATTCACCGGTCAGCCGGGCGATGGGGGTAACCTGGCTGAGATTTACCGGCGACGCATTGGTCAGGATGGCGCCGACCATGACGTAGCCGCCGACGATCAGCTGCGCAGGATCACCTTTTGCCGAATTGGCAAACTGGGCAAGACCAATGGTGCCGCCAGCGCCGGGAACATTGACCACCTGAACGCTTCCGGAAATCTTCTCATCCTGCAGCACGGACTGGATGGTGCGGGCGGTCTGGTCCCAGCCGCCGCCGGGGGCAGCCGGTGCCATGATCTTGTAATCGGCAGCAAAGGCCGAACCCGACACAATCATCGCGCCGGCAGCAGCGAAAGCAAGCAACATTTTACGCATTGTAGAAATCCTCCCGTGACAGCATTCCGCCGTCTGTTTTTGCTGGTTCTTTGAAGAAGCCGGGAGGCGGCAACAGTCAAAGTCTTGAACTGACGCCAAGCGCGCAATTCAACGTACACCAATAAACTATAGGACAGCCTCCCAGCGGTCTCCTCATGCTCAGATTGACAGGAGAAAACTGTCTGGAAGCTGTCACGTATTGGAGAAGACCGGCCAATATCGGCCGGATCGGCAAATCAGCGGCGTGAAAAAGTCAGGTAAGCACCGACACGCCCTTCGCGATGCGCTTTCTGCTCATAGCGGGTGCCGGGCCAAGCCTCATAGGGTGTGTGCCAGTCGGCGGATGTTTCGGCCTGCCACGCGAACGCGCCATGAGCGCGGCAATGCTGCAATGTCCAGTTGACGTAAGTATCGATATCCGATGCAAAACGGAACGGGCTGCCCGGCTTCAATACCCGGGCAAAACGGTCAAGGTTCTTCTGGCTGACGAAGCGGCGCTTCCAATGTTTCTTTTTCGGCCAAGGATCCGGATAAAACAGATCGATACCGTCAAGCGATGCATCCGGCAGCCAGTCCAGGACCTGCGTTGCATCGTCGTCGTACAGGCGAATGTTCTGCAGGGGATTTTCGTGCAGATCGACAACCAGCTTTGCCATGCTGTTGACGAAAGGCTCGACACCGATAAAGCCGGACTTGGGAAAACGGGCAGCTTCATGCAGCAGGTGCTCGCCACCGCCAAAGCCGATTTCGAGCCGGACCTTGTCGACCTCCGCAGTAAAAAGACTGCGAAGGTCGCCGGGTGCAGGTTCCGACAGATCCAGTTTCAGCAGCGGCAACAACTCGTCGCGGATGGAGCGTTGCAGGGGCCGCAGTGTCTTGCCATTGCGTCTGCCGAAAAACGCTTCCGTTGAGCGCTCGCGCCTGGGCTCTTCTGTATCTGTCATCATCTTCAATCAAACTGGCTGCTTACGCAGCCAGTGCACTCTTCAACTGCTTGGCCAGATCGGTCTTTTCCCAGGAGAACGAACCGTCACGACCGGGCTTGCGGCCGAAATGGCCATAGGCGGATGTCTTGGCGTAGATCGGCTTGTTCAGGTCAAGATGCTTGCGGATGCCCGTGGGTGACAGGTCCATGACCTTGCGCAGCGCAGCTTCCACGGCATCTTCATTCACCTTGCCTGTCCCGTGCAGGTCAACATAGACCGACAGAGGCTGGGCAACGCCGATGGCGTAGGACAACTGGATTGTGCAGCGATCGGCAAAGCCTGCGGCGACAACATTCTTGGCGAGATAGCGCGCTGCATAGGCAGCAGAGCGGTCGACCTTGGTGGTGTCCTTGCCGGAGAACGCACCGCCGCCATGGGGCGCCGCGCCGCCATAGGTGTCCACGATGATCTTGCGGCCTGTCAGCCCTGCGTCACCGTCCGGTCCGCCGATGACAAACTTGCCGGTCGGGTTGATGTACCAGACGCAATTGTCGGCAATCTTGAGATCGCCCAGCGCTTCACGGATGTAGGGTTCAACGACCTTGCGAACCTTTTTGGAATCCCAGCTGGCATCCAGATGCTGCGTCGAAAGAACGATCTGCGTCGCTTCCGCCGCTACGCCATCGACATAGCGAACCGTCACCTGGCTCTTGGCATCGGGGCCAAGCCGGCCGGCCTCGCCCTCGCCCTTGTGGCGGGCAGCGGCGAGAAGCTCGAGAATCTTGTGCGAATAATAGATCGGAGCCGGCATCAGGTCCGGTGTTTCCCGGCAGGCATAGCCGAACATGATACCCTGGTCGCCTGCACCCTCTTCACCCTGACGGTCAGAAGCATTGTCGACGCCCTGCGCAATGTCGGCCGACTGCGGATGCAGCAGCACGTCAATCTTTGCGGTCTTCCAGCTGAAGCCATCCTGCTCATAGCCGATATCGCGGATCGCACGGCGGGCGGCAGCGCGGAAGCGGGAGGGATTGATGACCGGATGACCCTTGGCGTCATGAACAACGGCGCCGTTCTTGTCCTTCTTCAGCAGCGTGTCGGGGACACGCACTTCACCGGCAATAACAACCCGGTTGGTCGTTGCCAAGGTTTCACAGGCAATACGCACAGTCCACGGATCAACACCCGTTTTCTTTGCTTCCTTATAAATCATGTCGACGATTTCATCGGAAATACGGTCGCAAACCTTATCTGGATGACCTTCCGATACAGACTCACTGGTAAAAAGATAGGAACTGCGTGTCACGGGAAACCCCTCTTGAAACAAACGTACGCCCATTCCACAGGGAACGAGCCTGCGTAGTGTTTGCCAAGGTCCAAGGATTCAGTCAATCGCTTTCGTTTTCAAACAAACAGCATTGGAAGAATTTTTCTACTGTTTGAACGGAAAGACCGACAGGCTAACGGGAATCTATCCTTCGGGATCTTCTTCGTGGCTCAATGTCCGCACCAGATCGAGGATTTTCCGGCGAATCTTCGGGTCGCCGATCTTGGCGAAGGCACGCGCAAGCTGAATCCCCTCGGAGCTGTTGAGAAAGCCCACCACGTATGTGTTGTCACTTTCCTCCTCGAAACCCTGCACCTTCTCCGGCTGGTCGGGCATATCATCAAAGAAAAACGTGACGGGTACGTTGAGAACGTTGCCAATCGCTTGCAGACGGCTGGCACCTACCCGGTTGACACCCTTCTCGTATTTTTGAATTTGCTGAAATGTAATTCCCAGGCTATCGCCTAGTCTTTCCTGGCTGAGGCCAACCATGTTCCGGCGCAGACGGATTCGGGCGCCCACGTGGACGTCAACTGGGTTCGGTCGCTTTTTATTATCGGGCATGAAAATCTCATTCGTATGAAATGGGGCTGAAAACTAATTTTATCATCAATGTATCAACAGACCAAATATAACGGTATTCGACAGGGCAAAGGTAAAAAAGTCAACCGAGACGCCTTCTATCCCGATAAAAATACGCCAGTACGGCAGCAAAAAGCAGACCGAGTACAATCAGAAATTGAAATCTGCGTAAGCCTTCACTTAATGGTAGTTGAACCCTACCGGGAAGCGCCACATCGACCACACCCACTGCATTCAGCGCCAGGGCATCGATGATTCGACCGTAGGGATCGACAACCGCTGATAGTCCATTGTTGGCGGCGCGGACAAGCGGCAAACCCTGCTCGACCGCGCGCAATTGCGCCTGGCGGAAGTGCTGATACGGACCTGGCGTATCGCCATACCATGCATCATTGGTCACATTGATGATCGCGTCGGCCGCCGGCCCCTGATACCCCATTTCAGCCGGAAAGATCGCTTCATAGCAGATGAGCGGCAAAGCCGTGAGATTGTCGTTCACCTTGAGCGACTGCTTGGAGGCGCCTGCAGTAAACCCGCCAGGCATTCCAGCAATTTCGCTCAAACCCAGGCTGCGCAGAATACCTTCGAGCGGCAGATATTCCCCGAAAGGAACCAGATGTACCTTGTCGGCTGCACCGGTAATCTCACCGGCATCGTTGATGCTGTAGATCGTGTTGTAATACAGCGGCGGCTGATTGCCACCCGGCTCCTCCATCCGCACGGCCCCGGCGAGCAGGACTTGCCCCTCTTTCAGCATTCCGGCAATGGCCCGCAACGCGTCGGGTGTTCTCGTCAGGATATAGGGGACCGCTGTTTCCGGCCAGACAATCACGTCGGGTGCGGGGGCGCCGGATCGCGGCGGTTTGCCGCTCATGGCGAGATATTTATCAAGAATATCGCGGCGCGCTTCCACGTCAAACTTCAGATCCTGTGCGATCGACGGCTGAACGATACGAACATTGGGGCCCTTTGCCACAAGGCTGGCTGTCTGCAGCCTGTAAAACCCGTAACCCGCATGGGCGCACACCAGGATCAGCGCGACAACCAGGCCGGTTCTGATATCCCGGCGGCCAGCAAGCAAAGCAGGCATGGAAAACACCGCAACGGCCAGCGCATTCATGCCCAGAAGGCCGACAAAAACCGATGACTGCATGAGAACGGGAACCGGCATCGCCGCATAACCGATCGCATTCCAGGGGAAACCGGTGAGCAAAATCGAACGCAGCCACTCGGTAATACCGAAGGCAAAGGCCAGCGACAGAACACGGCCCATCCCTTCGCTCCAGAACAGCCGCGCCAGCGCTGCGGCAAAAGCGTAGAAAACGGCGAGAACGGCCGGCAGTCCAAGCACGGCAAGCGGAATTGCCCAGGCAAAGCCGGCAGCGTCCACCAGCAGTGCATTCCCCAACCACCAGAGGCCCAGGACGAAATAGCCGAAACCAAACCACCAGCCAATCATGGCTGCCGGCCAAAGCCTGCGGAGAGGCCCGGCGCCCGCATTGTCGACGGCGCCGTCAATCAGCCAGACAAGAACCGGAAAGGAGATGAAGCAGACGGCAAAAAAATCATAGGGCGGCAGCGCGAAACTGGCCAGTGCACCCATGAGAAATGCCAGCGCAACACGCTTCCATCCCCACAGCAGGATGATTTTTCCGGCCAGACGCTGGATCATGCCATGCCCCACCCTTGGTGATTTTTCGTCAGTATAAGCGGGTGAGACTTGCGCCAATCATTCGTCCATTTCAGCGGGTTCATCCGCCGCGCCCGGACGCGGAGCGCGCGGGCGGCGCTCGGCATGGCGCAGCGGCACGATGCGGACCTTGCGGATACGGCGCGGGTCAGCTTCGAGCACATGGAACTCATAGCCCGGAACCGCCTGGACCATCTCGCCGCGCACGGGAATACGCCCGAGAATCGAGAAGATCAGACCGCCGACCGTGTCGACGTCTTCGCCATGCTCGCCAACGACAAAGCCGGGCCCGATCTTTCCCGCGACCTCTTCAAGATCGGCGCGGGCATCGGCGATGAAGACGCCTTCCGGCTCCTCCATGATCATCACTTCGTCGTCGTCGTGCTCGTCTTCAATATTGCCGACGACCATTTCGACGATATCTTCCAGCGATACCAGGCCGTCTGTCCCGCCGTACTCATCGATAACCAGCGCTATCTGAATGCGCTGTGCCTGCATGCGGCCCATCAGGTCATTGGCAAGCATCGAGGGCGGCACGAAAAGGATCGGCCGCATGAGACTGAGCTCTGCAATGGTCTTGGTCAGTTCGACATTGCCCAGATCAAACTTGGCAGCAGCCGGTGCCTTGGGTGCCTTCGCCGACGTTCGGCGCTGGGTCTTCACCCTGGAAATCTTGGTGATGTAATTGACCACATCACGGATATGCACCATGCCACGCGGATCATCCAGGGTTTCCGCGAAAACCGGCATGCGCGAATGGCCGGATTTCTCGAAAACCTCCAGCAGATCGCCTAGAGTCGTGGTGATATCAACCGCCTCAATATCGGCGCGGGGGATCATCACATCCTCCACGCGCAATTCGCGCAGGCGCAGGATGTTGTGAAGCATGGCGCGTTCTTCCGGCGAAAACGCCGTATCGCCATTATCCGTGCCTGCCAGCGCCGCATCGATATCCTCTCGCAGGGATGTGCCCGGGCGAGCGCGCAGAAATGGAAAAATTGCAGTGAGAAGCGAGCGCTTTTCGGTTGCGGGCGCTCTGGTGCTACTTTGCCCCTCGGCGTCACTCTCCTGCCCGGTTATGCCCTTGGCGGGCGCGGCAGGATCGTTCTGGTGCGACGTGTCAGACATGGTCCTCAATCGGATTGATCGTCAGTGACCGATAGCGCATATGGGTCGGGAATGGCAAGATGCGCGAGAATTTTACGCTCCAGATCTTCCATCTCTTCCGCTTCGCTCTCGATAATATGATCATAGCCCAGCAGATGCAAAAAGCCGTGCACGATCAGATGCGTCAAATGATGGTCGAAAGGTTTCTGTTCATCGGCAGCTTCACGCTCGACCGTTTCCCGAGCGATGACGATGTCGCCGAGCATGGGGCCGGGTTTCTGGCCGGGCTTGATCGGAAAGGCGGGAAATGACAGCACATTGGTTGGCTTGTCCTTGTCGCGCCAGTCATTGTTGAGTTCGCGGATCGCCGCGTCGTCGGTAAAGGCGAGGCTGAGTTCACTCACCGGTTGCGGGCCGCGATCCAATGTCTGCCATGCAGCAGCAATGGCCTTTTCGGCAAGCGCCTGCAGGGTGGCCTCCTCGGGCCAGCCGTCGGTTTCAACGAGAATATCGGTATCGATCAAAATTGTACCATCAAGCGTTGGATATCTTTCGAGCACTCAGCCCGTTGAGTCGGATAGCGCGGTTTTCAAGAACCGGAGCGCCGTGGACATTGTAGTCCATAAACGCCGGAAGTGCAGAAAATCGCATCAGACGACCAACGGGATAAAGTGATCGAAATATCTCAGGGCTTGGCGCCTTCCTTGTCGTAGGCACGGACGATTGCCGCAACAAGCGGATGGCGGACAACGTCCACATCCGAGAAGCGGACTGTGACAATCCCGCTGACGCCATCGAGAATTCTCAGCGCTTCAACCAGACCGGATTTCTGGCCAGGAGGAAGATCGACCTGACTGGGATCACCGGTGATGATCATGCGTCCGTTTTCACCAAGACGGGTGAGAAACATCTTCATCTGCATGGCTGTCGTGTTCTGCGCCTCATCAAGAATGATGGCAGAATGCGCCAGTGTGCGTCCGCGCATGAAAGCCAGCGGTGCAATTTCGATGACACCGGCAGCAATGGCCCGCTCGACCTTGTCGGCGGGCATCATGTCATACAGCGCATCATAGAGCGGTCGCAGATACGGATCGACCTTTTCCTTCATGTCGCCGGGCAGGAAGCCAAGACGTTCGCCGGCCTCCACCGCCGGACGCGACAGAATGATCCGGTCCACCAGACCACGCTCCAGAAGCATGGCGGCGTGGGCAACGGCCAGATAGGTCTTGCCGGTACCGGCAGGGCCGACGCCGAACACCATTTCCGAGCGGTCCAGTGCCCGCATATAGGCATCCTGTGTGGGCGTGCGGGCAAAAATCGTCTTCTTGCGGGTCGATATCTGGGCTGCAGCCATCTTGCTCTTGTTTTCCATGCTGGGAAGCGTCAGTTGATCGTCGGCGGCAATAGCCATGCGCAATGCGCCATCCACATCGGATGCCGAGATATCATGGCCCTTCTGCAGCTGTTCATAGAGCTGATCGAGGGCCCTTCGGGCCTGTTCGGTCGCGCCCGGTTCACCGCGAATCGCAAGCTGGTTTCCCTTGGAGCGGACATCGACACCCAACTTCTGTTCGATGCGGGCAAGGTTCTCGTCGAACTGACCGAACAAGGCGCTTGCCAGCCGGTTATTGTCGAATGTCAGTACGATATGCGCCAGATCCGAGGCCCCTGACGGAGCGGGTTTCAGCTTTTCGGTGGCGGTCAATCGGCTCTCCTTACCAAAAGGTGTTCAGTGCTTATATAGTCCCGTCGCTCGTCGTTTCCATCTCACGAACCCCAATCAGGCTGTTGGTTCCCGTGCTGATGATTCGTACGCTGATTATGTCGCCGATTTCGCCGCCATGTACATCGATAATTACAGGTTGTAACCAGGGAGATCGTCCAACCATCTGTCCGGGTTCCCGCCCGGCCTTTTCGATCAGCACGTCCATGGTTTGACCGACCAGACTGCGCTGGAATGCATATTGCTGTTCGGACAGCAGGGCCTGCAGGCGCTGCAACCGTTCGTCCTTCACGGCTTCGGGGACATGATCTTCCATATCCGCACCGGGCGTGCCGGGGCGGGGCGAGTATTTGAACGAGTAAGCCGCAGCATAGGTGACGTCGCGCACGATCTGCAGTGTCGCCTCGAAATCCGCGTCGGTCTCGCCGGGAAAGCCGACGATGAAATCCCCAGAAAGGGCAATGTCCGAGCGCGCCTCGCGAATCCGGTTGATCAGCCGCACATATTCCGCAGCCGTATGCCTGCGGTTCATGGCCTTGAGAATGCGGTCCGACCCCGCCTGTACCGGCAGGTGCAGATAGGGCATGAGCATCGGCAGGTCGCGGTGGGCATGGATCAGCGTGTCATCCATATCGCGCGGATGGCTGGTCACGTAGCGCAGGCGCGCAATGCCGGGTATCTCAGCCAGACGGTAGAGCAGCTCGCCCAATCCCCACTCGCGCCCGTCGGCGCCTTCGCCATGCCAGGCATTGACGTTCTGGCCGAGCAGAGTCAGTTCGCGCACGCCGGCATCAGCCAGCTTTTCGGCTTCCTTCAAGATCTGCGCGACCGGTCGCGAGACTTCCGAACCGCGGGTATAGGGCACCACGCAGAATGTGCAGAACTTGTCGCACCCCTCCTGGACAGTCAAAAAAGCCGTCACACCACGGCTTCTTGTCTGCTCCTTGCGGGGAGCCGGCAGATGCTCGAACTTGTCTTCGATCGCATATTCCGTCTCGACGACCCGCTCGCCCTGCCGCACACGGGCAAGCGCCTGCGGCAGGCGATGATAGGTCTGCGGACCGACCACCAGATCCACCACCGGCGCGCGGCGGGTGATCTCGTCGCCTTCCGCCTGCGCCACGCAACCGGCAACGCCGACGGTCAGCTCGCGGCCTTCTTTGGCGCGGGCGTCCTTCATCTTGCGCAGGCGGCCGAGCGCCGAATAGAGTTTTTCCGAGGCTTTCTCGCGAATATGACAGGTGTTGATCAACACCAGGTCGGCGTCCTCCGCCGTATCGGTGGGGCTATAGCCTTCCGCCGCCAGACTGTCCGTCATACGCTGGCTGTCATAGACATTCATCTGACAGCCATAGGTCTTCACATAGACCTTGCGCGTGTTCGCAAGTGCTGGCGAAATGGATACGGTTCCGGATGTCTCGTCCGGTTTGTGCGAGGTGATGATATCGTCCATGCGAGGCTTCTAAAGCTTTTTGAGGCCTTTGAGAATAGCAGAGTCAGCCGGAATGGCTGACTCCGGCGTTTCTCCCGCCGCTGCGACAAGATCCCGGCCAAGGAGCGACGACAACATCATCTCCCTCACCCGCTTCTCCATCAACCGTGCCAGCATCTTGCGGTTGGTCTTGCTGTCGATGGTCATCGGTTCGCCGAACCAGACATCGACATCGATCGCACCGTCCTTCAAAAGCCCGATCAGGCTCGGTCCCAGCGGCACGTCGCCCGGCCAAGAAATGATCGGGCGATGGAAGCGGCCCATCGGCACGCCATGCACCCGCGTATAGGCAATCGCGACGGGTTGCACCGTCACTGTTTCCACGCTGGTTTCGCGGATTGCCACCTGGGCGGCACCGAAAAGCGAGGTCTTGAAGGGCAGAACGCGATTGCCGTCGGAGGTGGTTCCCTCGGCAAACAGCACCATGACGTCACCGGCGGCCAGACGCGTTGCAATCTCGCTCGCCTGATCATGGGTTTTACCGCGCTTTTCCCTCTCCACGAAGACGGAGCGCTGCAGTTTGGAGAGCATGCCGAACAGCGGCCAGCTCGCCACTTCGATCTTGGCGATAAAGGACAATTCCTTGAGCGCCCCCAGCACCACGATATCGGTCCACGATGCGTGGTTGGCCGCCAGCAGCAGCGGGCGCTGCGTTGCCATGTCCCCATGCATGTGGATGCGCAAGCCAAGCAGTTTGGCGACGATGCGGTGATAGAAAATCGGGAACCGCTTGCGCAAGCCCCAGCCGGCCTTGAGGAAAAAATACTGCAATGGCACCGAGATCAGGGTGACCAGCGCAAAAGCCGTGGCCGTGACAGTAAAACGGACCCAGGACATCATGTCAGCGTGCCCGCTTCAGGTCACGGCGCATGGTCAGGGCCGCGGAACGGCCGCCCGCAGTTTCATAATAGCCGGGACGTTTGCCCACCTGCTTGAATCCAAGGCGGCGGTAGAGCGCCAGGGCCGGCATATTTGTCTCGTCCACCTCCAGAAACAGCATTTCCGCCCGGGCATTGTGCAGATGGCGCAGGGTCGCGTCCATCAAGGCATGGCCAAGACCACGCCGCTGCGCGGACGGCGCCACAGCTATCGTCAGGATTTCCGCCTCGTCGACAACGAGCCTTGCCAGCACGAAGCCGCCGGGAGGCGCAGATCGCCTGCCCTCTTCCCGCGCAATGAAACCGAAGACATTCCCTTGCATCATCAGCGCATGGAATTCCTCATCGCTCCATGGCTGACTGAACGTCAGGGCGTGCAGCTTTGCCAGGTGAATCGAATCCGTGCTTGCCAAGGGTTCAATGACAAAAGGACGGTTGCGCAGATTACCGAGGGGAAAGCCCATCATTCCGAGACCTTCCTTCGCAGGACAAAACCCTGCTGCGGCTTGACGTCGAGCCCGCGCAGATAGAGCGGCTTCGGCGCTTCGCCATCAACCGAGCGCAGAGCGCCCAGCCGGGCAAAGGCTTCAATCGTTCCCGTCGACGTCGTTACGGCCACATCGAGCTTGTGTTCCTTGCCATCATTGACGAGGGCCGCGCCCGAACCGGACAACACGACATCGTCTGGCCGTTCCGACAAGGCAGACAACACGTCCGGTATGGTTGTCACACCGGGCACCGAACCGGCAGAACCGTCCGGCGCAAAGAACTGCGCATAGATCTCGTCGCGACGTGCATCGATAATCGACAGGACGGGACGTTCCGGAAACACACGCCGTGCATCAAAAGCCAATGCTTCAAGCGTGCTGACACCCACGACCGGACATTGCAAGGCAAGACCAAAGCCGCGCGCCGTGGAAACGCCGACACGCACGCCGGTGAATGATCCCGGACCGATGCTGACCGCGATCTTGCCGATGGCACTGATCGGCACCGCTGCACGGTTCAACGTCTGTTCAATGAAGGCCATCAAACGCTCCGCATGTCCCTTGCCAATATCCTCACTCGTTGCGGCAAGCACGGTCCCGGTCTCGACATCGAGAACAGCAACGGAGCAACGAGTGGAGGCCGTATCAAGCGCAAGCAGTTTCATGGCCAATCGCGTAAACAAGAATCAGCCAGCAAACAAGTAGTGTTCGGGGCGGCACGCATTAATCTGGTCAAAATTGCACGAGGCTTTTCAGTCCTGTTGCTGATTGCCGCCTCGATCGCGAATACTGAATCCTGTACCTTGTCCGCATCACGGAAAGTCAACGTTGAGTTGCAGGCGAGCGGCAGCGGCAGCCAATCTCTTGTCTCTGCTCCACAACCGCGTGCCGGGTGTTAGCCGCGTTGCCGCCAGCAAGTGCGCGTCGACATAGCCGATACCAAGACTGAACAGCGCTTCGGCATCGATAAAATGCAGGACTTCCTCCTCGTTGGCTATTTTCACCTTCGGCAGATCACGAAGGGCAGCCAGGATGAGGTCACGTTGCCGTAAAATGCCTAAAGCAATTTCACCCACGATGAATGGGTGAACCATTATCTGATTGGTGTTGAGACGCAGTTTTAATTCGGCATCGCCAACGCGCAAATGATCAATCCATATCGATGTATCGGCGAGGATCACGCCTATGCGCCCGATCCGATGCGGCGGCGGGGTATCGTGTTCAAACCTGGTTCGCTCCCTCCAAGAAGCGCCAACCGGCGTGCGCTTTCTCGTTCGATCAAAGCCTTGAGGGCTTCCCGAACGAGGGCGGATTTTTCATGCAATCCCGTGAAATCCTGTGCTTTGGCAATAAGCTCATCATCAAGAGCAAGTGTGGTGCGCATTTCCGGCTTCCTGGTTCAGGCATGATTTTAGCATCGAATGATGCGGCAAACAATGCATACCAAAGTCGACCCACGCGCCGCCGACCGTCCGTGCGGATTAACCAAAGATCTTGATCAATTATCCATGACCAGTGCCAGCGGCGCCCTGAACCGCGCCACAAGCCCTTCTTTCTCATACTGAATATCGGCATCCCCGGTGCCCGACAGGCCAAAACGGATCAGGCGCGAGCCAAATCCCTTCTTTTCGGGAGCAGTTGTGGCCGGGCCTCCGCTCTCGCGCCATGTCAGAACAAATTCCATCTGCGACGAAGCACGCTGGATTTCCCAACTGATCTCCACCTTGCCCTGCCTGTTGGACAGCGATCCATATTTCAGTGCGTTCGTAGCAAGTTCATGCAGCAGCAGCGACAGGGAAAGGACGGCCTTTGGCCCGAGATTGAGATTGGGTCCGCGCAAGACGAACTGCGCTGTTTCGCCGTGCAGCGCCAAGACGCTCTCCAGCACCGAGCGGATACGCGCGGCCGACCAGTTCTGGTGCAGCAGCACATTGTGCGCCGAGCTGAGCGCCATCAGGCGCTGCTTGAATGCCTCGACCGCGTCCTGCGGCGCATCGCGCAATGTCTGCGTCGCAATGGCCTGAACCATGGTAAGCGTGTTTTTCAGGCGATGGCTCAATTCCTGATTGAGAATACCCTGTTCATGTTCGGCCTGCAGCTTGGCAATCGCCGCATAGGTTCGGTCGGCAATGCTCACGACAAACTGAATCTCGTCGGTCTGCCAATCCCTCGGATTCTCGCCGTGAACAAACATCAGCCCCACGAGTTCACCGGCATGCATCAGCGGTACATTGATGAACGATCGGGCTTGAAGGGCGGCATAGCCGTCATAATCCTGCGCCAGCCAGTCCGTTCCCGGTATGTCGGAGACGGCAATCGGAATCCCGATCTGCGAGTTCTTGATCGTCGCCTTGAAGTTCACCAGCGAGTGGCGGCCGGCCATGGACTTCAGTGCGGCCGCTGTCCAATCCCGCTCGACATTGAATAGATCCGCCGTCAGATCAATGATGGCAAATCCCGCACGACCGGCATTCAGGTTTTCACCGAGAATCCGTGAGGCAATTTCCGCAGCTTCGCCCGTTGTATGGGCGTCGCGAATACTGTCACCCAGTTCGAGGAGGGCAGCCTGGCGGATTTCCGCCTGCTTGCGCTTGGTGACATCCTGGACCGTGCCACGGAAAAACGCGGGTTGGCCAGCCTCGTCATGGGTGAGCTCGCCACGGCGGCTCAGCCAGCGCAGCGACCCGTCATCGGCACGGCGGATCCGGTATTCGATATCAAGCATGACGTTGCCATCAAGGCGCGATGGTTGATCGGAAACCAGATGCCTGTCGTCCGCATAGGTCAGCACCTCGAACGTCGGAGCGGAATATTGCTCGCTCTCCGGCAGTCCGTATAGCCTGCACATTTCGGGTGTAACGCGCGCAATATTGGTTTTAAGATTGAGTTCGAATGCCCCGATGCCCCCCGCCTGTTGCGCGGGACCAAGCCATCCATCGACCCGGTACTGCTTGTTGCGCGCCGCTTCACTCGACAGGGCCCGTTTTAGGCTGGAGCGAATCGAGCGCTGCTGCTGGAGAACAACGTCGTTGCGGTTTTCCAGCACCCGGCGCAGTTCGAGGATGGTAATGACCTGCTCGGCAAGGTCCTGAAGGGCCTCGGTTTGTGCTTCGGTCAGCCCGCCGGGGCGCGGCACGCTGTCGATCACGCACAGGGTTCCGATCGCCTCGCCGCTGGGTGTATTGAGAACGGCCCCGGCATAGAACCGGATATGGGGTTCTCCCGTCACCAGGGTATTGTGCCTGGTGCGCTCATCCAGTGTGAGATCGGGAATGACCAGGACAGAGCCCGTCGGCAGCGCATGGGCACAAACCGATTGCTCCAAAGGTGTTTCACAGGTCTCAAAGCCGGACCGCGCCTTGAACCATTGCCGGTCTCCGGCGACCAGGCTGATCAAAGCAACCGGTGTCTCGCAAATCTGCTTGGCAAGAGAGACAATATTATCGAATGCCGGCTCTGACGGCGTATCAAGGACATCATATTCAGCAAGGGCAGCCAGCCGATGGGCGTCCTGAAGAACTGAATGGGGCAAATCGCTCATGGATAAACCCAATCGCCAAATTATATGAGAGACACGGGAGTTTTCGTGATTATCAAATAGTCTAATTTTGCTCCGTGACAATTGCTATTTGCAAATTCCCGCGATCCGCGTCGCCGCAGGGAGAGGAAATGCCGATCCAGCACGATATCTGAACGGGCTTGGCCATTATCAGGATATGGGACAGCTGCCGGCGGTCACGTCGAAACTCCTGGTGGCAAACTCGCGCCCATGCGTGTCCTGCAGGGAAAAGGTCCAGACACCGGAAACCAGTTCGTAGCTCTTCTCGAACACCCAGCCCGCATAGCGCTGCTGCCGGATGGCGCCGTCGGGCCAGCTGCTGCGCTGCATACTGCGGCCATCAGGCGTGTGAATGACCGGATGCCGGACAACGATCATGATCGGCACGACCTGGAAATCGGGGACATTGAACGCGGCATACATCACGCCGAAACTGGTCCCGAGGCAGGCGGTTATTTTGTCGGCCCTGACAACGTCGACCGGCCCGTCGACGAGCCGGTTATAACCTGTCGGCGTATCCGGTGCCGCTTCAGTGCCGACATCCCTCGCCCGCGTCAGACCCCAGTTGAGGATTTCAATGGCCGGTTCTGCGCCCTGCGCCCTCGCAAGCCCCGCTCCGGCCAACAACGCCGGAAACACCAGGGCCAGGAGGCGAAGAGCGCGCATCGGCCGCTATGCAGCCGCGCGCTTGGCTTTCAGTTCCAGTCTGCGGCGGTGCAGGACCGGCTCGGTGTAGCCGTTCGGCTGTGCCCGCCCCTTGAACACCAGATCGCAAGCGGCCTGAAACGCCACTGATGCGTCGAAATCGGCGGCCATCGGCTGGTAGTGCGGATCGCCCTCATTCTGCTTGTCGACGACCCCGGCCATGCGCTTCAGCGTTTCCAGAACCTGTGCCTCGCCGGCAACGCCGTGATGCAGCCAGTTGGCAATGTGCTGGGCGGAAATGCGCAACGTGGCGCGATCCTCCATCAGGCCGACATTGTTGATGTCCGGGACCTTGGAGCAGCCGACGCCCTGATCTACCCAGCGCACGACATACCCCAGAATGCCCTGGGCGTTGTTGTCGAGCTCGCGCTGGATATCTTCCGGTGTCCAGTTGGGCCGCGAAGCGACCGGCACCGACAGGATATCACTGAGTTTGGCGCGGCCGCGCGTCTTCAGCTTTGCCTGTACCTCGGCTACATCAACCTTGTGATAGTGGGTGGCATGCAGCGTGGCGGCCGTCGGCGACGGCACCCATGCAGTGTTGGCACCGGCCTTCGGATGGGCAATCTTCTGTTCAAGCATGGCTGCCATGAGGTCCGGCATGGCCCACATGCCCTTGCCGATCTGCGCGTGGCCGGAAAGGCCACACTCAAGCCCGACATCGACATTCCAGTTTTCATAGGCGCCGATCCACGATGCCTGCTTCATGTCACCCTTGCGGATCATCGGACCCGCCTCCATCGAGGTGTGAATCTCGTCGCCGGTGCGGTCGAGGAAGCCGGTATTGATAAAAACAACCCGTTCTTTCGCAGCGCGAATCGCTTCCTTGAGGTTGACCGTCGTACGACGCTCCTCGTCCATGATGCCCATCTTCATCGTGTTGGGCTGCATGCCGAGCAGGGCTTCAACGCGTCCGAACAGCTCCGAGGCAAAGGCGACCTCTTCCGGGCCGTGCATTTTCGGCTTGACGACATACATCGAACCGGCGCGCGAATTCATGCGGCGGCCCTTGGGGCCGACGTCGTGCAGGGCGATCAGGCCGGTGATTGCCGCATCCATGATGCCTTCCGGCACCTCATTGCCATCCTTGTCGAGGATGGCCGGATTGGTCATGAGATGACCGACATTGCGCACCAGCATGAGCGAACGGCCGGGCAGCGTCAGCGGCTTGCTGTCTTTCCCCGTATAGCCCCGGTCGGGATTGAGCTTGCGCGTGACCGATTTGCCGCCCTTTTCAAACGTATCCTGCAAATCGCCATTCATCAGGCCGAGCCAGTTGCGATAGACGACAACCTTGTCTTCCGCATCGACGGCAGCAACGGAATCCTCGCAGTCCTGAATCGTGGTGAGTGCCGATTCCAGCACCACATCGGCAATATTGGCCGGGTCGGTTTTTCCAATGGGATGATCGGCGTTGATGACGATCTCCACATGCATGCCGTTCTTCACCATAAGAATGGAGGATGGCCTGGAAGCATCGCCCTTATAGCCAACGAACTGTGCCTGCTCCTTCAACGACGGCGAGACCCCATTGGCGGTCTTGAGCACAAGCGTGCCGTGATCAACGGAAAGACCGGTCACATCAGCCCAGTGTGCACCATCGAGCGGCGCACTGTCATCGAGAAAGGCCTTGGCCCAAGCGATGACCTTGGCGCCACGCAGCGGATTGAATGCCTTGCCCTTTTCCGCGCCGTCGGTTTCCGGAATGGCATCGGTGCCGTAGAGCGCATCGTAAAGCGAACCCCAACGCGCATTGGCCGCGTTGAGCGCATAGCGGGCGTTCATGACAGGCACCACGAGCTGCGGTCCGGCCGTTACCGCGATTTCCGGATCCACATTGTCGGTCGAGACGGAGAATGTTCCGCCCTCAGGCAGCAGATAGCCAATTTCCCGCAGGAACGCTTCATATTGCTCTGGCGTATATCCTGTCTGCCGCTTTTCGCGATAGAACGCATCGAGCTTTTCCTGAAATGCATCGCGCTTGGCGAGCAAGGCCCGGTTCTTGGGCGACAGATCATCGACAATTGCTGCCAGACCCTGGAAAAAGGCGTCGGCATTGATCGATGTTCCGACCACCGCTTCATTAGCCACGAAGTCGTAGAGCTCTTTCGCCACCTTCAGACCATCGATCTCGACCCGCTCGCTCATACTATACTCCTTAAGATTTTCTGTTAGCGTACCCTTGAACACACCAAAGCATTCCCCGTCAATTCGGCCTAAATGAACATGATTTGTGCCAGAAGGGAAACAATCAATCAGTGGGCAATGCGAGGCCTGCCGGTTGCGGTTGCAACCAGCACCGCTTCGATGAATTTTCGCTGGTCTTCAACAGTCGCAGCGCTGATGTTTCGGGCGATGGTGACCTGTGCCTCGTCGGTGCCAGCCTCCAGCGCGAAACTGCGAACCTGCCCTTGCAGCGTTTCTTCAGCGAAGGCAATCGCGAGATCTTCGTCCTGAAAGTCCTTCATCGCCTCCCCCGCTGTCACGCGAAAAATCCCTTCGGCGGGCTGACCGATGTGGGCTTCGACCGATACGCGCACCTGCCCGACCACGGCACCGAGCGCATTGGCAACGTCCGTATCGACGGGAACAATGCTTGGCGCACCCAGCATGGCTCCAACGGCGGGATAATAGACGGGAGCGGAAGCACCCAGGCCGATCAGTGGCCGGTCAATATCAAGCTTGACACCGGCAATACCGCCCTGCCCGGAAAGCGCGCGCTGGGTCAGCGGACTGGCCACCATGTCAGGTCCATCCAATCCATCTTCGGCAAACACGGTTTCCAGCACCACTTCCGATGAACGGCGAATGAGCGCGTCATAGGTGCGCCGCGAAATTTCTTCCGGCGTATCGCACAGCGGGCGGCCCGCGCCGTCCTTGCGCCTGGCATAGAGAATGGCGCCATAGCGCGCCGCCTCGCCGTTCCAATTGTTCTGCAGATGGAGAACGTGGCAGGCATCGGACGGCGTGAACCCCGAGAGATGAACGAGTCCCCGCGCAACCAGCCGATTGATCGTCGCGGTCTGGGAAACCGAGTTCAGGAGCCGGTCGAGCGGCTGCGGCTCCCGGGTGATCCGCTGATAGAGCTCGGCTTCACCCTTGCTCAATCCGGATGCCATTTGCTCGGGAACGCCGGTCAGCAAAGCGAAACGGCCATCCAGGCGTCCGGGATTGGCCGTCTTCACCTGCCGCGCCAGATGATCGATGACGATGGCACCGTGATTGGCCGCAAGCAGCGACAGCGGCACCAGCCGCCTTGGTCCAAGCATGATGCGCGGTGCCATGGCATTGTCGTCCAGCGACACCTCTGAATCGCCGCCCAGTCCGAACGTGCGCATGGCCACCGCCTCGACCATGGTGCGGAAACCGCCAACGGTGGCGCCATTGGGATCAAGCCGTGGACGGCCATTGTCGAGAACGGCAACGTCCGTGGTCGTCCCGCCAATATCGGACACGATGGCATTGTCGAGGCCCGTCATGTGGCGCGCGCCGACAAGACTGGCAGCCGGTCCCGACAGGATCGTTTCAATCGGGCGGTGCCGTGCAAAAGCCGCCGACACCAGTGCACCATCGCCGCGCACCACCATGAGCGGCGCATGAATGCCGCGCCGGTAGAGGAAACCCTCCGTCGCCGCCACCAGACGGTCGATCATGGCGATGAGCCGCGCATTGAGGACCGTTGTCAGGGCCCGGCGCGGACCATTCAGCTTGGCTGAAAGTTCGTGACTGCAGGTAACAGGCAGACCCGTCTCAGCGCGCACAAGATCACGAATGGCAATTTCATGCTCGGGGTTGCGCACGGCAAAATAGGCGCAGACTGCAAAGCCCGTCACCTCTTCCTTGAGGCGCGGCAAGGCCTCCTGCAGCGCCGAGACCTCGAAAGGTTGCGGGCGGCCATAGACATCGTGCCCGCCCGGCAGGAAGACGACGGGATCGGAGCCAAGGGCAGACCCGAGGTCCGCCTTCTCCAGATCCGCCGGCGAGAACCCGACCATGACAAGCGCGATTCGTCCGCCCTGTCCTTCGACAAGAGCATTGGTGGCCAGGGTCGTCGACATGGACACAAGGCGGATATGGCCGGGATCAACGGAAGCCTCTTCGACAATGCGTTCGACCGCCCCGGAGATGCCCACACTCAGATCGTGACGTGTTGTCAGAGCCTTTGCCTTGGCGATAACACCCCGCGCCTCCGACCAGAGAACCGCATCCGTATAGGTGCCGCCCGTATCAATACCGAGGAAAATTGCGTTCTCTACCTGTGAATCAGCCATGATGCCCTGCGCCGTTTGTGGCAGGGTTATCCCATGACGGCAGCAACGACTAGCGTCATTCCGACCATTTGCCGCCGCAACAGCACAACAGTGCCGGAACCATTCAAATCCTGCTACGTTGAGACGTGGGAAAAGGGGGCTTCTATGGCATCACAATCTGGCAGTCATGCGGGATCGAAGAAGGTTATCTATGCCGCCATCCTCGGCAATCTTCTGATCGCGGCAACCAAGTTCATTGCCGCCTTCTTCACCGGCAGTTCCGCCATGCTGTCGGAAGGCGTTCATTCGCTGGTGGATACGGGAAATGGCGGCCTGCTTCTCTACGGTCTGCGGCGGGCTGCCAAGCCAGCCGACAAGGCGCATCCGCTCGGGCATGGACGCGAGCTTTACTTCTGGAGTTTCATTGTTGCCCTGCTGGTGTTTGCCGTGGGTGCCGGCGTCTCGTTCTATGAAGGCCTCACCCACATTCTCGAGCCGGAGCCCGTCGCCAATCCCACTGTCAATTATGTGGTGCTTGGCTTTGCGCTGTTGTTCGAGGGCATCTCATGGACAGTCGCGCTGAAAGAATTCCGAACCATGAAGGGCAAGCTTGGCTATCTCGAAGCCGTGCAACAGAGCAAGGACCCGAGCGTCTTTACCGTCCTGTTTGAGGATACGGCTGCGCTGCTGGGACTCATCGTAGCGTTTGCCGGCATTTCAGCGGCGCAATTCTTCGACATGCCTGAACTCGACGGGGTTGCCTCCATCGGCATTGCCATGATCCTCGGTGCAACTGCAATTTTCCTCGCCCGGGAAAGCAAGGGCCTGCTGATCGGCGAGTCGGCACTTCCCGAGGCGGAACAGCAGATTCTTGACATTGCCGGCAAGGATCCGGCCATTCAGCAGGCAAACGGCGTACTGACCGTCCATATGGGACCCAAGCAGATCGTTGCCGGGCTCAGCATTGAATTTGAGGATCATCTTACCGCACCCGAGATCGAAGCCTGCGTCGAGCGTATCGAAACAGCAATCCGTCAGGCCAACCCGGACATCGTGTCCGTCTTCGTCAAACCGCAGACTGCAAGTAGCTGGAAGACGCGGCGGCAAAAAATCGTTGAGGGCTAATCTTCATCCACCACGCGCAGGCGCAACTGGCCCGTCGCCGATGCTGCCGACCTGTTGGCATCCGGCCCCTTCGCGGGTTCGCCGGCCGCCGGATCGACAAACTCCAGCGCCTCGATCTTCTGGCCGCGCTTCGTCACCTTGCTGGACGAGACGAGAATATCGTCAATATCCTTGCTCGCCTGACCGAAATGCGTCTGCAGCCGCCGGACCCGGTCGTCCAGACGCCCGACATCTTCCATCAGGCGGATCACTTCACCCTGAATGAGATGGGCCTGCTCGCGCATGCGAACATCCTTGAGCACCGCCTGAATGACCTGAATGGACAACATCAGCAGCGATGGCGAAACGATGACGATGCGCGAACGATGGGCTTTTTGCACAATGCCTTCGAAATTCTCGTGAATTTCGGCAAAGATGGATTCCGATGGGACAAAGAGAAATGCCGTATCCTGGGTTTCGCCATTGATCAGGTATTTCTCTGAAACATCGCGAATATGGATCTCGATATCCCGGCGGAACTGGGCAAGCGCCAGTTTCTTCGTATCCGGTGTCTCGGACTCGCGGATGGCGTTCCATGCTTCCAGCGGAAATTTGGCGTCGATGACCAGATTGGGCGCGCCATTCGGCATGCGGACGATACAATCCGGCCGGCTTCCATTGGAAAGCGTAGCTTGGAACTCATAGGCTCCCTGCGGCAGGCCATCGGCAATGATGGTTTCCATGCGTGCTTGACCGAAAGCGCCGCGCGTCTGTTTGTTGGCGAGAATCGCCTGCAGCTGTACAACCTGTCCGGCCAGCGACTGGATATTGTTCTGCGCGGTATCGATGACCGCCAGCCGCTCCTGCAATTTGGCCAGGTTTTCATGGGTCGACTGCGTCTGTTCCGTCATGGTCTGGCCGATGCGGCTGGTCATGCCGTCGAGGCGCTCGCGGATCGACTGGTTGAGCTCCGCCTGGCGCGAACCGAAAAGTTCCGCCATGGTCTGCATGCGGCCCTGCATCTCCGACTGGCTCTTCAGGATCTCGGCCATCCGTACTTCCGCATCACGCGCACGGTCTTCCGCCTGGAATTCCGCGATCAGCCGTACCCGTGCCGAACGCCAGAGCGCGATCCCGCACAGGACAATGGCAAGTGCAACGATGACAGCCGCCATTACCAGCGCGGTACCGACCGATATCGAGGTGGCACCAAGCTGAAACAATGGCTGGTCGAGTGAATGTGATGTTTCCATGGGAAGCAGACTAACCGATTCGGATGGCAAATGTGAGATCAAAACGAGAACATTTTCACAAATGCCATTTATGCCGGGATTGACGGTTGAAAGCCGAGATATTAGGTGATGCTCATGTCTATCAAACCGCTTGTCATTCTTCCCGATCCGCTGTTGCGCCAGGTTTCCAAACCCGTGGAGCGCTTTGACGCCGATTTGCGCAAATTCTCCAACGACATGCTCGACACCATGTATGACGCGCCGGGGATCGGCCTCGCCGCCATTCAGGTGGCGGAACCGCTGCGCATGCTGGTGATCGACCTTGCCAAGGAAGACGAACCGAAGGCACCTCAGGTTTTCATCAACCCCGAGATTTTGTCGTCGAGCACCGAACGCAACATCTATGAAGAAGGCTGCCTGTCCATTCCGGATTATTATGCGGAAGTGGAACGTCCGGCAAAAGTGCGCGTCGCCTATTTCGACATTGAAGGCAAGAAGCATGAGATCGAGGCGGACGGTTTGCTGGCAACCTGCCTTCAGCACGAGATCGACCACCTTAATGGCGTTCTGTTCATCGATTACATCTCGCGCCTCAAGCGTGAAATGGTGATAAAGAAGTTCAAGAAGCTTGCCAAGGATCGCGTTCCGAGCCGGCTGGCGGTGTAAGCCATGAGCCTGCGTATCGTCTTCATGGGAACCCCGGAATTCTCCGTGCCGGTTCTCAACGCGCTCATTGGTCAGGGCCATGAGATCGTCGCCGTCTACAGTCAGCCGCCGCGTCCGGCAGGCCGGCGCGGGCTGGAACTGACCCCCTCGCCCGTTCATCGCAATGCCGAAGAATTCGGCATTGAAGTGCGCACGCCCAAAAGCCTTCGCAGCCCCGAGGAACAGCAGGCGTTCCGTGATCTCAATGCGGATGTTGCCATCGTGGTGGCCTATGGCCTGATCCTGCCCACCGCTATTCTCGAAGGCACGCGCCTTGGCTGCTACAACGGCCATGCCTCGCTTCTTCCGCGCTGGCGCGGCGCCGCACCGATCCAGCGGGCCATCATGGCGGGCGACAGCGAAACCGGCATGATGATCATGAAAATGGATGAGGGGCTGGATACCGGCCCGGTCGCCATGGCCGAAAAGGTCAAGATCACGCCCGACACGACCGCGGGCGAACTGCATGACCAGCTCAGCATGATCGGCGCCGACCTGATGGTGCGCGCTATGGCCGCGCTGGAACGGGACAGCCTCACCCTGACGCCGCAATCGGAAGACGGTGTCACCTACGCGTCGAAGATCACCAAGGTTGAAACCCGCATCGACTGGACCCTGCCGGCCATTGACATCCATAACCGTATTCGCGGTCTGGCACCGTTTCCGGGCGCCTGGTGCGAGATGGAGATCGGTGACGGCCTTGAACGTGTCAAGTTGCTGCGCTCGCTGCTTGCAACCGGTGCCGGCGTGCCGGGCACGGTGCTTGATGACGATCTGCGCATTGCCTGCGGAGAAGGTGCAGTGCGTTTGCGCGCGCTGCAGCGCGCGGGCGGGAAGGCGATGGACGGGCAGGAATTCCAGCGCGGCGCCAAGATTGCGCAAGGGGCAAAGCTGCCATGAGCAGCATCACCATTCGTCGCGTACAGCCCGCGGACCGCGCGTTGATCTCAGCTATCGTCGAAGACGCTTTTGCGGGACCGGATGAGGCAAGGCTGGTCGAGCAACTCAGTGGCAACGGCGATATCGTGCTCGAACTGGTTGCGGAATTCGTTGGTGCCCTGGCGGGCCACATCCTGTTTTCAAGGCTGCGCGTTGAGAATGGAACCAGCTTTGACGCGGTTGCACTGGCGCCGGTCAGTGTCGTCTCCGGTCACCAGGGCAAAGGCGTCGGATCGGCACTGATCAAGGCCGCGCATCAGGAATTGGTGCTCATGGGCGAAACCCTTTCCATTGTCCTCGGCGATCCCGGCTATTACGGCCGCTTCGGCTATACGAATGCACGGGCATCGGGTTTTGCCAGCCAATATCAGGGCGAGTATCTCCAGGCGCTGGCTTTCGCTGATGCACCTCTGTCGGGAACGCTGGTCTATTCCAGAGCGTTCGAGGGCCTTTGATGCCGCGCTACAAACTCACCATCGAATATGACGGCACCCCCTATGCGGGTTGGCAGCGGCAGGAAAACGGCCATACCGTTCAGGCAGCCATCGAGCAGGCCATCTTCAAGTTTTGCGGCGAAACCATCTCCCTTGGCGCAGCGGGCCGCACCGATTCCGGCGTGCATGCGATTGCCCAGATTGCCCATGTGGATCTGACCAAGGACTGGAGCAGCGCCAAGGTGCGCGAGGCGCTCAACGCCCATCTGGTCGTGGCCGGAGAAACGGTCGGGATCATCAATGTCGAGCGGATGACCGAGAATTTCGATGCGCGTTTCTCCGCGACGGGCAGGCATTATCTCTACCGCATCATCAATCGCCGCCCGCCGGCACCGCTGGAAGCATTCCGCGCGTGGTGGGTGAAGAAGCCGCTTGATGCGGAGGCAATGCACGAGGCGGCACAACGACTGGTCGGAACCCATGATTTCACGACCTTTCGCGCCACCCAATGTCAGGCAAAAAGCCCGGTCAAATCGCTCGATCACCTCAGTGTGCTTCGCAACGGGGAAATCATCGAAATCAGGGCATCCGCGCGCTCGTTCCTGCACAACCAGATTCGCTCATTTGCGGGAACGTTGAACGAAGTGGGTTGCGGGCGCTGGACAGCCGATGATGTCAGCGATGCCCTTGCGGCCCGGGACCGCAAGGCCTGCGGCCCTGTCGCGCCGCCTTACGGGCTCTACCTCGTCGGTGTGGATTATCCGAGTGTGACCGGCTCCGGCATGGCAATGCCCAGCACACTCTGAAGAACAACCACCAGAACAATATATCCCGTGACCAGAATGGCGAAGAACGCCGTCGTATAGGCATAGGTTTTCTTCAATGCCACATGCGTCAATCGATAGGTCAAAACAAGCGCAACGGCATTGAGGATGAGGTCGACACCCAGCGAGAGCTGCGGCCGGGTCGGAATGAAAATATGAACCAGTGTGGCGGGCACAACCAGCCAGTTCACCAATGCGGAACCCCAGTTGCTGGTGATCACATAGACACTGAAACGGTTGCGCAGGCCAATGCGCGGTGCAACAAACAGCAGCACCACCAATGGCAGAACCCACGCGGTCAAATCGACAAAGGCGATCCGGCCGATCAGGGACAACCGGGTTCCCGTTTCTGGCCGGAAGGCCACCGCATCATTGGCAAAAACAATCCAGCTCAAAATCAGGGGTGGCAGCGATACCGTGATGGCCTGGAATGATTGCCAGAAACCGTCTTCGGAAAGGTCGAACAATTCCAGACCGTCGGCATGACCGTTCATGATCCGCCACGAGCCCCAGAAATAACGCTGGATGTCTTCAAAATTCAGCATGGTCGCTCAGGCAAAAAAGTCGGCAATGAACCGCTCGTAAATTTGTGTCAGCGTTTCCAGGTCTGCGACCGCCACGCGCTCATCCACCATGTGCATGGTCTGCCCCACGAGCCCGAATTCGACCACCGGGCAATAATCCTTGATAAAGCGCGCATCGGAGGTGCCGCCCGACGTGGACAGCTGCGGCCGCTTGCCGGTCACGGCCTCGACCGAAGCCGTCAGCGTGCCGATAAGTTTTTCATCATGGGTGAGAAAGACGTGGCTTGGCCGGTCGCGCCAGACCAGCTCGTAATTGACCGGGGTTTTCCGGCCCGGCCGCAGCTTACGGCGTCCGGATGCCTTGTCGAGACGGTTGTGGATTTCCGCCATCAGCGTCTCATCGGTCCATGTGTCGTTGAAACGGATATTGAACGTCGCGGTTGCCTTGGCCGGGATGACGTTGACCGCCGGATTTCCGACATCGATCGTCGTGACTTCCAGGTTGGTCGCCTGAAAGTTCTTCGTCCCCTTGTCGAAAGCCGGATAAAGCAGGCTGTCCACCAGCGTCACCAGCCCGCGAACCGGGCTGTCGGCCAGATGCGGATAGGCCGCGTGCCCCTGAACACCGTGAACGGTGATTGTTCCCGAAAGCGAACCGCGCCGGCCGATCTTGATCATGTCGCCCAGCTTGTCGGGATTTGTCGGCTCGCCGACGATGGCCGCATCCCAGGTTTCGCCCCTCGCCTTGGCCCATTCCAGCAATTTACCGGTACCGTTGATCGACGGGCCTTCCTCATCGCCGGTGATCAGGAAGGAAATCGAGCCCTTCAACGCACCGTTCTTCGCGATATGCCGGGCAACGGCGGCGGCAAAGCAGGCGATGCCGCCCTTCATATCAACCGCACCGCGACCGTACATCTCGCCCTTGTGGATCGTCGCCGAAAACGGCGGGTAGGTCCAGGCCGCCGCGTCACCGACGGGAACAACGTCGGTATGACCGGCAAACATCAGATGCGGCCCATTGCCCGAACGTCTGGCGTAGAGGTTTTCAACGTCCGGCGTCCCGTCTTCGCTGAAGGTGGGGCGCTCGACGGAAAAGCCCAGCGGCGCCAGCATGGCTTCAAGCGTGGTGAGAGCACCGCCCTCCGCTGGTGTAACCGACGGACAAGCAATGAGTTGGGCGAGGTTTTTTACGGGATCTGTCGAGGATGTCATGTGCAAAGCGATAATCCAAAAGCAGCATCCTGTCACGCACTGGATCACAATGCGCGCATCTGTTTTAATGGCTGACGATTGCGTCAAACCGGGGCCCGCCAATGCTTGAAAACGCCAGCCGCATTGTTGTCGCAGGTGCCGGTTCCATTGGCTGCTATGTCGGCGGGCAGCTTGCCGCCGCGGGAAAAGCAGTCACGTTCCTGGCGCGGCCCCGGGTGGCGGACGAAATCCGGCGCGCCGGCCTGAAGATTGTCAATCTCGACGGCACGGAGCGGCTTCTACCCCCGGACCGGCTTTCCCTCACCCAGGACCCTGCCACTGCCTTCGACAAGGCGCGGATCATTCTCGTGGCGGTCAAGAGCGGCGCGACGCAAGAGATGGCGGGGCTGATTGCCAGATACGCGCCTGCAGACAGCATTGTCGTGAGCCTGCAGAACGGTGTTGGCAATGCTGACGTTCTGCAAAAGAACCTCCCGGAGAGCATGACCGTGATTGCCGGGATGGTGCCTTTCAACGTTGTCCAATCGGATGCGGGCGCACTGCCCCTGACCGTACGCCGCACCACGCAGGGCACGATCCTTGTCGAGAACAAGGTCGAAGGCCTGGCCGAAGCCCTGTCGACGCCGGACCTTCCGGTCAGCCACCACGACAATATGCAAGGCATTCTCTGGGGCAAGCTGATGATGAACCTGAACAACGCGCTCAACGCCCTGTCAAACCTGCCGCTTGCCGCACAGCTTGCAGACCGTGACTGGCGCGTCTTGCTTGCCGATCAGATGGGCGAAGGCCTCAAGGTCATGCGCGCACATGGCATTGTTGCAGCCCCGGTCCAGGGCGTATCACCCGCGATACTCCCTTGGATTCTGCGATTGCCCGATTTTCTCTTCCGCCGCATCGCCCGCAGGATGCTGGCTATCGACCCGCGTGCCCGCTCATCCATGTGGGAGGATTTTTCCCGTGGCCGGACCACCGAAATCGATTACCTCCAGGGTGTCATCGTGAAACTGGCCCGGGAAAAGAATGTCCCCACGCCCCTGGCGCAAAAGGTCATTGCCTGCGTCAAACAGGCTGAGGGGCAGCCGGTCCGCTGCCATGCGGTGGCCGAGATCCGCCAGAAATTCGTCGCGTAAACGGTTAGTCGATCGGCTTTCCCGTCTTGTCCTTCATGGTCAGAAGCGTCAGCGCGCTCACCAGCGCCGCCGCCATCACATAAAAACTCGGAGCCAGTTTCGTACCTGTCGCCTCGATCAGGAGCGTGACGATGACAGCGGCAAAACCGCCGAAAATGGTCACGGCGAAATTATAAGCGAGTGACAGCCCGGTGGAGCGCAGCCCGGCGGGAAACTGCTCGGCCAGCAGCGCCGGTGCCGGTCCGGTGAATGCGGCGAGAAGCAGCCCGAGAATGCCCTGGACAATAGCCAGGGTCATCAGATCGGGCTTGGCATTGACCCACGCGAACAGCGGATAGATAAGAACACCGATGGCAATGGCGGCGGCCAGCAACAGCCGCTTGCGCCCCACGCGGTCCGACAAGGCCCCGGCAATGGGACAACCCAGCATCAGCACCAGCCCGCCAATGGTCGTCGCAACGAAAGCATCGGCGAGCGGGATGTTGAGCTGCTTGACGGCATAGGTCGTCATGTAGAACAGCAGCACATAGGTGCATACCGTCCAGAGAATGGTGACGCCAAAGCCGGACGCAATCCCGCGCGGATGATCCCTGAGGGCGTCACGCAGCGGCGACTCGCTCTTCTGCGTGTGGCTATCGGTAAAGACCGGCGTCTCATCGACGCGGGCGCGGATGTAGAACCCGACCGGTCCGATCAGCAACCCCAGAAGGAACGGCACGCGCCAGCCCCAGCTGTCGATGGCTGCGGGATCAAGCGCGTGCGTGACGATGGTGCCGCAGATACCACCGAGCACAACGGCCAGCGCCTGACTTGTCTGCTGCCAGCTGGCATAGAACCCGCGTTTTTCCGGCGGCGCATACTCGATGAGAAAGGCCGTCGCGCCGCCGATCTCTCCACCGGCGGAAAAGCCCTGGATCAACCGCGCCAGAACAATAACCAGCGGTCCGACAATGCCTGCTTGTGCATAGGTCGGCGCAAAGCCGAGCAGTGCCGTGCCGAACGCCATCATCAGGATCGTCAGGGTCAGCGCCGCCTTGCGCCCCTTCCGGTCGGCGTAGACACCGAGAACAACTGCCCCGACCGGGCGCATGAAAAAGCCGACACCATAGGTGCCGACCGTGAGCAGGATCGAGGTCAGGTCATTGATTGCGGGAAAGAACAAGCGCGCGATGATCGGCGTGAAGAAGCCGTAGACGGTAAAATCAAACCATTCGAGGCCATTGCCGATGGTGGCGGCGGCAATGGCATGGCGCCGCTTGGCGTCATAATCGCGGGTCAGAAGGGAAGCCTGCACAGTCATACTGGTACCTCGGCTGAGATGGAATCGGCTTGGGTACCAGCTTCTGTCGGGAATCTCCGTCTGTCCAGATGTAAATCGCCTAATCAGTCGCGCAGCAATTCATTGATCGAGGTCTTGGAGCGGGTCTTCTCGTCGACGCGCTTGACGATCACCGCGCAATAGAGGCTCGGGCCCGGTTCATTGTTGGGGAAAGGCTTGCCCGGCAGAGTGCCCGCGACAACGACCGAATAGGGCGGAACTTCGCCATAGAAAATCTCGCCGGTGGCGCGGTCGACGATCTTTGTCGATTTGCCGATGAACACGCCCATGCCGAGGACCGCGCCTTCGCGCACGATGCAGCCTTCGACCACTTCCGAGCGGGCGCCGATGAAGCAATTGTCTTCGATGATGGTCGGGCCTGCCTGCATGGGCTCGAGAACGCCGCCGATGCCGACGCCACCGGAAAGGTGCACGTGCTTGCCGATCTGCGCGCAGGAGCCCACCGTGGCCCATGTATCCACCATTGTCCCCTCGCCGACATAGGCGCCGAGATTGACGAAGGACGGCATCAGGATGGCGCCCGGAGCAATATAGGCCGAACGGCGGACAATCGCGCTCGGCACCGTGCGGAAGCCCGCCTTGCTGAACTCGGTCGCACCCCAGCCGTCAAACTTGGAGGGAACCTTGTCCCACCACGGTGCACCGCCAGGGCCGCCCTCGATGATGCCCATGTGATTGAGACGGAAGGAAAGGAGCACTGCCTTTTTGAGCCACTGATTGACGGTCCATGCACCATCCGCCTGCCGTTCGGCAACACGGGCTTCGCCGCTGTCGAGAAGCAGCAATGATGTGTCAACCGCATCGCGTATTTCGCCGCGCGTTTCGGTGTTCACGGCATCGCGTTCGTCAAAGGCCTTGTTGATGGTCTTTTCAAGACTGGCCAGGTCGGGCTTGGACATTTTCAGGTCACTCCATTGCACGGGCGGTTAAGGCTGATGTAAGGCCTAGTAAGATAAGTCTGTGAGAGGGTCAATCGCAGCGCCACAATGTTGGACGACGAATAGGATTTAATGTCTGTAAGCGTCACTTGCGTCCGCAGAAGGAGAATATAATTGAATACCGATGAAAAAAACGGCTGGACGCCATTTTCCCACTCCACTGAAGCCGTACGGCGGGTAGAAACCGCTCCCGAGACCCCGCAAACACAATCGGACACCTATCGTCTTGCCTTTGCCGATCCGGAATTCATGACACGCCGCGATCTGCGCGCAGTGCGGTTGCAGCTTGAATTGCTCAAGCCGGAAATGGCACTGACCCAGCGGGGCATCCGTTCGACAGTCGTGCTTTTCGGCGGCGCGCGTATTCCCGAGCCCGGCGGTGAAGCCTGGGCCGCGAAGAACGAAGTGCAGAAGAAGAACCTTGAAGCCAACTCGCGCTATTATGCCGAGGCGCGCAAGTTCGCCCAGCTATGCTCGACCTATTCCGCGACCACCTACAACCGCGAGTTTGTCGTTGTTACCGGCGGCGGTCCCGGCGTGATGGAAGCGGGCAACCGCGGTGCAGCCGATATCGGAGCGCCGACCATTGGCCTCAACATCGTCCTGCCGCACGAACAGGCGCCGAACGAATATGTGACGCCGGAGCTCTGCTTCAATTTTCACTATTTTGCCATCCGGAAAATGCACTTCCTGATGCGGGCAAAAGCGCTTGCGATTTTCCCCGGCGGCTTCGGCACCATGGACGAGACATTCGAGACGCTGACACTCATCCAGACAGGGCGCATGGAGCGCATCCCGGTCCTCCTCTTCGGCCGGTCATTCTGGGAAAAGGCGATCAATTTTGAATTCCTGGCCGAACAGGGTGTCATTTCGCCGTCGGACAGGGAATTGATCACCTTTGTCGATGACGCCGAAGAGGCGTGGGACGTGATCAAGACCTTCTACGAGCTGCCCTGACCCTCGGCCTCGTCGCGGCTGCGCGGCGCCGGGCCAGGACCCGGTACCCCGCAGCGTCGATGACCGCTTCGACCGATGCTGATCGCTTCAGGCGGGCATGCCTGCACGGACCTGCCCCGGCTGGATCGCATTGAGGAACGACGCCAGATCATCGGTCACGTAATCGACGTGATCAGTATAGTCCGGATCGCGTTCCCATATCTCGGAGAACGTCGGCTCGAAATTATGCGGCACGATCAGGACTGTCTTCATGCCGAGCGCCTTCGGCTCGACCAGATTGCGCGCGAGGTCCTCGAACATGGCGCTGCTCTTGGCATCGATCCCGTGCAGATCAAGAAAACGGTCATAGGCCTGCCGCGCCGGCTTGGGCATCAGTTCGGCCGCGACAATATCGAAAATATCGTCGAACTGGTCGAGGACACCGAGTTGCCGGGCCGCCCGCTCCGCGTGGCCACGGTCACCATTAGTGAAAATGAACTTGCGCCCCGGCAGATGTTTGATCGCCATGGCCAATGCCGGATTGGGAACCAGCCATGAATAATCGATATCATGGACCTTCTGCAGGAAATCGTCCGGATCGATATTGTAGCGATCCATCAGCCCTTTGAGGGTCGTCCCGTAATCCTTGTAGAACTGCTTCTGCATCTGGCGGGCATCCGCATGGGAAAGTTGCAGGAGATCCGCGATATAACCCGTCATCTTCACGTCGATCTGCGAAAACAGATTGGAATGATGCGGGTAGAGCGTGTTGTCCAGATCGAACACCCAGTCCGTTACATGGGCAAAATTCAGAGGATCGGGATTTTTCGTCATGCATACTCGCCATTGCAGGGACATCGGTAACGGGACAGGCAGTCTGTTGCCATAACGACTCAATAGACGAAAAAAGTCCGAACTACGACCGTTTTTACATTTTCCGCTAACAGCCGCTTCATGAATGCAGCATAGTAATCAGGTAGCAGTATTAGGGGTGAAATGTTCAGAATTCTGTACAAATGTGCGCTTGTCACACTGATCGCGATTGTCTGTTCTTTGCTGATCACCGGGAGCATCATGAGTGCTTTCGACATGCACAACAAAATGGGCTTCGTGATCGCCACGATCTGTCCGTTGACCATTACCCCGCCGATCTCGCTGATGGTGTTCCGGCAGTCCGAGCGACTGCGCGTGACCCTGCTTCAACTCAGTCAGGTCATGCTGCAGCTTGAGGAAACCAATGCCAAGCTCCTGGAGAAAGCCTCCCGCGACAGCATGACGGGCCTGCTCAACCGTGAAGCTTTTTTCACCCATGTGGACAGGGTCCGCCGGCAGATACCCGGATCCCTGCTGATCATCGACGCGGATCATTTCAAGAAAATCAACGACCAGCACGGCCATTACAATGGCGACGGCGCGCTGACTGCCATTGCCCACTGCATTTCACGCAGCATCGGCGAGAACGACAGCATCGGCCGCATCGGCGGCGAAGAGTTTGCGGTTTTCCTGGCCACGGAACACGAGGATGAGGTGCGCGCCATTGCCGAAATCATTCGCAAAGATGTGACGTTGATTGAATTCCGGACGCCGGAAAATGAGCAGGTTCCGCTCAGCGTCAGCATTGGCGGGGTGATCGATGTCTCGACCGGGGCGATCGCCGATCATTTCCAGACCGCCGATCGCAGGCTTTACGAGGCCAAGCGCAATGGCCGCAACTGCGTCATCGTGAAACCAACGATGAAAACCGCAGCCTAGATTGCCGACGGGTCCAGCGGCGGGCTGTCCTTCCACCGGGCAACAAGGGTGGCCATATCGGCGGTTTCAAAGGCATCGCGCAGCGCGGCAAAGCTTGGGAGAACAAAATAGGCGCGCTGGAACTTGTCGATCTCGTAGACGGTCCGCATGACCGTTTCCAGATCGAATGGAACGTGGTGTGCATCCGGGCTTTCGACCGCAAACTGCAATTCGCTGAACGATGACATCAGGCCGGCGCCGAAGGCCTTGAGCGGGGCGCCCTCTTCCTGCATCAGACCGAATTCAGCCGTGTACCAGTAAAGCCGTGCGACCATCTGTTCACCGCCGATACGGACCGCAGCGGCACCCTTTTCACCGTAGAGTTGCATGAAATCCGCAAACACCGGCTGGCTGAGAATGGGAACATGGCCGAAGAAGTCATGGAACATGTCCGGCTCGACGATGTAGTCCAACTCCTTCTTGCTGCGCAGCCAGTTGGTGACCGGGAAGCGGCGGTTGGCAAGATGATCGAAGAACGGCTCGTTCGGGATAAGACCGGGGACCGCCACGATCTCCCAGCCCGTCAATTTGCGCAGTCTTTCGCTTACTTCATGAAAGTCGGGGATACGGTCGAGCAGGCCCAGCGCATCGACGCCGTCGAGGTAACTGTGATGGGCAAGCCGCGATGTGAGCTTTGTCTGACGGTCACAGAGGGTGCGCCACACCTCCTGATCTTCCGCCGAATAGTCATATTGCTGTTCGACGGTAAAATCCGGCTGGCAGGCATGATAGTCGCCGCGCAACCCTTGTGCTGCACATTCACGGGCATAGGCCTCAACACTGATGGTCATGAATTCCTCCTCGATTCCCATTCTGACATCCAGAATACGCCGAGAAATCGAGTGAATTTGACCTTATTGCCTCAATGAACCACTATCTGGAGAGGAAAATATAATATCCTGGAGAAAAACAAGTGACATCCCCTCGATTTGACGAATTTGAAATCAAGATGCTGCAGGTTCTGCGCGACAATGGCCGGGTGCCCATCACCGATCTGGCGCAGGCCATCGGGCTTTCGGCCACGCCCTGCGGCCGACGTTTTGACGCCCTGCAGGAAACCGGCGTCGTCAAAGGCTTTGCCGCCGTGATCGACCGCCGGTCCATCGGGCTCATGGTCGAGGTCTTCGTTCAGGTGCGACTGACATCGCACAGCGACGAATCGCCGGAACGGTTCATCACGGAAATACAACGCATGGACGAGGTATCATCCTGCTGGACGATGACCGGCGAGCATGATTTCCTGCTGCACGTGATGGTGCCCACTGTCGATGATCTCAACGATTTCGTCATGCATCGGCTGATGCGCCTCAAGGGTGTGCGTGATGTGCACACCCAACTCGTCCTGCAGAACATCAAGGGGCCGGGCAAGATTCCGCTCGACCATCTGAAACGGTGATCAGGGAACGATCAGCGTTCCCGCACCACGTTCCGTGAAGAGTTCGAGCAGAACCGAATGCGGGGTCTTGCCATTGAGGATGACAACCCCTTCGACACCGCGATTGATCGCGTCGATGCAGGTTTCGACTTTGGGGATCATGCCGCCTGAAATCGTGCCGTCCTTGATCAGCGCGCGGGCCTGACCGACGGACAGTTCCTTGATGAGCTTCTTGTCCTTGTCGAGAACGCCGGGGACATCCGTGAGGAACAACAGCCGCGAAGCGGCCAATGCACCGGCAATCGCGCCCGCGAAAGTGTCGGCATTGATATTATAGGTATGGCCGTCGCGGCCTGGCGCAACCGGAGCGATGACCGGGATCATCTCCGAGCGGGCAAGCAAGTCCAGCAGGGTGCGGTCCACTTCGACCGGTTCACCAACAAAGCCAAGGTCAACAATCTTCTCGATATTGGAATCAGGATCGACAATCGTCTTCTTGGCCTTTTCGGCGAAGACCATGTTGCCATCCTTGCCGCACAGGCCGATGGCCCATTCGCCTTCCGCATTGATCAGCGCAACGATTTCCTTGTTGATCGAACCCGCAAGAACCATCTCGACGATTTCGAGCGTCTTCGCATCGGTAACGCGCAGGCCGCCTTCGAATTTCGATTCGATGCCCATGCGCGCGAGCATCGATGCAATCTGCGGGCCGCCGCCATGCACAACGATCGGATTGATGCCGGATTGCTTCAACAGGGCGATATCGCGGGCAAAGGCCTTGCCAAGCTCCACGTTGCCCATGGCATGGCCGCCATATTTCACAACAACGGTCTTGTTTTCGTATCGCTGCATATAGGGAAGAGCCGCGGATAGAAGGCTTGCCTGAATTTCTGCGGTGTGCTCAGTCTCGGACATGGGGGAAGCAAGCTCCAGCTTGAAAAGGACGGGGTCTCATAACCCTAAAGACGGTCATGGGCAAACATGATTTAGGGTGGGCGGGAACGTTTTTGCATGCGGCCCATTGACAGGACAACATATCCGCAGATTTAACTTAGGGGCAGGACTCTGGATAATCAAAGAGTTGGAAACGCCGGTCGCATGACACCCGAAGGCATATCAGAGCTGATTTCACGGGTCGCTTTGCGGGATCGCTCGGCGTTCGATAAGCTTTATACCTCCACGAGCGCGAAACTATTCGGCGTATGCCTGCGTATCTTGGGCAATCGCTCGGAAGCAGAGGATGCACTGCAGGATATTTTCGTCAAGATCTGGAACAAGGCTGACCGGTTTGCCGTCGCGGATACAAGCCCCATCTCGTGGCTGGTGGCTATTGCGCGCAATCATTCGATTGACGTGCTGCGGGCCCGCAAGCCAGCAACAGCCGAACTGGAAAAGGCGGTCGGTCTCGCGGAACCGTCCCTCAATCCCGAACAGTCTGCCATTGCATCCGGTGAAACAAAGCGCATCAACGAGTGTCTCGATCAGCTGGATTCTGACCGGGCCGCGGCCGTGCGGGGCGCCTATCTGAACGGCGAGAGCTATGATCTTCTGGCGATCCGTCACCGGGTGCCATTGAATACAATGAGAACCTGGCTGCGCCGCAGCCTGATGAAACTGAAGGAATGTCTGGAACGATGAGCACGATACCACCCGATGACACAATGCCGGAAGGCGACGATTTCGTCGCAGCCGAGTATGTGCTGGGCGTGCTGCCGGATCAGGAGCGGCAGGATGCCGTCCGCCGCATCGAAACCGATGCTCCCTTTGCGCGCCTCGTATCCGACTGGCAGAACCGGTTCGACCCATTGAACGTGCAATTTCAGCCGGTGACGGCACCCAGCTATCTGAAGGGCCAGATCGATCAGCGCCTTTTTGGTATCGACTCGGGCCGCGTGGCGGCTGGAGCCTCCTTCTGGAACAGCCTGGCATTCTGGCGAACGGTTGCCGTTGCAGCGCTTGCACTGGTCCTGTTCAACTTCGGCAGGGAGTACGTTCTGCGCCAGACCGGACCAGCGCCCGCGCAGCTTGTTGCCTCCATGGCAAGCGACAGTGGCCCAATGCGAAGCCTTGCTGTTTTTGACGGCAAGTCGAGGAAGCTCAGGATCACGCTGGTTTCAGGCGATATTCCGCAGAACAAGTCGCTGGAACTCTGGCTGATTGCGGGAAAGGACGCTCCGGTGTCGCTGGGCGTTCTCAAATCGCCCAAGGTGACAGAGTTCGACGTACCTGCGCCAACTGCCGCAAAGCTGCGGGATGGAACGACCCTGGCCATTTCGGTTGAACCGGCAGGCGGCTCTCCAAGCGGAGCGCCCACCGGTGCTGTGGTCGCAGCGGGCGCTGTGAGCAGCATCTGAAATCAAGGACGCTGGTAAGGCTCTATTCTTCGAGGAGAAGTGCGATTGCAGCGCGCAGCTCATCCAGCCCGCCGCCCTTTTCCGACGATGTGGCAAGGATCGTTGGATAGGCAGCGGCACGTTTTTTGATGGCCTGCGCCGTTTCTTCCATGAGGCGCGGCACACCGGCAGGCTTGATCTTGTCGATCTTGGTCAGAACGATCTGGTAGGACACCGCCGCGCGATCCAGCAGATCCAGCACTTCCGCATCGTTCTTCTTCACACCGTGACGGGCATCGATAAGCAGATAGACGCGCTTCAGCGTGGTACGGCCGCGCAGGTAATCGAAGACAAGCCGCGTCCATGCGTCGACCTGTTCCTTCGGTGCTTCCGCAAAGCCGTAGCCCGGCATATCGACCACGGCGAGCGGCGGCAGATCGCCATTTTCACCGGAATGGCCATCCGGGACGAAATAGTTGAGTTCCTGCGTGCGCCCCGGCGTGTTGGAGGTGCGCGCCAGACCTTTCTGGCCGATGATCGCATTGATGAGGGACGACTTGCCCACATTGGAGCGCCCGGCGAAGGCGATTTCGATAGGCCCTTCGGGCGGCAGGAATTTCATGGACGGAACGCCGCGAATGAAAACCCAGCCCTGCGCAAAGAGCATCCGGCCCTTTTCGATCAGCCGGTTCGTATTGTCGTTGGTTTCGCTCACGTTGTTTTCCGTCCGTTCATGGGGTGGCCGCAGCCACCTGCATTCAATGTTATCGCCGCCTTGTCAACTGAACGGCGCCGTTCACCGGCAAATGAAAAGCCCCCGGTATGACGCGGGGGCTTTCGGCATTCGAGTGAAACCCGCCTATTCCGCGGGTTTGGGTTTCTTCTTGAAGAGCCCCGCGAGATTGTCCCACAGTTCGATCTTCGCGCCCTGCCGCTTCATGATGATACCCTGCTGGGTGATCGACAGGAAGTTGTTCCACGCCCAGTAAATCACCAGACCGGCCGGGAAGCTGGACAGCATGAACGTGAAGATCAGCGGCATCCAGTTGAAGATCATGGCCTGCGTCGGATCGGGAGGCGTCGGGTTCATGCGCATCTGCAGGAACATCGTCACACCCATGATCAGCGGCCAGACACCGATCATCAGGAACGCCGGAACAGTCCATGGAATGAGACCAAACAGGTTGAACACCGATGTCGGATCCGGCGCGGCCAGATCCTGGATCCAGCCGAAGAACGGCGCGTGACGCATTTCAATGGTGACGTACAGCACCTTGTAGAGCGCGAAGAAGACCGGAATCTGGATCAGGATGGGCCAGCAACCAGCGATCGGGTTGATCTTCTCGGTCTTGTAGAGTTCCATCATGGCCTGCTGCTGCTTGACCTTGTCATCCGCATATTTCTCGCGGATTTCGGTCATCTTCGGCTGAACCAGCTTCATGCGCGCCATCGACGCATAGGACTTGTTGGCAAGCGGGAAGAACAGCGCCTTGAGCAGGACCGTAACAACGAGAATGGCCACGCCGAAGTTGCCGATGGCCTTGTACAGCCAGTCGATGAGATAGAACATCGGTTCGGTGATGAAGTAGAACCAGCCCCAGTCGATCAGATTCTTGAACAATGGAATATGCAGGTTGTTCATATAGCCATTGATCTTGCCAACTTCCTTGGCGCCGGCAAAAACGAGGTTCTCGATCGTTGTGGATTGGCCTGGCTCAATCGTTGTCGGATCGGACAGATAATCGCTCTGATACTGCGGACGGCCATTGTCGAAGTAGGACATGCGCGCCTTGAAAGGCTTCGTTTGCGATGGAACAAGCGCAGCGGCCCAATATTTATCGGTGATGCCGATCCAGCCGCCAGTGTCTGTTTTCTCAGGAGAAACCTCTTTTTCCTTCTCGATTGCCGCGAATTTGTATTCGACCAGCTTTCCAGCGATCACGCCGATTGGACCTTCATGCAACACATAGGTGCTGGCATGCAGAGGCTTGTAGAACCGCGTGACACGACCGTAGGAGGCCAGTGAAACCGGCACGGAGGTTCCGTTCGTCACGGCATCCTTGACCGTGAACATATAATTGTCGTCGACGCTGAAGGTGCGCTTGAAAACCAGGCCCTTTTCGTTGGTAAACGTCAGGGTAACCGGGGTCGATGGGCTAAGCTTGCTGTTGCCGTCCACCGTCCATACGGTCGTCGGACCGGGAACCGTGCCCGATGTCTCATTGCCGGTGAACCCGATTTCGACAAATTGCCCGTCTGCCATTTGCGAAGGGCTTAACAGCTGAATGGTCGGTGAATTGTTGTCGACAGTCTCATGATACTGCTTGAGCTGCAGGTCATCCAGACGCGCGCCGGTCAGGCTGATGGATCCGCTGAGGCTTGGCGTGTCGATCTGCACACGCGACGTCTGCCCGAGCGCGGCGGCACGGGTGATGCTGCCGGCCTGAGCGGCATCCGGCGTCTGGCCGGGAATATTGGCACCGGGTGCGGCGGGTGTGGATGCCGGCAAATTGTTTGCTGGCGTACCGGCTGGCGTCGCGGGCTGCCCGGCGGCCTTGGTCTGCGCCTGGCGTGTGGCTTCAATCTGTGCCTGCTGCCGCTCGGCCTCGATCTTGGGGCCCATATAGAACACCTGCCACAGTCCCAGAATAACGACGGACAAGGCGATGGTGATAAAGAAATTACGATTGGTTTCCATTATCGGGTCCTGTTGGGCCGGTCATGTCTTGGGGAAACGCCGGTTTGGTATTTTTTGGAAACCCGTTTCGAGAGTTCCCGGGATAAGTCCGCAAATGGCGCATCAAGCGCGTCACGGCGAGCAACGATCACATAGTCGGTTCCGGGGGCCATGTCACCTGCAACATTGACGCGTACAGCCTCTTTCAGCCGGCGCTTGATGCGATTGCGGATAACGGCATTTCCGTTCTTTTTTGTGACTGTAAAACCAACACGCGGCGGACCTTGCCGGTCTTCGCGCTCCTTGACTTCGAGCAGAAAAAAGCCGCCGCGGCGTTTTTCTCCGGCCCGAACAGCCAAAAACTCCGCTCTCTTGCGAAGGCGGAGTGGTTTTTGATCATTCATTCCTGCAATGCCAACTTCGGCCAACCGCGCAAACCTGCGCGGAACGCCTTATGCCGACAACCGCTTGCGACCGCGAGCACGACGTGCTGCGATAACCTTGCGGCCGCCTGCAGTAGCCATACGGGCGCGAAACCCGTGACGACGTGCGCGGACAAGTTTGGATGGCTGATAAGTACGCTTCATTTGTTTAATACCGCGGTGTGCGGCCCTTCTTGTGGTCTGTTCTTTGACAGGAGCATATCAGGACCGCCATTGGCGCATAACAACACGCCGCCGGGGCGGTCAACCCGGACGTGCGCGGCTTATAGAGGCATGATACCAAGAAGTCAATTGATACCGGACAATTCACGCATAGGCAAAAATCGGGAAGTGATTTATTGTACCGGCGCAACGTTTGTCCTACATCGGGCATTGATGGAGCAAATATGGCGGTAACGCAACAGGATCAGCAACCGGCAGGCGCGCGTATGCAGCACGCGGGACGTCGCTTGCCGATCCTCAAACGCCTTTCAGGCAAGCTGTTGCGCCTCACCATCCTGTTCGGCCTCTTGGCCGAAGTGATGATTTTCGTTCCGACCATGGCCGATATGCGCATGCGCTGGCTTTCGGACCGCCTCAATACCGTTGCGGCGGCGAGTGTCGTGCTAGCGGCAAGCGACGACAAGGATATTCCGCAGAGCGTACAGAACGATGTGCTTCTTGCCACGGGCACCAAGGCGATTGCCCTGCGCGAAATGGGCGCGTCACGATTGCTGGCGGTGTCGGACATGCCATCCAAGGTCGATCGGCATATCGACATGACGGTCACTGACCCGTTGACCACGATCCGCGATGCATTCGATACCCTCATCAATGGCGGCAACCGCATCATCCGCGTTTATGGTCCTATCGGCGAGACGGGGAAGGTCATCGAGCTCATCACATCCGATGCGCCCCTGCGCAACGCGATGTTGCGTTATGCCCGCAATCTGACGCTGATTTCGATGTTCATTTCGGTCATTACCGCCGGTCTGGTCTTCCTTGCCATCAGCCACCTGCTTATCCGGCCGATCCAGCGCATGAGCGCAAACATGCTGGCCTTTGCCCAGCAGCCGGATGATCCGCAGCGCGTCATCCAGCCGGACAATCGCGAGGACGAGCTTGGCATTGCCCAGCGCGAGCTGGCCGACATGCAGCAGCGCTTGCAGCGCACATTGTCCGAGCAGAAACACCTGGCCGACCTTGGCCTTGCCGTTTCCAAAATCAACCACGACATGCGCAACATTCTCGCGTCTGCCCAGCTCATGTCCGATCACCTCGCCAATGCCAGCGACCCCGCCATTCAGCGCATGGTGCCGAAACTCGTACGGACGATCGACCGAGCCATCAACTACTCCCAGACCGTGCTTGCCTATGGCGGAACACAGGAACCGCCGCCACAGCGGCGCCGGGTGAAGCTGCACACCATCGTCAGCGATGTGGAAGAAATGCTCAATCTTGATACAAAGTCGGGGATTGAATTCAAAAACCTCGTACCGGAGAGTTTTGAGGTCGACGCGGATCCGGATCAGTTCTTCCGCGTGATTTCGAATCTCTGCCGCAACTCCGTTCAAGCCATGAGCGGCGTTACGGGTGATGACATCTCCATCGTCAAACGGCTGACAATCACGGCAGGACAAATTGGCGCCACATCGATCATCGGCATTGAGGATACCGGCCCGGGACTGCCGCCCAAGGCGCGCGAGAACCTGTTCACCGCATTCAAGGGCTCGGCCCGCTCCGGTGGTACCGGGCTCGGCCTTGCCATTGTGCACGAGCTGGTTCGCGCGCATGGCGGCACCATTGAACTGCGCGGCGGCGAAGGCGCGGGCACAAGTTTTGAAATCCGCATACCGGATCAACCCGTCTCTCTCGCCGAATGGCGCTCGCGCCGGGATTCAATATCGTGATATGACACTCGCAAATGAGTGATTATCTTCCCACCTACTGGCCCCAAATCTTCTTTGTCCTTTCCATCGTCCTCGGCGTTCCCGCCGCGGTCCATGCGGCCATGACGAAGGAGGAGGTGCGCGCGGCCATTGGCTGGGTCGGCGTCATCATCCTCTCCCCGGTGATCGGCGCGGTCATTTATGCGGTCGCCGGCATCAACCGGATCAGGCGCTCCTCCATAAGCTCGCAGCGCGCCTTCCTGCACGAAATCGGTCAGGATCACCTGATGCGTTTCGATGCGGACGAAGGGAATGTCCTTGCGCATTTCGGGCAACGCTTTGCCGCCATGAAAACGCTCGGCGACCGGGTGAGCCGCTGCCGCCTGACAACCGGCAACGACATCGCCATGCTGCAAAGCGGAGACGATGCCTACCGTTCGATGATCGACCATATTAACGCAGCTCAGCGCAGCATTCTGCTCGAGACCTACATTTTCGACCGGGACAAGATCGGTTTTCGCGTGGCGGATGCGTTGATTGCTGCCGTCCAGCGCGGCATTGAAGTCCGTGTTCTCATCGACGCTGTCGGAGCCCGCTATTCCATACCGAGTATTGTCGGCTATCTGAAAAAAGGCGGCGTGCACACCGACGTGTTCAACGGCAACATCATCATCGGCTTGCGCCTGCCCTATGCGAACCTGCGGACCCACCGCAAGATTCTGATTGTCGACGGGACAACGGCGTTTACCGGCGGCATGAACATTCGCGCCGGTTTTTCCGAAGAAATTGCCGGCAAGGACCATGCGCGCGATACCCATTTCAGATTGACCGGCCCGATCGTCACCGACCTCTTCCATATCGCGTCGGAAGACTGGCGCTTCACCACGGGTGAACAGCTGGCTGGCGATCCCTGGCTGATTGCTTCGCCAGAAACGCCGGCGGGCGATCCCGTCTTTATCCGGGCTGTCCCGGCCGGGCCGGACAAGAGCGTGGAAGCCAATCATCGCATGCTGATGGGGGCGTTTTCCGTGGCGCGAAACCATATCCGGATCATGTCGCCCTATTTCCTGCCGGATCGCGAACTGATCAGCGCTCTGGTGACCGCAGCCCGGCGGGGTGTCGAGGTTGATATCGTCGTGCCGGCGGTCAACAATCTGAAACTCGTTGATCGCGCGATGACCGCGCAATTCGACCAGATTCTCAAGAGCCATTGCCGCATCTGGCGCGCCAGCGGCAATTTCAACCATTCCAAGCTTCTGGCCATCGACGGACAGTGGGCCTATGTCGGGTCGTCTAATCTTGATCCGCGGTCATTGCGCCTCAACTTCGAAGTTGACCTGGAGATCATGGACGCGGCATTTGCAGAAAAAGTGGAAGGGCTCATCGAGACGGCCATTGAAACCGCAAAACCGGTCCTGTTGCAGAGCCTGCGCGCCCGTTCATTCTGGGTGCGGCTGCTCGACCGGATTATCTGGCTAGGCTCGCCCTATCTCTGATTTCCGCCGTTTCGGCCAGGGCCCCCTTCAGGTCGACATAGGCCTTGATCGGCAGGTGATCCGATGCCACGCGGGCAAGCGGCGTGTCATGCACCTCGATGCCGGTGACCAGACTGTGCGGATGGCCGAGCACGCGATCCAGCGCCAGCACCGGAAAACGCGAGGGAAAACTGGGCACTGCATTCTTCATCGGATCGAAGACCGGATGCAGGAAATGCAATGACGACCCCCTGCCGACGCGCCATTCATTCAGGTCGCCGAGCAGAAGCGTCGGGCGAGAAGGATCCGCATGAACCGCATCGAGAATCGCCTCGGATTGCTGCATGCGGGAATGCCGCAGCAGGCCAAGATGCGCGGCGATGATGCGCAGAGGGCCAGCTTCGAGATCGAGGTCGACCACCAGAGCGCCGCGCGGCTCAAGCCCCGGCAGTCTCAGCTGCTGCACCCGCCGCACGACACCTTCACGGAAAAGCAGCAGATTGCCGTGCCAGCCGTGCCCCTTGGGGTAGAGCGATGCCACACGCACGGGCACAAGATTGTTCTCGCGTTCCAGCCGGGCAAGATCGAGCAGGCCGGACCGTTCGCCGAAGCGTTTGTCCGCTTCCTGCACAGCGACAACATCTGCCCCAAGTTCGCCAATGACATGGGCAATGCGGTCAGGATCGAACTTCTTGTCGATGCCGACGCACTTATGGACATTGTAGGACGCAATGACTGTATCGTTCCGCACGACCTTGGTCACGCCAGTCGGGCGCTTGTTGCGGTTCTTGACCGCCGCGAGGATGCTGGCTGAGACACTGGGTCTTGTGTGCCGCATTGGCTTCTTGCTGTCCATGCATAAGAGATATGTCGGGTTCATCCGAATGGCAAGCAAATGAAGTGGGCGCGCCGCCAAGATAGCGATTGCTCCTTTCGTCTCTGCTACCAAGTACCAATTTCACCCAAAATAATCCGCTGATACATAGTTCTGACTACAGCAACTGACATCAAGCTATGAGCAAACGGTTTGAGCAAATGCAGCATGGCATAATCTACTATGATTATTCGGTGATCGTTTCCCCGCTACCCCATGCAGACGGTGGCGGTTTCATTGCCTATGTTCCCGATCTACCCGATTGCATGAGCGACGGGAACACGCCCGAGGAAGCGGTGCGCAACGCGCACGATGCCATAACGGCATGGCTCGAAGCCGCAACCGATCACGGATTGCCCATTCCACCGGTATCGCAGAAACCAGCGCTCGTGAAATAACGCTCGAAAACAGCTGCAGATTTCGCCTAAACCCGGTTGCCAACGAAATGCGCCAGCTGGGCACCCACTTCGTAATATCCCTCGCGCAAGGTGCGCAGACCCTCTTCCCGGGGTTTCGTCACCGGCAAAGGCAGGTCGGCATCGGATATCCTGCCGGCGATGTGTTCAGCCAGGACCCGGCCGAAGACCGTGCCCGGAGCGATGCCGCGCCCGTTGTAACCGCTGAAACTGATGATCTTCGGCGCGAGGGTATGGAATCGCGGCAGGTTGTCGTTGGTCATGCCGATCTGGCCGTACCAGCCCGCCTCAAACGTCACATCCCTGATCTGCGGGAACAGTTTGCGGATCGACCGGGCAGCCCACGCCTTGTGGACGGCCATTCCCGTGCCGCGCAACGCCCCCACGCTGCCGAACACGAGGCGGCCGCGCTGATCCATCCGGAATGAGCTCAGTATCTCCTTGGTGTCCCAGCCGCCCTGGCGCTCAGGCAAAACCGTGTTGCGCACGTCTTCCGGCAGCGGCGTCGTGGCAAAATTGAAATAGGGCAGATGCAGGAGTTCGGCTCGCAGTTCCGGCCAGGGTGACGTCGTATAGGCGTTGGTTGCCACGACAACCCACTCAGCCGACACGGTTCCTGACGGGGTATTGACGATCCAGCGGTCGCCGGAGCGGGTCGTGGATGTCACCGGGGTTCCCGTATGGACGGCAACGCCAGCGGTAATGGCAGCGGTTGCAAGGCCGCGTACATAGGCCAGCGGCTGAATCGTGCCGGCGCGATTGTCCAGCAGCGAAGCGGCATAGGCGGTCGAGCCGACCTTCTCGGCGGTTTCCTCTGCGCCCAGCAGGCGGACGGCCGCGCCGCGTGCCAGCCACTGTTCAGCCCGCTGTTCCAGCTGTTTGACGCCGCTCTTGCCGACGGCGCAATGCAAGGTACCCTTGCGTTCAAGTTCGCAGGCAATCTTATGCTTGTCGACGAGATTGAAGACGGATTGGGGCGCATTGCCGAGCAGTTCCAGCAAACGTTCGCCATGCACCTGCCCCAGAACCTGCGGCAGGTCGTTGGGCATCACCCACATACCGGCATTCACGAGGCCGACATTGCGGCCCGATCCGCCATAGCCGATTTCGACGGCATCGAGAACGGCAACGCTTTTACCTGTTTCGGCCAGATGCAGAGCTGCGGAAAGCCCGGTGAAACCGGCACCGATGACGGCGACATCAACAGAAATATTGCCCGCCAGCTTCTGCGTTGCCGGCGCGGGCGGCGCGGTCTTTTCCCAGAGGCCGTGGGAGCGTTCATCATTCAGCATGGGGTCACCGTCAGGTCGGTCCGGCCTTTGCCGGCAATCTTGCACAGACTCATCGTCCATTCTGCTTATAGACCGGGTTTTCGGCAACGAAAGTGAAATTCGTTGAAGAGGTGATGCGGCGGGCGAATGACCCACAAGGTCTCGACCCTAGGGACGTTTGCTGACCTGATCGGCGATCCATGCAAAAAAGCTCTGGGCCATGGGATTTTCTTTCTTGTGGTCCGGCACGACGAGATAATAGCTGTTCTCTGTCGTCAGCGGCTGATCGAACAACACCTGCAGGCGACCGGACGCCAATTCATGCTCGATGAGATAACGCGGCACCAGTGCAAAACCGAATCCTGCCAGCGCAGCTTCGATCACCATGGAAAAATGCTCGAAACGATGGCCCTTATAGGGGCTGACCACCTCCGCCTGTACCGATTCAAACCAGTCGGCCCAGGCTTTCGGCCGCGTCGAAAGGTGCAGCAGCGGTGCTGAGCCGGCCAGTTCGGCCGGTGTGACGACGGGATTGGCGGCCAGCAGTTCCGGGCTGCCGACGGGAACAATCATTTCACTGCAAAGATATGTGCAGGTGGCATGAGCCCAGACCGGTTGACCGTAATGGATTGCCAGATCAAAGGGCTCTTCCTCGAAATCAAAGGGTTGCGAGCGTGATGCAACACTCAAGGCCATATCCGGATAGAGCCGCAGAAAATCCGGCAGGCGCGGCATCAGCCAGCGGCTGCCGAAGGTCGGCAATGTTGCAATGCTCAGGGATGACGCCGATTGCGATGCCGCCATGGCCCGCAGCATGGTTTCCTCGGTCAGCCCAAGCAGGCGGCGCACTTCGGGCAGGAATTTCTGCCCGGCATCGGACAGAACCACCCTTTGCCGGATGCGCTCGAAAAGCAGGACGCCGATCTGGCTTTCCAGCTCACTCATCTGGCGGCTGACGGCACTCTGCGTGAGGTTCAGCTCCTTTGCCGCCTGCGTGAAGCTGCCATGGCGCGCCGCACACTCGAAGGTTTGCAGGATATCGATGTCAGGAATCAGACGGCGGCTTAACTTCATTCTTATCTCGCATCAACCTAGTTCAATTCATCGCAATCTTTGGCGATATCATCACTCTATAATCCAGTTTGAGCATGACAGCGATAGTTTATGCTGTTGCAGCAACAAAGCGGAACAGAACACAATGAAATCAGGCACGTTTGCGTCATCCGACGTGATCAGGGCGTCCTTTTCGGCCGCCATGTCATCCATGTACCGGACGGAGGTTCCCGCCTATGGCACACTCATGTCCCTCGTTGCCGAGGTGAACGGCAAGACACTGGCAACATCCCCGGAACTGAAGGACCAGTTGCAGGAAACCGATACGCTTGACCGCATATCGGAAGAGCGCCACGGCGCGATCCGCGTCGGCACGCCGGAAGAGCTGTCCATGCTGCGCCGCGTCTTCGCTGTTATGGGCATGTATCCCGTCGGCTATTACGATTTGAGCGAGGCAGGCGTTCCCGTCCATTCCACGGCTTTCCGTCCGGTCGATGATGCCGCGCTGAAGATCAATCCGTTTCGGGTGTTCACGTCGCTGCTGCGCCTCAACCTGATCGGCGATGCCGGCTTGCGGAAAAAGGCGCGTGCCATTCTGGACGCGCGGCAGATTTTCACCGACAAGGCCATTGCTCTCGTTGAAAAGGCAGAAGCCCAAGGCGGCCTTGGTTCTGACGACGCGGCAATATTCGTGAGCGAAATTCTCGAGACATTTCGCTGGCACGACCGGGCGAGCGTCAGCGGAACGCTTTACCAGCGCCTGCACGATGCCCACCGGCTCATTGCCGATGTCGTCTCGTTCAAGGGGCCGCACATCAATCATCTGACGCCGCGCACCCTCGACATCGATGCGGTGCAGGAGCTGATGCCGGAACACGGCATTTCTCCCAAGGCGGTCATTGAAGGCCCGCCCACGCGGGCCTGCCCCATCCTCTTGCGCCAGACATCGTTCAAGGCGCTGGAAGAGAATGTATCGTTTCAAAATTCCGACGGCACATGGGAAACGGGCTCGCACACCGCACGCTTTGGCGAAATCGAGCAGCGCGGCATTGCACTGACACCAAAGGGCCGGGCCCTCTATGACAGGCTGCTGAATGACACCCGCAAGATCATTCGTCCGGCGGCTGATGGCTCCAACGCGAAAGCCTATATCGCCGCCCTGTCGGAAACGTTCAAAGCGTTTCCCGACAATTGGGCGGACATTCGCCGCGACGGTCTCGGCTATTTCCGCTATTCGGTCGTCGAGAGCTTTGCGGGCCGCGTGACCACGCGCGAGGCTGGGGATATCGAGACCTTGATCGCACGCGGTGCCGTGCGGTTCGATCCTATCGTCTACGAGGATTTTCTCCCCGTCAGCGCAGCGGGTATTTTCCAGTCCAATCTCGGTGACGAAGCCAGCCAGAAATTTGTCGCCAGCCCCAGCCAGCGCGAATTCGAGACTGACCTCGGTACGGCGGTCCTCGACGAATTTGCCCACTATGCCGGGCTCGAACAGGCCTCCATCCAACAATGCCTGCAAATACTGCGCCCTGCGGCACTTGCAAGTTGAACACTCATTTGACCTTATTGCGGCCTCTCCGGCAAAAGTCCGGCGCTCACCGCACGGTCAGACAAAAGATATGTAAAGGGAAGGCAAAATGACGATTGCTCAAGACGTAAAAACACTCCTCGCAAAGCTTGGCGTGGCCGAAGCCGCCTATACCGATGGAACAATGGCTTCCTACAGCCCGGTCACCGGCGAGAAGATTGCCGATATTGCCATTCATTCGGCGGCCGATACGGCCAAGGCCATTGAACAGGCCGATGCGGCTTTCCGCGAATGGCGCCTTGTTCCGGCACCCAAGCGCGGTGAACTCGTCCGCCTCTTTGGTGAAGAGCTGCGGGCACTGAAAACGGAACTCGGACGCCTCGTCTCGATTGAAGCGGGAAAAATCCCGTCCGAAGGGCTCGGCGAAGTGCAGGAAATGATCGACATCTGCGATTTCGCGGTCGGCCTTTCCCGCCAGCTCTACGGCCTGACCATTGCAACGGAACGTCCAGGGCATCGCATGATGGAAACCTGGCATCCCCTCGGCGTTGTCGGCGTCATTTCCGCCTTCAACTTCCCGGTTGCCGTCTGGTCGTGGAATACGGCGCTTGCCCTCGTCTGCGGCAACGCCGTCGTCTGGAAGCCATCGGAAAAGACACCGCTCACCGCCCTCGCCTGCCAGGCCATCTTCGACCGCGCGGTCGCGCGCTTCGGTGACGTGCCGGCCGGCCTGACCAAGACATTGATGGGCGACCGGACTATCGGCGAAGCCCTGGTCGATCATCCCAAGGTTGCGCTCGTCTCGGCAACCGGCTCGACCCGCATGGGCCGTGAAGTCGGCCCGCGTCTGGCCAAGCGTTTTGCCCGTTCGATCCTTGAGCTCGGCGGCAACAATGCCGGTATCGTCTGCCCGTCAGCCGATCTCGACATGGCACTGCGCGCCATCGCCTTCGGCGCCATGGGAACGGCGGGTCAGCGCTGCACCACCCTGCGCCGCCTCTTCGTGCACGAAAGCGTCTACGACACACTCGTTCCACGCCTGAAGAAGGCCTATGAGAGCGTTTCCGTCGGCAGCCCGATCGAGACATCGGCCCTCGTCGGCCCGTTGATCGACAAAGCCGCTTTCGACAACATGCAGAAGGCAGTGCAGGAAGCCGTCGCCCACGGCGGCAAGGTTACCGGCGGCGCCCGCGTGGATACATCGCATCCGAATGCCTACTACGTCCGTCCTGCCCTTATCGAAATGCCGAAGCAGGCCGGTCCGGTAACCGAGGAGACTTTTGCTCCAATCCTCTACGTGATGAAATACAGCGATTTCGACAAGGCGATTGCCGATCACAACGCGGTTGGCGCCGGCCTGTCGTCGTCCATCTTCACCCTCGACCTGCAGGAAGCCGAACGCTTCCTCAGCGCGGATGGATCGGACTGCGGTATTGCCAACGTCAACATCGGCACCTCAGGTGCTGAAATCGGCGGCGCGTTCGGCGGCGAAAAGGAAACGGGCGGCGGCCGCGAATCCGGCTCGGATGCCTGGAAGGCCTATATGCGCCGCGCCACAAACACCGTCAATTACTCCAAGGCATTGCCTTTGGCCCAGGGTGTTTCCTTCGACATCGACTGATCGATATCCCTGACTGCAACAATACAGCCCCCGGCCTTTCGGTCCGGGGGCTTTTTATTGTGGAGACAAGACTCAAGCAGCGTCTATTTGAATGGAGTCATCGCCCGCAGGCCGCATGTTTTATTAAAATTTTATACTTTGGATAATCCCATCCATTCATTTGCGTAAATACTTCTTCCTCCCATTTTATATTTGTTTACTTAAATATCACTCTGACCATTTCAAACCTGTTCAAAACGGCAAATAACGCTCCTCTTAAGTTAGACTTAAGATGACAAATAATAGAGTTATCCAAGAAAAGAATTCAAAGCAGGGAACAAACGTATGTTGACAGTATACAATTGTATCGTCAATCAGCACGATATCAGGCTTGTCTTTCTTGCCGCCGCCATCTGTATCTTTTCTTGCCTGACGGCTGTTGATCTTCTTCGTCACGCCCGCAACTCGGCACATCAGGCCGTTTGGCTGAGCGTTTCCGCGGTTTCCTGCGGCTTCGGCATATGGGCCACGCATTTCATCGCGATGATGGCGTTTTCACCCGGCCTGCCCAACGGCTATGACGGCCTTCTCACCATACTATCCCTCGTCATAGCCGTGCTCGTCACAGGCCTTGGTGCGCATACCGCAATCACCGCCAGATGGCAGAATGCGGATCTTGCCGGCGGCGCCATTATCGGCGCCGGTATCGCCGCCATGCATTTTACCGGCATGGCTGCCTTTGAGGTTGAAGGTAGAATTACCTGGGATCCCACTCTTGTCGCGGTGTCCATTGGTGCCGGCATTGTCCTTGGCGCTTTCGCCGTCCGCCTGGCGCTGGCCAAAGCGGAGGACAAAACCCGTCATGCGGCAGCCGGCATGCTGACCCTGGCGATTTGCAGCCACCATTTCATTGCCATGGGTGCTGTCGCGATCATTCCGGATTCGTCCATCTCCGTTCCGGCAAATGCACTACCCGCCAGCCTTATTGCCATAACCGTGGCGCTGGTGAGCACCCTCATTCTCGTCGCCAGTTCGATTGCGTTCACGGTCGACGTTCATAACCGCAGAAACAAGCTCGAACTGCAGCGCATGCACAAGCTGGTCAATGCAGCCGTGGAAGGATTGGTCATCTGCGACGGAGACATCATTGTAACCGCCAATGAAAGTTTCCTGACATTGGCAACCATGGAGAGCGCCTCCCTTGAAGGCACATCGCTGGCAACCTTCCTGCCCGATACGCGCCTGCGCTCCAAATTGCTGAGTGATCAGAATGAATTGATCGAGGCCGATCTTGTGGGCGGCGATGGCCAACTCGTCCCTGTGGAACTCATCGCCCACACGATCGACTTCAATGGCAAATGGCATCGCGCTCTTGCGGTCCGCGACCTGCGTTCGCGCAAGGAAGCGGAGGCGCACATCAGCTATCTCGCGCACCATGACGCGCTCACCGGGCTGCCCAACCGCCGCAATTTCAATGCCCGTCTCGACCAGTTGATTGCAACTGCGGCAAGCGGCGAAGAAACCTATCTCGCGTTGTTCTGCCTGGACCTTGACCGGTTCAAGGAGGTCAACGACCTGTTCGGCCATGCGGCCGGTGACGATATATTGCAGCGGGTTTCAGGCGCGATCACGCGGCTCCTCGGCAAGGACGACATGCTGGCGCGCCTTGGCGGCGATGAATTCGCCGTTCTCGTCCCCGGGCTCGTCACACCAACGGCGGCCTGCCGCCTGGCTGACAGAATCCTCGAGGCACTGCAGTCGGAGAATTCAAATTCCCCGATCGGCTTCCTGATTTCGACCAGCATCGGCATTGCCATCTTTCCTGTCGACGCGACCGATCGCGAAACCTTGCTGAACCAAGCCGACACGGCCCTTTACCAGGCCAAGGCGGAAGGCCGTAACACCTATCGTTTCTTTGAAGCAAAAATGGGGGCCCAGGCCAGGGAGCGGCGCCTGATAGAGCACGACCTGCGCAATGCCCTGCAGCGCAATGAGCTGCGGCTGGTCTATCAGCCGCAGATACGGATGGACACAGGCGCGATCACCGGCTTCGAAGCCCTGATGCGCTGGCACAATCCGCGCCAGGGCGATATTTCCCCTACGGTGTTTATCCCCATCGCCGAAGAGAGCGGCATCATTTTGCAGCTTGGCGAATGGGCGTTGCGGGAAGCCTGCCGCGAAGCGGCCAGCTGGGACAAGCCCCTGTCTGTTGCCGTCAATGTCTCTGCCGTGCAGCTTTACAGCCACGATTTCACCCAGCGCGTACACAGCGCCTTGCTGCAAACGGGCCTGCCGGCACACAGGCTTGAACTCGAGATCACCGAAACCGCCCTTATAAAGGATACCAACCGCGCCCTGACCACGTTGCGCCAGTTGAAGACACTCGGCGTGCGTATCGCCATGGACGATTTCGGTACGGGCTATTCCTCGCTGTCGAACGTCCGCGCCTTCCCGTTTGACATGATCAAGATTGACCGCTCCTTCATCAAATCGGTCGACAAGAACGAACAGGCGGCCGCCATCGTCAAGGCGGTGCTCGGCCTTGGCCGGGGTCTGGGCATGCCGGTTCTTGCTGAAGGCATCGAAACCCCGGACGAGCTGGAGTTCCTGATGGGCGAATCATGCAGCGCCGGGCAAGGATTCTATCTGGGCATGCCCGGCCCGATGGAGGGTTTCCGACATCTCGTCAGCGACGGGACGCAACCGGTGGACAAGAAACTCGTCGCACTCTGACATCGTTCTGGACGCGGCGCCGCGCAGGGGAGCCGCGTTCCATCGATTGGCCCACGGCACCTCTGCCCCCACCCTTTCCCGCGACAAACGATTCTTGCGCGGGATTGCTTTACGCGCTGGAATATTGCCGCCTCATTTTAGAAACATCACAGAAACAAAACGCTACAAACCGGAAATATTGTCGCAATGTTCCCGCTCCATAAAGAGCAAGTAAAATGATTTTGTATTCTCGAATAACAGGAGAATACATTTCTTCTTCCCGCAGGTGGCCGTGAGAAATATTTCGACTTTACCAACAATACTGCTAGCCGGAATGATGCTCTCCACAAGCGCTGACAGTGTATTTGCAGCGGAGCGACCACCATCACGCAAAGAGCTTTGCGTGAAATTCCAGGCAGAGGTTCATCAAGCAATCATCGAGCATGCCGAGGCTCCCCGGGCGGCCAAGGCAAAATCACTGCAGAAAAAGGCTATCCGCTTTTGTGCAAGCAATCGGCAGGCACAGGGCATACGGACCTTTGCAAAAGCACTGAAAGTACTCGGTGTGCAACCCGCCAATAATTGACGGTTGCATCACAACAGCCCCAACTGAGAGGAAACGGCATTATGAAAAAGTCACTCTACACAGCACTTGGTCTTGCACTTGCCCTTGCATTCTCTGCGCCTGTGCTCGCCACCAGCAGCACCACGGCATCGGCAGCACCGATGAAAAAGCATCATCATATGAAGAAGCATCATCGCCACATGAAGAAGCATCATCGCCATCATCGTCATCATGCAAAGAAGATGTAACAACAGCGGCTTGATTTGAACGACCCTTAAAATGATGCTGGTCAGCGGACACCGTTGACTGGCATCACTTTGTTTTGACGCTTGACCATCTGCATTCTTGACCTGCCTCGGCGGGGATCACTACCGGTTGCGGGTCTGCCGGTTTATCGCAAGGTTCCGGTCCTGAATATCCCGTATCAACGTATCGTTCATTTCGGACAGCGATGACGGGATGCCCTGCATCCCCGGCGGAACCGGGCTCGTGCCCGATGGCTTTGTGAGGATCGCCCTCCCGCTGTTTCCGCGCGCGGCGACAAGGGACGCAGGGACTATCCGGCCGGCCCCGCCTTGCAAAACATCGCCGATCCATTGTTGCGCACCGCTGGCTATGCGGGCGCTCAATGGGACAATTTGCGCGAGAAGAAACAATCCCGAAAAGCAGACCAGCACAAAGGGCGCGATTTCCTTGATGGTTGGAACCGCCCCCTGATCCATCGACACTTTCAAGGCGATCACAACCTCTTTGATGATCAGCAGGAAGAAACTCAAAAACGCATAGAAGAAAATCGGGACGAGCATTGTCTGAATGGCAACACTCAGCCAGCCGGAAAAGAACCGCGACACGCCCTGAAACAGCAGCATCACAATAAAACCAGGGGCCAAAGCCAGGACAATCCATAATGCGAGCTTTGAGAACAGCATCAGGAAAACCGCATATCCGACAAACAAAGCTGCCGCGATCCAGACAATGCCGGAATGCAGGGAAGACAATAGCCCGTCCGCTGGCGGCGCTCCCCTGACGGCCGGGCCGGATTTGGCCGCGGGATCGGCCTCCGGCGGCGCCTGTTTTGCCGCCGGAACTGACGTGACCACGCCCGTGGCCGGCGCAGACATCCGCGCAGAAGCCAGCAGCGCTATCTGATAGAAATCATGGAGATCCCGTTCAACCGTCGTTTGCGACATGGCGCCACGCCCGACATTGACGATGTTGTTCATCATGACCGCAGAGATGGCGGTGGGAATGCCCGAAATGACACCATAGGCCAAGGTTTGAATTGGCCCCCACCCCGTGGCAATCGAGAAGATGATGGCGATGCGAAACAGGCGGAAGGCGATGTCAATGACGCTGCTTTCACCCCGGCCCTGCCAAAACCGGAATCCCCAGAATATCAGGTAGAGCACCAGCAGCCCGGACAAGACCGGCGTGAGTTGACCGGCAAAAGCCCCGTATGTGGACGCCGTGAAACTTCTGCCGAGACGATCGATATTGTCCGACATCAGGGCGATGTAATTGGGTGCTTCCGGCAAGGCCATGGCTCAGGTCTCAAACCCGAACAAGGCAACCAGCGCTTCATTCACCGGCCTGAGCGGCCCGCAATCGCGTGTCGTTGCGGCAAACGAGAACAATCCGGGGGCACAGGGGGTTTTCAACCTCTGATCGCTCCCGCAGGCGGTGCCCGTCATCAGGATGCAGAGCAGCAGGCAGATGGTGCGAAACGTCATGTCTTGTCTCCGGGGCGGCAAAAGGCAGGCAGCCATTTCTGCGGATCATCACCCAGATGACGGCGCAGGGCAGTCAGTTCCTCGATTGTATCGGCGCGGGCGGATAAAACCTTGATCAGGTCATCCATGCCGTTCAGGCGCAGGCGTGCAATGACCGATTCCTGTCCATGCTTGATCAGGAACGACCGGCTTGACGCGTCGGCTGTCCGTATCCACTGGATTTCCCGTGCCGAGAGACCAAAGCCCGTGGTGTGGCTTTGCAGATCGGCATGCGGATTGGGGAAAAAGATGTGCGTTGCGCTCTGCTCCATCAGCGTATTGGCAAGCGCAGAGGACGCGATGTCCGATGCACTTTGCGTGCCGAAGCCAACAACGCCGTTGAACTTCCGGATCGTCTTCATCTTATCCTTGATGAAGGCGGCAAAAATATCATCGTCGAGAAGCCGCCAGCCCTCGTCCAGGAAAATTAGCAGCGGGTTGCCGTCGAGCAATTCGTCCAGCCGATGGAAAATATACATCAGCGCCGCACTGCGGATGAGCGGGTCATCGAGCACCTTTGTCATGTCAAATCCCGCAACATCGGACCATGTGAAATGATCCCTGGGGTTGTTGAACAACCAGCCAAGCTGGTCCGGGCGCAGCCATTTGTCGAAACGGGAGAGAAGATCATCGCCGCCGGCGCGCAGGCGCCCGCGCAGCAGGGAACCGAAGGCGCCCAACGAGCGCATGTCCGGACCCGAGGCAAAGATTTGCGCAATGGCCGAGCGGAGGACGCTTTCCTCCCCGGCGGGCAGCGCTGCACCATCCGGCCGCCGCACCATGAGCGAAAACAGCTGGAACAGGAACTCGCGGTTGGGTCCCGTGTCAGGCAGGGACAGCGGATTGAAACCCGAGGGCTCCCCGGGCTCCAGGACAGCATAATTGCCTCCCAGTGCCCGGATGAAGATTTCGGCACCGCGATCCTTGTCGAAGAAAATGCAGCGCGGTTTTGGCGCGATGCGTTGTGACTGCGCCATCAGAAACGAAAGAGCCACCGTCTTGCCGGAGCCGGAGGGGCCGATCATCGTGAAATTTCCAAGATCGCGCACGTGGAAATTGAAGAAATAGGCGGTTTGACTCGTCGTCTCCAGCAGCGAAATGGCGCTGCCCCAATGATTGCCGTCGGTTTTGCCGCTCGGGAAATTATGCAATGACAGGAACCCGGAAAAGTTCTTCGAGGAGATCATGGCCGAGCGGGCGATATAGGAGAAATTCCCGGGCAATTGCGCCCAGAAGGCCGGTTCGCAATTCAGATCCTCGCGCAACCAGAGAATGGCCTGGTCCGTCAGGGTAGCGCCGACGGCGCGGATGCAGTGATCAAGCTCTGCCTTGTCGTCGCCGAGGCACATGATGGAGAAATGGTGATTGCCGTAAATCGAACGCGCGCCCAGCAATTCATCACGGGCACTGTTGAGCTGGCTGCCCACCACGGAACCGGCTTCATCGGCCATGGCGATCTGCCGGGAGACGCGCTCTATCTGCGCCTGCACCACAGGCTTGTCGACGATCGCGAAGCTTTGGCTGACGATAAACTCATGCGGGACCTTCAAAAGCCCGTCGAGCAGCAGCGGTCCGGTATAGGGTGGATATTCCCGGATGGAAAGCATGGCGCCCAGCCTGCTGTTGTCAGGCGGGGTCGATCCGACGAACTCGATGGCATTGCGGCCGAAGTGCAGCCGTTTCATCGCCAGCGCCCCGTCAAGCGGCATGCGCGGCAACCTCATTTTGACCGGTTCCAGACCATTCACGATCTGGACGAGGAACTCCAGCGGTTCGGAAAAATAGACCCCCGGTTGCGGCTCGCGAATACCAAGGCATCGCGCGCCGTAATCCTGCAGGACATCACGGATGTTGAGAACGGCATCCTGCAGTTCGCGCAGATCCTGCGCTTCGCCGGAAGCCCCGCCATCATCGGACGCCTTGGCGAACAGACGCCGCGTCGCCTTGTCGATGACGCCAACCTGGCCGCGCAGGGGGCGGCGGACGATGGTGACGTACATGTCATTGACGAACATGCGCTGCTGCTCGAGTTGCGCCATGTATCGCCGGTTCAATTCATCGGCGAAGGGGTTGTCGAACCTGCCCGCGAGGCCCGGTTGAATGCGGCGGCGTATCATATGGCCATAGACGGCATAGCGGCTGCTGCCGAGGGAGCGCAACAGGGTGTTGCGTGCTTCCAGCTTGCCGTTCAGCTGCGCCATATCGGCGGTCTCGAAACAGAAGCCGTCAAGTTTCAGAATGCTCAACAGATAACCATCCCGGGTGCGCAACACCGTGTCATCCACGTGGCGTGTATAGGGGATGTGGGCTGCAACGGAGCGCTCGCGCTGGCTCGACGAACCAAACCGCATCTCCCGGCGGACGGGACGGCTGGTCATGGACGGTCACCGGCTGCATAGCTTCTGATGCCCCAGACCGCTTTGGATTGCGGCGGCGCCTTCGACATCTTCACGCGCAGAATGGTGAAAATCTGATCGTCCAGCAGTGTCAGGAAGTAACCAAGGCTGTGGATCGGCAGGACGAGCAAAAGCATGAGCAGGTTCTTCGTTGCCAGGAATGTGCACGCGGTCACGACGATGTTGAACATGGCGAACATGTAGGGAACCCCGAACAGCGTGGGGGCGCGGGTCAGGGCTTTGACCAGAGGCACGAGATCTGGCGCATCATCCGGGATCATCTCAATGCCCCAACGCACTCTGGAAGAAGGCGACGATCTGCGTCGACCCGAACACCAGGACAATCCCCATGATCACCGATCCGGCAATGCCCCAGGTGAAGCGCCCGGTCCAGGCGAGAAACCCGCAGCTGATGACGGCCAAGATGGCGATCATCGAGGCAATTGGCCCGGTGAGAATGCCGATGAGGGTCTGCAGGACAGACTGCACCGGCTGCAGCCCCGTCTGGGCATGAGCGCCCTGGACCAGAATGCAAAGAGTTATCCAGGCCGCTATCCCGCGGGTGACGATACGCCTGGCGAGCGACGGCGACAGGGCGATTTTGAAAATGAACGAATGAAAAAACACTTTGATTACTCCACGTGAAGAACAAATCCTTGCGTCCATGCGCCGATACTGCCCGCATCGGGTTTGTCCGGCGCCTTCCTGCCTTGATGGGCGGCTTTCCCAGGCAATTTGCGGTCACCAAGCGGCCGCCAGTCGTAGACGTCCGAAAGCACGGCCGCGATGTAACGCACCGTCTCAGGATAAAGCGGAATGCCACCGTTTTGCTCCACGGCAAGCTCACCGGCATTGTAGGCGGCGAGGACATAGAGCGGATTGGCATATTTGGTTTGCAGGTGTTTCAGATACCGCACGCCGCCGCGGACATTGTCCTCCGGGTCGCAAATATCCACCTCGAACCGTCGTGCGGTTGCCGGCATCAATTGCATCAGGCCGATGGCACCGGCGCTGGAGACGCTATCCATGCGAAAGCCACTTTCCTGCCGGGCCACAGCGACGGCAAGCGCCACATCGGCATGCTCCTCCCTGGCGATGCGCTGGACCAGCGCCTTGCCGTCTTCGGCCGAAGGCACGCGTTTGAACTGGCATACCGCCATATCCGCCGCCGGTTGCGGCGCTGCGGTTCTTTCGCCGGACACCGTGATCTTGACCGGCGGCATGCCGGGATCGTTGGCTTCGACGGCACTGGCTGCTTGCGGGACAGTCAGGCCAAGCAGGCAAAGACCGATCAGAACCCGTACCGTCCGATGAGCTGTGCGGGCAAAACGGCCTGTGTCGACGGCAGCAGGACCGCTGGACCTGTTTGCCACGCAGCTCATGGGGCACCGCGCGCGCGACGGCTGGAGGCGTTCCACAACATGTTTCCCTGTACGGCTTCGGGGCGCCCGGTCTGCCTGACATAGGGAGCGTAAAAAATCTCGGACACAGCGCCGGGCCGACCCGCTTTACGACCGAGTTGCACGACAACCGGCAGCGTTGCATGCAGATGATCGATGATTTCCGGTTTTGAAAGACCGCCACCCCCGCCAAAGCCGCTTTGCATGACCAGCATTGCCAAGCGTTCATAAGCCGCACGCGGAGAATTTGCGTGAACCGTGGAAAGCGAACCGGGATGCCCCGTGTTGATGGCCTGCAGGAAATCCAGCGCCTCGCCGCCGCGCACTTCCCCGAGCAGCAGGCGGTCGGGGCGGAGGCGCAGTGACGCTTCCACCAGACGCCGCATGTCCACCTGTGCGATGTTCTGATTGCCCCGTGATGCGATCAGCCGGACATGGTTGCCGTGCGGCGGCATGAGTTCGGGCGTATCCTCGATTGTGATGATCCGCTCATGCCCCGGTATTTCCCGCATCAAGGCGTTGAGAAACGTCGTCTTTCCCGTTCCAGTCCCGCCTGAAATGATCATGGAGATACGGTGACGCAGCGCCAAATGGAGGAATTGCGCGATATCGCCCGTATCGAGGTGGCCGCACAGGGCCTGTTCCTCGTCGGTCAAGACATCAGCCCCGCCGGTTACCCGCGCGCGGAGAAGCGCACCGGCCTCGGCATAGTCGGAGAGCGACAGATCACGAACGATCTTCCGCCGGATGGCAATGGCGCCACCGTGCGGTGCCGCGGGCGGCAGCACCACCTGAACCCGCGAACCATCCGGCAGGGATGCGGAAAGCAGCGGCTCTTCTTCATTGACAAACTGATGACTGGCGGCGGCGACCCGCTCTGCCATGAAACAGATCCGCTCGCGGGTCAGCTCCGGCAGGTTGAGCGCAACCATACCGGCCTGCAGCGCGCCTGAACCATATTCGACGAAAACCCTGTGCGGTTCATTGATGCAGATCTCGATAACATCCTGCCTTTCCAGCAGCGATTGCAGTGGCGCAAAGGCCAGCGAGATCAGATCGTCGTTGCGGGAGACCATGCCCATCAGAAAGCCTCGCGCGGCACAAAACACCGGAAGGCGGATGCGTGCGGGTTTCTATTGTCCATAGCCGTCGCGCCCCCGTTTGAGCTCCCGCAGCTTTTCCCGCACCGGATCCGGGTAGAGATCGGAAAAATCGAGATCGCGGCGGACAAAGATGGCAACCGGCGTTCCCTGATTGATCGTGATCGTGGGTGGAATGTTCAGTGACCCCTTCAAGGCCTCCCCTGCGACCTGAGCCAAGGTTTGCGCCGCAACCGCAGCGCCCTTTGCCGCCATGTTCGCGCCGATATCGATATTGGGACGGGTCGTGACGGTCCGGACTTCATTGGTCTTCGGATCAACATAGGTTGTCGTCACCGGGCCTGAATTCAGGCTGGACGATGTGTCCGTTGAAGCCAATATTTGACCGCCGGCGGAAATCGCACTGAGCAGGATCGCGGAACCGTATCGCTCAAAAACATGCCTGTTCACATGGCCGTTCATTCCGGAGCGGCCAAGCTCATCCGTGCCGATGGAAGCGAGATTGATGGACACGCCGTCCGACCGCAACAGCCGGGTCCAGACGATGAATGCCCGTGTCTGCCCCTGCGCCAGTCCGGCGTTGTATTCGCCGATCAGCCGCGTGCCCGATGGCACGAGAATCCGCCTTCCGTCGAACGACCAGACATCATCCGTGGTTATGGCCCGCACCATTCCCGGCAGGTCTGTCTGGACTGACGTTTCGAGGACACCCCGCACAACAGTGCCCTGCGGCACCAGCGCGTCGATGCGCGGGTTCTTTTCAGCCTTGGCCGTTTCTGCGGATTTTCCGGAGAGGGACGCGAGAAACTGGTCGTTCGGATTGGTGGCCTGAAACGTATCCGGGCTTTTCGGTTTCTCGTCGGCACCCCTCTCATTGTGGGCCGGCTCACCCGTGACGCCCAGTTCCGAAACGATCATCGGCGAGCGGTAGCGGTCCAGTTGCTTCGCATGATAGGCCGCCTCCTCCGCCTCGGCACGGCGGCGTGCTTCTTCCTCGGCGCTGCGCCGCTCACGTTCCGAATCGTCAGTGTTGCCCGCCTTTCCTTCGATCACCGCTGCGGCTTGCGGCAGGAGCGGTGCGGCTTTCCGTTCGGGCGGCGGCGTGAGATTGAGCTGGCCCGCACGGGATGGCAGGAAAGCTTCGTCGGACACAGCGCGCTCGCCTTGCGGCGGCCGCGGGTGGCTGAACAGCGGCAAGGCAAAAAGCCCGGTTGCCCCTGCCGCAAGACATAGGCCAACGATGCCGGCTCGCAAGGTGCGCTTTGGTTCCAGCAGGCGGGAACCTGTCCCTGCCTCGATATCCAGACTGCGATGGTAGTCGAGATCAGGCATCGCTTATCTCCAGCGTCGTTTGGAGGCGGGAGCATCGGCGATGACAGCCGGCGCGGCGACAATCGATGGCGCTGTTTTCCTGTTCAGATTGAACAGGCAGGTCGCATAACCGCCGTGCCGCAGCATCCACTGCTTCGCAATCTTGTCGACAACGATATAGTCTCCCTCACGCCGGTAATTGGCGAGGATTTCGCGCTTGCCTCCTTCAACACTGAAGATCGCCGGAACATCGCCCTGAAACCTGAACCATGTCTTGACGCCGTCATCAAAAGCCTTGGCCGGTTTAAGCGCGCGGTCCCCGCGAAAATGATAATCCGTATTGGCATCTTCATGGCGGAACCCGGCGCGGTTTGGTTCCGATACCAGCCGTTGCGCCTGGGCCAGAAGCTTGGCGTCCATCTCCATGTCGGGATACCGGAACCTGATCATGTAGGTCTGGTCAGACTGCGAATCCGGATGCGCGCGCAGGACGAAGGTGTAGACATGCTTGTCGCTGACGATGTTCATATTCGTCGCGGCTTTCGGCTCCACCGGCTTGAGGAAAATGATGTTGCCCTTCTTGTTGGGCTCGATTTTCCAGGAAATACTGTCGCCAACGGCAACCGTTTCGATTTTTTCCGTGTCGCCCAAAACGATCATCGTCGACACGCCATAGGTTGCATCGACCGCGACGACGTTGCTGGGGTTGTAAGTCACCGTCCTGACACGGGCATCCGCAGATCCGCGGCGCGGCGCCACTTCCGCCTGCGCCGCATGGATGACCGCCGCCACCGTTATCGCGACGCCAACCGGCAATACCATGCGGGCGCGGGCACGTATCCTCATGGCTGGTACCGGTCACCGGGAGTGCCTTGCCCTGACAGGCTTTCCTGATCGCGGCGATAGTCGACGACCTGAAAACCAAGCGGATTTTCGAACCGCCATTCATTGGGCATGGGCGCTTTGGAATACTGGAAATGCAGGAGAGAAACCCAGTGTTCTTCTGCGCCAGACTCGCGGCCTGTCCGCTGTGTGGAAAACCGGACCACCGCCGTAAGCCTGTTGGGAAGTTGTATGGATTTGATCTTCAGTTCGACCCGGCTCTCGCGGCCGAAACGCGTCACCGGATTGTCCGCATTGGATGGGCCGTAGAGTGCAAAAAGATCTCGCGCGGCATCGCGTGTCGACAACAGCTGGGCAAGATCAAAATTGTCCTTCACCGTTGCCGGATCATAGGTCTCGCGCGCCTTCAGATAGCGAACCACATACATGCGCGCGATCGCTTCGTTCTGCGTCAGATCACCGTCAGCAAGTGGTTGTTTTATCTCCATAAACCCGGTTGTTTTGTCGACTTCGATGACATAGGGCTCGAAGCTCTTGAGCGGAAGCAGCAAGGCCAGACAGGTCAACGTCAGGCAGGCCAGGGCAAAGCTGATGACAGCCACCAGCCATGCGGTCAGCCGGGACCGCTTCACGGTGCGGATGACATCGTTTTCCCAGCGGACGGCTTCGCTGAAATAGCGCCTGTCCGGCCCGGGTGCCAATCCCGCCTCGATTGTGTTTTCATTGGATCCAGACGCATTCATCACTGCTGGCTAAACCTTGAAATCGGTAAAACTGAAAATTCTGAAATGAAAATTTTATAATATGACCGCGTGCCCTGCCTCGATTGCGCAGCGCCCGAAGAACCGTTCAAGTTGTAAATATCATGCGAACGCGGAACACAATTCGACTTTGGTCTGATGCCTTTCGCCCAGGCAGGAGAAGATGAGGTTTTGCCGCTTCCTGCGGGAGGCCGCCGGCCGACTTTCCTAGCGGGTTTCAACGGCTCCGGGGGCGGAGACCGGAGGCGCGCTGGCCCGTTGTCCGAGCCAGATGCTGCCAATGACGAGAACGAGCCCCCCGATCTGCGGTGAGGTCAATGTCTGATTGAGGAATATCCATCCGAGCAGCACGGCGGTCAACGGGCTGAGGAACAGGAGCAAGGACACCACCGCAGATTGCATTCGTGCAATGCCCCGGAACCACAGGACATAGGTCAGGGCAGCGCCGATCAGCCCAAGCCACCCCAAGCCAAGCAGATTGGCTGCACTCGGGAACGGCATGGGCGGCTCGAAAAGCAGCGCCATCGGAACGAGAAGCAGCCCTCCGGCCGTCAATTGCCAGGCCGTGAAGGTGAGCAGCGATACCGGCGGTTGCCACTTGCGGGTCAATACATTTCCGAGGGCCATGGAGACCGCTCCGGCAAGGCCGGCTGCAACACCAACCCCGTCGAGCGCCGCATTGGGGGCCAGCACCAGCAGCGCGACACCGGCGATCCCGACAAGGGCGGCATAGATCGATACCGGGCGGGCCGGACTGGCCAGAACGAACGAGGCGAGGAAAATCACGATCAACGGCTGGACCGCCAGCACCGTTGCAGCAACGCCGCCCGGAAGCCGGTAGGCCGCGATGAACAGCATGCTCAGAAAGATCGCGATATTGAGGGCGCCGAGAACAAAACTGCGCAGCCACCAGATGCCGGCCGGAAGCTGCCGAACGATCAGGAGCAGCAGCAGTCCCGCCGGCAAGGCGCGCAGCATGGCGACCGTCATTGGGGAAAAGCCCGGCAGGAAAGCGGTGGTGACGATATAGGTACTGCCCCAGATGACAGGGGCAATTGCCGTCAGCAGCAGGTCGGAACCGCGCGCGCTCATGATAGTTCCAGCACTTCGGCCAAGGGACGGCGGGGCTTCTGCGGCCAGTTTCCGGGCGCGGCGCGGCCAACGGTGACGAGCATCACCGGCACTTCATTCGGCCCAAGGCTGAACGCGCGCGCAACGCCTTCGGCATTGAAACCGACCATCGGGCCGGAGACGAGGCCCAGCGCTTCGGCGGCAAAAATCAGAGTTGCGGCACCAAGGCTCGCCGAGCGCACAGCTTCATCGCGCGCTGTCTGAGGATCGGCATATTGTGTGCGGGCTCCTTTCTGCCATATGGCGGCCATGTCGCCCGGCATGAAACCAGCCTCGACGAAGGGGCGCAACCGTTCGGCAAGGACAGCGTGGTCGGGAAGTTGCCCGCAGACAATGAAGGTAACGGCGGCATCGCGCACCTTGGTTTGACCGTGGGCCAGATGCTGCAATCGGACCTTGGACTCGGGTGCGCGCACTGCAATGAAGCGCCAGTTCTGCAGGTTGTAAGCGGTCGGGGCACGCGTTGCCAGACGCGTCAGCTCCCTGATTTCCGCATCCGACAGCGTGTGCGAGGCATCGAAACGATTGGCTGAAACACGCTGTTCGATCAGAGCGATTGTAGGGTTGGTCATCACGTCATTCCAAACTTGGTATGTGGCTTTGACACCACATAGATAATTCACCTGATGATGATAATATGCGATATACGAAAGTGATAATTCACTATTGGAAAACTATGACATGGATCATCTCACTGCCCTGCGGGTCTTTCGCCAGGTAGCGGAACTCAACAGCTTTGCCGAAGCCGGGCGCCGTCTCGGCCTGTCGCCGCCTGCGGTCAGCAAGAACATTGCCGAGCTGGAGGCGCATCTGGGCGTTCGGCTCATCAACCGGACGACGCGGCGCATGGCGCTGACTGAGGAAGGCCGGATTTATCTGGAGCATGTGGTGCGCGGGCTCAATGCACTGGCCGAGGCGGACGAAGCCCTGTGTCCGATTAAGGCGCAAGCGAGCGGCACATTGCGGGTCAGCGCGCCGATGACGGTGACGTTGACACGGCTTTCGGCCGCAATTCCCGGTTTCCTGTCGCGCTATCCCGGCCTGCACCTCGATCTGCATCTCGACGACAGGCGGGTCGACATCGTCCGGGAAGGCTTTGACCTTGCCATTCGCGGCAGCGACAATCTGGAGGATTCCAGCCTGATCGCGCGAAAACTCGCCGTCATGCCCCATGTCCTTTGTGCGGCGCCCTCCTATTTCGAGGCGCACGGCAAACCTGAAGAACCGTCGGATCTGAAGGCGCACACCTGTGTCCGGTTCAGCCTTTCCGGCCATGCCGACCTTTGGGAGTTCCGCAAGTTCGGCCGCGTAGAGAGTATCACCGTCAACAGCCGATATTCGGTCACCTCAAGCCTTGCTGTGCGTGACGCGCTGCGGGCGGGCTTCGGCGTGAGTTTGATGCCCTATCCCTATGTCGCAGACGACCTGAAGGAGGGCCGGCTTCAATCGGCGCTGGATGACTGGAGCACGGTGGAAACCACGCTCTATGCCATCTACCCGTCCCGGCAGCACGTCGCGCCGAAAATCCGCGCCTTTGTCGATTTCCTCATCGACGCATTCAGCCGGGAATAAATGAACGCGGCTGTACCCGCGCTGACCGACCCATGCGCCGGCTTGTCTGGGGAATGGTGACCTGTCCGATGGGCGGCGTGCGGCCGGTACAATCATTTCTTTCGGGAAGGTGCGAAATTCGCCATTGAAGCCAAAGGCCGCATCGGTTAGAACCGCTTCGCGCATGCGAGCTATCGCAGCCTCATGCACCCGTAGCTCAGCTGGATAGAGCGCTGCCCTCCGAAGGCAGAGGTCACAGGTTCGAATCCTGTCGGGTGCGCCATATCTGGCGAGGAGCAGCAGCCCTGACTTATCAGAACAATCGGCTTCCAATTAAGACCGCAACGGATTGAACAACCGTGCGGAGCATTCTCGTCCCGTTTTCGCAATGGCGGATGAGAATTCCCCGCACGCGGATGTCGCCGCATGATCACATCACGATGAAGCAGAACCAATTAAGTAAAGGATCTATATTTATCCCACGCGTTCCCACCTAAAGTACTGTGTGGAAAACTTTCTTTCATTCTTAATTAGATTATTAATTATGCATTTTCTCCTGCAGTCTATCGTTGGAAATCGACATGGTTCGATGTTCAGGTAGGGGGGGCAAAATGAAGGGCATGGTATTCACCGAATTACTGGGTTTCGTAGAGCATATCTACGGGGCGGATGCCGTGGATGATCTCATCGAAGCTTCCGACCTGCCGAGTGGTGGTGCCTATACTGCGGTTGGTACTTACGACCATAAGGAAATGCAATCGCTTGTCACCAACTTGTCTTTGCAAAGCAACACGCCGCCAAACGAATTGTTGGGTTTGTTTGGTCAACATTTGATCGGGCGTTTCAAGGCTTCATTCCCTGACTTCTTCAAGACCGCAGCCACCCTGTTTGATTTCCTCGAAAGCATCGACAGCCATATCCATGTGGAGGTACGAAAACTCTACCCCGATGCCGAGCTGCCGGAATTTCGGGCCGAACGCCTTGGGACCGGGGCAATGCACCTCGATTATCGCAGCAATCGTCCCTTTGCGGCGCTTGCCTCGGGCCTCATTCTTGGCGCGGCTCAGCTCTATGGCGAGACCGTGCTTATAGAGCGAAGCGCGCACGAACACGATGGCGAGAAATTCGTCCGGTTCTCAATCCAGAAGACGGATGCGATAGCCTAAATGCTGGAAACCGACACGCCCGGTGATCGCGTTGCACGTCTCGAACGGCGCCTCATACGGGAACGCCGAGCCCGCGAAGAGGCGGAATGGTTGCTCGAGGCGAAGTCGCTGGAATTGTATAACGCCAACAACCACCTGACGGTGCTGGCGAACGACCTTGAAATGCGCGTTCTCGATCGCACGCACGAATTGGAGGTCTCCCGCCAGCAGGCCCTGTTCCTTGCCGAGCGCGACCCTCTGACCACGCTCGCAAACCGGGTCAGTTTCACGCGCGATCTGGAAGCGGCTATCCGGGAGGCTCGTGTTCAAAGCGGGATGGTACAGCTTCTGTTTGTCGATCTCGATCGGTTCAAGGAGATCAATGACAATTACGGCCATGCCGTCGGCGATGCGGTGCTACTGGAGGTTGCTTCTCGGTTGCGCGCAATCTGTCGGGAGCGAGAGGTGCCCGGACGGCTGGGCGGCGACGAGTTTGGCGTCATCTGCGTGACACCGGCTCACAGCGAACGCGCCCGCCAGATCGCGGCAGACGTCATGGAGGTCATGAGCAGGCCGATCGATTGCGGCCGCCTGCAGTTGATCGTCAGCTGCTCGGTCGGCTTTGCAAGCTTCCCCCGCAATGCCGTGGATTCACCAACTCTGCAGCGCTTTGCCGATTTCGCCCTCTACCATTCGAAGTCGGCTGGACGCTCGACATGGACGGAGTTCGACGACACCATGGCGGGCGAGCTTCAGAGCCGCCAGGGCCTGGAAGCAGAACTGCGCACCGCGGTGGCGGCGGGAGAGATCGAGCCCTGGTACCAGCCAATCATCTCCACCAAGAGCAATGAAATCGTTGGAGTGGAGGCGCTCGCGCGGTGGCAGCATGCCGAGCGGGGGCTCATTCTTCCCGGCCTGTTTATTCCGCTGGCCGAGGAAAGTTCGTTGATCGTCGAGCTTGGCCGGGCAATGATCGACCGCTGCTGCCGGGAGATGCACCCGTTCATCCGCGACGGTCATCTCGATTACGTGTCGATCAATCTGTCGCCGCGTCACCTGCGTTCCTCCTCGGTTGTCGAACATATCGCCGCGACGTTGGCCCATCATCATTTCCCTCCCTCCGCCCTTCAACTGGAAATCACGGAAAGCCTGCTGCTGATCGATTTCGAGCAGGCCCAGGAATGCCTTTCCCGCTTTCGCGCGCTCGGCATCCGAATTGCCCTTGACGATTTTGGAACGGGCTATTCGAGCCTTTCATACATCAGGCGCTTGCCATTGGACGTCATCAAGATCGATCGCTCCTTTGCCAGAGACATCAGCGCTGACCAGCAGGCCGAAGCCGTGGTCAAGGCAATTGTTCAGCTCGCACAGGCGCTGGAACTCCGCGTCATCGCCGAAGGCGTCGAGACGGAAAGTCAGGCGCTCAGGCTGACCAGTTGCGGCTGTTTCGTACAGCAGGGATATCTGTTTGGGCGGCCGATGCCCCTGAATGAAATCACCCGATATCTTGAGGCCCGTGCAAATCCGGCGCAATTCGCCCAAAATATTTCAGCCTCCTGAGCCTGAAACGTCGTCTGTCGATACAGGACGGAGGGCCACCATGAAGCCAGTGGGAACTGTCACGTCGCACCCAATCGGCTCTGCCTCGATTTCCGTGATGGCGCGGCGGATTTGCACATAAATCTGCCTATTACGACAAAAGAACGGGAAGCTCTCTTGTGTCGCCCCATGTCGCAAGCCTATGATAGACGATGAAAAACACCTCTCCCATTTCCGAAGCTGGATTAGGCGGCCGAGCCTGGCCGAAAATCCTTTTGAATTATCGCAAACCGCACCGCGGCCGCAGCATTTTCGAGCTCGCGGTGACGGTCATTCCCTTTGCAATCCTGTGGGCCGTCTGCTGGGCTGCCGTCCACTACGGTTTCTGGTGGGGGTTGCTGTTTATCATTCCGGCAGCCGGCTTCCTGCTTCGCCTGTTCATGATCCAGCATGATTGCGGCCATGGTTCGTTCTTTGCCCACCGGCATTCCGACGACTGGACCGGCCGGGCGATCGGCGTTCTCACTCTGACCCCCTATGATTACTGGCGCCGTGCCCATGCGCTGCACCATGCTTCCGCCGGCAATCTGGATGAGCGCGGTGTCGGCGATATCACGACCCTGACCGTTGCCGAATACCGGGCCTTGTCCCGCTGGGGCCGCCTGGGCTACCGCCTGTACCGCCATCCTGTGATCATGTTCGGCATCGGACCGGCCTGGCTTTTCATTTTCAAACAGAGATTGCCGTTCGGCATGATGCGCTCCGGCGCCCAGCCCTGGATCTCCACCATGGCGACGAATTTTGCCATCGCGCTGCTGGCAGCCGTTCTGATCTGGCTGGTGGGTGTTATTCCCTTCCTGATGGTGCATCTGCCCATCGTCGTTCTTGCCGGGGCTGCAGGCATCTGGCTGTTCTACGTCCAGCACCAGTTCGAGGAAACCCATTGGTCGCAAGGCGCTGACTGGCAGTTCCAGGAAGCCGCCCTGCACGGTTCCTCGCATTACGTCCTGCCGCTTCCCCTGCGCTGGCTGACCGGCAATATCGGTATCCACCATGTCCACCATCTTTCCAGCCGCGTGCCCTATTACCGGCTGCCGGAAGTTCTGCGGGACTATCCGGAGCTGAGCAATGTCGGGCGCATCACCATTCTGCAGAGCCTGCGCTGCGTAAAACTGGTCCTGTGGGATGAAGGCCGCAAGAGGCTCATCACGTTTCGCGAGGCGCGCAGCCTGGCCTGACGCCAGCCGCTTTCCAGACCATCTGTACACCTGCCTTGCAGCCTGCGCATACCGCGCAGGCATACACGAACGCGGCTTTTGTTCCCGCGCCCGTGCAAAATATATCCGGCTACCGATCTGGAACCAACGGTATCCGGGTGTGTTTCCATCCTGACCTCGCCGGGAGCTTGCACCCCGCAGGGATTTTATCTGAAGAACAGGATGAATGGAGACACACCATGGTTTCGTATGATCGGGACACAGTGGATACAATCGCGGTTGACCGACAGCGCCTCGCATGGGGCGGTATTTTTGGCGGCACGCTTCTCACCATCGCCGTCCAGGTGATGTTCGCAGCCCTTGGTCTGGGCATTGGCCTCAGCACGGTCAGCACCACCGGCGACGGCGCTTCCGCGCAGGGCCTGGGTATCGGTGGCGGTATCTGGAGCGCCGTTGCGATGATTATTGCCCTGGCTATCGGCGGTTACGTCGCTGCCTATTTTTCCGGCCAGTATGCGCGCTGGAGCGGCGTGCTGCACGGTCTGGTTGTCTGGGCTGCGGGACTGGCTATCGGACTCTATCTGCTTGGCACCGCCGTTGGCGGGGCTTTCGGCGTCCTCGGCAGCGTCGCGTCCTCGGTCGGATCGACAGCAGGTCAGGCCGTGTCCGGTGCGGCCTCGACCGCCAAGGACATGATCCCGCAGGCTGTTCAAGCCAGCGGCATCACCAAGGAACAGGCCGGCGCGGAAGTCGACCGTCTGGTTGACGGCGTGCTCAACCGCGATCCCTCGGGGACCACATCCCTGACGCCGGAACAGGCCCGCAAGGAAGTCGTATCGGCGTTGACCAGTCATGCCCTGGGTGAAGAGACATCGCAGGAAACCAAACAGCGCGTGACGGCCATCATTGCAGCGCAGCTGGGCATTTCGCCCGATGAAGCCAACAAGCGATACGATGCGGCTGTTGCCAAGATCGACGATGTCAAGGCCAAAGCCACGGCCAAGGTTGAAGAACTGAAGGCTCAGGCCAAGCAGGCCGCCGACAAGTCGGCAAAGATTGCCGCAAGCGGCAGTTTTGCAGCCTTCGTCGCCATGCTGATCGGCGCCCTGGCCGCAGCGGTCGGCGGTGCGGCCGGAATCCGGCGCAATCGGTAGACCCACTTGAACGCCAGCACGTCCCGCGACATGTGCCGCGGGACGTGCTTGGGCCTTTTGCCGAATGCGCTGCTCCTCCCTTGCCCCGCAGACGAGAAGCCCTGTAGAAAGCAGGGATCGATCCGTCGCGGATGACGGATGCAATCCAAAATTGGTGAGGACGACAGCGTGCGGAGATTGTTTTCAAATGTGGCCCTGTTCGGGTTGGCTCTGACGGCGGTCAGTGCGGTTGTTCCGGTTTCCGGCGCCAGCGCGGCGCCCACGGCCGCGCAGTGCAAAAAACTCGATCCGAACGGGCGGGATATGGGCGGCGATACACATTTCAGCATCGCGATCCGCGACAAGAAAGCCGATCTTGTTGCCAAGATGCTGGCCTGCGGTGCCGATGTGAACCTGAAGACCCAGGAGGGCTGGGCACCCCTGCACACTGCAGCCTATTACGGCCCGGCAAGCGTCATTGACCTGCTGATTTCCAAGGGCGCGAAGGTCAACTTCGTCGGCGACTACGACAAGATGACGCCGCTGCACATGGCGGCAAGTTACAGCGATGATCCCGCCGTGGTTCAGGCTCTGCTCAAACACGGAGCGGATAAATCAGCCAGGACTGCGGGCGGCAAGACAGCGCTGGAACTGGCGGCCGACAAGCCGGCCATTGCCGCACTGTTGAAGTAGAGGGAACCGGCCTGCGTCCTGCCCCCTTGTTGCGGGCCGGTCAAGCGCCTAGGTTTCAGGCATGCGGTCGATAATCGTTTAAGCAATGCTAGTGTTCGCCAAAAAACTGCGGGACGAAGTTGGAGGGGGCGTCCTGACGTCCCTCGCCCTGCATCTTTTGGTGGCGGCATTGCTGTTTCTCCAGCTTCCGCAATGGCAAACGACACCGCCGGAGCCGGAAAGCGTGGAGGTGAAGGTCGTTCCGCCGCCAGAACCCGAACCGCAGCCAAAGCCGGAACCGGAAAAGAAGGAAGAGAAGGCAGAGGCGCCAAAACCGCAGCCCGCCCCGGCCCCCGCCGCAGCGGCCGCCTCTTCGCAACGTCTTCTCAAGCTTCTCCCGAGATCAGAAAGAGATGCTGCCGATTCCGAAGCAGCGCCACCCGCCAACGGTACAACGCAAGACGCAGCATCAACCCCGCAGGAGTCACCCGCAGCACAAGCGAAAATGGACGCTGCTCCAGCCGCGCTGCCGCTGGAGAGCAAACCGGCTGCGCCAGAAACCCCGAGACCTGATATGCAGTCGGCGCCCATGCCCAGCGAAACGGCGGGGCAGGCAACGCAACAGTCGCCGGCTCCGACCAACGCGGTCAACAATATGCCCACTCCGCAACAAAAATCAGAGCCTGCGCCAAAGAAGTCAGATCAGGCATCCAAACCGAACGGCTCCAAAACCGCACCCAGCTCCAATCCATTCTCAAATATGAGCCAGAAATTCCTGCCGAACTCGGGGCTTGACCCACGGACAGCGCAGATCGTCGCACGGCTTTCGCCAGAAGAGCGCCTTGCAAGCCTCTGTACGTCGGAGGCATTGGCGATGCTGAGTTCAAAACCCAGCACTGCATCGCGGGATGCGATCCTTCCCAATGGCCCCGCGGGAGGGATCATGTCCAAGACGTCATTCAACGGTGCTGGCGCCGCGTTCCGCCTCGGATCAAACTGGTACAATCTGGATTTCAAATGTTCGGTCGATGCCGGCGCAACGCGGGTGGTCTCATTCACCTTCAGGATTGGCGGGATCGTTCCAAGAAATGAGTGGCAAGCACGCAAGTTGGATGACAGGCGCTGATAGCCGGGCGCCAGACCCGGCCTTGATCATCGCGTCCTACTAAGGCCGGAATGGACGCCGCACCATGTGGGTGTTTTGTTTTCCTTGCCCTACAATAACAGTCACAGCGCGGCACGGATGCCACGCTGTTCATTCCAAAAAGCAAGCGGTTTCAGGTCATGCAGATCTGTTGCCGGTGATCGCGTGATAGAGCCAGAGCACGACGACGGAACCGATAACAGCGACGATCAGACTGTAGATGTTGAAGCCGGTGACGCCGGTGGCACCGAGCAAGCTGAAAATGAAGCCGCCGGCAACAGCGCCGACAATGCCCAGAACGATGTCAAGGATTAAGCCCTGACCGCTCTTGTTGACGATCTTGCTGCCAATAAATCCAGCAACAAGCCCAAGTACAATCCAACCGATAACAGACATGCGAACATTCCTTCCTATCCATTGGCTTAATGTCGTCATGTTTTCGCATAGATTGAATAAAAGCAAGATGGTTGTGCTTTCTCCCGGAATGAACAAATATCTTTGCGGGGGAGAACGACGGATTTGAGCTGAAACCGAGCAATATAGAAGGGAGATCGAGATGGGAATTTTCGATAATGCGGTACCAGGCGGAAATATATCGAAGCCGCTGATCATTGCGCTTGGAGCACTTCTGGTCGGTAAAATGCTGAGCGGCGGCTCGAGCCAGCCCGCGCAGGCTCCCGACAATCCGCAGACGGCCGACAACGGCAATACAGCAGCCAGCGGCGGGCTGCTCGGCGGACTCGGCGGTCTCCTGAACAGCCTGACCAATGCGGGCCACGGCGAGACGGCAAATTCCTGGCTTCAGCCGGGTGAAAACAAGCCCATCGCACCCGGCGATCTGGGCAGCGCGCTCGGCCAGAAAACCATCAGCGAGATTGCCCAGCAAACCGGGATGAGTGAACAAGACCTTCTCGCGCAGCTGTCGAAGATCTTGCCGGGCGTGGTCGACCAGCTCACGCCGAACGGCCAGGTGCCCAGCACGCAGCAGATTGCTTCGCTCCTGAAATCATCTTCATAAACACCAGACTGGCCGGAACGGGTTTCGTTTCGGCCAGCCTTTGTTCGGTCGCCGGGGATCAGGCGACGGAAAGTTCGGTCTTGCGCGCGTTGATGCTGGCGAGCCGCATCACGACGAGTCCGAGCAGCGGGAAGGCGCCGCCGATCCAGCCCAGATATTCAAGGCCCAGATTGGCGATGATCAGCCCGCCGATGAACGACCCCGAAGCAATGCCGAGATAGAGCGCCGAGCCATTGAGCGACAGCGCGAGCGGCGCACTTTCCGGTGCGATCGTCAGAACCCGGCTGGCCTGCGCGGGCGGGAACATCCAGGCGGCAATTCCCCAGAGAACCATGATCGTCATCAGCGCTGGACCGGCGATTTCATGCGGCCATTGCATGATCCAGCTGATCGCCATCAGCGATGCGGCATTGAGGAAGGAGGCGGCGATCACCGTGCGCGTCGGGCCGAAGCGATCCGATAATTGTCCGCCGACAACATTGCCAAGGGCAGCACCAAGACCAAAGGCCAGCAGCACCAGCGGCACCATCGTGCGGGAAAGGCCGGTGCCCTGCACCGCGATGGCGGCGATATAGGTGAAAACGATGAAGCCGCCGGCCATGTAGAGCAGCATGGTGACAAGCGCGGGCAAGAGCCCGGGGTGGCGGATCACGCCGAGCCGCTGGCGCAGGGTCAAGCGGTCGGCGCGCAATCCGCGCGGCAGGAGAAACCAGACGAAGGTTGTCGCGGCCGCCCCGATCAGGGCAATGAAGATGTAGGTGCCGCGCCAGCCGGCAAACGATGCGATCAGCGCGCCAAGCGGCGCACCGAAGGCCACCGCCAGCGTGGTCCCGCCGACGATGACGGAAATCGCCCGCGCCCGGTGATGCGCTTCAGAGATGGCGACGGCCGTTGCCTGCGCCGTGGCCGCGTATAGGCCCGCCGACATGCCGATCAGCAGCCGGGCGGCCGTGAGAAACGCATAGGACGGAGCAAATGCCGCCAGAATTGCCCCGATGACGAAGGTGGTGGCACTGCCTGCCAGGATGAGACGGCGGTCTGCAGACCCGGTAAGCGCCGCAAGAACCGGCGCGCCCAGCGCATAGGCAAGCGCGAACATGACCACGAGATAACCGGCCTGAACCAGCGTCACGCCGGTATCCCCGGCAATCTGCGGCAGAAGGCTGGCGACGACAAAACCCTCAATGCCAATGGCGAATGTACCCAACGCCAGACCGACAAGGCAAATGTCCATGGGAGATATCCTTTGTTCAATGATCCTTGAACTATTGAGCTCACTGGCATGTGAAGTCAAGAACAAAGTTCAACGATTATTGAACATTGAACTTTCCCCGCGTACTTGCTACGTAGGAGGGCATGACCCATCCCCTGTTTCATCCGGATGCTGAAGAGATTTCACTTCCCGCCATCTTCACAGCGCTTGGCGACGAGACGCGTTTGAACATCATTGCCATTCTGGCGCGCAATGGCGAACGCGCCATGACATGCGGGCAATTTACCCAGCTTGGTTCCAAAACAGCCCTGAGCTATCATGTCGCCAAGCTGCGGGAGGCAGGCGTGATCAATGTGCGGCCCGATGGAACGAAACGGTTTCTGACCTTGCGCCGTGCCGATCTCGACAATCGCTTCCCCGGCTTTCTCGACTCCGTCATCGCCTCGGCAAGCACGATGCCGTTGCCTGAAAGCCAGCCTCCGGCCGATCCGGCCGAAACCCCGGGAGAAACCGAATGGACATAAAATCGAGCGGCTCCATACCGACGCGCCGTGCGCCGGAAGAATGGTTCACCGGCACGGTCTGGCAGGACCCGATCATCCAGACCCCTTCCCCGGCGCGGCTGCTCGCCGTCGTCGTGCATTTCGAGCCGGGCGCCCGTACCGCATGGCACACCCATCCGCTTGGACAGACCCTTTATGTGGTTTCCGGTGCGGGCCTCGCGCAGGTCTGGGGCGAACAAATTCGCGAGATCAGGACTGGTGATGTCGTCTGGATTCCGCCCGGCGAAAAACACTGGCATGGTGCGGGTCCGGCAAATTCCATGTCGCACATCGCCATGCAGGAGGCGTTGGACGGAAATGCCGTCGAGTGGATGGAAAAGGTTTCTGATACGCAATATTCCGGCGCACAATAATCTGCTAGCATGTGCGCAGGTGTAAAAACCCGGCTTTGCGGTTGCGTTGAAAGGAAAAATCATGGCGTTCGAAGACATCAAGGCACAGATCGCACTCCTGCTTGAAGAGATGGTGCAACGGCCGGCTGACGCCCATGAAATTCACGAGACTCTGCGTGAGCATCTCAACGAACTGAAAGCCATGGGCATGCCGCTTCCCGCGGACCTTGTCGCCCTCGAGAAGCAGCTGGAAGTCGACTTTGATTCCTGAACGGCACGCTTAGACGGACCCTTTGAAAATATCCTTCCTCAGATCGGGGTGCGATGTGAAAAGGTCGCCCCGCCCGGGACGGCCGTCCCTCATGCCGATGTCACGCAGCATGTGATCGGAAAAATCCCCGGCATTGACGGTGATCGCCACAGTGGGTCTCACCAGCGCCCGCCTGAGGGTCGCGAACCAACCCCAGCGGGATCCGGGGTTGTCTATGGATGTGCAGTGCGATGGTGAGGGGTTCATGACCTCCACTCCGGTTTGTATGCGACGTTCATGTCTTGGGTGTGTATTCAATGCGCCTGTTCGCGCTTGTTTTCCAACAAAACGACGAGTATCTTCCATAAGGACAGCTTATGGAACATGCCGATGAATCTTCCGCCCCTTGCCGCTATCCGTGTTTTCGAGGCCGCTGCCCGCCATGGCAATTTCACCAAGGCGGCGGAGGAGCTCGGCATGACGCAAGCCGCCGTCAGCTACCAGATCAAACTGCTGGAAGAGCGGGTGGGATCGCCGCTGTTTCTGCGGCTGCCGCGTCAGGTTGTCCTGACGGAAATCGGGGCGCGGCTGGCCCCGGCAACGACCGAGGCATTCGAAATCCTGCGTGCCGCCTTTGCAACGACACGCGAAAGCGCCGACGGCATCCTGACCATTGCGACGATTCCGACCTTTGCCGCCACATGGCTGGTTCCACGGCTGGGTTCGTTTCAAATGGAGAACCCGGCACTGGCAGTCCGGCTGAAATCCGGCCGCGAAATGACGGATTTCGTGCGTCAGGAGGCGGATGTCGGCATTCGCAGCGGCACAAAGGAGTGGCCCGGCCTTGTCTGTCACAAGCTTTTCCAGGCCTATTTCACGCCCATGCTGTCACCGGCACTCGCTGCCTCTGTCGGCAGTGTCAAGACACCAACCGACCTGCTCAAACTGCCCATTCTCGACCCCGGCGACCCCTGGTGGAACATCTGGTTCAGCCTGGTGGGTATCGAAAAGCCGGCCCTGCGCGGCGACCTGCGCAATCGGCTGGGCGATCAGCATCTGGAAGGGCGCGCGGTGCTGGCCGGACAGGGCGTGGGAATACTGACACCGTTCTTCTTCCAGCCCGAGCTGCAACAAGGACAGCTTATCCAACCCTTCGATATTGTGGGATCGTCAGAGCACGCCTACTGGCTGGTTTATCCCGAAGCCCGGCGGAATGTCCCGAAAATCCGCGCGTTCCGCGACTGGATGCTGGGGCAGCTCGGTGACGTAAAGAAATAGCGAGGATGCGGCAGAGCCTTGAGCCCCGCCGCAGCGATCCCTAGAAAACTGCGAGATAGCGCAGCAGCGAGATAATCCCGATCACCACAACGATCACCTGGACGATCTGCTTGGCGCGGCCATCGAGCGGCAGCATCTGGACGAGATAGAGCACAAGAAAGATCACCAGAACGGTGATCAAAAGGCTGATAAGAATGGACATTGCAAATTTCCTGTTTTCGGGATCAGAACGATTGTAGCGTGGCAAAACTCTTTGCTGGCTATTTTTGTTCCATGCAAACAGCAGTCCAACGCTGCAATATCGGGACGTGCTGCTGGCACCGGATGCTTCGCGCAATTTCGAACCACCGTGCATTGCATTGCCGGTTCAGTTGCTGATAGCTTCGCCATCATCCCCGTTTATCAGGATTCTTCCCATGCGCTCGCTGTTTCATCTTGCCTACCACGTCCATGATCTCGACAAGGCGCGCGGCTTCTACGGCGATATCCTTGGCTGTGCTGAGGGGCGAAGCACCGACAGCTGGGTGGATTTCGATTTCTTCGGTCATCAGATCTCGCTGCATCTCGGCAAGCCGTTCGAAACGACCAACACCGGCAAGGTGGGCGATCACATGGTGCCCATGCCGCATCTTGGCGTCATTCTTCCGCTGGAAGACTGGAATGCCCTTGCCGACCGGCTCGAGCACACAAAGGTCGACTTCGTCATGCCTCCCGTGGTGCGATTCAAGGGCGAACCGGGCGAGCAATGGACCATGTTTTTCCGTGATCCCTCGGGCAACCCGATCGAAGTGAAGGGCTTTGCGGATTTCGCCAGCGTCTACGCGAAATAACGGCCGCCATGGAATTCAAGCCATCAAACCTGAAGGCGGCGTTCTGGATGTCCGGGTCGCTGGCCGCCATTCTCATGATGGCGATCTCCGGCCGGGAAGCCTCAAAGGAACTCAACGTCTTCCAGATCATGGAAATGCGGTCGCTGATCGGGCTGGCCATGCTCTATCCGCTGATCCGGTCTTCCGGCGGCGTGCGCGCCATGCGGACCGGCCGCATCTGGCAGCACATCGGACGCAATACCGCCCATTATGCCGGCCAGTTCGCCTGGCTGCAGGCGCTGTCCATGATCCCGCTGGCGCAGGTGATCGCCATTGAATTCACCACACCGGCCTGGACGGCCGTCATGGCCGTCGCCTTTCTCGGCGAGCGGTTCAATCTCTGGCGCACGCTGACGATCCTTCTCGGCATCATCGGCGTCGTCATCATTGTGCGCCCCGGCATCGGAACGATCGAAATGGGGCAGTTGATTGTCCTCGGCGCGGCGTTCACGTTCGGCATTTCCTTCACCATGGTCAAATCCCTGACCCGCACGGAAAGCGTGGTGAAAATCATCTTCTGGATGCTGGTGATCCAGTCAGCCATCGGATTGCTGCCGGCGCTGCATGTCTGGCAGTGGCCGACCCTGCATGCCTGGCCCTGGGTGGTGATCATTGCCTTCACCGGCACATTCTCGCATTTCTGCATGGCGAAGGCCCTGCTCTATGCGGATGCCACCGTGGTCATTCCGATGGACTTTCTGCGTGTGCCGCTCATGGCCGTGCTGGGCTGGCTCATCTATGCGGAACGGATCGATATCTACACGGCGCTCGGCGCGGCCCTCATCCTTTCGGGCAACCTTCTGAACCTGAAAAACAAGAGCGTGCCGGCAAAGGCCATTCAAGCGGATTGAAACGTTTCATCCGCTCGAAGCCGTTGCAATCGATGCTCAGGCGTTGCCGAAAAGGGTCGGGGCATCACCTGCCTGCCATTTCGGATATTTCAGCATCACCGCGTCGAACCGGCCGGATGACACGAACTCATCCAGCCACCGCTTCACGTGCGGCCGGGCAAGCCCGCTCCACCAGCCCGCATCCACGCTGGCAAACTGCCGGACGAACGGCAGGATCGCCATGTCGGCAAGCGACGGCGTCGCCCGGAAGAGACAGCGCGACCAGGCCAGCCGTTCCTCGTATTCATCGAGAATTGCCACGGCTTTTTCGCGTTCTGCCAGCGGATCGGTTTTATCAAAGCGGGTGGGGTATTTGTAGCGGTCAAGGCTGCGCTTGAACGGGCCGTCATTGCGGGCAATCCAGCCGCCATCATCCACCTCAAGCCAATGTTCCGGGTCGTGCTGGCTCAAGGCCCAGCGCATGATGTCGAGGCTTTCATCAACCACTGTCCCGTCGGGCAGCAGCAGCATCGGCACCGTTCCCGATGGCGAAACGCCGAGAAACTCCGGCGCTTTGTCTCTCAATACGATTTCCCGGAGCTCACAGGCCTGGTGCGCAGCCTGAATGGCGAGCCGGGCCCGCATGGCATAGGGACAGCGGCGAAAAGAATACAGAATTGGCAGAGCAAGAGTCATGGGGGCCTCGGTTGACACACGTTTTCATGAAACCGGTGCCGATGACAAGCCTCGTGCGTGCATTGCCCTGATCCATGAATTCAATTCACGATTATCCCGCGATATCACACGATTATCAATGGAATGCGCGTCGACCATATTCAGCGCAACCGGATTGCCATCCGTCATCATTCCATTCGCGGGCCGGATCGAATTCCCGCCTGCCATTCAAAGGACAAGACAATGCCTCTCGCACTTCTGGCGTTGACAATCAGCGCCTATGCCATCGGCACGACAGAATTCGTGATCGTTGGCCTCCTGCCCACCGTTGCCGGCGATCTCGGCATCACCCTGCCGCTCGCCGGTCTCATCGTCAGCGTCTATGCGCTGGGTGTCACCTTCGGCGCACCGGTTCTGACCGCCCTCACCGGCAAGATCGAGCGCAAGCCGCTCCTGCTCGGGCTCATGGCGCTTTTCATCGTCGGCAATACTGCTGCGGCGCTTTCGCCAACCTATGAACTGCTGCTCGTCGCCCGCGTGCTGAGCGCCTTTGCGCATGGCGTGTTCTTCTCGGTTGGTGCCACCATCGCCGCCGATCTGGTTGCACCCAACAAGCGCGCATCGGCCATCGCCATGATGTTCCTCGGCTTGACCGTCGCCATCGTCACCGGTGTTCCGCTTGGTACCTTCATCGGCCAGCAGCTGGGCTGGCGTGCAACATTCTGGGCGGTTGCCGGCCTTGGTGTCATCGCCTTCGTCGCCATTGCCGTTCTTCTACCGGCAACCATCGCCAAGGCCGCTCCTGCACGCCTGATCGACCAGGTTCGCGTGCTGGGCAGCGGACGCCTGCTGCTGGCCTTCGCCATGACCGCGCTCGGCTATGGCGGGACCTTCGTGATGTTCACATTCCTTGCTCCCGTGCTGCAGGAGATCACCGGCTATGCAGGCTCGACGGTCAGTCTCATCCTCGTGCTGTACGGCCTGTCGATTGCCGTGGGCAACATGGTTGGCGGACGTGTGGCCGACGGCAACCCGGTTGGCGCGCTGGTCGTGATGTTTGCCTTGCAGGCACTTGTGCTGGCCATCTTCACCTTCACCGCCGTCTCGCCGGTCTGGTCGTTGGTCACGCTGGCCGCGCTCGGTGCGCTGTCCTTCTCCAATGTCCCCGGCCTGCAGCTTTATGTGGTGCAGCTGGCGAAGATCCACACGCCGGAAACGGTCGACGTTGCCTCAGCGCTGAACATCGCCGCGTTCAACCTCGGCATTGCCGGGGGTGCCTTCCTCGGCGGCATCATCGTGGCGTCACCCCTCGGTCTTGGCGCGACACCATGGGTCGGTGCCATTCTCGTGGTCGGCGCCCTTGGCCTGACACTCTGGAGCCAGGCGCTCGACAGGCGCGCGGCAACGCAGGTTCTGGCGACTTGCTAGAGCCTTTCCCCGCGGGGTGACACGCCCCGCGATTTTGATACAGTCCGCATGAGATTCGCAGGGAATTGATCATGCTGGCCGACGTTATGTTGCCCCTGAAGCTGACATTCCGGCTGTGGCTGAGGTTCTGGCCACAGCTTTTTGCCGTTCTGCTGCTTGGGGTCATCGCATCGCATGTGCTGATGCAACTGGCCGTCGATGCGGCCTATATCAACCACTATATGGGACTGGCCGTGCTGACGCTGGTGGCCCTTGCGCAGCTTGTGACAACCGTTTCCATGATCCAGATCGTCCGGCCCGGCCTACCGGCACTGAACGCGGCGCAGGAGAAAATCCAGACAGGAAGCGATAGCGGCGACACGCGCCACGGATTTTCGAGACTGGCCGCCATGGTCTCTGTCGCGCTCATCCCGTTCTTTGCCTACTACGCCGCCTGGGGCTTTCTGGGCAATACGGTGCGGCAGTATTCACGCGCCGCGCTCGACCAGATGCCCTTTGGTGAGCGCGGCAGCAATGTGCTTGATGTGCTGGATTCGAAATGGCTGCTTCTGTCCGTTGCCATCTCCTGGGTCATCCGCAAGCTGGCAAAAACCATGAAGGAAAAGACTGGCCGTTCCATCTGGCAGATCATCATGGTGGTGTGCGAGACCAACTGGGTTTTCATCGGCCTCTTCATCATCAGCCGCTGGAAGGATAGCTGGATGAAGGCCCTGAGCGAGGGCAATCTCTGGACCTATATCAAATCCCTGCTTGCCGGTCTGCCGGAGCCGGTTGCATCGGCCCATGCCGCAGCACTCATACCCGTCGAGCAGGTTCCCGAAGCGTTCGGCACCGCCGCGATCGGCCTGTTCTTTCATGCGCTGTTACCGGTGATCTGGCTTGTGATGGTGGCCCTGGTCTATGGCTACGATGTGCGCGACGAAAAGGAAATTCTGCATCTGCACCGCCGCGTCGAACAGTTCGGCACGCGCTATGCATCGATCCCGAAATTCCTGCGCGACTTCGTGGAACATTTCATTGGCGGCTACCGCTCGCGCTACCTGCCCATCGCCAACGGCGTCAAGCTGACCCTCAACGCCGGACTGCTCCTCATCCTCACGCTGATCCTCGGATATCGTTTCATCGAATGGGCCGCCGCCTGGATGTGGCTGGGCACCGCGCGGCTGATCGGCCCGCATGCGCTGGACGTCTGGCAGGCCCTTTCCAATGGCGTCACCTTCCTGTTCGGCAGCCCCCTGCAGGACTCCTCGGCCGGGATACTGATCGAGCCGCTGCGCATCTGCTTTCTTGCCGCAATTATGGAAACGGCATTCTCGATGCGGCGCAATCCGCAGCCGGCAGAGGCGGAACCGGTTGCTGCCGGCAGCTAGCCCAGCTATTGCGGACGGGCAAAGCGCAGATAATAGGGCCGCTCGCTGCGCATGCCGATGGTCGGCCTCAGCTCCCCAACGACATCAGCGGGGACAAGATAGGTCTCCTCGACCACCCGCCGCATGCCCTGGCTGACCCCGGCAAAGATGGTGGAGGTACAGGTTTCTATCCCCTCGGCAGGACGCGGCAGGCCGGGTACCGATGCCGGTGACCAGGATCGCCCGGTTGCGTCCGCAAGCCTGATCGAACACATCAGCCAGAGGTTTTTCAGGTCAGGATCGCCGATTTCGACAATGAAACGCGCAATGACCGGAACGGCATTTTTCGGCAATGCCCCCGGTTTCATGCCCTCGGTGACCGTGCGCAGCTCGATAAACTGCCAGTCGCTGCCGCCGTAGCGGGCGATCTGGCCAGCCGCGACGTCAATCGGCACGACATTGTTGCTTTCTCCCATTTCCTTGACATCGCCGTACGACATGACGAACAGCGCAAGAGGAACGAGCAGCACCAGCGCCCACAGACTGCGCCGGCGCCAGCGGCGTTCCGAAAGATCCGGTGTCTCTTCAAGCGCGAGGGTCATGCGATCAGTTCCCTGAAACGGGCACGGGTTTTGCAAGATCATAGCTGTCCGCTATCAGCGGCTGGCCGTCGTTGAACTTTCTGAAATCATCGATGGCGATGCGCGCCTCGGAATCGAGCCGTGGCGCCATCCGGCCGGAAAGCGTGAACGTTGCCCCATTCACTTGATCCGGCAGGATCTCAAAGACAAAACGAACTTTCCTCGGCATGCCCGGATCAAGCATCGGCGGCATCTGGCTGCTCAGGGTGCCGACACGATCGGTTTTTTCGTAATGCAGGCCCGTGGGGCCCACCCATGTCGCTGCAGCAACCGTTGTCGATGCAGTCGTTGCCGCCAATTCCGCCGTCGCCACAGCCCAAAGGCCCGACGTCGTCAGTGTCTTGCGTTGCCCGTACTGCGTGAATGTCAGTTCGCGGGCGAAATCCACCTGCTCCAACCGGAGGTCGACCAGCCGGGTATGAACCGTTTCATGCATCTTGCCATAGGCGGGGATGGGACCGGTCAAATCCTCGTAATGCGGCTTTGTCTGCTGCATGGCATACAGCACAACGACGGCAAGACAGACCACCAGAATATTGCCGAGCGGGCGCATCAGCCCTGTCCTCCGGCAAGGGCCAGACTGGCCTTGGCCGCCGTGCGCTTGCCCCACCAGCCGGGCGCGCCATAGAGATTATCGCTCCGCTTGAATATATCGGCGTCAAAGCTCAGCTCAACCGTATCCTTGGGTATCGCCGTTGCCGGCATCAGCCAGACATAGGCCATTTTTTCCGGCAGTCCCGGCTGGAGCGACGGCATCAGCGCGTCATCCCGCACAAGATAGATCATCGGTTTTTCCGCCTTTGCTCCTATCCCGGGAGGCAGATGGACTGCGCTGTAGTAGCTTTTGTCCGACCGCGTTGTCCGGTTCATCAGCTCGACCTCAAGCACCAGCGCCTTCTGATCCGCCTTCGGCGTCAGACCATGGATTTTCTGATCCGTAACCCAGGCTTTCAAAGGCTTGATGCGCCACTTGCCGGCATCAAGCGACTGTCCGGGAAGAATTTGGCTGATGGCGGCCTGCGGCTGCGCTTCGAATACGCCGAGGGCCACGGCCACGACGAGCGCGGCAAAGGTGCCGAGGCCGGCGGTTATCCAGGCGCGTGCCTTGCTGGGGAGATTGCGCACATAGGACCACATCGGGCGATCTTCCTCCGATCAGCGCCATAGCACGCGCTGAATTCTGAGTCGCATTCCGAGGAACCATGCAACGGTTGCGCGCTGCATGGCAAGTCCTGACCGCGTGAGGCGGTTTAGCGTGAGGCAGCCATGGGCAGATAGCTATGAACCAGATCGACGACCTGCTGGTCGCGCGCTCTTGCCGTGTCGCCGCCCATCACCACCGCAACGAGCTTGCGGCCATTGTCATTCACCGATGTGACGATGTTGAAGCCAGAGGCCCGGACATAGCCTGTCTTGATGCCATCGGCACCGTTGAGCTTCGCCAGGACGCGGTTGTGGCCTTCCACCAGCCTGCCGTTGAACATGAAGTCATGCAGCGAGAAATAGTAATATTGCTGCGGGAAATGCCGGCGCAGCGCCATGCCGAGCAGCGCCATGTCGCGGGCGGTGGTGACCTGCATGGGATCGGGGAGACCCGAGGCATTGTTGAACGTCGTGCCCTTCATGCCGAGCTGGCGGGCCTTGGCCGTCATCAATGCGGCGAACTGCGGTTCAGAGCCGCCAATGGCTTCGGCAAGCGCAACGGCAACGTCATTGGCCGACTTGACTACGATCGCCTTGATCGCCGTATCCACATCAATCGACTGACCGGGCCGGAAGCCGAGCTTGCTCGGCGCCTGGGAAGCAGCGTGGGCGGAAACGGGAATGACCGTGTTCTTGGTAAGACGGCCGGATTCCAGCGCTTCGAACGTCAGATACAACGTCATCATCTTGGTCAGCGAGGCCGGGATGCGCGGAAGGTCGGCACTGGCCTGGTAAAGCACCGCACCGGTACTGCCATCGACGACAATCGACGCCGACTTTTCCGTGATGGAAGCGGGCACGGTCGTTGCGACCGGCTGCAGCGCCGATGTGGTCGTGCAACCGCTCGCCACGCCAACAACCAGAACAAACAATGCCACACATTTTGACATCAACGACAGAGGGTAAAAAACACGCGGCACGTTCATTTTGAGCGGTCTGATTTCCAAAGGTGGAGATGAATGGTTTTTAGCGCATCATTGTTAATAATCCGCTGCTCTGCCACCCTGTTAGCGGATTTCCGTCGCCAGACCAAGCTGCGGCGTGACGGCAAATGGTCGCCGGGCCCTCAGGCAGTCAGAACGACCTTGACACTGCGGGATCTGTCCAGCGCCACGGCGAAGGCTTCGGGGGCCTCTTCAAGCGGGAATTCACCCGTGACAAGCCGCAACACGCCGATTTCTCCGGAGACGATCAGTTCAACGGCTTCGTAGAATTCTTCGCCGAAACGGAATGTGCCTTTCAGGTCGAGTTCCCGCGCCATCACCGCATTGGCGGGCACCGGAATAGACCCGCCGGGCAGGTTGCCGACCTGCACAACCGTACCGCCGCGCCGCACGGTGCGGATGGCCGAGGCAAGGCCAGCGGCCGTTCCGGAAATTTCAAAGCCGACATCGAACGGCGTCGCGACGGCCAGTTTGGCAAGCTTGTCCTCGCCTTCCGACAGGTCGAACACCCGGTCGGCACCCAGTTCAAGCGCGAATTTCAGCGGAGCGGCGGCGAGATCGACCATCACAACGGATTCCGCCCCGGCATGTTTCAGCGCCAGAAGGGTGAGAAGCCCGATCGGACCCGCACCGAATATGATGGCTGAATGCCCTTTGACGTGTCCGGCCCGGCGAACGGCGTGCAGGCACACCGCAAGCGGTTCGGCCAGCGCCGCCGCCTGAAACGGGAAATCCCTGGGCACCTTCACGCATTGCGCCGGCGTTGCATCAAAAAAACGGGCAAAGCCGCCCTGCATGTGCGGCGTCTTCGACGCCGACCCCATGAAATAAATATTCTCGCACAGGTTGGCGCGTCCCTCGTGGCAGTAGGCACAGGTGCCGCACCAGCGCGACGGGTTGACCGCGACACGGTCGCCAACACTGAGCCCCGTGACTTCAGACCCGAGCTGCATCACTTCTCCCGCCACTTCGTGACCGAGGATCAGCGGCGATGTCACGACAAAATCGCCGGTCCTCGCATGACGGAAATAGTGCATGTCCGAGCCGCAAATGCCGCCTGCGCCGAAGCGGATGCGCACCATATTGGGCTTCAACGCGGAGAGCGTGTGTTCCGCCATACGCAAATCCTCCGGGCCGAAAAGGGTGGCAGCGATTGTCTTCATGTGATCCGTCCCGGAATGGTTATAACGGCGATCGTATCGAGAAAATGGCGGACAAACAACACGCGCGGATTGATCGGGCCCGGGAGCATTCGCAGCGGTCGCCAGGGGCTGTGGAGCGTCCAAAAATCGCCCTGCAGACCTGTGGAAACGGCATTTGTTACAGAGTGTTGCGGAAAGTGATTGCCGGGGAAGCCGCCGAACAGGCTATGAGAAGAGATTAACAGGCCGTAAACGGTCGCTCAGAACTGGTGGACAATGGTTTCAAACATTCGATTGCTGCGCCCGCTCGCCTGCCTCGGTCTGGTACTGAGCCTGGCAGCCTGCACCACGGCCAACCCGACATTGCCGACCAGCACAGCGTCGATTCCTGTTCCCGAGACTGCACCGCGCACCACCGCGCTGACCGTGACGGGCGCGCCTGTGCAGATGGCCTATGCCGGCCCGGCAGCCAACCCGGCCGCCCTCGCAACCGCCAATGCCGCGGCGCACGCTGCCCCGGCCGAGACAGCTAAAATTGCCGCACCGGCAAAGACAGAAACCTACGGCCCACGGGTCGACAATCTGATTTCACAATATTCTGCCGCCTATGCGGTGCCGGAAGCGCTGGTGCGCCGTGTTGTCCACCGCGAAAGCCGTGGCCGTCCGGAAGCCCGCAACGGCAAGTATTGGGGCTTGATGCAGATTTTGCCGTCCACCGCCCGCGCCATGGGGCACAGCGGCACGCCAAAGGACCTGCTCGATGCGGAAACCAACCTCAAATACGGCGTGAAATACCTGGCCGGTGCCTACAAGGTTGCCGACCGCAATTTTGACCGTGCTGTTCGCCTCTATGCCAGCGGCTACTATTATCAGGCCAAGCGCAAGGGCATGCTGGATGAAACCGGCCTGAAGGGCGGCACCACGCCTGTCCAGTCCACGCAGATTGCTTCGCTGCCCATGGCACCTGTGCCCGAAATCAGCCAGCCGGCCGCGACGGTGCAGACGGTGGCCTATGCGCCGGACCCGGCTCCCGTGCGTCCCGGCTTTATCGCCATTCCGGCTGATCGCCCTTACGGGCTATAAACCCCACTTATCAACGCCTAGTTGAATAATGAGCCGATTCATGGCGTTGTGTGCGCAATCTGGAGCACACACATGGGTCTTTCCATCATTCTGTCGATCATCGCACTGGTTGTAGCGGCCACGGCGCGTCAGCAAGTGACCGCACTACGCAAGCAGGTCGAAGAATTGCGACGGCAGATTGCGGAAAAAACACAACCGGCACCGACAGCCAGCGAAACCGCAAAACCGATTCGCCGTTTCCGGGCCGACGAGGCCTTGACGGAGACACCGGCACGCGCAGTTCCCCCGGCCGAGCCCGTGGGAACACCGATACCGGCCATGGCGGCATCAGCGCGGCTGGACCCGAAAAAAGTGGCGGAAATCATGTCGGGCAAGCCATCGGCAACGCCTGTCACCGTCCGCGCAACACCGGCACCATCCGTACCGGCAGCCCGGCCAAAGAAGTCCTACGGCGATTTCGAGCGATCGCTTGGCCGCAACTGGCCCGTGTGGATCGGCGGCGTGGCGCTGTTTCTTGGCGGTATCTTCGTCGTCCAGTATTCCATCGAGAACGAACTGCTCGGCCCCGGTATCCGGCTCTGCCTTGGTGCGATTTTCGGCCTGCTGCTTCTGGGCGCGGGTGAATATCTGCGCCGCAAGGAAAAGCCGCTGGGCCTGTCCGTCGAGGGCCCGGATTATATTCCCGGTGTTCTCACCGCTGCGGGATCAGCGGCCCTCTTTGCCGTCGTCTATGCCGCCCACGGCATCTATGGCTTTATCGGCAGTTCGACCGCCTTTCTCGCATTGGGCGCCGTCGGCCTTGCCACCCTTGCGCTCGCCATCAAACACGGTCCGTGGATTGCCGGTCTTGGCCTTATCGGCTCCTACCTGACACCGGCCCTGGTCAATGCGCAGGCACCGGCGCCCTACAGCTTCATGACCTATCTGTCGGTCGTCACGCTCGTCGCGGTTGTCCTCGCCCGGGCGAAGGCATGGCCGTTGATCGGCGGCGCGGCGATACTTCTCGCAGCGCTCTGGGGAGCGGCCTATACCGGGTTCGACCCCATGCCGAATGGCGGGGCCCTTGGCTTGTTGACGGTCAGCGTGCTGGCCCTCTCCGTCTTCAGTCATCTGAAGCCCGGCGGCTACACCCTGTTCGACCGCACCGCGGAACCCTGGTACGATCCCATCACCATAGCGGGTGCCGTTGGTGCGGTTCTTCTCGGTCTTGGCTATGTCTCGCACGATCTTTTCGGGCTGGCATCGTCGCGCTATCTGGTCCTGGCAACCCTCATTATTGCCGTGTCGGCATTGGCACCGCTCCTGATACGCCGGACCCTGCCCTTTCTTGTTCCAGCCGCCCTCATCGCGCTTGTTCCGCTCTCCCTCGTGGATATGCATCACTTGCTGGACAGCGGCTACAACGGTTCGGGATTGCCGCTCTACGATCCGGCGAAATATCGCAGCTTTGCCATAGTCATCGCACTTGCCTTCACCGCCATCGGTGTTCTCGCCGCAACGGTGCTTGCCCGCCTGCCTGATATCGTGCGCGGCCTTGCCTATGCGGCGCTGGGAACCGCCATTCCCTTCGTGATGATCACAGTGATGCTCTATATCTTCGGCAACACGCCTGCCCCAACCGAAGAGATACTCACCGTCGGGCTCGCAATCACCGGCTTCGGCGCTGCGACGTGGTTGACGCGCCTGTGGAAGGACGACGTGAAGCCGGCATCCCCGGCATGGCTGTTTGACGCCGCATCCATCGGTTTCGCTGTGCTCGCCCTTTTCGTGGTGTTCGACCCGCAATGGCGTGTTCTGGCCGCCTGTGCCCTGGCGGTTGTCTATGCCTTCGCCACACGCACCCGCCTTGCACCGGTGCTGCGCTTTGCGCCGGCGGTGTTTGCCGTCGTCATCCTCGGGCATATCCTCTTCGATCCGACGATCGTCGGCAGTGACCGCCTGTCCACCACACCGTTCTTCAACCAGCTTCTGCTCAATTACGGCGGCTTCTTCGCGGCCATGATCGTTGCACAGATCGTGCTGGCCAAAGGGATCAAGGACACCGCTTACCGGCTTGCGCAGGCTCTGGCCGTGCTGGCAGGCTTTGTGCTCGTCAATATCCTCGTCCGCCACTGGATGAACGGTGGCACGCTCGACAGTGGCGGCGATGTAACGTTGAGCGAGCAGTCACTCTACACGCTCATCGCACTCGGCGGATCATTGTCACTGATGATGCTGAGCCGGGGCGGCCAGGACTGGCTCTACCGCATCGCCGCGCTCATTGTCGGTTACATCGGCATCCTTGTGGCCGTGACGCAGCATTTCATTCTCCTCAATCCGCTGTTTGACGGCTCGGTCGGCGGCGGCCTGATCTTCAACAGCCTGTTCATGGGCTACCTGCTGCCGGGCCTGCTGGCGGCCCTCGTGGCGCTCAACGCCTTCGGCGAACCGCAGATAAAGCTGTTCGGCCTGCCGCTGGTCATGACGCAGGCCAACCGCCCCCGGCACTACGCCATGGCCCTGGCGATCCTGTCCGGCCTCATGCTGTTCACGTGGGTGACGCTCACCATCCGGGTGTTCTTCTGGGGCAGCAGCATTCATCTGTGGAAGGGCGTGGACTCGATGGAAATGTTCACCTATTCGGCCGTCTGGCTGCTGTTCGGCCTTGGCCTGTTCGGATTGGGCGCATGGCGGCAGAACAGGCCATTGCGCCTGATCTCGGCACCGATCGTGTTCCTTGTGATCGCCAAGGTCTTCCTGCTCGACATGTCGAACCTTGAAGGCATCCTGCGGGCCCTCTCCTTCATCGGATTGGGTCTGTCGCTGGTTGGCGTCGGCCTGTTCTACCAGCGCATTCTCAATGCGGGGGCGGCGGCTACGCCGCCCACCAGCGATGAAAATGGTGCACCGGGCCGCGCCCCTGACCCACATTGAGCCCGTCGGCGGCCGCCATGGCTGCCGTCAGATAGGCTTTCGCCTCGCCGATTGCCACGGGCAGATCAAGACCCTTGGCCAGCCCGCTGGCAATCGCCGCCGCCAGGGTGCAGCCCGTGCCGTGGTCATGGATGGTGGCGAGCCGCGGTCCGTCGAAGCGCGTGACAGACGCGCCGTCGAACAAGAGGTCGGTACTGAGGCTTGTATGCCCGTGACCGCCCTTGATCAGCACCGCCGCCGGACCAAGCTTCAGCAGCAGCTCCGCCTGGCGTGCCATCTCCCGTTCGGTTTCCGCTACGGGTATGCCGGTCAGCAATGCGGCTTCCGGCAGATTGGGCGTGAGCACAAGTGCCAGCGGCAGGAGCTGCGCGCGCAGCGCCTCCACCGCCTGCGGCTGCAGAAGCGGATCACCCGATGTTGCCACCATCACCGGATCGACGACCGCCTTGCGCTGCCAGCGGTTCAAGGCTTCCGCGATGGTGTCAATGGTTTCGACCGTGGAAACCATGCCGATCTTGATCGCCCCGACCGCGATATCCGAGAGAACGGCATCGATCTGGGCGCGGATGATAGCCGGGCTCAGGTTCTCGATGGCGGTGACGCCGCGGGTGTTCTGTGCGGTGATCGCGGTCAGCACGCTCGTGCCATAGACACCGAGCGCCGAGAACGTCTTGATGTCGGCCTGGATACCGGCGCCGCCGCCGCTGTCGGAACCGGCAATGGTCAGGGCGATGGCGGTCATGCGTTTGCCCTCAACGCCTCGTCGACGGCATCGCGCAGCACCTGTGCGGCGGCGCGCGGATCCGCCTGACGGAAGATCGCCGAAATCACAGCAACCCCATCGGCACCCGCGCGAATAGCCGGAGCGACCCGGCCGAGATCGATGCCCGCGATGGCACCGACCGGCAGGTCGGGCTTTGCCGCGCGGATGATGGCCGCCAGCCGGGCAAACCCGTCAAAACCGATCGGGCCGTCGGGATTGTGCTTGGCAGGGGTTTCGAACAGTCCGCCCACGCAGGCATAGTCGATGGCAGAGCTTATGGCCACCTGCGCATCGGCTTCATTCTTCACCGTCAGGCCGATGATTGCATCGGGGCCAAGCAGCGTGCGGGCGTCGGCGACCAGCATGTCCTCGCGCCCTATATGCACACCCTCGACACCCGCCACCAGCGCGACGTCGATGCGGTCATTCACAAGCAGTGGGATGCCTGTGCCTTGCAGGGCCGCATGGATGGCACGGGCGCGCTCCACCATCTTGCGCGTCGGCGAATTCTTGTCGCGATACTGGATGATCGTGGCGCCACCCCGCGCGGCCTGCAAAGCCAGGGCACCCAGATCGGCATCACCGCCGATGGTGTCGACATCGACAATGGCATTCAGGCGGAAATCTACATTTGGCATGGTCTTTTTCTCCGAATAAATCATTTCACTGCAGTTCAACGGCGAGGTCATCCACCTTGGGCACCGATTTGATCAGCCCCGCCTCGTGCATGAACACGCCGAGCCGTTCATAACGGCTGCGGTCGAGGGCGGCGGGACGCTTGGCAAAACGCGGCAATGTATCGATCCATGCCTGCCGGTTCAGCGCATTGTCGAGATCGGGATAAGCCTTGACGAACAGCGACCAGGACTCATCGGGATGGTTGGTCAGATAGATCGCTCCCTTTTCCACGGCGCCGATGAAACGTTTCAAACGGTCGTCTTTCGCCAGATCGGGATGGGTCAGGAAGATCAGTTCGTCATAAACGGGAACGCCATGCTCCTCGGGAAAGAATGCCGTTCCCTTGTGACCTTCCTGCGCCATCTGCGTCAGCTCGAAATTGCGGTAACCGCCCACCGTGGCATCCACCTGATTGGCGATCAGCGATGCCGACAGCGCGAAGTTGACATTGATCAGCTCGACATCTCCCGTCTTCAAGCCTTCGGATTTCAGCATGGCGCCGAGCATGGCATCCTCAAAACCGGCCACGGAGAACCCGACTTTTTTGCCCTTCAGGTCCTTCAGGCTCTTGATCGGGCCATCGGCGAGGACGGTCACCGTGTTGAGCGGCGTCTCCACCAGGGTGCCGAAACGCACCAGCGGCAGGCCTTCGTCATGGCTGAGATAGAGGTTGGGCTGATAGCCGATGGCGATGTCCGCCTGCTTGGCCGCCACGAGACGCGGCGGCGCTGCCGGATCGGCCGGCGGGATCAGATCCACGTCCAGTCCCGCTTCGCTGAAGAAACCCTTTTCGCGGGCAATCACCAGCGGTGCATGGTCGGGGTTGACGAACCATTCCAGCAGGACAGACAGCTTGTCTGCCGCCGCGGCGGGTGATGCGAGGAGAGACAGGGCGGTTAGCAGGATGATGGCGGGGGCAAACGCGCGGCGGCGAAACATGGGCATTCCTTTATCAACGGGACGGGAAAACGGGGCGGTCATGATGCCTGCACCCAGGGCGTGAGACGTGCGGCGAAGGCATCGACGAGGAAACGCAGAACGATGGTCAGAACGGCGAGGATGATAAGGGCGGCAAACAGCGTATCGGTCTGCATGCGGGCATTGGCCTGCAGCATGACGAAGCCCAGTCCGCGCGAGGCACCGACCCATTCGCCGATCACGGCGCCAATGGGGGCAAAGACCGCCGCAACACGCAGGCCCGAACCGAGGCCGGGCAAGGCGCTGGGCACGCGGATGAGGAACAGTGTCGCCAGCGGCGAGGCTTGTGTCAGGGCGGCGGCATCCAGCAGATCCTGACTGGTCCGGCGCAGTGCATCGGCAAAGGACGAGGCAACGGGGAAGAAGATGATCAGGCTGGCCATGACGACCTTGGACGCGAGGCCGAAGCCGAACCAGAGAACCAGAAGCGGCGCAATGGCAAAGACCGGGAGCGCCTGCAAGACCAACAGGAGCGGCCAGACGATCTGGCCGAAACCCGGCAGGCCGGCCACCAGAAGCGCAACAAGGATTCCGGCGATGGCACCGAAGAACAGCCCGAGCACGATCTCAAGCACCGTGATGGCGGCGTTGCTCAGGAGATAATGCTGCTGCTCTATCAGGGCGGCAATGACAGAACCGGGGCCGGGCAGGATGAAGCGCGGCGGCTGCAGCATCCAGACAGCGAGGTGCCAGCACGCAAGCACAGCCAGCAGGGCTCCGGCGATGCGGACGAGCATGCGCATGGCGGGCCGTCACAGACTCGGCGATTGGTGATTCAGCGAAAACGGCATCTGCAGGACTCCATCAAACGTGTGGAGATCCGGATATGTGCGAAGACAAGGCAGAGTGCGTGAAGAATGCTCAATTCCCGTTCCTACGCCGGCATAACCCGGATCAGGTTCAAGGGTCCAGCTCGACGCTATCTCAGCACTGTACAGTGCCCCCCTCGGAATGAAGTCATGATGGAGCGGCGGCGGCGTAAAGTCAATCGCGCCGCTTGAGGATTGCAGACATCAGTTGGTCAGGCGGACATTCTCCCCATCGACAGCTTTGCACCCGGAAATAACCGTGTAGAAAAGATCTTGCTGGTCCCAGCCACCGCCGTCTTCCCAAGCATGTTCGTGAGATTGCTTATCGCAACTGAGCAGATCAGTTAACTTTGTATCACCGTTTTTCTTCAGCTGCACACCGTCAACGAAGAGATGATCCACAGTATTTCCATCATTGGTTTGGTATGTTGCGTCATAATTCCTATATCCGCTCGATGCAGTTTTACACGTAACTGTGTTTGTACCAGCTGTGGAATTATAACGGCCGACATCACAACCGTCCTTTTTGACTTCCATTTTGATATACAGTGTTTGGTAGTCGCCGAGCACAACGTTACCGTCAGCCGGACTCATGGTTTTGACCCCTGTTCCTCGCCAATTGAGGGCAGTCTTGTCTTTGGCCTCATACAACACGGTGCCTAACGTCACTTCCTTACTTGAACCAGGGCGAGTGACGACAATCGAAACCTTTTTGGCCCAAATGCCGTACATGTCCTTCAAGATGATTTTGGCTTCTGACGGTTTCAACGGCGCCAGCGCAGTCGAAGTCACACCAATCTGGACTGAGTTCTGGTTCAGCAACGACATGAAGAGGGTATTGGTCTGCCCTCCCAGATTGACGGTAACCTTCTGGTCCTTTGCACTGAAATTGACACTGACAGTGCTCGCCTTGGCGCCAAGATTGGCCCGCAAAAAGGCCCGTGCCCTGTCCTCGGCAGCCTGTGCATTGCCACCCGTGAAGATGGAGGCACCGGCCAGCGCCGCTGTGTCAGCGGCGTTCTGCAAATTGACTCTTTCATTTGAGGCAACGGTATAGTCAAGGGCAAGACCGGTCATGCCCATAAGCGGCACAAGCAGCAGACCGAAGGTCAGTGCCGTGGCCCCACGCTTGTCTCTCAGGAATTGTTTGAATTTGCTCATAGCCCGCTCCGGTTGTTGAGCGAACCATGAAGGCCATGCCGTAAATGCCTGCTTAGCAAATTCGTTCAGATTGTCTCAATCTGCGATAAGTCGTGCACCATGGTAAAAATCCGATAAAGCACGACCTAGGCAGCGGGTGCGCCCGGCCGCACAAAACCCTCGCTGGCAACGAGCAGATTGCGCGTATAGGCCTGCGTCACCTTGCGGGCGGCAAGATCGGCGGCGGAAAGGCGCTCCACCTCGGCACCGCTCTGCATGACCATCAGCCGGTCGCACATGTGGGTGACCACCGCCAGATCGTGACTGACCATCAGGAAGGTCAGCTTGCGGTCGCGGCGTATCTGTTCCAGCAGGTTCAGCACTTCGGCCTGTACGGATGCATCGAGCGCCGACGTTGGTTCATCGAGCAGCAGGATCGACGGCTCCAGGATCAATGCCCGGGCGATAGCGACACGCTGGCGCTGGCCGCCGGACAGCTGATGCGAATAGCGGAAGCGGAAGCTGGAGCCGAGGCCCACCTCGTCGAGCGCGCGCAGGATTCGCTTTTCAATGTCGGCAAATCCGTGGACCGCCAGAGGTTCCAGCAGAAGCCGGTCGACGGTCTGGCGCGGGTGCAGCGAACCATAGGGGTCCTGGAACACCATCTGCACTTCACGATAGAATGCCTTGGTGCGCTTCTTGTCCAGCAGCTTGCCGTTCACGGTGATCGAACCGCCGCTGGTTGGCGCAAGCCCGGCAACCGCCCGCAGCAATGTCGATTTGCCGGAGCCGGATTCACCGACGAGCCCGAAGGATTCACCCGGCATCACATCGAGGCTGACACCCCGCAAGGCACGGAAACGATCGAACGTGACTTCAAGCTTGTCGACGACAAGCGCTTTGGCAGGAGATGTCGTCATGCCGCCCACTCCGGCTTACGATCAAGGACAGGGAGAGGATGGGTATCGGCACCAATTTTCGGCATGCAGTTCAGAAGCCCCTGCGTATAGGGATGTTTGGCATTGTGCAGGTCCTTGGCGGCGATCTCCTCGACGATATGGCCCGCATACATGACGATGACCCGGTCGCAGAACGACGAGACCAGCCGCAGATCGTGCGAAATGAAGATCAGCCCCATGCCGCGATCGCGCACCAGATTGTCGAGGATGGCGAGAACATCCAGCTGGACAGTCACGTCGAGCGCCGAGGTCGGTTCATCGGCGATCAGCAGTTCCGGGCCGGTGATCAACATCATGGCAATCATGGCGCGCTGCCCCATGCCGCCCGAAACCTCGTGCGGATGGAGGTCGAAGACGCGTTCGGGATCGCGGATCTGCACGGCGGCCAGCATGTCGAGCGCGCGCTTGCGCGCCTCGGATTTGCTGACCCTTTCGTGGGTGCGCAGCGTCTCGACGATCTGCCGCCCGATGCTCATGACCGGATTGAGCGAATATTTTGGGTCCTGCAAAATCATGGCAATCCGGTTGCCGCGCAGCGACCGCCGTTCCGCAGCCGAGACTTTCAGCAGGTCGATGCCATCGAAGTTCAACGTCTCCGCGGTAATTTTCGCATGCGGCGGCGTCAGCCCCATGATGGCGCGCCCGGTCTGGGACTTGCCCGAACCGGATTCGCCGACGATGCCGAGACGTTCGCGGCCGAGCGTAAAGGATACGCCGCGCACGGCATCGACCACACCCGTCCGGGTCGGAAACTGGACCCGCAGGTCCTTGACAGTCAAAAGCGTGCTCATTGGTTGTTGCCTCGCGGATCAAGCGCATCGCGCAGGCCATCGCCCAACAGATTGAAGCCTAGGCTGACGATCAGAATGGCAAAGCCCGGTGCTGCGGCAACCCACCACTGATCCATGATGAAGCGGCGGCCCGACGCAATCATCGCCCCCCATTCCGGCAATGGCGGCTGAGCGCCGAGACCAAGAAAGCCAAGACCCGCGGCAATCAGGATGATACCGGCCATATCCAGGGTCACACGGACAATCAGCGAGGACAGGCAGAGCGGCATGATGTGCCGCAGGACGATGCGGACCGGCGAGGCCCCCATCAGGCGGACAGCTGCAATATAGTCGGAATTGCGAATCGTCAGTGTTTCGGCGCGCGCAATACGCGCATAGGGTGGCCAGGACGTCACGGCGATGGCAAAGACCGCATTTTCGATGCCAGGTCCCAGGGCTGCGACAAGCGCAAGTGCGAGAATAAGCTTTGGGAAAGCCAGAAAAATATCGGTGAGGCGCATGAGGATGGAATCGACCCAGCCTCCCGCATAACCCGCAGCGGTGCCGACGATCAGGCCAATGGGCGCTGCGATGATCGCCACGAGTATCACGACATAGAGCGTGAGGCGCGAGCCGTAGATGAGGCGCGAGAGAATATCGCGGCCCTGATCATCGGTGCCGAGCCAATAATCACCACCGGGTGGCAACAGGCGCGCATTGCGCAGGTCGCCGATAACGGGTGAATGCGGCGCAAGAACATTGGCCAATGCTGCAACCACCAGCAGGGCGACGATAATGGCAAGGCCGGCAAGCGCCAGCCGGTTGCTGGCGAAGCGGCCCCACACCAGATAGGCGCGGCCAAGCCTTGCCTGCAGGCGTGATTGCGGACGGTCACTCATCAGCCATTGACGGCGTGACATGGGTGGAGGCGGTGTATGGATTGTCTGGCTCATCGTGCGCGCGTCCGTGGGTCAAGCGCCTGATACAGAAGATCAGACAGAAGATTGATGGCAATGAACACTGCGCCAATGATGATGGTGCCGCCAAGGACCGCGTTCATATCCGCGTTTTGCAGGGAATTGGTGATGTACAGGCCGAGGCCCGGCCACGAGAAGACGGTTTCGGTCAGGACTGAACCTTCAAGCAAATTGGCATAGGACAGGGCAATGACCGTCACCAGTGGCACGGCGGCGTTGCGCAAGGCGTGGGCCCAGATGATACGGGTTTCCGACAGGCCCTTGGCGCGGGCGGCAACGATATATTCCTGTTCCAGCTCATTGAGCATGAAACTGCGGGTCATGCGGCTGATATAGGCAAGCGAGAAATAACCAAGCAGCGAAGCGGGCAGGATGATGAATGAGAAGATATTCCAGAAGGCGTCCCAATTGCCTTGAAGCACTGCGTCGAGAAGATAAAAGCCGGTAATGGGCGTAAAGGTGTATTCATAGATGACGTCGATGCGGCCCGGACCCGAAGTCCAGCCAAGCTTGGCGTAAAAGACCAGCAACGCCAGCAATCCGAGCCAGAAGATCGGCATGGAATAGCCGATAAGGCCGATCAGACGCACGATCTGGTCGATCAGGCTGCCACGTTTGACCGCGGCAAGGACCCCAAGCGGTACGCCGAAAAGCGTGCCGATGAGCGTGCCGAACGTGGCAAGCTCCATGGTGGCGGGAAACACCCGGCGGATGTCGGTCATGACAGGATTGGAGGTCAAGACCGAATTGCCGAAATTACCCTGCAGCGCGCCTTTCACATAGATGAAAAACTGCTCATAGAGCGGCAGGTTCAGGCCATATTCCTCGCGCACGCGCTCGACCACATGGGCCGGGGCCCGATCGCCGACGATCGCCAGGGCGGGATCGATGGGAATGACCCGTCCGATAAAGAAAGTCACGGCGAGAAGGCCGAGGAAAGTGATCGCGCCGATCAGCACGAAGCGGCCAATAGCAATGGCAAGGCCGGAGGCCCAGGCGCCTGAACGCCTGGCCTCCAGTTGTGTTTCTGTGGTCGTCATAATTTCAGCCTTGGGCGCTTGCCCTGATCATTTCGATACGGTGAAAACGTAATTGGTATCGAAAGATGGTCCGAGCTTGAAACCCTTGAGATTCGAGCGGATACCGGCAACTTCCGTCTGCTGGAACAGGAGAACGAACGGGCTGGTTGCCAGAACCTTCTTCTGCAGATCCTCATAGGTCTTGGCGCGCTTGGCAGTGTCGCGTTCCAGAAGGGCCGACTTGGTTTCCTTGGTCAGATCCGGCACATCCCAGGCATTGCGCCATGCGAGCGTCTTGTTGGTGCCGGTATCGGCATTGTCCGGATTGCTGGTGAAGGTTTCCGCATTGGAGTTCGGATCCCAGTAATCCACGCCCCACTGACCGATATAGATATCATGGGTGCGGGCGCGGTATTTGGTCAGCGTCTGCTTACCGTCGCCGGGAATGATCTCCAGCTTCACGCCGCCCTGGGCAAAGGTCTGCTGCACGGATTCGGCAATGCCCGTCACCGGCTGGCCGTTGCGCACATCCATCGTCACCGAGAAACCATCCTTCAGGCCGGCCTTGGCCAGAAGCTCCTTGGCCTTCGCCACGTTGAGGGAATAGGGCTTTTCGTCCAGCTCGCCCAGAATGCCCTTCGGCAGGAAGGTCTGGTGGATTTCGCCGATGCCCTTGATCAGCTTTTCACCGATGGCATCATAATCGACGAGATATTTCAGCGCTTCACGCACTTCCGGCTTGGCCAGGTTCGCATTCTTCTGGTTGAGGCTGAAATAATAGATCGTGCCCTTGGCTGCGCTGGTCGTCTTGATGTCGCTGTTCTTGACCACCTGCTCCAGATCGTTGGGCTCCAGATTGCGGGCAACGTCGATATCGCCCTTTTCCAGGAGCAGGCGCTGCGTGGCGCTTTCCTTGACATGGCGGTAGATGACGCGGTTGAGCGGCGCCTTGGTGCCGTGATAATTGTCGTTGCGCTCCAGAACGAGGATTTCGTTGGCGCGCCAGTCGCGGATCTTCATCGGGCCGGAACCGGCATAATTGGTCTTCATCCAGGCATTGCCGTAGTCATTGTCGACCACATGCTGCGAGATAAGCTTCTTGTCGACGACGGATGCAACCGTCGATGTCAGGCAGTTGAGCACGAAGCTTGGGGCATAGGGCTGGTCAACGGTGAAAACGAAGGTGCTCGGATCCGTTGCCTTGGCCTTTTCGGTGATATTGTCCGGCTTCAGGCCGAACTGGGTGAGGATGAAGGCGGGGCTCTTGTCGATCTTGATGGCGCGTTCGAAGGAATAGGCGACGTCTTCAGCGGTCAGCGGATTGCCGGAAGCAAATTTCAGGCCCGGCTTCAGCTTGAACGTATAGGTCAGGCCATCGTCGGAAACCGTCCAGCTCTCGGCAACGTCCGGAATGATCTTCGAGGGGTCATTGATGTCGAGACGCACCAGCTTGTCATAGGTATTGCCGTTGATCTCGCCCATGGTGAGCTCGAAGGCCTCGCCGGGATCAAGTGTAATCACATCGTCGATGGCAAAAGCTTCGACCAGCGTATCGGCTGGCGTTGCGGCCCATGCGGGCACGCCGGATATCACGAGCGCGGAGAGCGCCGCACTTCCGACAAGCAGCCGGAATTTCGCGTTTAACTGGTTGATCAACATAATAGTCACCCCTGTTTTTTGTGTTGTTTCAGTTCGTTTCATGCCAAGCGGACTGCAGGATACGCATCCAGTTTCCGTAGCAAATCTTTGCAAGATCCTCGCTTGAATATCCAGCATCCGCCAGCGCTTTGACAAGCGCCTGATTGCCCGCCGCATCAGTGATTTCGCTGGGGATTTTAGCACCATCGAAATCCGAGCCAAGGGCCACGCAGTCGATTCCCATGCGATTGACCATATAGTCGATGTGGCGAACCATATCGCTGAGCGGCGTGTCGGCATTCTCGCGGGCGTCCGGACGCAGCATCGCGACCGCATAGTTCAGGCCGACCAGCCCCTTGCGCTCGCGAATGGCATCGAACTGCTTGTCCGTCAGATTGCGCGCGATCGGCGTGAGCGCATGAACATTGGAATGGCTGGCAACCAGCGGCTGATCGCTGATCCGGGCGACATCCCAGAAGCCCTTTTCCGTAATATGGGCAAGATCAACGAGAATGCCGAGGCGGTTGCACGCCCTGACCAGATCCTCGCCCGCCGCCGTCAGACCGGGACCGGTATCCGGGTCGGACGGATAGGCGAAGGGAACCCCGTGAGCGAAAACATTGTTGCGGCTCCAGACCGGCCCGAGCGAGCGCAGCCCCGCCGCGTAGAAAACCTCGAGTGCCGCCAGATCGGCATCGATCGCTTCGCAGCCCTCGATATGCAGAACCGCGGCGAACTGGTCGTTGGCCACCGACTCCTCGATATCGGCGGTGGAACGGCACAGCTTCCATCCGCCCGCCTGTTCCAGACGCAGCGCAATCGAGGCCATTTCCAGGGAGATGTCGAGCGAGGGTGCGCGCTCGAGCGGCGCAGCGAGCGGCGTAAAATAATGCCCCTTGGCATCGGGCGCCTTGAAGGCAAGATCGCCTGACGGAACATAGATGGCGCACAGGCCGCCAACGAGCCCGCCCTTCAGGGCGCGGCTTTTGTCGATATGGCCTGAGGTAGTGCCTTCAATGAATTCGCGGACCGGGTCGGCGCCGTCTTTTGAATGTTTCCACAACCGGTAAAGCACATCGTTGTGACCATCAAAGACAGGCTGCATTTCAATTCCCACTCAGGTTACCCAACAAGGCACGCCCACCGATAAATCGTTTCATCAACGTCCGGTGCTGCGTGCTTCTTCTTTGACAAAAGATCATGTCGCAGAGGAACAGGCAAGATAGGAATTGTACAAAAGTATAAGAGCAACCCCATTTGTGCCGGGCCGCCCATGCGGACGGGTTGCAACCTGTGGATCGTGGCTGGGGATTGCCAAACTTGCTACCCATAGGAAGGCGAAATATCGCTGGAACGTTGGCATGATTGACAACGGGGGAATGCGTTGGCATGATTGACAACATCGGCGCCAAACTGATCTATCGGCACAAGAGCATATTCGCTGATGGCTCCATCATGGAGATGATCATCTGGTCCGTTCCCATACCGGTCAAAGGAAGCGTGCATCCTTACAAATACCGGCTTTTCTGGGGACGTCACGGCAGGCGGATTGTCGGATACGACAATGAAAGAGGAAAAGGCGATCACTGCCATCTCGATGGGCGGGAATATCCGTATCGCTTCATCTCCGTCGAGGCGTTGATCACCGATTTTTATTCGGAAATTGACAGGAGAATAGTCAAATGAGACGGGCAGCGATCCAGATATGCAGCGATACGAACACAGTCATGCGTGACGCTGCCAAGGGATTTACCAACACCTGGAACAAGGGAAGCGCCGATCCGGTTGCGACATTCACGTTCAGTTCGCCGGCCCAACTGTTTTCAATCATCACGCCCAAACGCTGGGAACTGATCGAGCATTTGCAAAAGATAGGTCCGTCCAGCATTCGCGGGCTTGCCCGCTCGCTCGGGCGCGATGTGAAGCGGGTTCACGACGATGTAACGGCCTTGATCCATTGGGGTCTTGTCGAACGTACCGAGGATGCAAAGGTTTGTGTGCCGTTCGACATCATTCACGCCGATTTTGACCTGCGGGCGGTGGCCTGACGGCAACGCCCGCAGCCGGGATGATTGTCCGGGATCAGACGTCCAGATTGGCAACGCTGAGCGCATTGTCCTGAATGAACTCGCGGCGCGGCTCGACATCATCGCCCATCAGCCTTGAGAACAGGCTGTCGGCATCTGTCGCGTCATTGACCTTGACCTGCAGCAGCGAACGGGCATTGGGATCAAGCGTGGTTTCCCACAATTGATCGGCGTTCATTTCGCCCAGCCCCTTGTAACGCTGCAGCGACAGGCCCTTGCGTCCCGTGGCAAAGACCGCCTCAAGCAGGGCAATCGGTCCGGCCAGGGATTCGGACTTTTCCTTGCGGCGCAGGACTGGCGGCTTGCCGTAGACTTCCTGCAGGCGCGGGGAATAGCGGTCGAGCTGGCGCGCATCGGCCGAACCGATCAAGGCCATGTCGAGCGTCACGGTTTCCTTGACGCCGCGCAGCGAACGTTCCAGGACATAGCCGTCGACACCGTCATCGGGCGTTGCAAGCCGGCCGGTCCAGCCCTTTTCCGTTTCTTCGGCGATCAGGTCGAGGCGGGCAGCGACTTCCTTCACCAAAAGCTCGGCACGCGGCGTATCGGAAATGGCTTCCGGATTGAGCGCGCCGGCAATGGTCGCCTGCTCGACGACGGCACGGTCGTAGCGGGTATTGAGGCCCAGCAGCAGATGACGGACAGCCAGCGCATCATTGATGACAGACCGCAGATCGGTGCCGGCCCGCACTTCGCCGCCGGTCAGCTCGAGCGACGCCTCTTCAAGGCCTGAATCAATCAGGAACTCCTCGAAGGCCGCTTCATTCTTGATGTATTGCGAGGACTTGCCGCGCGACACCTTATAAAGCGGCGGCTGGGCGATATAGATATGGCCGCGCTCGATCAGTTCCGGCATCTGGCGGAAGAAGAACGTCAGCAGCAGCGTGCGAATATGCGCCCCGTCGACGTCGGCGTCGGTCATGATGATAATCTTGTGGTACCGCAGCTTGTCCGGGTTGAACTCGTCCTTGCCGATACTGGTTCCCAGCGCCAGGATCAGCGTGCCGATCTGGTCGGAGGAGAGCATGCGGTCCAGCTTGACACGCTCGACATTCAGGATCTTGCCGCGCAGCGGCAGGATCGCCTGGTTCTGGCGCGAGCGGCCGCCCTTGGCCGAACCGCCGGCGGAATCGCCCTCGACAATGAAGATTTCCGACTTGGCCGGATCGCGTTCCTGGCAATCGGCAAGCTTGCCCGGCAACGAGCTGATGCTCAGCGAATTCTTGCGGGTGATGTCCCGCGCCTTGCGGGCAGCCTCACGGGCGGATGCAGCCTGGATGACCTTTTCCACCAGAACCTTGCCTTCGGCGGGATGTTCTTCCAGCCAGCTCGACAAGGCCTCGTTGACGAGACTTTCGACGACCGCGCGCACTTCGGATGAAACGAGCTTGTCCTTGGTCTGCGACGAGAATTTCGGGTCCGGCACCTTGACGGAGAGAACGGCGGTCAGACCTTCACGGCAATCGTCGCCGGTCAGCGACACCTTTGCCTTTTTCGCCTGCCCGGTGTTTTCGGCATAGCCGGTCATCTGGCGCGTCAGCGCACCGCGGAAACCGGCGAGATGCGTCCCGCCATCGCGCTGCGGAATGTTGTTGGTGAAGCACAGAACATTCTCGTGATAGCTGTCATTCCACCACATGGCGACTTCCACCGTGGTGTCATCGCGTTCACCGCGAATATAAATCGGTTCGCTGACCAGTTCCTTTTTGGTGCGATCGAGATATTTGACGTAGGCCGTCAGCCCGCCCTCATAAAACAGCTCGAGCTCGACCGGATCGGCATGGCGGCGGTCAGCCAGAAGGATGCGAACACCGGAATTCAGGAAAGCCAGTTCGCGCAGACGATGTTCCAGCGTCTTGAAATCGAACTCGACCATGGTGAATGTGTCGGTCGAGGGCAGGAACGACACTTCCGTGCCGGTCTCGCCATTGGACTCGCCGATTTCCCGCAGCGGAGCATCGGCAACGCCATGGGTGAAACTCATTTCATGGATTTTGCCCTGACGGCGAATCTTGAGGCGCAGCCAGACCGACAGGGCGTTGACCACGGAAACACCCACGCCATGCAGACCGCCTGACACCTTGTAGGAGTTCTGATCGAACTTACCGCCGGCGTGCAGCTGGGTCATGATGACCTCGGCTGCGGAGACGCCTTCCTCGTGCATATCTGTGGGAATTCCGCGTCCGTTGTCCGTGACGGTGCAGGACCCGTCGGGATTGAGCGTGACAGTGACGCGCGTTGCATGACCGGCCAGCGCCTCGTCAATGGCGTTGTCGACGACTTCATAAACCATGTGGTGCAAGCCGGAACCGTCGTCCGTATCGCCGATATACATACCCGGGCGCTTGCGGACAGCATCCAACCCCTTGAGAACCTTGATAGAATCTGCACCATATTCCGGTGAAGTTCCGGTCGTCATCTCAGGTGTATCACTCATATAAATTCAATCTTTTCTTGGCGCCGTGAACTGGCGTGAAGGACCCGGGCGAATCATGCCCGGCTACAGACCTAGATATAGTGGTTAATGTACATTTTTCCAATTCTTAGCCTATAGGCTATCCACGGATCATGGCTAAAAAACGCCTGATCAACGCGGAAATCCGTGCCTGAACCCTGCAGTATGCACAGATTCAGGCTGAGCGCGGCGTACCTTCTCGCGCAATTCATTCCGGGCGCCACACCACGGACCGGAACACAGCGGTGCACGCTATCTGATCATCTGGATTCCGGTCGACGTTGGCCTTGCAATGGGAGACCGGGTGTCGAAAAACGCCTTGACCTCGGCGAAATCGAGACTGCCGCTTTCGTCACGATCGATTTCTCTGAAATGATCGGCAAAATAGCCCACGCCGGCTTTTTCCGCCGAAGCGACGGTGACACGCTGCGTGGCAGGGTCAGCCGCCTGTTCAAACAGAGAACGGATACGGCGGTCGTTGGCGCTGTCCATGCCCTCCGGCGTGACCGGCTCGGGATTTCCCTGTCCCGGCGGGTCACGCGGCGGAATGGCGCGTGGCGCGCGCGTCCGCATGTCCGGATCCGGCCCGGTCAGATTGATGGAATCCCCGGCATGGGAGGCCGGTGCTTGTGCGCTGACAGCGAGCAAAACCGTGGTCATCCACAAAGCAAATTTATTCATGGCTATCCCCTGCTGCGAGAGGCGCATTCAACGCGGCAATCATGTTCGCCAGGGGCTGGGCATAGAATGTATCGATATCCTGCATGACACGCTCATAGGAACGGGTCTTGCCGGGCAGCACTCCGTGACCGCCCTCATAGGTTTTGACAGGCACCTTCGCCGCCAAGCCAGCGCGCGTTATGTTCAGTTCCGTCTGATGAAACACGGTGTTGAGGTCGTAATAACCGTGCTGGATGAGAACCTTCAGATTGGGATTCAAGGTCAAGGCAAAAGCCATATCCGGAAGACTGGTTCCCAACCTGCCTTCGGCACCCGGCAGCCTTGGATCAGGCAATAACTTCCAGTTGTCGATGACGCCGCCGTTGAGACCCAGATACTGCGACGTCGACCTGTAGTTCATGAAACCGGCCTGATAGGTCTTTATGAAATCATAATAAATATCGGCCCGATCCAACGAGGGGTCGATTGCCTGTCTGGGCAAAAACTGCCGTCCGTCATTGATGACAAGCTTACCCCGCGCCGGATCGAACTTTTCAAGGAATTGCATGGGATTGAGATTGGGCGTTTCGATCCAGGGATTGTCCTTGGACATATTCCCTTTCTGGTATGGTTTGCCTATTCCGGTAAGGGTGTAGAGCCTATTGAGGAAATCTTCAGCATTGGGTTGACCTGCGTCCGAAACGAACCCGTTGGGTGCCTTGAGGTAAGCGTCCCATTGGATTCGGCCAGAGGCCGCTTGCGAAACGCCCGGGAATACGGCCAGATACAGGCTGTTGAAGGTGATGGCAAATGTGCGGACATCCGACAGAAATCTCGCGATCTTTGGTGCCACAGATGCTGGATCGGCCGTTTTCAGGTCCTCGGCCGTCAGATCCTGACGTCCGGCGGGTTTGCCGTGATAGGCGGCAACCATGGCGTAGGTCGGCAGCGCTCCCCCGCAGGAGACGTTGGATTGGCGGCAGTCTGTTTTAAAGTCCAGCATCGGTGAGTTCAGGATCAGTCCGGCCAGGATATTGGCCGGCTTGCCGTCCGGGCCAGCCGTATAATCGCGACTGCCGCTTTCGATGAGCCGACGCCCGATGATCGGCGCACGCATGCCGCCATAGGATAGACCGTAAATATATTTCGGTGAGCTTTGCCGGCCGGTGAGGTTGATGTAACGGGTGATAAAGTCGCGCAGGACCTTGGCGTCGCTGTCGACGCCCCAGAAATCCGCGTTTTCATACGGCCGGATCGCTGTGGAATAACCTGTTCCAACCGGATCGACAAACACAAGATCGGTTTTGTCGAGCAGGGTATCGGGATTGTCGAGCAGTCTCAATTCCGGCGACACCGTATCGATTTTCTTCGGCCCAAGGAAATCAAGGTCCAGATCTGCGGATGAACCACCCGGCCCGCCATTGAACACGAAGGTAACCGGGCGGGTTTCGCGCGGCAGGTCATCACGCGTATAGGCCGTATAGAAAATGGCGGCTTGCGCATCGAGTCGCGCCAGATCAACCGGCTTCGGCGGGGCACTTTCCCAGTCATAGGCGATCATATGACCGGCGGTTGCGGTGAACGGAATGACGCTCCCCTTGAGGTTGATCGTCTGCGCCTTGCTGGAAGGCGTTTCGCTCACAGCCAGGCGGTCCACCGCATCGTAAGGCTCATAGGCAAAGACGGCACTCCCGGGCACCGGCTGCACGGGCTTGGGGGCGGTAAAAGTTCCTGACAAGGCGGTTGAAGCGGATTTTTCGGAATCGGAACCGCCACTGCAGGAGACGAGAAATACCGCCAGCAGGAGCCAGTACAGGCGGAAAGCCATGGTCACAACCTCATAATACAAATCGATAAAATACTTAAGCTATTGATACAATGAGATAAAAATTGAGAACAAATCTGATTTTCGGTCAGCCGTTTCGACTGTCTCACAAAAATGGCGGTGCTTGGGATGAGTACACCCTGCCTGGCCATACCTCGTCAATTAGCCATTGGTCGATACGCCGACGGCAAACCGGCGAAGAGCCGGGACATTGCAGGAATCGGGATTGAATGGCTGGACATCGGGAAACAACATCCCCACATCCTGGGTCTGGAGGCCGCCGCATGGACACTGTCAGAACCGCATTCATCCCCCCCGCACCGGTGCCGCGTACGGGCCCGGTCGGCACGATCGAGCTGATCCGCACCATTTACCGCAATCCGCTCGAATTGTGGGGAGAACCGTCCTACAATGAACCATGGGTATCCATCGACTGGGCCTTCCAGCACACGATCATCGCCAATGATCCCGGCCTGATCCGCCATGTCCTTGTCGACAATGCCAAGAATTACAAGATGGCGGCGGTGCGCCAGCGCATCCTGCGCCCGATCCTGCGCGACGGGCTGCTGACGGCCGAAGGTGAAACCTGGAAGCGCTCGCGCAGGGCCATGGCGCCCGTCTTTACCCCCCGCCACATCAACGGTTTTGCCGCAGCGATGAAGCGGACCACGGAAAGCTTTGCCGAGCGCTATGAAAGCGTTGCAGGCACCGTCGATGTGTCCCGCGACATGACGATGCTCACCTATGATATCCTGGCGGAAACCCTGTTTTCCGGCGAAATTGCCGGTGAACCCGACGAATTCGCCCATGAAGTCGACCGCCTGTTCGAGACAATGGGGCGGGTCGATCCGCTGGACCTCCTCGGTGCGCCGAGCTGGCTGCCGCGCTTCACCCAGATCCGTGGCCGCAGGGCGCTGGCCTTCTTCCGCAAGATCGTTGCCGAGACGATCGTCCTGCGCAAGGCGCGCATGGACCGGGATGGCGACGCCGTTCCCAACGATTTCCTGACATTGCTCCTGCGCGCGGAAGGGCCGGACGGGCTGTCGCGCGCCGAGATCGAAGACAATATCATCACCTTCATCGGCGCCGGGCATGAAACCACGGCACGCGCGCTGGGCTGGACGTTCTATCTGCTGGCGCAGGCGCCATGGGAACGCGATCTGATCGAACAGGAAATCGACGCCTTCATGCAGCAGGATCCGCTGCCGGCGCCGCATGACTGGCTGAACGCCCTGCCCCTCACGCGGGCCGCCTTTGAGGAAGCCATGCGGCTGTACCCGCCGGCGCCGTCGATCAACCGCGAACCGGTGGAAGACGATCAGTATAAGGACCTGCATATTCCCAAGGGGGCCGCCATTCTGGTCATGCCATGGACGGTGCATCGCCATCGCCTCTACTGGGACAACCCCGAAGCCTTCGTGCCCTCGCGCTTCCATCCGGAAAACCGCGATAAAATCGACCGCTTCCAGTACCTGCCGTTCGGCGCCGGACCGCGCGTGTGCATCGGCGCCAGCTTTGCGCTGCAGGAGGCCATCATCGCGCTGGCAACGCTGCTGCACAGGTATCGTTTCGATACGGTGGGCACCGCAAAGCCATGGCCGGTGCAGAAACTCACAACGCAACCCGATGGCGGACTGCCCATGGCGGTTTCGGCAAGGCGGTAGGGAATGGCTGCCAGACAACCAAAATCTCCGCCTATTGATTTCACCAGAAATTAAAGCTATATTCCTTTCAGATGAAAGGTATAGGCATGTCGGCACTCACCCAACGCACACCGGAACACACCAGCAAGACCGCCGTTGTTTCCAAGGCTTTGCTGCGGTCGTCCGAACTGCTCGGACTGACCGCCAAGGAACTGTCGACCGTGGTCGGCCTGTCGGAGCCCAGCATATCGCGCCTGAAGCGCAGCGAGGATGGCACGCCGCTCACCGGCAAGAGTTATGAGCTGGCGCTGCTTTTCATCCGGCTCTACCGTTCGCTGGACGCCATTGTCGGCGGTGACGACAGCGTCGCCCGGCAGTGGATCCGCACCGACAACAGTATGCTGGGGGGCAAGCCGCTCAACCGCATCAAAACCATTGACGGTCTCGCCCATGTCCTTGCCTATCTGGACGCCCGACGCGCTCCGATCTGAGGCGCGCGACCGGCACGGCGCCTGCTGGCGTCTCGTTGAGGCGCAACACCGCGTTTCTACCATGAAACTTGTCGACACGCTCGACGAGCAGGCCTTGCTCGAGGACGAGATCGAAGCGACCAAGCCGCCGCTGCCGCCGGATTGCGCCCGGCTCGATTATCTCCTGGCAACGCCCTTTCGCTATGGCCGCTATCCCGGCAATTCACGCTTCCGGCGCGAGGGCTATTCCCCCGGCGTGTTCTATGCCAGCGAAGTGGTTGAAACGGCAGTGGCCGAGACGGCATTCTACCGGCTCTTGTTCTTCAGCGAGAGCCCGGGGACGCCTTGGCCGCGCAATGCACTGGAATTCACCGCTTTCGAGAGCCGCTATGCGACGAAGCGGGGTATCGATCTGCTGGCTCAGCCCTTTGCCCGGCATGCGGAGCATTGGACGCACCTGACCGACTATACGGCCTGCCTTGCGCTGGCCGACGCGGCGCATCAGGCGGGCATCGAGATCATCCGCTACCAGTCGGTGCGCGACCCCGCGGGCGGCGCCAATCTGGCGCTGCTCTCCTGCGGCGCCTTTGCCATGCCGCGCCCCACGCACACGACCACGTGGCGGCTGGTGTTTTCCGATTATGGCGTCAAGGCCATCTGCGACCAGCCGGACATCCGGCTGGGTTTCAGCCGCGCGATCTTTGCCGGCGACCCGCGCATGGCAAGGACGCTGCGCCCGTAAGACTAACCGAGCCGCGCCGCATGCCAGGCGACATGATCGGCCATGAAGGTGGAAATGAAGAAATAGGAATGGTCGTAGCCATCGCGCATGTTGAGCGTCAGCGGAATATTGGCCTGCCGGCACGCCTCTTCCAGGAGCCATGGCCGCAGGCCGTCATCGAGAAAGCCGTCGGCCTTGCCCTGATCCACCAGCAGTTCCGGCACCCGGTGGCCATCCTCGATCAAAAGCACGCTGTCATAGGCGCGCCAGAGCGTCTCGTCGGTGCCGAGATATTTTTCAAAGGCCGGACGCGACCAGCCGGCGACACCCGGCCGGGCGATGGGGGCAAAGGCGGAAACCGAACGGTAACGGCCGGGGTGTTTCAGTGCCAGCGTGATGGCGCCATGCCCGCCCATGGAATGGCCGAAAATGCCCTGCCGCGCCATATCGACGGGAAAATTGGCGGCGATCAGCGCCGGCAGTTCCTGCGCGATATAGCTCGCCATGCGGTAATTGTCGGCATAGGGCGCCTCGGTCGCATCGAGATAAAATCCGGCGCCTGACCCGAACTGCCAATTGTCCTTTTCATCAGGCACGTGATCGCTGCGCGGACTGGTATCCGGGCAGACGATGGCAACGCCATGCTCGGCCGCCGCGCGGCGGTATTCACCCTTGTCCATGACGTTCTGATGGGTGCAGGTGAGACCCGAGAGATACCACAGCACCGGCACCGGGCCATCCTTGGCCTGCGGCGGCAGAAACACCGCGAAGGTCATGTCGCACTGGCAGGCATCGCTGCGATGGCGATAGACTCCCTGCGTGCCTTCAAAACTCCTGGCGATCGATAGCGTTTCCATGACAATTCCCGTGGTTTTTTGAGCTGATTACTGGCCGAGCGCGACAGCGACATTGACCGCCGCTGCCACAAGCACCGTGTTGAAGAAGAAGGAAACGATGGCGTGCAGCAGGTTGACCCTGCGCATTTCGGTGCTGGTGACCGCCGTATCGGAGGTTTGCGCGGTCATGCCGATGACAAAGGAAAAATACAGAAACTCGATGCCGCCCGGCTCCTTTTCGCCGGGGAAATCCAGCCCGCCGACATGTTTGCGCGGTTTGTCCTTGGTGCCCTCTGCCGTTTCATCCGGCTGCCAGTAGAGATGGGCATAATGGATGGCGGCCATGGCATGGATGGTCGCCCAGCCCAGCGGCACCGCGGCCAGCGCGGGAACAAGATTGATCAGCTGCGGATGCTTGCCGCTGTTGATCAGCACGAAAAGCGACCCCACCGCCACGACAACCGTGCCAAGGGTAACGGCAAAAATGACCGCCATGGGCTCGTCGGAACGGGCGGCATTCTTCCTGAGAAAATCCGCCGTCAGCCGGCGGATCTTGAACGCCGTCAGGATGAGATAGACGATGAAGAAGGTGTTTGCGCCGAGCACATAGGCAAGGTGCGGGTAGAGCACCAGGGCGAGCGCCAGCGCGGCGAGACCGGCAACAGCAGCGATGTAAAAGGGATTGTGCCGGTGCAGCATCGCCTTCTACCCCGCCGTTTGCGCCGTCACCGGCCGCTGCATGTCGACATGCGGAATATCATCTTCCAGATATTCGCCCGACACCGGCAAAAAGCCGAAGGATTCATAAAACCGCTGCAGGTGGCTTTGCGCCGACAGCGCGATGGGGCGGCCGGGAAAGCGGGTTTCGCAGGCGGCAATGGCCTCGGCCATCAGCTTTTCGCCGAGCCGCTTGCCACGATGCGCGGGCGAGACGACGACCCGGCCGATGCGCGCTGCATCCATACCGCCATGTGGCTGGCGCAGGCGGGCGCTCGCCACCAGTTCATTGCCGAGGAGAAGCCGCAGGTGCAGTGCGTCGCCGTCCTTGCCGTCAAGTTCCGGATAGGGGCATTTCTGCTCGACGACGAAAACATCGACCCGCAGGCGCAGCATGGCATAGAGATCGCGCGGGCTGAACTCATCCATCCCGCGCACGTCCACCGTATAGCCGCCATCGGCCATCAGAAGACGACGACCGAGCGGATCGATTTGCCCTCATGCATCAGGTCGAAGGCGGTGTTGATTTCTTCAAGCGGCATGGTGTGGGTGATGAGCGGGTCGATCTCGATCTTGCCTTCCATGTACCAGTCGACGATTTTCGGCACGTCGGTGCGCCCGCGCGCACCGCCGAAGGCCGTGCCGCGCCAGTTGCGCCCGGTGACCAGCTGGAACGGCCGTGTTGCGATTTCCTTGCCGGCTTCCGCCACGCCGATGACGATGCTGGTGCCCCAGCCGCGATGGCAGCATTCGAGCGCCTGGCGCATGACATTGGTGTTGCCGGTTGCATCGAAGGAGAAATCCGCGCCGCCATCGGTCAGGTCCTGGATGGCCTGCACCACCTTGTCATTGCCGACCTCATTGGGGTTGACGAAATGGGTCATGCCGAATCTTTTCGCCATCTCGACCTTGGCGGGGTTGAGATCGACACCGATGATCTTGTCGGCGCCAACCATGCGGGCACCCTGGATGACATTGAGGCCGATGCCGCCGAGACCGAAGACCACCACGTTGGCGCCAGGCCAGACCTTGCCGGTATAGATCACCGCGCCAATGCCCGTCGTCACGCCGCAGCCGATATAGCAGATCTTGTCGAAAGGTGCGTCCTCGCGCACCTTGGCCAGCGCAATTTCCGGCAGGATGGTGAAATTGGAAAAGGTGGAGCAGCCCATGTAATGGAAGACTTCGCCGCCATCGCAGGAAAAGCGGCTGGTGCCATCGGGCATGACGCCCTGTCCTTGAGTCGAGCGGATGGATGTGCAGAGATTGGAACGCTGCGACAGGCAGGTCTTGCACTGGCGGCATTCCGGTGTGTAGAGCGGAATGACATGGTCGCCGACCTTCAGCGAGGTGACGCCTGCGCCGAGCTCACGCACGATCCCCGCGCCCTCATGGCCGAGAATGGCGGGAAATTTGCCTTCGGAATCAAGGCCGGAGAGCGTATAGGCATCCGTATGGCACACGCCGGTGGCCATGACTTCCACCAGAACCTCGCCCGGCTTCGGCCCGCCGATCTCGATGGTTTCGATGGTCAGTGGTTTCCTGGCTTCCCAGGCAACGGCGGCGCGCGATTTCATGCGAATTCTCCCTGATGCGTCTTTCAACATGCGGTCTACTGATTTGCAGTTGTGCACTATCAGGATCACATCGGGGATCGTCAATCAAATCGGCGACATTTCTGGTCGGGGAAGGCGCTTCTTGCGACGCGCCTTGCTCTCGAAACGGTCTTCTCTTACTCGATCACCTGCACCTTCTTTGCAGCCCTTGCTCTTGCTGCCGGGAGCGGCGAACGCGCATCGAGGAAGGTCTGCACGTCATCGAAGGTAAGGTAACCGTCCTGGTCTTTGTCGATCTGCGCAAAATGCTCGGCGATGAAGCCCCAGTCGGCGTCGCTGGCCGCTTGCGCAGTGAGAAGGTGATTGGACGTTGCAGCTGCATCGAACTTGGCACGCAGTTCCTGATCAAGCTGTCTTTGGATCGAGGTTGCATCCTGCTTGACTGATTTTGTGCCCGGCTCAGGGCGCCAGACACGATCACCGGCTTGGGCTGATTGTCCAACCATTGAGGTCAGGAGGAGCGAAATGAAGATTGTACGGGAAATGGACATGGATCGCTCTCCTAATGCAGGGCTACGGTGGGAACGGGTGCGGCGTCTTGTGCCAATGCAGGACGCAAGGATTGGGCTTTGGCAATCGTCGGCCCGGTGCCATAGGGCGGCGCGTCGTAGAACTCATCGAGCGCCTTTATCAGCGATGCCCGCGATTCCTGGGCATAATAGATCATGTGCCCGCCCACAAAGTTCTTCACCGGGACACGCTTGCCGAGACTGGCACCCTTAAGGTCAAGCTCGGAGCGACGGAAGGGCGTCACCGTGTCGTGATAACCATGTACGGTCAAAAGCTTGAGCGAAGGATCGCGCGCAATGGCCGCTACGACGTTGGGCAAACCACTTGCACCGTTCCGGCCTTGCCAAAGCTCGAATGCCAGCGCTGGTCCCTTGACCACACCCGGATCCCTTGTCTGCCAGGACGCATTGATATAGCGTGCGCTTGGCTTGTAGTTGACATGTTCCGGCAGGTAGCTGGTGATCCTGTTGTTCAAGGCGTCTTCTTCGAAGAAATTGAATTCATACTTCAATGCCGTAAAGCCGGATGTCGGATCTTTTTTAAGTTTTACATGCATTCGTCCATCATACACATTGAAATCATAGCCGGGCATCAAGGCTGCCGCGTATTGCTCGAAATCTAGTCTGTTCCAGAAGGCGGGTATTCTCTTCTCAAGGCCCGTGTAGGACGAGGCGATGAAAGTTCGGTCGGCAGCGTATTTTACGGCGATATCCCCGAGGGTCCCGGCGTAAGACTCCAGCGAGGTTTCTTTGTTGCGCGCGGTGGATTTTCCCAGAGCGTCGGCGACCATGGCATAAGTGGGGAAATCGCCGTCAATCTGATTCATACTGTTGTAGTCGAAAGCCGGTGAATGGAACACCGATCCGGTGAGCACCTTGAATTTGGATTTGTCGACACCTTCGGCCTTCTCATAACCGTCAGTGCCCGCATCCACCAATGCCAGGGCAAGCTTGGGCACGCGGATGCCGCCGCCATAGGATTCGCCATAGAGATATTTCGGCGATTCCTGCCGGCGATTGAAATTGATATAGCGCGTGATGAACTGCCTGGAAAGTTCAACGTCCTTGTCAGTCGTCCAGAACGTCTGATTGGTATTTGGAGCAACGGATTCGGAAAATCCAGTGCCCGGGACAATATCGACAAAAACGAGATCGGTCCTGTCGATCAGCGACTCCTGACTGTCGATGAAGGGTAGTTCCTGCGGCCGGCCGTCGGCCCATGCATCCGGCACGTTGAGCGCATCGACGACGACATGCTTGGGTGCCCACGAGGCGAGATGCAGATAGACTGATGAAGCGCCCGGCCCACCATTGAAGAAGAACGTGACGGACCGGTTTTCTTTCGGCAAATCGTCGCGCGTATAGGCTGTGTAGAAGATTGACGCCTGTGGATTCTGCTTTTCCGGATTCTTGGCATAGGCGGTCAGATGACCGGCCGATGCGGTGTACCAGAAGCTCTGGCCGTTCAGCGTCATCTTATGGTGCATCACAGCGGGTTTTTCATCAACAGCTGCAGGAAGTGAAGCATCCGGCAGGCCGCTATATTTGGTGTTGTCCTCGAGCATATAGTCCGCGGGCGCGTAGAGCTTGTAGGCTTCCTCGTCCAGACCAGCTCTTGTATAAAGCGCCGCCACGGCCTTTTTCGGCGCAATCTTCGTTAGTTCGCCGGCCGCCTCCGCAACCTTGCCGTTGACCAAGAAGGCCTCAACCGTACGCAGCGAGCTGCTTTCCGCCTTCAGACCAGCGGCTTCAAAAATTTTGGCAGCGTCGGTAAAATGTCCCGCTTCGATCAGCTCGTCGGCACGAATATGGGCAGTTTCAAGCGGTAATGCTTTGGGCTGGATTTTGGCTGAGGACGCTTCATTCGGTTTCACCGCAGCGACGGGCGCTGCTTCGGATGCAAACGTGCTTTCGGAGACGGGACTGTCGGAACTGTTATTGCATGCGGTCAAGAGCGCCAGAATCGAAAGCGAGAGAATTCGTAATCTCATCTGTGAAAAATTCCCCAGTTTGAAAATTGCTTTTGAAAGCGGCCAAGGTGTCAAACGGAGCGAGGCAGTGTCAATTGAGCGAAAGTCTCAACAACCGGAGAAGCGCTGAAGGGTTGTGACCGGTCGCATCCATCGGCCATCACAGAGAAAACAATGGACTTCCCGCGGCAAACCTTGTCAAAACGGCCGGAGATTTCACCACTGGATTTTGCCGTGCCTGACCTGCCTCTCCTGCCTGTCACCGAGATTTTTCCCGCGCTGGACGGCGCGCTGGCGGGCGGCATGGCGGCAGTCGTTGTGGCGCCGCCCGGCGCGGGCAAGACGACGCTCATTCCGCTGCATCTGCTCAATGCGCCATGGCGCGGGGACAGGACCATCATCCTCCTGGAACCGCGCCGTCTTGCAGCGCGCGCCGCCGCCAGCCGTATGGCCAGCCTGCTGGGCGAGGAGGTGGGTGCCACCGTCGGCTACCGCATGCGGCTGGAAAACAAGGTTTCGGCCAAAACGCGCGTCCTGGTGGTGACCGAGGGTGTGTTCGCCCGCATGATCCTCGACGATCCCGATCTCAAGGACATCGCCGCCGTGCTGTTCGACGAATTCCACGAGCGCAGCCTCGATGCCGATTTCGGCCTGGCGCTGGCGCTCGACGTGCAGGCGGCGCTGCGGCCGGACCTGAAGCTCCTCGTCATGTCGGCAACGCTCGATGGCGCGCGCGTGGCGCAGCTTCTTGGCGATGCGCTGGTGCTGGAAAGCAAGGGCCGCTCCTTTCCCATCGAAACGCGGTATCGCGAGCGCAAGCCGGACGAGAGGATCGAAGATGCCATGGCGCGGGCGATCCGCGACACGCTGGCCACCGAGACCGGCAGCATTCTGGCGTTTCTTCCCGGACAGCGTGAAATCGAGCGTACCGCCGAAGCGCTCGAAGGGCGCGTGGGCGCGGACACGATGATTGTGCCGCTCTATGGCGCGCTTGAGGGCCGCGATCAGGATGCAGCGATACGGCCGGCGCCGCAGGGCAGGCGCAAGGTGGTTCTGGCGACGTCCATTGCCGAGACATCCATCACCATCGACGGCGTGCGCGTCGTCATCGACAGCGGTCTGGCACGGCTGCCGAAGTTCGAACCGTCCACCGGCCTGACCCGGCTGGAAACCGTGCGGGCGGCACGCGCGGCAGTGGACCAGCGGGCGGGCCGTGCCGGACGCACGGAACCCGGCATTGCCCTGCGCCTATGGCGCGCCGAACAGACGGCGGCGCTGGAAGCCTTTGCGCCGCCGGAAATTCTCGAGGCTGATTTGACCGGCCTTGTGCTTGATTGTGCCGCCTGGGGCGTTGCCGATCCGCGCAGCCTGACCTTTCTCGATGCGCCGCCCGCCCCGGCGATAAGGGAATCGAAAGCTCTGCTGGAAAACCTTGGCGCATTGGACGGCGACCGCATCACCCCGATGGGCCATGCCATACGCGCGCTCGCCCTGCCGGCGCGGCTTGCCCATATGGTGCTGACGGCGCGGGAACGCGGACAGGGCGCGCGCGCAGCGGACCTCGCCGTGCTCCTGACCGAACGCGGGTTGGGCGGCAATGATATTGACCTCGACGTGCGGCTTAGCCGTTTTCAGCGCGAACGCGGCGAGCGGGCAACGCGGGCGCGCGGGCTGGCAAAGCGGCTGGCCGGACGTGATGTTGTGCAGGGCACGGAGCCGGGCAGTGTCGGACGCCTGCTGATCGATGCCTATCCCGACCGGATTGCCAAGGCGCGCGGCAACGGCCAGTTCACGCTGGCCAACGGCCGCGGCGGCGAAATGGATGCGGCGACCTCGCTGGCGCGCGCGCCATGGCTCGTCGTCGCCGATCTGGCGGGCCGGGCCGGCAAGGCCCGGATACTGGCAGCGGCGGAAACAACCGAAGCCGACATCCGCGAAGCGCTGGGCGATCGCATCGTCAGCGGCCGGCAGGTCAGCTATGACGCAAACCGCAATGCCCTGCAGGCGCGCGATGCCACCCGCATCGGAGCCATTGCCCTGTCGGAAAAGACCCTGCCCGCCCCGAGCGGCAACCAGGCCAACCAGGGCGTTGCCGAGGCAGTGCGCAGCCATGGTCTCGATATCCTGCCCTGGTCGAAGGAGGCGACGATCCTGCGCCGCCGGCTTGCCTGGCTGCACAAGGGCCTCGGCGCTCCATGGCCATCCATGACCGATGCGGACCTGATTGCCGTGCTGGATGACTGGCTGCTGCCGTTCCTGCCGGGAACCGCCAATCTCAACCAGATTCCGGCGCATGTGCTTGTTGAGGGGCTGCGCGCGCTGGTGCCGCATGATCTGCAGCGGCGGATCGATGCGCTGGCTCCGACACATTTCGCGGTGCCGACCGGCTCGAACATTCCCATCCGCTACGATGCGGACGACCCGGTTCTCGCCGTGCGCGTGCAGGAACTGTTCGGGCTCGGGGTTCATCCTGCCATTGCCGGCGGCACAATCCCGCTGCTCTTGGAACTGCTCTCCCCGGCGCACCGGCCGATCCAGATCACCCGTGATCTGCCCGGTTTCTGGAAAGGTTCATGGGCTGATGTGCGCAGCGACATGCGCGGGCGTTATCCCCGGCATGTCTGGCCGGAAGACCCGGCGCAGGCACTGCCCACGGCCCGGGCCAAGCCGCGCGGCACATAGGCGGGCCGCAAACGATGCAAAACGAGAATTCCCTTTGCATCGGGTTTGTTCTAAAGCTCGCCCATGGTTCAAGAATTCAGCATACGTTCCTCATACCTGTCGCGGCGGCTGCGGCTGACGACGCTGATCCGCCTGCGTTGGCTGGCTGTCGCAGGCCAGAGCATCGCTGTTCTCTTCGTGGCGCTCTACCTGAAGTTTCCCTTCCCCGTCAGCATCTGCTTTGCGCTGATTGCCTGTTCGGCGTGGCTGAATCTCCTCCTGTCGTTCCGCTACCCCATAAACCATCGGCTCGAACCACGGGCGGCCATCACGGTTCTCGCCTTCGATATCCTGCAGGTGGCGGGCCTGCTCTACATGACCGGCGGGCTGCAGAATCCCTTTGCCGTGCTGATGATCGTCCCCGTCATCATCTCCGCAACATCGCTGCCCGCCTCATCGACCGTGACGCTCGGTGTCCTCGTGACGGTCTGCGCGACGGCCCTTGCCTATTTCCATCTGCCCCTGCCCTGGTACCCCGACCAGGCCTTGCAACTACCGTTCGTGCTGATTGCAGGGGTGTGGTGTTCCGTTGTTTCGGCGCTGGTCTTCACCGCCGTCTATGCCTACCGCGTTGCCGAAGAAGCGCGGCTTCTGGCGGATGCGCTCACGGCGACCGAACTGATCCTGCAGCGCGAGCAGCATCTTTCCGCGCTCGATGGTCTCGCGGCGGCGGCAGCGCACGAACTCGGCACACCGCTTGCGACCATCGCGCTCGTTGCCAAGGAAATGCAGCGGGCATTGGCGCAGGACGATCGCTTTGCCGAGGATATCGAACTCCTGCGTTCGCAGACCGACCGGTGCCGGGAAATCCTCAAGCGCCTGACCAGCCTGTCCTCGGAAAGCGAGGAACATATGTCGCGGCTGAAGATTTCCTCGCTGATCGAGGAAGTCATCGAGCCCAACCGCAATTTCGGCATCAGCATCGAGGTGACGAAGCTGCGCGGCGAAGGCAACGAACCGGTCATCCGCCGCAATCCGGGAATCATTTACGGCCTCGGCAATCTGGTGGAGAACGCCGTGGATTTTGCCCGCGAGACCATTCAGGTCAGCTGGGGCTGGACCGACAAGACGGTGCAGATCGTCGTTGCCGATGACGGCAAAGGTTTCCCGGCTGATATTCTCGACCGAATCGGCGAGCCCTATACCACCGGCCGCGACCGCGAGACCAATGAACATGGCGGCGGGCTGGGGCTGGGGCTGTTCATCGCCAAAACCTTGCTGGAGCGTTCTGGTGCGGCCATCACCTTCCGCAATCGCAATGATCCGGGGCAAGGCGCAGAAGTTGTCGTGACATGGCCGCGCAATCAACTTGATGAACAAAACGGATAACCTTTGACTTTTTGTTCATTGCGAACCATTAACGGAGTATATTTATAAGAAATGAGCAGGAAACCCTGATGGAACACACGGATCAGGACGATATTGCGGCCATAGGCGGCGATCGGACACTGTTGCTGGTCGACGACGACAAGCCCTTTTTGCAGCGCCTGGCGCGTGCCATGGAATCCCGCGGTTTCACCGTTGCAACGGCTGAATCGGTCGAGGCGGGACTTGCCAGCGTCAAGACGCACGCACCGGCCTATGCCGTGGTTGACATGCGGCTGGGCGACGGCAACGGCCTTGATATCATCGAGGCAATCCGGGCGCGCCGCGAAGACACCCGCGCCATTGTCCTGACCGGCTACGGCAACATTGCGACAGCGGTCAACGCCGTCAAGCTCGGTGCCATCGACTACCTGTCAAAGCCCGCCGATGCCGATGAGGTGTTTGCCGCGCTGACCCGCCGGTCCGGTGCCAAGGTTGCCCCGCCGGAAAACCCGATGTCGGCGGATCGCGTCCGCTGGGAACATATCCAGCGCGTTTACGAGATGTGCGACCGCAATGTTTCCGAAACGGCCCGCCGCCTCAACATGCACCGGCGCACCCTGCAACGCATCCTCGCAAAGCGCGCGCCGCGCTGAACTATTCCATATCCGTTTCGGGCAAGTGAATTCCGGACAATTCGGCCAGTGTCATCCGCGCCGCGCTCACCCGCGCAAAGCGCAGTGTCATCGCCTTGCGCGTTGCCCCGGACAATTTGTGCTCGGGCGCTTCGCGCAGGATTTCCGCGCCATAGCCATCCGACAGGATAAATCCGCAGTCCTGCGGGAAAATATCGGCGGGAACGCCGGGATGGGTGGCAAAGAACAGCCGGTCGCAGTGGGCCCGGTAATCCGGCCATTTCTTGTCGACCTTCCAGTCCTCGATCGATGATTTGATCTCGACGATCCAGATTTCACCGGTGCGCGACATGGCAACGAGGTCGGCCCGCCGTCCCGAAGCCAGCGGCAACTCCGGCATCACCGCCAGACCCAGATCAAGAAACAGCCGCTGCACGCCGCGGCGCACCAGCATGGCGTTCTCTGACTGACGACCATCGATGAGCGGGCTGGTCTGACCGGGAATCACAAGGGGCATGATGCAAGTATCGCTGAGATCGCTACAACCGAATACGGCAAAAATGCACCACTTGGTTGAGGATAAGTATGGTTAACAGAAAACTACGCTTTACGGTTAATCAAGCATTAACAATAATGGCAGTAATGAGGGAAGACAACTGAATCGCCTTAGATTCGGCCAATACTTGATGGGGTGACTATGCAACTCAAGACAATCGTCCTTGCAGTTGGACTGATGGGTGCAACTGCTCTGACGGGCTGTTCCACGATCGGCTTCAACTATTCCACTGCCTCCTATTCCTCCGTGACTGATGCCGGTTATGTGCTTCCAGCCATTCCCCGCGCCAAGATTCCGCCGCAGTTCCTGCGTCAGGAAGTTCGCTACGATGGCGGTGAAGCCGCAGGGACGATCGTTGTCGATACCAAGGCAAAGTTCCTCTATTTCGTCCTCGGCGACGGGCGCGCTATGCGCTACGGCATCGGCGTCGGCAAGCAGGGCTTTGAATGGCAGGGTTCGGCGCGCATAGCCATGAAGCGCGAATGGCCAACCTGGACGCCGCCGAAGGAAATGATCAAGCGCAAGCCTGAACTGGCCGAATTCCGCGAAGGCATGGATCCGGGCCTGCAGAATCCGCTGGGTGCCCGTGCGCTTTACCTCTTCAACAAGGGCGGCGATACCGGCTATCGCCTGCACGGAACGCCGGAATGGTGGTCCATCGGCAAGGCGATGTCGTCGGGCTGCATCCGCCTGATGAATCAGGACATCATCGACCTCTTCAACCGCGCCGAAGTGGGTGCAAAGGTCGTCGTTCTCTAATTCTCCGGCTTATGAATTGCTTGAAAAGGCTGCCCTTTGGGCGGCCTTTTCACACGCTCCAGGGGTTGATGGTCTTGACCCCTGTTGATGCAAAATCCGCAATATTGCGGGTTACCACAACCATGCCATGGACCAGGGCCGTTGCAGCGATAAGCGCATCGCGCTCCGATTGAGGGTTCGGGACGTGCAGGTGCGCGCAGCGTTGTGCGACAGCCGTGTCCACTGCAAGAACTCTTCCCTCGAACCGAGGTAACACCCAATTGTCCCGCCAAAGGCGCAGGATCGCCCCTTGTTGCGCATCCCTCCGGTCCACCAGCAGCAGCCCCTGTTCAATCTCCAGTATCGTAATGGCCGATAGGAAAAAATGCGAAAACGGTATGGTCGATGCCCAAGCCATGACGTTCGCATCGGCTCTATCCGGTCGGCGCATTTCGGAAATGAAATTGGAATCCAGAATAAACATCAGGACAGATCGGCCGGACGAAAACGGACATTCAGACTGGGTATTTCGAAATCAAAATCCGAGGGTTCCTGTTGCGCCAGGACGTCGGCAAGACTCTCCTGCCCCCCGGTGAGCTTCAGATATTCTTCCATGCTCAGGAGGACATGGGCGGGCCTGCCCCGATCCGTGATGAACACGGGGCCGTTGTTTGCTGCCTTCTTGACGTCGCTGGCATGCTGATTGAATTCTCTGCTCGAAACAGTTGTAATGCCCATAACGCACCTCTTTGAATTGTAGATATGTTACTACAAACTGGCGACGTAGACAAACCTAACCCGGCTGCCGCAATCTGATTTATTTGCCGAACTGATTTTTGCCGTGTTGACCTGATCGACAAGGCGCTCATAGATTGCTGCCGATGCGCATAACCGGGAAGGTCCACATGTTCAAAACGATTGCCACCACGCCATTCGATGACCAGAAGCCGGGAACGTCCGGTCTGCGCAAGAAGGTTCCCGAATTCCAGCAGCCGAATTACGTGGAGAATTTCATCCAGTCGGTCTTCGATTCCCTCGAGGGTTTCAGGGGCAAGACCTTGGTGATCGGCGGCGACGGCCGCTATTACAATCGCGACGTCGTGCAGATCGCCGTGAAAATGGCCGCTGCCAACGGTTTTGGCCGCGTTCTCGTCGGCCAGGGCGGCATTCTTTCAACGCCGGCGGCGTCCAATGTCATCCGCAAGTACAAGGCGTTCGGCGGACTCATCCTGTCCGCCAGCCACAACCCCGGCGGGCCGACCGAAGATTTCGGTATCAAGTACAATATCGGCAATGGCGGCCCCGCCCCGGAAAAAATCACCGAGGCCGTATTTGCCCGCTCCAAGGTCATCGACCGCTATCTGATCGCGGATGCCGCCGACATCGACATCGACACCGTTGGCAAGCAGCAGCTTGCCGGCATGGATGTCGAGATCATCGATTCCGTCTCGGACTATGCCGAACTGATGGAAACGCTGTTCGACTTCGATGCGATCCGCGCATTGATCAGGTCCGGCTTCACTCTGCGGTTCGATTCCATGCATGCGGTGACCGGCCCCTACGGCAAGGAAATCCTTGAACACCGCCTCGGAGCACCGGATGGAACCTGCGTGAACTTCGTACCGCTGGAGGATTTCGGCGGACATCACCCCGATCCCAACCTCGTCTATGCCAAGGATCTCTATGACCTGCTGATGTCGCCGGACGGTCCGGATTTCGGCGCAGCGTCCGATGGCGACGGCGACCGCAACCTGATCATCGGCAAGGGCATCTATGTCACGCCGTCCGACTCGCTGGCGATGCTGGCCGCCAATGCCCATCTCGCGCCGGGCTATAATGCCGGGCTGAAGGGCATTGCCCGCTCCATGCCGACCAGCGGCGCGGCCGACCGCGTCGCCGAAAAGCTGAAGATCGGCATGTATGAAACACCGACGGGCTGGAAGTTCTTCGGCAACCTGCTCGATGCCGGCATGGCAACGATCTGCGGCGAGGAAAGCTCCGGCACCGGCTCCAACCATGTGCGCGAAAAGGATGGCCTCTGGGCTGTGCTGCTCTGGCTCAACATTCTCGCCGTGCGCAAGGAGAGCGTCCAGCAGATCGCGCGGGAACATTGGGCCGCTTATGGGCGCAATTACTACACCCGACACGATTACGAGGAAGTGGATTCAGGCGCGGCCAACAGCCTGATCGACGCCTTGCGGGCCAAGCTGCCGACGCTTGCGGGCAAGACCGTGCAGGGCCTGACAATCACCACGGCCGATGATTTCGCCTATCATGACCCCGTCGACAAATCGGTAAGCGAACATCAGGGCATCCGCATTCTCTTCGAGGGCGGATCGCGCATTGTCCTGCGCCTCTCCGGTACAGGCACGTCGGGTGCAACGCTGCGGCTCTACATCGAACGCTACGAGGCCGATGCCGCGCGCCACGATCTTGAAACGCAAAGCGCGCTTGCCGACCTCATCCGCGCGGCGGATGACCTGACTGAAATCAAGACACGCACCGGCCGCGACAAGCCGAGCGTGATCACCTGACCTTCCAAGTCAGTGACAACAAAAGGGCCGCTTTTGCGGCCCTCTTATTGTCTGCAGCTTTATTGCGGCTGGTTACATACCGCAGCTGGCGTCAACAGTGGCACGTCCTTGCCATCCGGGCCAAAGGATGGCGGTATGTCTGTTGTCGGCTTTGATGCCCAGCAACTCGGTTTGTCACCAAGAGCAAAGCCGAGGGTTATGGGCTGTTTCGCAAATGGATCAATCGGCAGCCATGTACTGTCATGGGACTTGCCGTCAACCTTGACACTCTGGATATAGGTCGAGGCTGGCCTGTCCGCTGTGATCGTGATCAGCTTGCTGTCACCCCGCCAGACCACCGCCGTTTCGAAAATAGGGCTGGTCAAAGTCAAGCCGGGTACAGCCAGAATTTCCGGATAGAGGCCAAGTGCGCCCCAAACATACCAGCCAGAGGTGGCGCCTTCATCGTCATTGCCCGGCAATCCTTGCGGGGTATTGGTAAATTGCTCGCGCAGAACCCGGCGCACCAATGCCTGCGATTTATGGGGCTGGCTGGTCCAATTATAGAAAAATGGCGTGGCAAAACCTGGCTCATTGCCAACCCACAGATAGGGTGAGTTCGTCGCTGCATTGACATATTTTGTGAAAGTGTCGAGACGCTCAATCGCATCGGTTTCCAAATCGGGGTTGGCGGCCTTGTCCTTCACCAGCATCCTTAAGAGCCCGCGTATATTGTGAGGCACCATGTAGGTATATTGTTCCGCATTACCTTCCCGATAATTGGTCTTGTTATCAGTTGTTGGTGTATATTTTGGCCATGTGCCATCCGCGTTGCGCGGCCGCAATTGCGGATAGGGTTGGTCTTTCACCTTGCGCCATTCCGGATTGAACAGGTTGGTCCAATTGTTCGAGCGCTTTAACAGCATGGCTACATGATCCGATACGCCCCCGGCAACCAGTTGGCTGTTTTGTTTGTCAAGGGCAGCGATAAAGCGGGAGATGGCAAAATCCGTACTGGCATATTCCAACGTATTGGAGGTCGGCGTGTTATCGCCATACGTTTGGCCCTCGCCGACAGTGAGATAGCCGCGCTCCTTATAGTTCTTGATAAAGGGAAGAGTGGTTATGCGCCGGCACGTCGTCTTAACCCCAGTCGCCATGTCAAGCATGATCTTGCGTGCGGCAACGGTATCAAAGTTCTGCGCACCGAACGCATGGGTCTGCGCCACGATAATGGAAGCACCGTCGCCCGGCATGATATTGCTGTTAGAAGACCCTTCGACCCACATCGGGAAGACACCGCCACATTGTCTGGCATCATTGATGAGGGATTGCGCCATGTCTGCAGTCTCATTGGGAGCGAGCAAAGCCTGCATGGGGGCAAGGGAGCGATAGGAGTCCCAGCTGGAAAAGGTTGTGTAGTGGACTCTGTCCTTTTCGACCTTCTCCACAGTTCCCTTGCCGTCAAAGCTTACATAGGCGCCATTGACGTCGCTGAAAACCGAAGGGGCAAAGAAGGAACGGTACAGTGCGGTGTAGAATATTTTTTTCTGCTCTTCGGTACCGCCTGTGACCTGTATGGAATTAAGGCGCTCGTTCCAGAGAGAATCGGCCTTTTTACGCGCGTCATCAAATGTCAGCGATGCGCTTTCGGTCTCCAGATTTTCCTTGGCATTGGCAACACTAACATAGGAAACGCCGGCTTTCATGCCGATGGTGGTCGCCGCCCCTGGCTTTGCGGTAAAGGTAAAAGCCCAAACCGTGTAATATTTATCGCCGATAGTTTTACTTTCGGGAAGTTTTTCGTAGGTAAAAGGTTGATCGAATTGCGCAGAGAAGTAGATGTTGTACTCAGAGCTGTTGCAGAATTTGCCACCCTTTGTCCTGGCGGAAAATGTGCGTGTTGGAAGATCCACCTTGACGTCCTCTAAAGCATCGAACGTCAGCACGACACCCTTATCTTGGGGGAAGGTGAATCGCCCCACCCCGGTGCGGGTCGTCGCCGTCAATTCCGTTTTGATCCCATTATCGAATGTGACCTGATAATAACCCGGCCGAGCAATTTCCTTGTCATGACTGAATTTGGCGTTGCCGTCCGACTTACTGGACACTGGCTGAACCCTGAATGGAGCTTCTGTCGGGCAACCGACACCGCTCAGATTGATCATGGGAAAGCCATGGATCACGTCCGAATCATGGTGATAGCCACGCGGGGACCACACCTCGCTGATCACATCCGTCTCCGGCCCCCAGGAAACCATGCCGAAAGGCACGTTGGCACCCGGATTGACAAAGCCGCCAAGCATACTCTCGGTTTCCCCCGGCACGTCCGATGCAGGCGACTGACCCGAACCGATCAGCGGGTTGACATAGTGTGTCAAGGCGGCATCGACGCGAAAGCCGAGTGCGCCTTCCAGCATGGCGATGCGTTTGCTGAAGCCTTCGGCTGAAGATGCTCCGAGCTTTGCCTTGTCGACCGCATCCTTCAAGCCGTCGAGCTTTGCTTGCAAATCCGCAAGCTTCCCTGCATCGGCCTTGCCTGTCTTCAGCAGATCGATGTCGGCAAGCAGTGGGGCGAGAGCCGCCGCTTCCAGCTTCAGCTTGAGCGCCTTGCCGTAATCGTCCTTCAGTGCGGCAAACTGCTCCCGCAAGGGTTTGAGCCTGTCCAGATCGGCCTGTGTGGCGGCCGTTCGCCCATCCAGAGTTTTGACATTGTCCGTCAGCGACTTGAGGCCGGCATCCAGCTTGCCGATCCGGGGGCGGAGCTCCGTCAACGCGGCAACAGAGGCCTCTGTCTGGCCGACCCGGCTTTGCAAGAGCTCGGTACTGGACTTGAGCGCAGCCAGTGTCTCTTTCGAGGCCACGGCATCCCCTTGCAGAATTATGATGTTCGCCTGCACGGCGTCCAAAGTCTCCTTGAGCCCCTTGATCGCGGCCTGGTCCACGCCGCCGTTCAGCGGACTGATGTCTTCAGCAAAGGTGCCTTGCGCATCAGGCGTTGCCGGAGCCTTGTCATCCGCATTATTGCAGCCCGCCAGCATGGTGCTGCCGACAAGTCCGGCGATGAGGACGCGTCTGAAAATCATTGGTTCCTCCCAAATGAATTTTGCTTTTGAATTTGTGCTTGAAATTAAGAGTTGAAAAATGGATGTCGTGTCTGACACATGCGCGATCGCAACAACCGCGCTCTCGAACCGTGCTCCTCCCAAAGCAATTTAAAACGATTGAATACGGAGCCGGATTATTTCCTTAAGCCAATGGGTGTCAATTCGCTTTTAGTCAAAGAGAATGATTTAATGACGACCGCCCTGTTCTCCATCACATTGAACGGATGCCCAACATGTGAGGATACAGGCGGGATCAAAGCCGGGAAGGCCGTTTGCGGACCTCCCGGCCAAGGCCTATGACAAATGGTTACTCGAAAACAATCGCCGGCGCCGTCCGGCCGGGATTGGCTTTCGCCGCCTGCAGCTGCTCCCAGACCTTGGCCGCAATCTCGCGATAGACCTTTGCCTGCGGCCCATCGGGATTGCTGATGACGACGGGCTTGCCCGCATCGGACATTTCGCGGATTTCCATCACCAGCGGCACCTCGCCGAGGAAGGGAACGCCGAGGCGCTCGGCTTCATTGCGCGCGCCGCCATGGCCGAAAATGTCGTAGCGGTTGCCGGTGTCGGGCGCGATGAAATAGCTCATGTTCTCGACAATCCCGAGCAGGGGCACATCGACCTTCTTGAACATGTTGAGCCCCTTGCGCGCATCGATCAGCGCCAGATCCTGCGGTGTCGAGACGATGACAGCGCCTGCAAGCGGCACCTGCTGCGCCATGGTCAATTGCGCATCGCCGGTGCCGGGCGGCATATCGACCACAAGCACATCGAGATCACCCCACTGCACTTCGCGCAGCATCTGCGTGAGGGCCGACATCACCATCGGGCCACGCCAGATCATCGGGGTCTCTTCATCGACGAGAAAGCCGATCGACATGACTTTCAGGCCATAGCCTTCCATGGGCTTGAGCACACGGCCGGAGACGACTTCCGGGCGGCCGGAGAGATGCAGCAGGCGCGGCATGGACGGGCCATAGATATCCGCATCGAGAATGCCGACACGATGGCCGTTGGCCTGCAGCCCAAGCGCCAGATTGACTGCCGTTGTCGACTTGCCGACACCGCCCTTGCCAGAGGCGACGGCAATGATCGCGCCAACGCCGGGAACGCCGGATTTGACCGGTGGTGCTGCATGACCGTGCTGGTGCGGCGCAGCAGGCTGTGCGGCAACGCGGGCCGGAGGCACGGCACCGGCGGGTGCAGGGCGCTGGACCGGGCGCTGTGGAGCGGGGCGGGGCACAGCATCGTCGCTGGTGGGGCCGCCTTTTTTCTCGGCGGTCAGCGCGACGATGGCACCAGCCACACCAGGCATATTCTTGACGACCCGTTCGGCAGCGGCGCGCAACGGATCAAGCTCCTGCGCCCGCTCGGCCGGTACGGTTATGGAGAAGAACACCTTGTTGTCAGCAATGAAAATATCCGAGACAAGGCCCAGATCGACAATGTTGCTGTTGAAATCAGGCCCGGTCACCGTCTTCAGCTGATCGAGAACCTGTTCCTTGGTCACGCCTGCCATTGTATACTATTCCTTTTATTCCCTGCTGCTTCACATAGTGCAGTTGAACAGAAACGCCAATGGGGCAAAGCGCAACTTCCGCGGCAAACCGCCCCGCTGAGCGAGGCGGTCTGCAGAGCAATCCGCGCAAGCAGATCAGACTTTCTATACGCCCGGCACCTGCCGGGTCGCGATGTTGAGACGGTTCCAGACATTGACGTTGGCGATGGCCAGCACCAGATTGCCGAGCCGCTTTTCATCGAAATGTCTGGCGGCTTCGTTCCAGACGTCATCCGGCACCGGATCGGCCCGATCCGCAACACGGGTCACCGCTTCGGTCAGGGCCAAGGCGGCGCGCTCCGCCTCGGAGAAGTACGGCGTATCGCGCCACACGGACACGGCGAAGAGCCGTTCATCGGTTTCACCCGCCTTGCGGGCAAGGCGCGGATGCATGTCGACGCAGACACTGCAGCCGTTGATCTGGCTGGCGCGCAGATGCACGAGTTCAAGCAGGCCTTTCGGGAACTCGCTGTCACCGGTGGACGCAGCCAGTGCCTGCAGGGCTTTCATTGCTTCAGGGTTGATCATTGCCGGGTTGCTCATACGTGCTTGCATCATTTTTTCCTCTCGTTTGACTGACGCCCGAAACCAGATATCCGGGCTTTTGCTCTTGACGGTTTCCCGGACCCGATTTCTTGTCACATCGGCCGGATTTCGTTCGTCATCGCTTTGACGGAACATGGTGAGGAAACGTGACAGATGAACGAGAAAAAATTTCTGACCGAGCAATTCGAGGCCAATCGCACCCATCTGCGGCGGGTAGCCTACCGGATGCTCGGCTCGATGACCGAAGCCGATGACGCCGTACAGGAGGCCTGGCTGCGCTTCAGCCGGGCGCATACGGACGACGTCGGCAACTTGGCTGGTTGGCTAACAACTGTCGTCTCACGCGTATGCCTCGATATGCTGCGCTCGCGCACATCACGGCGCGAGGACCAACTGACTCCGCAAACACCAGAGCCCGTGGCAGGCCGCGAGTCAGGCGGCGATCCCGAACATGACATTGTAATGGCAGATTCGGTGGGGGCGGCTCTGCTCGTGGTGCTCGAACGGCTGGCCCCGGCGGAGCGGCTGGCTTTCGTGTTGCACGACATGTTCGGCATATCGTTCGACGAGATTGCGCCGATTGTCGATCGCACGCCGGAAGCGGCAAGGCAGTTGGCCAGCCGGGCGCGTCGCCGGGTGCAGGGAACGGATACCATTCCGGCCCGCAGTCTTGCCCGCCAGCGCGAGATCGTGAATGCCTTTCTGGCGGCTTCCCGCGGTGGCGATTTCAACGCGCTTCTGGCCGTGCTCGATCCGGATGTGGTGTTCCGTGCGGACAAAGCGGCGGTGCAATTGGGCGCAATGTCGGAAATTCGCGGTGCGGAAGCCGTGGCCAATACGTTCAAGGGACGCGCTCAGGGTGCAGTGCCAGCGCTTGTCGATGGCGTGCTTGGTCTCGTGGTCAAGGTTCGAGGCAGATTGCACGTGGTCCTGAACCTGACGATTGCAGGTGACAGGATCACTGCCATTGAAGCTGTTGCCGAACCTTCGCGCCTCAACGCGCTTGACCTGGTGGTGCTCCGGAAAGGCAAGGGCCGAAAGGAATGAGACCAGATGCCGGTCTCATTCTGTTTTGGAGGAAAATCTTCAGGAGCCGATGAGAAGCCGCAGCTTCTTCAGGGCCACATCGGTGGTTTCCTTGTAGTCAATGGTGCTCTTCAGGCGGGCATCCCGGTCGAGCAGCATCACCGATGCCGTGTGGTCCATGGTGTAGTCGCCATTTTCCGTCGGCACCTTGCGGGCATAGATCTTCCAGCCCTTGATGACCTTCTCCACTTCCTTGGGATCGCCGGTGATACCGGTGATCCGGTCGGTTAAGGCGGCCGTGTAGCCCTTCATCACCTCGGGCGTGTCCCGTTCGGGATCCACAGAGATGAAAAAGACACGCAAATCCTTGCCTTCATCGCCCAAAGCCTTGAGCCAGCCCGCCATCTCGAACAGCGTTGTCGGGCAAACCTCGGGACAATGGGTGAAACCGAAGAACAGCACCGTCGGATGTCCCTGGAATGCCGCTTCGGTGATCGGCGCGCCATTCTGGTCGATCAGCGAAAACGGCACGCCAAGCTTCACCGGCTCTATCTCGTTGCCCTTGCGGGCGCTGTAATAGGTGAAGGCGAGGAAGATCATCAGAACGGCGATGACCGACCAGAGTGCAATGCGGACGCGGCGAACATTCATCACTGGCCATGCTCCATGGAGGTCGCACCGGCAGCTTCCACATGCAGTTTGAGCTCAACCTTGCCGGCCTTCTCGAATTCGAGGGTTACCGGGACGTCTTCGCCCTTCTTCAAGGGCTGCTTGATCTCCAGCAGCATAAGATGCATGCCGCCGGGCTTGAGTTCGACGGTTCCGCCCGCGGGAATTTCCACGCCATCCGCAAGCTTGCGCATCTTCATCACTTCGCCGTCCATCTTCATTTCATGAACTTCGACGCGCGCCGCAACAGGGCTTGAGCCGCCCAGCAAGCGGTCCGCTTCCTTGGCCTCGTTGGTGATCGAGATATAGCCGCCGCCAACCTTGGCGCCCGGCAATGTGGCACGGGTGAAAGCGCCGGCGAATACGAGATTGCCGACTTTGACCGCATCCGTGGCTTCATGCTTTTGCATTTTGGCAGCACCTTCCTTGGCCATGGCCGAATGATCATGGGCCAATGCAGGTACGGCGAAGGTTGTTGCCAGCAAGAGGGCAGCAAATGTGAGAGTGGATTTCATGAACGTTCTCCAGTTCCGTTGTTATGAGAATACGCGTTTGAGCGGGGAAGGAACACGCTGGATCAACTGATCAAGAACCAGCATGGCAAGAATGGCAAAACCTGTGAGCGGGAAGAGCACGCCGAAGCCGAGGATGACCAGCGTCAACGCGGCAAAGACGCTTTTTTGCGATGGCATGGGCGGCACCCCCAGACGCCCCGAGGGACGACGCTTCCACCACATGACCACGGCGGAGACAGCGGCGAGAATGATGGCAAAGCACGTGACCAACATGACGATCTGGTTCAGGAGGCCCCAATACTGCCCCATATGGACGCCGATGCCGAACTCGATGGCCTTGGCACCCGCGCCATAATCAGCAAACTTCAGATCGACCAATGGTTTGCCGCTGTACTGATCGAAATGGATCGTCCGCTGCATGGCGATATCATCCGGGAAAATCGCCGCGGTATAGACCCCTTCCGGTCCCGACGGCAGCGATACCTCGAAGCCCGGCGTGATGCCTTCGGCCCGGGCGGACGCCACGATCCGGTCGAGGCCGACGCTTTTCATCGTCCCATCGGCTGTCGACGTCGGAACCGGGGCGTTTTCGATGGTCCAGCCCGCCTCTGTCAGTACATCCTTTGTCGGAATTTTCGACACCGGAACGTCGTTCCACAGCTGCGTGGGGTATCCGAGGCCCTTATCCGCCAGGGTGGCATTGAGCTTGTCGCCCCAATAGGCCGACCACGGCATGCCCGTGATGGCGAGGAAGAAGATCAAAGCCCCGGCAACAGCACCGGTCACCGCATGCAGATCACGCCAGAAGATACGCTTGTCGGGCGTGCCGCGAACCGTGAGGACGCCGCCTTTCTGCTTGCGCGGCCACCACAGATAAAAGCCGGTGACGACGAGGATCAGCGCCAGGCCGCCAACGGCCTCGACAACCCGGTCGAGCGCTAGTCCGAAATAGACGAGGCTGTGAATCTTGCGCACGACCCAATTGAATTCCTGCTTCTCGGCAACCTTGCCGAGCACCGAGCCCGTATAGGGATCGACGAAAACAAGGACCTTCCCGGCATCCGTACCGAGGATAACCCGGGCGGACTGGGTCGGCGTGGAGGGGTCCCGATAGCGCAGGATGGTTGCGCCGGGGACCGCAGCCTCCGCGTTCCTGATCAGCAGCGACGGCGCAAGCACCTCGCTGCGCGGCGTGACAACATTGCGGTAGGCAAAGACCGTGTTGTCGATTTCATCCTTGAAGAGATAGAGCCCGCCGGTGATGGCGAGATTGAGCATGAAGGGGATGACCAGAAGGCCGGCGAAAAAATGCCAGCGCCAGATGGCGCGGTAGAGGGATTGACTGATGTCCTTGGGCTTCTGCGAAGCCATGCTTGAGACGCTCATGCGTGTTCCAATCGTCTGACAGCAACAATGGTTGGCCTGTGAAAGACCAATGGGCGCGCCCAAAACGGCGCAACCTTTCCGACCGGTGGCGGACCAGCGTTCGAAAAGTTGTGTCAGACGAGAGGGGGAGCCTGGGGCGGTGCTGCAGGAGGATAGAGGCTGCGGGCAATCAGCACCGCTTCGCGCTTGACGGCGAGCGATACCGCCGGTTCTACACGCTGACCGCCGGTGTGAGGCGGAACAGGGAGAATGAACGACGCGGAAATACGGCAGGCTTCGCAGCCCGTGCCGTGCCATGCGCTCTTGTGCGGATCCTGGTCACCACTGCCGGGAAGGCAGAGCACGGGAACAGTGCCGTCGGGTAGCGTATAGGCAGCAAGATCGATCTGATTGTTGGATGCCGCAATGACCGGCTGATGGGCAAAGGCGACGAAGACAAGCGCCAGCGCGCACAGCATGCGCACCGCCAGTTGCCAATCGTATCCGTATTTGCGCATCACATCCCCGTTTTGCGGTTCCTGGTAACCAGATAACGCAGCTTGCGCGGGAAATCTATGCGGCAAAGCGACAAATGCCGGATCGCCTAGGCAGGAAGACGGTCGATCTCCACCAGCCATGCGCTCGAGGGTACATCTTTGAACGTCACCGTTTCGGCGCCGGCGAGATGCAATACATCATCCGAGCCGAGTGTTTCGCCTGAAGTCAGCTTCGCATCACTGCGCAGAACCACAAATGTTTGCGCAGCATCCGCCTTGATTGACGCATCAACCATCCTGCGAACCCGCGCCGAAAACGTCCCGCGCCGGACCATGACGTTGAGGTCCGTAACCTCGCGCAGCACCACTGCGCTCGTCGGGGTATCGCCGGGAAAGGCAATCGCCGGAGACAATGGACCGAGCGTTTCAGACGGCCGGCCATCCACGCCCAGCACCATTTCGCCTTCCAGCACGGCCAGCACGCGGTCGATGCCCGGAAAGGCCGAGAACGGGCCGGAATCCGGAACGTTTGCCATGCTGATACGCCAGTCAAAGCTGTCGACCGATGCGCCTTCAGGAAAAACGGCGATCTCGGTGGTGACACCCTTGCCGTTTTTCCAAGGCATCCGCCGGTGCCCGGTCGAACGCAGGATGCGCATCAGCCGAGAATACCCGGCAGGTTGAGGCCCTTTTCCCGGGCGCAATCGATGGCGATCTCGTAGCCCGCATCCGCATGGCGCATGACGCCGGTGGCCGGATCGTTCCACAGAACCCGTTCGATGCGGCGCTTGGCATCATCCGTACCGTCGGCGCAGATCACCATGCCCGCATGCTGGGAGAAGCCCATGCCGACACCACCGCCATGATGCAGCGAGACCCATGTGGCGCCCGATGCCGTGTTGAGCAGGGCATTGAGCAGCGGCCAGTCCGAAACCGCATCCGAACCGTCCTTCATCGCTTCGGTCTCGCGATTCGGCGAGGCGACGGAACCGGAATCGAGGTGATCGCGCCCGATGACGATGGGTGCCTTGAGTTCGCCGTTGCGCACCATTTCGTTGAAGGCAAGGCCAAGGCGATGCCGATCACCGAGGCCGACCCAGCAGATGCGGGCGGGGAGGCCCTGGAAGGCGATACGCTCGCGCGCCATGTCGAGCCAGTTGTGCAGATGGGTATTGCCGGGGGTGAGTTCCTTCACCTTGGCGTCCGTCTTGTAGATATCCTCCGGATCGCCCGACAGCGCCGCCCAGCGGAACGGACCGATACCGCGGCAGAACAGCGGACGGATATAGGCGGGCACGAAGCCGGGGAAAGCGAACGCATTTTCCAGTCCTTCGTCCTTGGCGACCTGACGGATATTGTTGCCATAGTCGAGCGTCGGCACGCCGGCGTTCCAGAAGGCGATCATCGCCTCCACATGCTCGCGCATGGAGGCACGGGCAGCCTTTTCCACAGCCTTGGGGTCGCTTTCGCGCTTAGCCTTCCATTCGGCGATCGACCAGCCCTTGGGCAGATAGCCATTGATCGGATCATGCGCCGAGGTCTGGTCGGTAACAATGTCGGGGCGCACGCCGCGGCGCACCAGTTCCGGCAGGATTTCCGCTGCATTGCCGAGGAGACCGACGGACTTGGCTTCACCGGCCTTGGTCCAGCGGTCGATCATTGCAAGGGCTTCGTCCAGTGTTTCCGCCTTGGCATCGACATAACGGGTGCGCAGGCGGAAATCGATCGAATCCGGATTGCATTCGATGGCGAGGCAGCAGGCACCGGCCATGACGGCGGCCAGTGGCTGTGCGCCGCCCATGCCGCCAAGGCCGCCGGTGAGAATCCACTTGCCCTTGAGATTGCCGCCATAATGCTGGCGGCCCGCCTCGACGAAGGTCTCATAGGTGCCCTGCACGATGCCCTGCGTGCCGATATAGATCCACGAACCGGCGGTCATCTGGCCGTACATGGCCAGGCCCTTCTTATCCAGTTCGTTGAAATGATCCCATGTCGCCCAATGGGGAACGAGGTTGGAATTGGCGATGAGGACGCGCGGCGCATCCGCATGGGTGCGGAACACGCCGACCGGCTTGCCGGACTGCACCAGCAGGGTCTCGTCCTCGTTCAAGGTCTTCAGGGTCGCGACGATCTTGTCGAAATCGTCCCATGTGCGGGTGGCGCGGCCGATGCCGCCATAGACCACCAGTTCATTGGGGTTTTCGGCCACATCCGGATCAAGATTGTTCATCAGCATGCGCAGGGGCGCTTCTGTCATCCAGGATTTGGTATTGAGTTCCGGACCGCGGGGGCTGCGGATTTCGCGGATATTGTGACGTGGATTGTTCATTTTAAGCTCCCGAGCTTGAAGGCGGTTTGTTCGAGATTTTCGAGAATGTCCTTGAGATGCTTGCGCAGGCGCTCGGCCTTCGTCTCGTCATAGGCAAAGGGCGGCGCTTCGGTCTGCAGATGGGTGGACTGCGCCAGCTCCATCTGGATGGCATGCACACCCTTTTCCGGCTTGCCGTAGTGGCGCGTGGTCCAGCCGCCCTTGAAGCGTCCGTTCATCACGCCGTCATAGCCCGGTGCGGCAAAGGCAAAGCGGCCGGTTGCTGCAGCCACTTCGGGCGCACAGCTTGTGCCCTGATTGGTGCCGATGTTGAAATCCGGCAGCTTGCCCTGAAACAGAAACGGGATGTGCGAGCGGATGGAGTGGCAATCATAGAGAATGGCGAGGCCATGAATGTCCTGCACGCGCTTGATCTCCGCCGCCAGGGCGGCGTGATAGGGCTTGTGGAAATGCTCAAGCCGTTTTTGCGTATCGGCGGCGGCGGGTTTTTCGCCGTCACGCCAGATGGCCCTGCCGTCGAAATCCGTTTCCGGGATGAGGCTGGTGGTGTTCTGTCCGGGATAGAGGCTGACGCCTTCCGGATCGCGATTGGCGTCGATCACATAACGGTGGAAGGTGGCACGAACGGTCGTCGCTTCCGGCAGAAGCCCGTCATAAAGCGTATGGATATGCCAGTCCGTATCGGCCAGCAGTTGTCCGTTCTCGTTCAGCCGCGCCCAGATATCGGCGGGAACCTCGGTGCCGGTGTGCGGCAGGCCAAGAATGACCGGGGACGCCCCCTGCTTGACGTCAACAACACTCATAGGCCGGTATCCAGTGCTGGCAGGATGTCGGGAGAAATGGCAGCATTGAGGGCGCCGGAACCGACGAGATCGGACACGGCTTTCAGGTCAGGCGCCATGTAGCGGTCCTCATCCAGCGTCGGCACGACGGAACGGATCGCGGCATGGGCGCGGGTGAGTTCCGGGCTGGTCTGCAGCGGGCTGCGCAGGTCGATGCCCTGCGCGGCGGTGAGTGCCTCGATGCCGATGATGGAGAACAGATTGTCCGTCATCTGCAACAGGCGGCGCGCGCCGTGGCAGGCCATGGACACGTGGTCTTCCTGATTGGCCGAGGTCGGCGTGGAATCAACGGACGCCGGATGCGACATCTGCTTGTTTTCCGACATCAGCGCCGCTGAGGTGACCTCGGCGATCATCAGGCCGGAATTCAAACCCGGTTTGCGGGCCAGAAAAGCGGGCAGGCCGTAGCTCAATGCCGGATCGACGAGCAGTGCGATGCGGCGCTGAGCGATCGAGCCGATTTCGCAGATGGCAAGCGCAATCTGATCGGCGGCGAAAGCAACGGGTTCCGCATGGAAGTTGCCGCCCGATACCACCGAGCCGTCGCTGAGCACCAGCGGATTGTCGGTGACCGCATTGGCTTCGATTTCCAGCGTACGCGCCGCCATGCGCAAGAGATCGAGGCAGGCGCCGTCGACCTGCGGCTGGCAGCGGATGCAGTAGGGATCCTGGACGCGCTCGTCGCCTTCGATATGGCTTTCGCGGATCGGCGAATCTTCGAGCAGGCGGCGCAGCGCGGCGCCCGTATCGATCTGGCCACGATGGCCGCGCAACGTGTGAATATCGGGGTGGAACGGCGCTGAAGAACCCATCGCCGCATCGGTGGACAGGGCACCCGTGATCAGCGCCGACTGCGCCGAGCGGTGCGCCCGGAACAGGCCCGCGAGCGCCAGCGCCGTTGAAACCTGCGTGCCGTTGATGAGCGCAAGCCCTTCCTTGGCGGCGAGCACGACCGGCGTGAGGCCGGCCTTGGCGAGGCCTTCGCTGGCATGCATCCGCGTCCCGCCAAAGGTCACATCGCCCTCGCCGATCATCGCCGCGGCCATATGCGCCAGCGGTGCCAGATCGCCGGAAGCGCCCACGGAACCTTTCTCGGGAATGACAGGAATGACGCCCTTGGCCAGCATCGCTTCGATAAGGCTGATCAGTTCCGGGCGCACGCCCGAAGCACCACGGCCGAGCGAGATCAGCTTCAGGGCCATGATCAGGCGGACAATGTTTTCCGGCAGTGCATTGCCGACACCGCAGCAATGCGACAGGATCAGATTGCGCTGGAGCGTCCCCACATCGGCGGCGTCGATGCGGATCGAAGCAAGCTTGCCGAAGCCGGTGTTGATGCCATAGACCGGCGCGCTGCCGGCTGCGATTTCGGCGATGCGCGCAGCTGCGGCGGCAATCCCCTTATGAAACGAGGCATCGAGCCTGACAGGCGTGCCCTGCCAATAGATTTTTTCCAGTTCAGCCAGAGGAACGGAACCGGGGTGGAGAACGACAGTCATGGTCAAGCCTTCAAGATGAGCTGATGGAGGGGATTGAAGCCGATGCGGTAGCAGAGTTCTGCGGGCTGCGCGGCGTTCCAGATGGCGATTTCGGCACGTTTGCCGGGAGCGATGGTGCCAATGTCATCCTGCAATCCCAGCGCATGCGCTGCCTCGCGCGTTGCAGCCGCCAGCGCTTCCTCGGCGGTCAGGCGAAACAGGGTGCAGGCCATGTTCATGGTCAGGAGCAGCGATGTCAGCGGCGATGTACCGGGGTTGCAGTCCGTGGCGATGGCGATGCGGGCACCGGCTGCGCGCAGAGCTTTGACCGGCGGCGCCTGTTCTTCCCGCAATGCATAGAAGGCACCGGGCAGAAGCACCGCAACCGTGCCTGCGGCGGCCATGGCCTTGGCGCCGTCTTCGTCGAGATATTCAAGATGATCGGCAGACAGTGCGCCATAGGATGCGGCAAGCTTGGCACCACCGAGATTGGACAGCTGTTCCGCATGCAGCTTGACCGGAATGCCGAGAGCTTTCGCCCGGTCAAACACACGTGTGATCTGGGCCGGCGAGAAGGCAATACCTTCGCAAAAGCCGTCGACCGCATCGACCAGACCTTCCGCATGGGCGGCGTCGAGACCCGGCAGCACAACCTCGCTGATATAATCATCCGCGCGGCCGCGATATTCCGGCGGCACCGCATGGGCAGCGAGATAGCTGGTGCTGATGCGCACGGGACGCAGCGTGGCGAGGCGGCGCGCCACCCGCAGCATTTTCAGCTCAGTCTCGATGTTGAGGCCGTAGCCGGATTTGATTTCAACGGTGGAAATGCCCTCCGCCAGCAGGGTGTCAAGCCGCGGCAGGCTCTGCGCGACCAGTTCATCTTCCGACAGACCATTGGTCGATTTCACCGAGGAAACAATGCCGCCGCCAGCCCGGGCGATTTCCTCATAGCTGGCGCCCTCGAGGCGCATTTCAAACTCACGCGCGCGGTTGCCGCCGAAAACCAGATGAGTGTGGCAGTCGATCAGCGCCGGCGTCGCCAGGCGGTCACCGAAATCCTGCACCTCGACAGCTTTCCAGTCATCCGGAACAGCGGTGCCAACCCAGGAAATGCGGTCCCCTTCAATGCCGATCGCACCCGTGTCGATCAGGCCATAGGGCGCACCGGTGTTCTCCAGCGTCGCAATCCTCAATCCGGACAGAATTTTCCTCATCGGCCTTGATACCATCCCCATTAGTGCTTGCTCATGACGTTATTATGTATATACATATTATGTCAATCCGGGGATGAGAGAAGAAATGAGCGAAGCCAAAAAATCTGTTTTTGCGAGCACGGCCCTCACGGAAAAAGGCTGGGAACGCGACGTCCTCGTGCAGATCGGCGCGAGCGGGCAGATAGCGTCTGTGGACGCAAACAGCACTGCGCCCGGCGACAGTCATCGCACCGCTGTTCTCCTCCCGGCGCAGGCCAATCTGCACAGCCACACATTCCAGCGGGCCATGGCCGGCCTTTCCGAAGCGCGTAGCCCGGCAGGCCGCGACAGTTTCTGGACGTGGCGCGAAATCATGTATCGTTTCCTCGATATTCTCGATCCCGACGATATCGAGGCCATCGCTGCCTTCGCATTCGTCGAAATGCTCGAATCCGGCTATTCCAGCGTGGCCGAATTTCACTACGTCCATCACCAGCCGGGCGGCACCCCCTATTCCAGCCTCGGCGAATTGTCGGAGCGCATTGCCGCTGCCGCCAGTGCGAGCGGTATCGGCCTGACGCTGCTGCCGGTTGCCTATGCGCAGGGCGGCGTGGACGGACGCGCGCTGGCGGGCGGGCAATTGCGATTCGGCAATGATGTCGAGCGCTTTTCCAAACTGGCGCAGGCCGCGGAAAAAGCCGCGCGGCAAACAGGTCCCGATGCGGGCTTTGGCATCGCACCGCATTCGATCCGCGCCGTCAGCGAACGCGACCTTCTGGAGCTCGAGCGCCGGTTTGCCGCCATGCCCTTCCACATCCACATCGCCGAACAGCTGCCGGAACTGGAAGAGGTGCAGGCAGCCTATGGCCAGCGCTCCATGAGCTGGCTGCTTGACCATCTGCCCGTCAATGAGCGCTGGTGCCTCATTCATTCGACGCACATGACACCGGAAGAGACCTTGCGCGTTGCTGCCAGCGGCGCGGTGGTCGGCCTCTGCCCGCTGACCGAGGCAAGCCTTGGCGATGGCATTTTTGATGGCGTGCGCTACCTGGGTGCGGGCGGGCGGTTCGGTACGGGATCGGATTCCAACATCCGCATTTCGCCATCGGAGGAACTGCGGCAGCTCGAATACAGCCAGCGTTTGCGCGATGTCTCACGGGTCACGCTTTCTATTGACGGCAAATCGAACGGCCGTACGCTCTATGACACCGCGCTTGCGGGCGGAATGCAGGCCTTGGGCCGCAGGGGCGGCAGTCTTGCCGTTGGACAATGGGCCGACATGGTTGCACTCGATGCCGATAACCCCGCGATCCTCGGCCTGCGGGGTGACCGGTTGCTTGACGGCTGGATTTTTGCAGGCGACAGACACGCGGTGACCGATGTGTGGTCGGCGGGCCGTCATGTGGTGCATGAGGGACGCCACCACGCGCGGGAACAAATCTTTGCAACCTACAAGACGCGGCTTGCGTCGGTTCTGGAGCGGGTGTGACGGCAACATCACGAAAATCCTTCCATGCCATCAAAGCGGAAATGGCCCGGCGCATCGCCGAGCGGGTCTGGGCACCCGGTGCACTGATTCCCGGAGAGGAAGTGCTGTCCATTGAATTCGGCTGCGCCCGCGCCACGGTCAACCGCGCCCTGCAGGAACTGGCGCGGGGCGGCGTCCTCGTGCGCAAGCGCAAGGCCGGAACCCGGGTTGCCCTGCACCCGATGCGGGAAGCGCGCTTCGTCATTCCCATCGTCCGGCAGGAAATCGAGACAAAGGGCGGCACCTACCAGTTCAGGCTGCTTTCCAACCAGGTGGAGAAAGCACCGGGAGATGTGGCCCGCCGCATGGGTCTCGCCAAGGCCAAGGACATGCTGCATGTGCGCTGCCTGCACCTCTCCGACGGTAAGCCGTATCAATATGAGGATCGCTGGATCAATCTCGATGCGGTGCCTTCCATTCGCGGCGAGACATTCGAGACCATCAGCCCGAACGAATGGCTGGTGACCCACTCACCGTTCTCGCAGGCCGAAATCGTCTTTCACGCCGGCGTGGCGAGCGCGCAGGAGGCTGACATTCTCGGTGTCAGCGAAAAGGACGCCGTGTTCATCGTGGAACGCGTCACCTTTGTGCCGCAGAAGCCGATCACATTCGTGCGGATGATCCACCCCGCCTCGCACCGCATGGTCACACAGCTCTAGAAGACATTCGGCTTGATGACGCAAGAAATGGATCGTCGCGCGCCATCGGGGGTGCGATGATTTGTCAGCTTGCCAGAACAATTGTCTACTAAAAAACTCATAATTTCCTAGAATCATTCTAAGTTATTGATATTTTTCATGCTTTTCGAAAATTATCATTTGACTTTGGAATAAGTCATTGCCTTTATGCACAAGCACACGAGTGCATACCTTTGATGTCTGGGCCTTGAACCCGTTCGATTGGAGGACCCTATGATAGGTCTTTTTCTGCCACGCCTGCGCGTGGTTTTCACGCTGCATGCGCAGCTTCCACGTCCCGCATCCGGCCTGAACCGGCTGACGCCGCCCGTTGCCCGCCCATGCCGCAACAATGAACAGGATGGGAGTGGGCATGTATCCACGCGCATCTGAAGCAGGGCAAGGGACAGGCTGCTATTTCGACCGGGCTCCGGAAAAGCTCGTGCTGGAAGGCTATCGCCGGTGGACTGCCGGCTTTGAAACCGGCTCGGTGATTGCCTGGGAAATGGCGTTTGGCCTGTACAGCGACATTCTCGGCAGCCGTGAAGGCAACCGCGCCCTGTCGGAACTCTCGTTCTTCATCCGCACGTTGCGCCACTGTGCCCTGTGCCCGCTGAAGACATTTCCATTCGGCTCGCACCATGTGTGCAAGGAAGAATGCCTGACTTTGGGGCTGATCGCCGGACTTCAAAATTGCGACATGCTTGCGGCACGAACCTGCCTCAATGCCATGGCATGCCCCTCCCGCCAGGAAGAGGTTGAGAATGCAGCCATCGGTTTTGCCGAAACCTTGGCCGAGCTGGATCAGGTGCTTTTGCCGATCCCGAAATTTGCCATTGACGACATCATTTCCCGCCCGCTGCGGGCAAAATACCACTAGGACGAAGGGGAAAACCAATGATCATCAACGCACGCATGGAACGACGCCTTTCAATCGCCGCCACCGCATTGCTGACACTGGCGATCTTTGTCACGCCACTCACAGTGCGTGCCTCGATCGAAGCCAGGACAGTGACCAGCACATACACCGAAGTCGCAGAGATCACACCGGTTGACCTGCTGATACGCAAATAAGGGCCTCCAGCCCGGTACCGGCCGCAGGCCGGTACCACTTCCTTGCCGCCATGAAAGAATCCTGCTGCGGTCAAATTCCACCACCGATCCGGAATAGACTACCATTTCTGTAGACTATGGTATTCAGGTAGAATTTTCTAATTTATCGATATAAAAGGAATTCTTTCCAACGCCCGCTCTGCGGGACGCTCTGCTACGCTTTAGGTCACACTACACGGAGGCAGGCATGAAACATTCCCGTATATCCCTATCGCTTGCGGCTGCTTTATTCGCCGCAACAGTTTCCTTTCAATCGCTGTCTGCCGCCCATGCGGATACGACGCTGCTGAACGTCTCGTATGACCCGACCCGCGAGCTCTACAAGGACTACAACGCGGCTTTTGCGGCGAAATGGAAGGCGGATACCGGGGAAACGCTGACCATCCAGACATCGCATGGCGGGTCCGGCGCGCAGGCCCGTTCGGTGATTGACGGGCTCGATGCCGATGTGGTGACGCTGGCACTTGAAAGCGACATCTCCGCCATCGCCAAGGCAACCAAAAAGATCAATCCTGACTGGCGCACCAAATATCCGCACAATTCCGCACCGTATACGTCAACCATTGTCTTCCTGGTCCGCAAGGGCAATCCGAAGGGCATCAAGGACTGGGGCGATCTCATCAAGGATGGCGTCGAAGTCATCACGCCGAACCCCAAGACATCGGGCGGGGCGCGCTGGAATTATCTTGCGGCCTGGGCCTGGGCCAATGGCCAGTACGGCGGCGACGAAGCCAAGGTCAAGGACTATATCGGCAATCTGTTCCAGCATGTCCCGGTGCTCGACTCGGGCGCACGCGGATCGACCACGACCTTTGCCCAGCGTGAACTTGGCGACGTGCTGCTTGCCTGGGAAAACGAAGCCTATCTTGCCTCCGATGAATTCGGTGCCGACAAATTCGACATTGTCGTGCCGCCGCAATCCATCCTTGCCGAGCCGCCCGTTGCCGTTGTCGACGGCAATGTCGATGCCAAGGGCACGCGCAAGGTGGCTGAAGCCTATCTCCAGTATCTCTACTCGGCAGAAGGCCAGACCATTGCAGCGAAGCACTTTTATCGCCCTTCCGAGCCCAAGCTGGTATCGGCGGATCTCCTGAAAAAACTGCCGGAGTTGAAACTGGTGACAATCGATGATCCAATCTTCGGCGGGTGGGCAAAAGCACAGCCCTATCACTTCGGAGATGGCGGAACGTTTGACCAGATTTACAAGCCGAAAAAGTAACAGCATGATCTCCAACCTTGCCAAGGCAGGTTGGCGGTTTAAGAGGCCGAGTGTTATTCCAGGGTTCGGAATGACGCTCGGCTTCACTCTTGCCTACCTGACCCTCATCGTCCTCATCCCGCTGGCTGGACTGGTCTGGCGCTCCGCCTCGCTGGGCTGGGGCGGCATGTGGCACGTCGCGACGGACGCGCGCACGCTGAACGCCTTGAAAATCAGCTTCGGCACATCGCTGATCGCCGCCCTGATCAATGTCGTGTTCGGCGTTATCGTGGCTTGGGTTCTGGTGCGCTACCGCTTTCCCGGCCGCCGGATCATCGATGCCATCGTCGATCTGCCCTTCGCCCTGCCTACCGCCGTTGCAGGCATTGCCCTGACAGCCCTCTATTCGAAAAACGGCTGGATCGGCCGCTGGCTCGATCCGCTGGGCATCAAGGTTGCCTTCACGCCTGTTGGTATCACCATCGCGCTGATCTTCATCGGATTGCCCTTTGTCGTGCGCACGGTGCAGCCGGTCATGGAAGAAATCCGCAAGGAAGTGGAGGAAGCGGCGGCCACCCTCGGCGCGACGCGCTTCCAGACCATCTCACGCGTGCTGCTGCCCGGCCTTACTCCGGCAATCCTCACTGGCTTTGCCCTCGCCTTCGCCCGCGCGGTCGGCGAATATGGTTCGGTGATCTTCATCGCCGGGAACCTTCCCTATATCTCGGAAATCGCGCCGCTGCTGATCGTCATTCGCCTGGAAGAGTTCGATTATACCGGCGCAACGGCCATCGCCGCCATCATGCTCCTGATTTCGTTCACGATGCTCTTCGTCATCAATCTGATCCAGGCCTGGAGCCGCAGGAGGTATGGCTATGCGACATGAGTTGCCGCAACCGCCGGAAGCTGCGTCCAATGTCTGGCATCCGGCAACCACCGAAAGCCGCACGGCGCGCTTCATCCTCGTCGGGGTGGCGCTGGTCTTTCTCGGCCTGTTCCTGCTTCTGCCCCTGATTGCGGTTTTCTTCGAGGCCTTCCGCAAGGGCCCCGCCGCCTATTTCGCAGCCTTCGCCGACCATGATGCGCTCGCCGCGATCCGCCTGACCCTTCTGGTGGCGGCCATTGCCGTTCCACTCAATCTCGTCTTCGGGGTGGTGGCGGCCTGGACCATTGCCAAGTTCGAGTTCAAGGGAAAGGCATTCCTGACGACGCTGATCGACCTGCCGTTCTCGGTTTCCCCTGTAATATCGGGTCTCGTCTACGTGCTTTTGTTCAGCACGCACAGCGCACTCGGCCCCTGGCTCAAATCACAGGGAATCGAGATCCTGTTCGCCGTTCCCGGCATCGTGCTCGCAACGGTGTTCGTGACATTTCCCTTCGTGGCGCGCGAACTCATCCCGCTGATGCAGGAGCAAGGCACGACCGACGAGGAAGCGGCGCTTTCCCTCGGGGCCAATGGCTGGCAGACCTTCTGGCATGTCACCCTCCCCAACATCAAATGGGGCTTGCTCTACGGCGTGCTTCTGTGCAACGCCCGGGCCATGGGGGAGTTTGGCGCGGTATCCGTCGTTTCAGGCCATATTCGCGGCCTGACCAACACGATGCCGCTGCAGGTCGAAATTCTCTATAATGAATTCAATACGGTCGCTGCTTTTGCGGTGGCTTCGCTTCTGGCGCTTCTGGCGCTGGTGACGCTCGTTCTCAAGACCCTGCTGGAGTTGAGATACGGTGCGGAACTGGCAGCCAATGGCGGACACTGAGAGGAATAAACATGGACGTTCGCGTAAGTGGTGTGCGCAAGGAATTCGATCGCTTCCCGGCGTTGCACGACGTATCGCTCGATATCAATTCGGGTGAACTGATTGCACTGCTCGGCCCCTCCGGTTCTGGCAAGACGACGCTCCTGCGCCTGATCGCCGGGCTGGAAACCCCGACCGAAGGCAAGGTGTTTTTCGGCGACGAGGATGCTTCGCTCAAATCCGTGCAGGAGCGCAATGTCGGCTTCGTGTTCCAGCACTACGCCCTGTTCCGCCATATGACCGTGATCGACAATGTCGGCTTCGGGCTCAAGGTTCGCCCCTCCGCCAGCCGGCCGAGCAATGAGGAAATCCGCCGCCGTTCGTCGGAGCTGCTCGATTTCGTCCAGCTCGGCGGCCTGGAAAAGCGCTATCCGGCCCAGCTTTCCGGCGGCCAGCGCCAGCGCGTTGCCCTTGCCCGCGCCATGGCGATCGAACCGCGCGTGTTGCTGCTCGACGAACCGTTCGGCGCACTGGATGCGAAAGTGCGCAAGGAGCTGCGCCGCTGGCTGCGGGAAATTCACGACAAGACGATGCACACGACGGTTTTCGTGACCCATGACCAGGACGAAGCCCTGGAGCTCGCCGACCGGGTGGTGGTAATGAGCCAGGGCAAGATCGAGCAGATCGGAACGCCGGATCAGGTGTATGACACGCCCAATTCGCCGTTTGTCTATGGCTTCATTGGCGAATCAAGTTCGCTGACCGTACGCATCGACAATGGCGAAGTATGGCTTGCGGACCGCACACTCGGCCTGAAAAGCGATGCACCCGACGGCAACGCGACGCTTTATTTCCGTCCGCACGATGTTGAGCTGATCGACGGTTGCGGCGGCTGCATTGCTGGAACCGTCATTGCCAGCCGCCGTGTCGGTGCGACAAGGCGCGTGGAGCTCGAAATCGGCGGCGCGGCGGAACGCGTCGAGATTGAAATTCCGGCCGATCATCCGGCCCGGGAAAAGAGCCGCGTCGCCTTTCGGCCGAAGCATTGGCGGGTCTTCCCGCAGGCCTGACCCTTTCGGCCTCTGTCCCCGAAGCCGGAGTTCCATGAGCTCCGGCTTTTTGCTGCCCGGTCGTCATAGGCTTGTTCACCAAAACAGAAACAGTCTGTTCACAAAGCCCATCCCGTTCGCAAACAGCCGCAAAGGAGTTTGCGCGCTGTGCCCCTGTGCAGCCCGCTACGAATTGCTTAAGATAAACAAATGGCAATCTGACTCATTTTCATCAAAACTGATCGGCAAGGATGAAAGTGGTGGTAGCTTAGTTGATCGTACCCGATTAGATCGTAAACTTCTCCATGGGTCGGTCGACCCGTTATTATCGTCTGTGTTGCAGCCCTGAAGATTTTTTCTTCACAACCGAAACGAAGGCAAATGGCCCTACTGTCTTTTTTTAAATCTTTCACACCACAGAAGAATGCCGTTGGTCAGATTTTTTCGGTCCAACCCAATCCAATCAGAGCCCATTACAAATCCATCGACGACCTGCGGGACCTGGGCGCGCGCGTGGCGCGCGGGGAAGATATCCGCCTGCCCGACTACGAACCGATGGTGTTCGAACAGCGCACGGTCGAAAATGCCCGGCTGATCCTCCATTCCTATCGCTCCTCCGACGCGGCTGCACGCAAGGGCGAGACGATTACTCCGGCGGCCCAGTGGCTCCTCGACAATTACTACCTCGTCGACCAGAACATCCAGCAGGTGGAGCGCGATCTTCCGAAGAAGTTTTTCCGCCAGCTGCCGCCGCTGGCCGGCAAGCCGGAAATCCCGCGCGTCATGGCACTGGCCTGGCTCTATGCGGCCCATACGGACAGCCAGTTCTCGCTCAACAGCCTGACAGCGGTGGTCGAAGGATTCCAGACGGTTGCGCCCCTGCATATCGGCGAACTCTGGGCTCTGCCCTCCGCCGTGCGCTTCATTCTCATCGAAAACGCCCGCCGGCTGTCGCTGCGCGTCGAACGGGCGCGGCGCATGCGCGCCTATGCCAACAGCGTTGCCGACGAAATCACGCTGAACGCCGACAAGGATACCCTGCCGCAGCTTCTGGCCCAGTACACCACTGCCGCGCGTGACAGCACCTTCGCCACGCATCTGCTTTACCGCCTGCGCGGCGGCGCTATGCACTCCGGTGCGGCTGTCGCCTGGCTTGAGGAAGAGCTGGAAAAGAACGGCAGCGACGCCGAAGACGCCATCATCCAGGAACATACGCGCCAGTCCACCGGCGGCGTGACCATGGGCAACCTCATCCGCAGCCTGAAGGCTATCGATGATGTCGACTGGATCACCTGGTTCGAGACGGTCAGCGGCGTCGATGCGGTGCTGCGCGAACATTCCAATTTTGATGCGCTCGATTTCCATTCCCGCAATGCCTATCGCGTGGCGATTGAAAAGATCGCGCGCCGCTCGGGCAAGAGCGAGCAGGACATCACGCAGGCTGCCTTGGATCTTGCCCATCACAGTGCGGAAACCAAGGGGGACGAGAAGAGCGTCACCGTGCAGCGCAAGCGCGACGTCGGCTATTATCTCGCCGGCGACGGCCGCTCGGAGCTGGAAGAAACCTGCGGCTCGACCCCAACCCTGCTGCAGCGCTGGGTCCGGTTCTACAAGACACTCGGGCTCGCCGGCCTGTGGATTCCGGCTTCGGTCATTTCCATCGGCATTCTGTTCCTGATCCATTACTGGCTGCGCCGTTACGGCCTGCCGAGCGATACGGTTCTGCTGCTAACGGTCCTGGCGGTGTTCCCGACGATGGAAACCGCCAATGGCTTCGTCAACTGGATCATTCCGATGTTCATGCCGCCGACACGGCTGATCGGTTTTGAATACAAGAATGGCCTGCCCCCCGAGGCGAAGACCCTCGTCGCGGTGCCAACGCTGATCACTTCACGCGATTCCGTCGACGAGCATATCCGCAACCTCGAAGTGCACTATCTGACCAATCCGCGCGGCGAAATCTATTTCGCGCTGCTCACCGACTGGGCGGACAGCAAGGTGGAGCAGAACGAAAACGATCTCGATATTCTCGACTACGCCCGTGAAAAAGTAACCGCACTCAACCAGCATTATACGCAAGGCGGCAACCCGCGTTTCTTCCTCCTGCACCGCAAGCGCCTGTACAATGCGCAGGAAAGCCGCTGGATGGGCTGGGAGCGCAAGCGCGGCAAGCTGCATGAGCTGAACCTCCTGCTGCGCGGCGACAAGGACACAACCTATTTCCCCAGCAATGAGGAGGTGCCCGGCGACATCAAATTCGTGATGACGCTCGACTCCGATACGCGCCTCACGCCGGATTCGGTCAACCGCCTGGCGGGCAAGCTGAGCCATCCGCTCAACCGCCCGATCTACAAGGAAAAATCCGGCCGCGTGACCAGCGGCTATGCGATCCTGCAGCCGCGCGTCACTCCCTCGCTGACCACCGGTGACGATGCCTCGTTCCTGCAGCGCGTCTTCTCGGTCAACCGCGGTATCGACCCCTACGTCTTTGCCGTCTCGGACGTTTATCAGGACGTGCTGGGTGAAGGGACATTCACCGGCAAAGGCCTCTATGACGTCGATTTCTTCGAATTGGCGCTCGACGGCAAGATCGACGAGAACACCGTTCTCAGCCATGATCTTCTGGAAGGCGGCTATGCCCGCGCGGCGCTCGTCAGCGATGTCGAGGTGGTTGAAGACTATCCGACAGGCTATAATGTCGACATCTCGCGCCACCATCGCTGGACGCGCGGCGACTGGCAGCTCCTGCCCTACCTGTTCAGCACAAAGCCGGGTGTGACCGCCGTCACGCGCTGGAAGATGACCGACAATCTGCGTCGCTCGCTGACGCCGGTCTTCTGGATCATCGCCTCCATCGCCGGCTGGACATTGCTGCCGCCCGGCGTCGCTGCCCTGTGGCAGTTCTTCATGATCTTCAGCATGTTCATCGTCCCGACGATGATCCTGTTCACCAATCTTGTTCCGACAAACATGAACCTGTCGCTGAAGGGCCATTTCCAGGCGATCCTCACCGACATTTTCTCCGGCGCCGCCGATATCGCCCTGCGCATCACTTTCATTGCCAACATGGCCTGCCTGATGGCCGATGCCATTGCACGCACGCTCTACCGCGTCTTCATATCGCGCAAGAACCTGCTGGAATGGCGGGCGGCGGCACAGGCGAAAGCCAGCGCACCTGACACGCTGCAGTACTACACCCGTCTGATGTGGCCCGCGATCATCGTGGCTGCTGTCGCCATCGCCCTGCCGCTGGCCACCCACAGCCGTGCCTGGTATCTGGCCGTGCCGTTTGCCGTGATCTGGTTCTTCTCGCCGATCATTGCCTGGCTGGTCAGCCGTTCGGCCAAGCCGCTCGATGATCTGAATGTCCGCTCTTCCGACAAGAGCGAATTGCGCCGCTTCGCCCGCCGCACCTGGCACTACTACGATACGTTCGTCACCAAGGAACAGAATTTCATTCCGCCTGACAATTTCCAGGAGGACCCGCATCCGGTTATCGCCACGCGCACATCGCCGACCAATATCGGCATGTACCTGCTGTCGACCGTGGCGGCCCGGGATTTCGGCTGGATCGGCTTCAACGAGACGCTGACCCGTATCGACGACACGCTCTCCACACTGGAAAAGATGGAGAAGTATCGCGGCCATCTCTACAACTGGTACGAAACAACCACGCTGCGTCCGCTCCTGCCGCTCTACGTCTCGTCGGTGGACAGCGGCAATCTCGCCGGCCATCTGGTGGCACTATCTTCCGCGCTGGAAAAATGGGCGGAGGCTCCGTCCGTCTATCTGCAAAGCGATCTCGACGGCATCCTCGACGTCAGCGATATCCTTGAGGAAGCCATCAACGACATTCCCGATGAACGCCGCGTCCTGCGACCCCTGCGCCGCCGACTTGACGAGCGGGTGGCCAATTTCCGTCGCGCCATCACGACCATCAAGGAAGAGCCGGAAACGGCATCGCTGCGCACCATCAACCTTTCGCTGTTCGCCGGTGACATCCAGCGCCTGACGGAAGAACTGCATGGCGAACTCGAAAGCCCGCTCAGCACCACCGCAAACGGCTGGGCGCTGATTCTGGTCAAGACCTGCCAGGCCCATACGGACGACGCCATCGGCACCCACGAGGGAACCGACAGCCTGCGCGAGCGGCTGGTTTCGCTGGCCACCCGCGCCCGCCAACTGGCCTTCGACACCGACTTCACCTTCCTTGAACGCAAGGAACGGCGCCTGCTGTCGATCGGTTTCCGCGTCGATACCAACGAGCTGGACGCGAGCTGCTACGATCTTCTCGCTTCGGAAGCGCGCCTCGCCAGCCTGTTTGCCATCGCCAAGGGCGATATCCCGGTCGATCACTGGTTCCGCCTCGGCCGTCTCCTGGTGCCGGTTGGCTGGCGTGGTGCGCTGATCTCCTGGTCAGGCTCCATGTTCGAATATCTCATGCCGCCTCTGGTCATGATCGAACCGCTGGGCTCGATGCTGGATCAGACCAACAAGCTGATCGTCCAGCGCCAGATCGAATACGGCGATTCCAAGGGCCTGCCCTGGGGCATTTCCGAAGCCGCCTATAATGCACGCGATCCGGAGATGAACTACCAGTACACCAATTTCGGCGTCCCGACGCTGGGACTGAAACGCGGCCTGTCCAAGAACTACGTGGTTGCGCCCTATGCCAGCATCATGGCCAGCCAGTATCGCCCGGCGGAAGCCGTGGCCAATCTGAAACGCCTTCGCGCGATGGGTGCACTCGGTCAGTACGGTTTCTATGATGCCGTCGACTTCACCCGCTCCCGCGTGCGCGAAGACGAGGAATATGCCATCGTGCGCAACTACATGGCGCACCATCACGGCATGTCGATCGTTGCCGTCAACAATGTGGTGTTCGAAGGCCGCATGCGCGACCGTTTCCACTCGGATCCCGTCATCGAAGCCGCCGAACTGCTGCTGCAGGAAAAGGCACCGCGCGAAATCCCTGTCCTGCAGGCCAAGGCCGACAATCCGATGCGCAAGGCCGTGGAAAGCGGCGAAGAAACGGCCTCCATCCGCTTCATCAAGAACCCGCTTTCCGCTCCGCGTGCCACGCAGATCATGTCGAACGGCCACTACTCGGTCATGGTCACCGCCAATGGCGGCGGCTACAGCCGCTGGAATGGTCTGGCGATCACCCGCTTCCAGCCGGATCCGCTGGAAAGCGGCTATGGAACATTCCTGTTCCTGCGCGATCTCGACAGCGGTGAATGGTGGTCGGCAACCGGCGATCCCGTGCGGGCAGCCGGCGAAAAGAGCACAACCATCTTCGCCGACTACAAGGCCGAATTCGTCAAGGAAAACGGCACGATCCAGTCGACGGTGGAAACCATCGTCGCTTCGGATTCCGACGGCGAAGGCCGCCGCATCATCATCACCAATACCGGCACGAAAGACCGGATCATTGAAGTGACGTCCTATGCCGAACTGGTGCTCACCGCAGACGATACGGACACGGCACATCCGGCATTCGCCAAGATGTTCGTGGAAACCGAGATCGTTCCGCGCGGCGACACGATCTACGCCACCCGCCGCAAGCGCGGCAGCAACGAACCCGACATTCACGTGGCGCACGTGGTCACGGACGGATCGGGCGCTATGCGTGAAATCCAGGCGGAAACCGACCGCCGGGCCTTCATCGGCCGGGGCCGCAACCTGCGCAATCCGGTTGCCTTCGACGAGGGTGTAACCCTCAACGGCAGCCAGGGCTTCGTGCTGGACCCCATCGCGTCACTGCGCTGCCGCGTCCGCGTTCCCGCGCACAAGCGCGTCACGCTGGTTTTCTGGACCCTTGTCGGCCCGGACCGGCACGAGCTGGAGGAGGTCGTTTCACGCTTCCGCCATCCGGACTGCTTTGCCCGCGAATTCTCGCTGTCCTGGACAAGCTCGCAGGTGCGGCTGCACCATATCGAGATCAATCCGGACGAAGCCGCTGATTTCCAGCGCGTCGCCACCAGCCTGATCTATCCGGACAAGGCCCTGCGCATGCCAGCCGAAAGCATCGCTTCCGGCCTTGGCAGCCAGTCCGACCTCTGGCCGATGTCCATATCGGGTGACTTCCCCATCCTTGCTCTGCGCATCGATGACGAAGCCGACATGGACACGCTGAAGAACGTCCTGAAGGCACAGGAATACTGGCGGGCAAAGGGGCTTGTGGTTGACGTCGTCGTCATCAACGAACGCTCCTTCTCCTACGCCCAGGACTTCCAGCGCGGGCTCGAAGCGATCTGCGAGAACAGCCGCAACCGCGGCGGCCAGTATGGCCCGCGCGTCCACATCTTCACCGTGCGCAAGGACCAGATGAGCGACGCGAGCTACAACACCCTGCTCGCCTCTGCCCGCATTGTCATGCACGCGCAGAACGGCACGCTGGTTGAACAACTGAAGCGCACGGAGGAACTGTCCGCCGACCTGCAGCCCGTTGCCGCCATACCGGCCGGCAAGACTCTGGCGACCGGCGATACCGGCCTTGACGAGATGCGCAGCATCGCGCCGGCACCGACGCAGCTGGTGGGCAAGCGCCGTCAGAAAACAGACGGCAATGAACTGGCCTTCTGGAACGGCTTTGGCGGCTTTGACATGAAGACCGGTGAGTACGTCGTCCGTCTTGCCGACCGGACCACCACGCCGCAGCCATGGATCAATGTGATCTCCAATGCGGGCTTCGGCTTCCACGTGTCGGCGGAGGGTGCAGGTTTCACCTGGTCGAGCAACAGCCGCGACTATCAGCTGACCCAGTGGTCGAATGATCCCGTGATCAACCGGTCCGGCGAAGCGCTCTACGTCGTTGATCTGGACAAGGGAACCGCGTTCTCGCCGACCGCCTCGGTGCTGCGCGATCCGTCGGTTCAGTATGAAACCCGCCACGGCCAGGGCTATTCGACATTCCTGTCGCGCCACGGCAATGTCGGCCTTGAACTGACCCATACCATCGATACGGACATGCCGGTGCGCGTGTCCAGCCTCAAGATCACCAACCATGGCGGGACAGCCAAGCAGTTGCGTGTCTATGGCTTTGTCGAATGGATGCTCGGCAATTCCCGCGCCAAGACGGCTCCGTTCATCGTGCCGTCGCATGATACGGAAAGCGGCGCGCTCTTTGCCCGCAATCCCTACGGCACCGACCGCAAGGATCACGTGGCATTCTTCGCCGCAAACGTGAAACCGCAATCGGTGACATCGGACCGGACCGAGTTCTTCGGCCTCCTGGGATCGGTGGACCAGCCGGCTGCCGTCCTGCAGGCTAAAACCCTGTCCAACGTCGTTGAGGCGGGGGGCGATCCCTGCGCGGCGCTTGCCGTCGATGTGGAGATCGCGGCGGGCGAAACCAGGGAAATCCTGTTCTATATCGGCGATACCGCCGGTGCCAACGAGGCACGGCGTGTTCTCGCCGAACAGTTGAAGCGGCCGTTTGAAAAGACGCTTGCGGCCTCCAAGGCAATCTGGACCGGCTTCCTCGATGGTCTGCAGGTGGATACGCCCGATGATGCATTCGATGTGATGGTCAACCGCTGGCTGCCCTATCAGAGCCTTGCCTGCCGTATCTGGGCGCGCACGGCCTTCTATCAGGCCAGCGGTGCCTTTGGCTTCCGCGACCAGCTGCAGGACACGTTGTCCATGCTGGTGCTCGACCCATCACTGGCCCGGCACCAGATCCTGAATGTCGCCGCCCGCCAGTTCAAGGAGGGCGATGTCCAACACTGGTGGTTGCCGACATCAGGCGCCGGTGTGCGGACGATGATTTCCGATGACGTGGTGTGGCTCGGTTATGCCATTGCCCACTACACGTCGGTGACCGGCGATATGAGCATCCTCGACGAGCAGATCGCGTTCATCGAAGGCAAGGCTCTCGAAAACGGCGAGCACGATGCTTTCTATCAGCCGACAATCGCGGCTGATAAAGTCACGGTCTACGAACACGCGGCGCGCGCGCTCGATCTGGCAATCGCCCGCACCGGCGCGCATGGGCTGCCGCTCATGCTCACCGGCGACTGGAACGACGGCATGAACCGGGTCGGCGAAGAGGGCAAGGGCGAGAGCATCTGGCTGGGCTGGTTCCTGATCAGCACCCTGCGCGACACCCTGCCGATTGCCCGCCAGCGCAAGGATGCCGACCGCATCAAGCGGTGGGAAGCCCATATCGAAAGCCTCAAGGCGGCTCTGGAAAAGGATGGCTGGGACGGCGAATGGTATCGCCGTGGCTATTTCGACGACGGTTCGCCGCTGGGTTCCAAGACCAGCGACGAGTGCCGGATCGACTCCATTGCCCAGTCCTGGAGCGTTCTCTCCGGCTATGGTGATCCCGATCGCGCCAAGCAGGCCATGCAGTCCGTTGCGACGGATCTGGTCGATGACGAGGTCGATATCATCAAACTGTTCACACCGCCGTTCAACAAAACGCGGCATGAGCCCGGTTATATCAAGGGTTATCCGCCGGGTGTGCGTGAGAATGGCGGGCAGTATACCCATGCCGCAACCTGGGCAGTCTTGGCCATGGCCAAGCTCGGCAATGCCGACGAGGCCTATCGCTGGTTCAGCAAGCTCAATCCGGTGAACCATTCGCTGGATGCCGACAAGGCCGAATCCTACCGGGTCGAGCCCTACGTCGTCGCTGCGGACGTCTATTCGGTTGATCCGATGCGCGGGCGCGGCGGCTGGACCTGGTACACGGGTTCTGCCGGCTGGCTGTACCGCGTGGCAACGGAAGGCATTCTCGGCATCAGCCGTAGGAATGACCGGCTGTTCGTCGATCCGGCCCTGCCGACGGCATGGACCGACGGCTTCAGCTTCGTGCTGCGCAACGGCAAGGCGCGCTATACCGTCGAGGTGAAACCGGCCGCCAAGGGCGGCAGGAAGATCACTGTGGACGGCAAGAAGCTGGCCAAGGCCGATGCGGGCATTCCGCTGGAGATATCGGGCGAACACACGGTACTCGTGGAAGTCGTGCCGGGAAAATAGCCAGCGGCCTGGTGGCCGCTGACTGAGTTGACGACCCTATTCCGCCGCCTGTGCTTGCGCGCTGGCGGCGGCTGCTTTTCTGGAGAAGACAAAGGCCAGAATGAAGCTTGCCGTCAGCAAAAGGACGATGGTCGGCGCCGGGGCGCTGTCGAGGAAAAAACTCAGATAGATACCGGCGAGTGATGTTGAAACAGCAACAAGTGCCGATACCAGCAGCATGCGTTCAAAGCGTTTGGTCAAGAGGAAGGCGATGGAGCCCGGCGCAATCAGCATGGCGACGGCAAGGATGATGCCAACGGCCTTGAGCGCGCCGACGATGGTCAGCGACAGGATGCACAGCAGTCCGTAGTGCAGGAATTTGACCGGCAGACCGATGGCCTGCGCGTGCTGCGGGTCAAAGGCATGCAACAGCAAATCCCGCCGCCAGATGCCGAGGGCCAGCAGGGTCACGGCTGCTATCACCCCGGTTTCGGCGATATCGCGCCACGCCACGCCAAGCATATCGCCGAAGAGGATGTGGTCGAGATGCACGTCAGACTGGATCTTGGTGTAGAGGACGATGCCAAGGCCGAACATCCCGGAGAAGACCACGCCCATGACCGTGTCTTCCTTCACCCGGCTGTTCTGCTTGAGGAAGCCGGTGGCAAGGGCGCAGATCATGCCTGCCGCAAAGGCCCCGATGGCCAACGGGATACCCGCGATATAGGCGAGCACCACGCCGGGCAGAACCGCGTGCGAGATCGCATCTCCCATCAGCGACCAGCCCTTCAGAACCAGAAAGGGCGAGAGCAGGCCCATGGGGATTGCCACGAGAAGCGTGATGACAAAGGCCTGCTGCATGAAGCCGAAGCTGAACGGCTGCAACAAAAGCTGGATCAGGTCGCTCATAGCTCCTCCTCCAATGCCAGCCGGGCACGGCGGCGCGCGGCCAGCGTTCCATGCTTGGGTGCGAAAACAAAAGCGGTGAGAAAGACCAGCGTCTGCAGCACGACGATGATGCCGCCGGTGGCACCGTCGAGGAAATAGCTGAGATAGGCGCCGATAAAACTGGTCAAGGCTCCGATCAGCACACTGGTCTGGATCAGGCGCGGGAAACGGTCATGCAGGAGATAGGCGGTTGCGCCGGGGGTGACGACCATCGCCACCACCAGAAACGCCCCCACGGTCTGCATGGCGGCCACCGTCGACGCGCTGAGCAGCGTGAAGAACAGGATTTTGAGGAGCGGCGGGTGGAGGCCGATGGAACGGGCATGATTTTCGTCAAAGAATGTCACCATCAGATCCTTCCATTTCACCAACAGGACAGCCAGCGACACCCCGCAGATGATGACCAGTTGCAGCGTATCCTCCGGCGTGATCGCCAGGATATTGCCGAGCACGATGGTCTGGATGTTCACCGAGGCGGGTGAGAGCGACATCATGAACAGGCCGAGCCCAAAGAAGGAGGTGAAGATCAGGCCGATGATGGCGTCCTCCTTCAGCTTTGTCCGCTGGTTGAGAAACAGCATGGCGACTGCGGCGAGACCGCCGGAAAAGAACGCGCCGATGGAAAACGGCAGGCCCAGCATGTAGGCCCCGGCAACACCCGGCACGATGGAATGGGAGAGCGCATCGCCGATCAGCGACCATCCCTTCAGCATCAGATAGGCGGAAAGGAATGCGCAGACACCGCCGACCAGCGCACTGACCCACATGGCATTGATCATATAGTTGTAGGAAAAGGGTTCGAGAAGCAGCTGCATCATGATTGCGGCTTACCTTTCCCCTCGGGTTCACCATAGATCACGAAGGGGCGTTCATCGTCGCTGAGCACCGTCACGCTGCGCGGATCCGCATCGGCATGCAGATCGACGCCACCGAGGATGAAGTGGCGCAGCACGCCGCCGAACGTCATCTCCAGATTGGCCTGCGTGAACACCTCTACTGTCGGTCCGGAGGCCAGGACGGTACGGTTGACCAGCACGGCCCGGTCACAGAATTCGGGCACGCTGCCGAGATTGTGGGTGGAGACCAGCATGACCTTGCCGTCATCGCGCAGGGATCGCAAAAGGCCGATGATGGCCTCTTCTGTCCGCACGTCGACGCCTGTGAAGGGCTCGTCCAGAAGAATGATATCGCCTTCCTGCGCCAGCGCGCGGGCGAGAAAGACACGCTTCTTCTGACCGCCCGAGAGCTCGCCGATCTGGCGCTTGCGGAATTCCGTCATGCCGACCCGCTCCAGCGCGGCAGTCACCATATGCTGGTCGCGCTTCTTCGGCATGCGCAGAAAATTCATATGGCCATATCGTCCCATCATCACGACATCTTCGACCAGAACCGGAAAATTCCAGTCGACATCTTCGCTCTGCGGCACATAGGCCACCACATTGCGTTTGAGCGCCCGTCCCGCCTGTTCACCCAGAATCGAGACCGATCCCCTGGCGAGAGGCACGAAGCCCATGATGGCCTTGAACAGGGTGGACTTGCCGCTGCCATTGACGCCGACCAGCGCGGTGATCGACCCGCGCGGGATATCGAAGCTGGCATTGCGCAAAGCCGTGTGGCCATTGCGATAGGTCACGGTCACGTCATGCACGGAAAGACCAGCCCCCCGCTTTGCAGCGGAGGGGCCGGCGAGCGCTTGGGAGGACGCGCTCACTGTGTAAAACCTTTGGCAACGGTTTGTGCCGTGACGCGCAGAAGGTCGAGATAGGTGGGCACCGGACCATCGGGATCGCTGAGCGAATCGACATAGAGAACACCGCCATATTTTGCCCCAGTCTCGCGGGCGACCTGCTTGGCGGGCGAAGCGGAAATCGTGCTTTCGCTGAAAACCACCGGGATTTTCTCAGCGCGAACCTTGTCGATCACCTTGCGCACCTGCTGGGGTGTGCCCTGCTGATCGGCATTGATCGGCCAGAGATAAAGCTCCTTCATGTCGAAATCGCGTGCGAGATAGCTGAAGGCGCCTTCACTCGTCACCAGCCAGCGGCGCTCGGCGGGAACAGCAGCGAGACTGTCGCGGATAGGCGCAACCGTTGCCCGGATCTTCTCCGAATAGGCCGCGGCGTTGCGGTCATAGACGGCGGCATTGGCCGGGTCATACGTGCCGAGCGCCTTGCGGATATTTTCCACATACACCAGCGCGGCATTGGGCGACATCCAGGCATGCGGGTTCGGCTTGCCCTCATAGGGGCCCTCCGAAATGCCCATCGGCTCGACGCCCTCGCTGACGACGGCGCTCGGAACATTCTTGACGTTGCCGAAGAATTTTTCGAACCAGCGTTCCAGACCAAGGCCATTCCACAGGACGAGATTGGCATCCTGCGCCTTCAGGATATCGCCGGGTGTCGGCTGATAATCATGAATTTCCGCGTTGGGTTTCGTAATCGAATCCACGTCGGCCGCGTCCCCCGCTACATTGCGGGCCATGTCGGCGATGATCGTAAAGGTGGTGACCACCTTGAACTTCTTGCCATCGGCAGCGGATGCCGGGCCAAGAATCGTCAAAAGAGCGAAAACAGCAATCAACAGTCGGGAAAATCTCATCTCGCCTCCAGCAAACCGGGAAAATGGTGAGCTTTTTCGTCACCATTGTTACTCCATAACGGCTTGTGAGAGGTGCGTCAATGCAAATGCGAATGATTTGCAAAAAGAAACCGTTTCCCGTTTCCTGCATTATGCTAGAGGTCAGACGCCGAAATTCTGTGCACCAACGCCCGCATCTGCCAAGGCCAGTTGAGAATCTTTGCAACTGAGCGCGTTCTGGCGCATAATCCCGTGTATGAAACATGCTATCAATCAGAAGCCGGATTACGAGAAGGAATTGCGCAAGGCAGGCGTTCGCATCACCCGCCCCCGCCGAATCATTCTCGATATTCTGACCTCCACCGAAGACCACCCGGATGCGATGAAGATTTTCCATCGCGCCATCGAGATCGATGACAGCATTTCGCTTTCGACCGTGTACCGCACCATGAACCTCCTGGAAGAAATGGGTGCCATTCATCGCCACGCCTTCAATGGCGGCCCGTCACGCTTCGAACAGGCCCATGGCGAGCATCACGACCACCTGATCGATGTCGATACGGGTGACGTGATCGAATTCCAGTCGGACAAGATCGAGAAACTGCAGGAAGAGATCGCCCGCGCGCTCGGCTATGACATCATCCATCACCGGCTGGAACTTTACGGGCGGAAATCCAAGCGGCCGGAATAGCGCACGCACAAACGTCCAAGACGTTTGGTTTCGCGTGAAGCATAATTTCCGCTGGCATTTGCCCAGAGGAGTCCCGCATGCAAACGGTCCAATCGAAATCCTACAAGGCCATCAATTTCTCGGAAAAATTCAAGCTGTTTTCCGAACAGTGGTCACCAAAAGTGGTGGCGGAACTCAACGATTATCAATTCAAGATCGTCCGCATCGAAGGTGATTTCATCTGGCACGATCATCCGGAAACCGATGAAGCATTCATTGTCCTGGATGGGGAACTGCGCATCGATTTCCGCGACGGGTTCGTGACGATCAGGCCGGGTGAAATGTATGTCGTCCCCAAAGGGGTCGAGCACAAGCCTTATGCCGAAAGGGAAGTCCGTCTGATGCTGATCGAACCCCGGGGTGTGCTTAATACCGGCCACGAGGGCGGTGAGCGGACAGCACAGAACGACGTGTGGATCTGACAGACCTTACGCAATCTGCGCCAGTTCGCGGCGCAGAAAATCATTCAGCCGGTCAATGGCCGGACTGGATGACACCGGGCTGCGCATGATGCCGATTTCCAGATCACGCAGCGGCGGCAGGCCTTCATTCTCGCCGATAACGCGCAGGGTCGACGGCACGCTGCAGGCGGCAAGCGCAGCCACCGCCAGCCCGGCCTGCACCACGGCGATCAGTCCAAGCAGGCTGGCGCTGGAATAGGTGCAGCGATAGCTGCGATCCGCATCGCCCAGCGCATCCAGCACGTTCATGCGCGCGGCGCAGCCGGGTTCAAACAGGGCGATGGGCAGAGGGTCATTTTCCCAGGCAACATGGGTCGGCGATGCCACCCAGATCAAGCGCTCGCGGCGGATCACCTCCAGCGGCTGGGTGGCCCCGCGGGTGACAATCGCCAGATTGACCCGGTCCTCATCGATCGCCTTGACCAGCGAGGTGGATTGCTCGCAGACCAGTTCGACGGTGACCAGCGGATGCTCCTCGGCAAACCGCGACAGAACGGGCGGCAGCAGGAATGCCGCATAGTCATCGGGCACGCCAAGCCGCACGCTGCCGGTTTCCTCGGGGCGGGTGACATTGGCCCACGCCTCATCCGACAATCGCAGCAACCGCCGCGCATAATTGAGAAAACTCTCACCGGCCAGATTCGGCTCGACGGACCGGGGGTTGCGAATAAGCAGCTGTTTGCCCACCGCCTGTTCCAGGCGCTGCATCTGCATGCTGACGGCCGACTGGCTGCGGCCGACACGCGGGGCAGCCGCCGACAGGCTGCCGGTTTCGATGACAGTTACAAAGGTCCGCAGGAGATCGAGGTCGAGGGGTGCAGCCATAATGCCATCAATATAGCGAATAGTTCGCTCCAAATCTATTCGTTTGTTTGGTGGCAATCAATGGCGCTAACTGGGCATCCCTTTCCACGGGAATGACTCATATGACTGACCCGATATCCGATCGTTTTCCTGCAGCACGGCTGGCCATCGCCATGGCCATCATCGGGACGGTCGGTGCCTTTGCAACGGAAACACGGCTCGATCCGGTCACCATCGTCTTCTGGCGCTGTGTCTTCGGCATGGTCTTCCTCGCCGCCTGGTGTTTCCTGCGCGGTTATCTTCCCGACCGGACCCTCTCCTGGCCGCGGCTGGGCCGGGCAGCGCTCGGCGGGATCTGCATGGTGCTCAGCTGGGTATCGTTTTTTGCCGGGTTCCGCATGACGTCGATTGCGACCACGACGATCATCTATCACATCCAGCCATTCTTCGTTGTTCTCATCGGCGCAACCCTTTTGAAGGAACGCATCACCGTCGATCAGATCATCTGGATGCTCGGCGCCTTTCTCGGTGTCGTCCTGGCCAGCGGCCTTGTCGGCGCGGCGGCACCGGTCAGCACGCTATGGATTCTTGGGATCGTCATGTCGCTTGGTGCCGCGATGCTTTATGCCGCTGCGACCATTCTCGCCAAGGGCCTGGGCGAGCAACGGCCGGAAATCACGGTGCTGTGCCAGACCATCGTCGGCATCGTCATGCTCGCGCCCTTTGCCAATTGGGCGGAGCCCGTGCCGCTGGCATCCTGGGGCTGGCTGGCCAGTATCGGCATCCTCCATACGGGCATTGCCTATATCCTGATCTATTCGGCCTATCCGCGCCTGTCGACGCCGGTCATCGGCGTCCTGACCTTCATCTATCCGATCGTCGCCATCATCGTGGACTGGGCAATTTACGGACACCCGCTGGGAATGGCACAGGCCGCCGGCATGCTGCTGATTGCCTGCGGTACGCTGGGCGTGCGGCTCGGGTGGCAGTTTCCGTGGCGCAGGAGCATGGCAGTTTGAAGCGGGTGCTGTCCGTCAGCGTTGCGTCTTCATGGTGCGTGGTTCGACAAGCTCACCATGAGGGAAGGTGTTGGCTGCAAGCCAATCGCCAGTATCGCAGAATATACTTCTTTGCAATCCCCCATGCTCCCTCATGGTGAGCTTGTCGAACCACGCACGAGACTAGTGCAGAACATGCCCTACCCCTTATCCCACCCCAACAAAAAGCCGCCCGGAGGCGGCTCTTTCGTCGAAGGTTGCAAAAGAATCAGGCGGCGTTGGAGGCAGGCTGCGCCGTCAGCAATTCATAGAGAAGGGTCGCATCATGGGCGGTGCGCAATTTGGCAATCCGCTCGGGATCGCGCAGCATGCGGGCAATCCGCGACAAGGCCTTCAGATGATCGGCGCCGGCATTCTCCGGCGCCAGCAGAAGAAAAACAATATCGACGGGCTGATCGTCCAGCGCTTCGAAATCCACGGGGGTTTCGAGCTGTGCGAAGACCCCGGTGATGCGTTTGACGCTGTTGATCTTGCCATGCGGGATGGCAATGCCATTGCCAACGCCGGTCGAGCCAAGGCGCTCGCGCTGCAGGACGGTGTCAAACACTTCCCGCTCCGTCAAACCGGTCAAGGCGGCAGCCTTCTCCGACATGATCTGCAAAAGCTGCTTTTTGGAATTGACTTTCAATGCGGGCAGGACAGCGTCGGGCTGAATGAGGTCACCCAGATCCATTATTCTCTTCCTTCCTGTTACCGTCCGCGCTTTGGGCGCGGACGGTAGTTCAAATTTCGCCTAAGACCCGGCACCGTTCTGACCGGCCACGGCCGATGGATCGATCCAGCCGATGTTACCGTCAGCGCGGCGGTATACGATATTCACCTGCGTACTGCCAGAGTTGCGGAAGACAACCACTGGACTATCTTTCAGATCGAGCTCGACCACGGCGGATGCGACACTCATGCTCCTGAGCGCCATCGATGTCTCAGCCACGATTGTTGGCGCGTAATCCTCCGGAATATCCTCATCTTCATCCGGTACAGGGGCGACAACCCGGTAGGAAATATCGTCGAAAACACCGTTCGAGCCGGGCGCCTGATGCGATTTCAGACGCCGCTTGTAACGGCGAAGGCGTTTGTCCACGCGTTCTCCGGCTGCATCAAAAGCAAGCTGAGGATCCTGTGCCTCGCCCGCTGCCTGCAGCACCGTGCCGGTATCGAGACGGATCAGGCAATCGGCGATGAAGCGCGACCCCTGTTTCTCCACTGTGACGTGGCCTGTATATCCGCCATCGAAATATTTGGTCACCATCTCACCGATCCGTTCGTCAATGCGAATGCGGAAAGCGTCACCAATGTCCATATGTTTCCCAGATACACGCAGACTCATGATACCTCACCTTCATTGTGACTTTTCATTGCCCGAGCCAATCTACACTGTTGTTGAGAGACGAGCAAAGACATCCCGCACATTCCATGCGAGTGATCCATCACATTTCACTTTCTGATTCTTCATCTCCAAAAGGCGCGCTTTCGCTTCAATCGACGCAAATTACCGGCGCTTCACTCTCCCTTGACCAAGCTTCTGTGGCTCGGTTCATTTACCCGCTCGCCTCGATTCTACACCTGTGCGGCGGATGAATCCAGAGTTTCCGTCACCCTTGCGCACAGAAGCCTCCGCTTTTTTCTCCCGGCGCCTTTGCACCGAGGATGCGATGTTCATCGCCTCGCGGTACTTGGCAACCGTACGCCGTGCAATCTCAACGCCCTGGCCCTTCAAAAGATCCACGATCGTGTCGTCCGATAAAATATCGTCCGGCTTTTCACTGTCGATCAGCAGCTTGATCTGGTGCCGAACGGACTGGGAGGAATGCTGCTCGCCGCCTTCGGTGGCCGAAATCCCCGCATTGAAAAAATAGCGCAACTCGAAGACGCCGCGCTTCGTCAGCATGTATTTGTTGGCGGTGACGCGGCTCACGGTCGACTCGTGCATGCCGATGGCGTCAGCCACATTTCTCAAATTGAGCGGCTTCAGGTGGGCGACGCCGAATTGCAGGAACTCCGCCTGCTGGCGTACGATTTCCGTCGCCACCTTCAAAATGGTCTGGGCGCGCTGGTCCAGACTGCGCGTCAGCCAGTTGGCATTTTGCAGGCATTCGCTGAGAAACCCCTTTTCAGCCGGGGAAGCCGTTACCTTTGCAATGGTCGCATAATAGGTGTTGTTGACGAGGACCCGCGGCAGAGCATCCGGATTGAGCTCGATATTCCATGTCCCGTCCGGCGCCATGTCGACATGCACATCCGGGATGATGCTGTCGGCCACACCCGAGGAGAAGGCCGTTCCCGGCTTTGGATCGAGCAGGCGTATCTCCTGCAGCATATCGAGGAGATCGGCATCGGCGACCCGGCACAGCTTTCTCAGGCTTTGAAAATCCCGTTTCGCCAGGAGTTCCAGATTTTGCAGAAGCATCGTCATCGCCGGATCGAGCCGGTTTTTTGCACGCAGCTGCAGAGCCAGACATTCAGCCAGATCACGGGCAAACAGCCCCGCCGGTTCGAATGTCTGCAACACCGCGATCAGTCTGTCGATATGGGCCGCGTCAGTGCCCAGCCGCTCGGCAATCTCTTCGACATCGACGCGCAGATAGCCCATTTCGTCGAGGTAATCGGCGAGTTCTGCTGCAATCAGGCGGTCCACCGCATCCTCAAAGGCAAAAATGATCTGCTCGCCGACGTGGTCGCGCAGCGTCAACGGCGACGCGGTGACCTGCTCGAGATTGAACCCCTCGCCGCCCGTCGACACATATCCGTCACCCGATGACGATTTCCATTGCGAGGCCAGATCGCCAGCGATGAAGTCGTGGGTTCCAGGATCATCCGGAAAAATATTCTCGAGAGAACTGTCGAACGTCTCGGACATGGAGCCTGAACTGGTCGACTCGCCGCTGACAAGCCAATGGTCGTTCTGCTCACTTGCGCTGCCGCCATCGCGGCTTTCGTCGGCGTCACCATGATTGACACCGCGCAAATAGTCACCGGCTTCCCCCGGCCCGCGATCATCGGACGTATCCCGGCTTTCGAAGGAAAAATGTTCATTTGCCGTTTCATCGCGCTCCAGCAGCGGATTCTTTTCGATCTCCTGCTCGATGAATTGCTCGAGTTCGACATGGGACAATTGCAGCAGCCGAATCGACTGCATGAGCAGCGGCGTCATCACCAGAGACTGGGTTTGTCTTAGATCGAGTTTTGGCGACAGGGCCATGGTGAACGCGGGTACTCCTGTACGAAATTCTTCTCAATGTACAGAAATGGCCCAATCCTTGCTTGTCAATTCCGGCAAGGCAAAAAACGACTCTTTTCGGAAAGATTCATCTGGATTCACGCAGCGGCGGGTGATTTCTGGCAAAAACCTGCCAGAAATTGATAAAATCAGAGCTTGAACTGATCACCGAGATAAAGACGCCGCACATCAGGATTGGCAATAATCTCGTCCGGGCGGCCGTGGGTCAGAACCTGCCCCGCATGAATGATGTAAGCGCGGTCAATCAGCTTCAGCGTTTCGCGCACATTGTGGTCCGTGATGAGGACGCCGATGCCGCGGCTGGTCAAATGGCGGACGAGCTGCTGGATATCGGAGACCGCAATGGGATCAACACCGGCAAACGGCTCGTCGAGCAGCATGAAATTGGGCCGTGAGGCCAAGGCGCGGGCGATCTCCAGCCGGCGGCGTTCACCGCCGGAGAGGGAAAGCGCCGGTGCCTTGCGCAGATGGGCGATATGAAACTCTTCCAGGAGGGAATCCAGTTCCTGCGCCCGTGCCGTGCGGTCCTTCTCGACCACTTCGAGCACGGCCTTGATGTTGTTTTCCACGGACAGGCCGCGGAAAATCGAGGCTTCCTGCGGCAGATAGCCGATTCCGAGGCGCGAGCGGCGATACATCGGCATCGTCGTCACATCAAAGCCATCGATTTCGATATTGCCCTTGTCGACCGGCACCAGGCCGGTGACCATATAGAAACAGGTGGTCTTCCCGGCGCCGTTCGGGCCGAGAATACCGACCGCTTCGCCGGCGCGCACACCGAAGGAAACACCATTGACCACCTGACGGCCGTTATAGCTCTTGGTGATGCCGCGGGCGACAAGCGTACCCTTCATCCGGTCCGTTGCCGACGGATCGGCGGCACGCATCTCCTGGGAAATGCGCGCGTCTGGCGATGTAGGGGTCTTGGCGGATCGACGGGAAAACAGGGACACTTATACCGCCGGCCTAGTTCTTCGGAGCGCTCTTCGGCGCAACGACGATAGAAACGCGGCCTGTCTGTCCGTTCTTGCAGCTTTCCAGCTGGGCCTGACCGCTCTTCATCTGCACGGTCAGCTTGCAACCGACGCCAACATTATCGCCCTGCGAGAGAACGACCTTGCTGCCGGTCAGAACCAGAACCTGCGTCTTCATGTCGAACGTGCCATGGTCGCCCGTGGCAACCTGATCTTCGGACTTCACGTAGACCTTGTCATTGACCTCGATGTGGTCGATGTCCTGGGCGCCTGCGCCCGCAGGCGCGGCTGCCTTGGTCTCCGTTTTGGCGGCTGCCTTGTCGGCGGCTTTTTCCGCGTCGGTCTTTTCCGGCTTCTTGACGTAGTAAACAATCATGGAACCCGCCTTCATCAGCGTCGTTCCCTGGGTGACCGTTACATTGCCGGTGAAGGTGGCAGTACCCACATCATTATGCACGTCGAGGCGATCGGAATCGATCTGAATGGGCTGATCACTCGAAAGCTTCATGCCGTTGTTCAGGCCGCCGGCCTTGCTCGCATCCTGCGCTGCAACAGGACCAATCATGGAGGATGCCCAAATGCCCAATGCAACAGTCGAAATGCTGATCAGTCTTGTCCCGCGCGACATTGTCTCAATCTCCTAAATCCGGGATATCCCCACCTGGCCGGCAATCACTGCGGTGATTTGGCTTCGTTGCGACCTTCATGCAGCTTTGCGGGCTGAATGACAAGCCTGACCCCCTTTTCAAAGACCATTACTTTGCCACTCTGAGTAATTTTCATACTGTCTGCGACGATACTGGCACTGCTATTTTCGATCTTGACAGGCTGATCGGTCGACATCGAGTTTTCTTGTATATTGATATCGGCGGATTTCAACTGTGCTTTCATGCCGTCCGAGGTTGTCAGCGTTATGTTGTTGTCAAGCTTCAACTGGCGGTTGGCATTGTCGTAAAGGCCGCCCTTGGCGTTGACCTGCGCCCGCAGATCCTGGCCAACCGGAATTTCCGCGCTGATATTCTCAAGCGTGATCAGCGAGCTGTTGCCGACATCCTGCAGCGCCCGTTCCGCACTCATCTTGTAGGGGAGCTTGTCCTTGGTAAAGCCATCCAGCTTGGGATTGGTCATGACCAGCTTGCCATCCTGAATGCCCGCACTGTCCAAAGTGATATTGCTCGGGATGTTCGTCGTGGAGAAAAATGTGAACCAGGAGAAAACCGCAGCGCCGATCACGGCGACGGCAGGCAAGGCAAATTTCATGAAGCGCACGCGCCGCGAATGGCGTTCCGCAGCGCGAAAAACGTGCGAATCCTTCTCGGTGGCAGAAAATTGCCGCGCAACTTCCGCATGCTGCGCAGCAGCCGCTGTTGCATCGCCGTTTGGATGCGTATGTTTCAGTTCAATGGACATGTATTGGCTATACTACCGATTGCGATGTGTTGGCGCCCTGTTAGTTGAACGCCAATATGGTTATTTTTCGATGAAATGAACCAGGGTCTATGGGACACGTTGCATTTGATCGAACAAATATGCCGTCATCCACTCATATACAAGGTGCAGCGCCAATTGCCTATATGGGGCAATGTGCTGAATCCCGGGGTCTGGACTTCCTCGGAATGTTGCCGCAGAAGAATGCTTGCACTGAATTGCACAGGAAACGGACGATACGATGGCAAACACAGCTGACGCAATCATCGACAGGCGCCGTCTCCGGCGCAAGCTGACATTCTGGCGTGTGCTTTCCCTTCTGGTTGTCGCGCTCGCCCTGATCGGGCTTTACGGATTTCTCTCCGGTTCCGACCGCCTTTCCGGCAAAACCGCAGCGCATATCGCCAAAATTCGTGTTGAAGGCACGATTTTCGAGAATGACGAACTCATCAAGCGTCTGGGCGAAGTCGCCGATTCCACCGCTGTGAAAGGCGTCATTCTTTCGGTGGATTCACCGGGCGGCACCACGGCGGGCGGCGAAGCCATCTATGAAGCCGTGCGCAAGATTGCCGCGAAAAAACCCGTCGTTGCGCAGGTCGGCACATTGGCGGCCTCGGCAGGCTACATGATTGCCAGCGGTTCGGACCATATTGTCGCACGCCAGTCCTCCATCGTCGGATCGATCGGCGTGCTGTTCCAGTATCCCGATATTTCCGAACTGCTGACGAAGGTCGGCGTCAAGGTGGAGACAATCAAATCCAGTCCGCTGAAAGCCGAACCGAACTTTTTCAACCCCGCCAGCGACGAAGCCAAAGCCATGATCCATCGCATGATCATGGATTCCTATGACTGGTTCGTCGGAATCGTTCAGGAACGGCGCAATTTCACCCGCGAACAGACGCTTGCGCTGGCAGACGGATCGGTTTTTACCGGCAGACAGGCGCTGGCCAACAAACTGATCGACGAACTTGGCGGGGAAGACAAGTCGATTGCCTGGCTGAAAACCAAGGGCGTTGACGAGAAATTGCCTGTCATCGAATGGAAACCCGCACAAAAGACAACTTTCAGCTCGTTTCTATCCCAATCCGCGCTGAAAATGTTGGCGCAATATCTCGGTATTCCGCAGGAAAGCACCGGGTTGCTGCGCGATTTGACCGGTGATCGCATCTTCCTTGACGGGCTCGTTTCTGTTTGGCACGTTGACGGCAGGCCCGTAGGGGCGCAATAGAATATTTAAGCTTACAGGATCAGTGACATAGTCATAATGGCCGTGTCATTTGAACTTGAACCAGAAGGGGATTATGCCGTGATCAAATCAGAGCTCGTCCAGATCATTGCCAACCGCAATCCGCACCTGTTTCAACGCGATGTCGAGAATATCGTCGGCGCCATTTTCGACGAGATCACCGACGCTCTTGCGGAAGGGAATCGGGTCGAGCTTCGTGGCTTCGGGGCTTTCTCGGTGAAAAACCGCCCCGCCCGCAGCGGCCGCAATCCGCGCACCGGCGACAGCGTCGAGGTCGAGGAAAAGTGGGTGCCATTCTTCAAGACCGGCAAAGAGCTGCGCGACCGGCTGAACGCCGACTGAATGCAGCAACAAGCTGGGGCGGCCTCATAGCCTGATGATACGTGAAGTGCTGTTACCCTGGAGAGAGATATGATCAATCGCGTCGTTGTCGTCCTCATTCTCGTGCCGCTGGCAGTTATCCTGATTGCACTGTCGGTGGCCAATCGCGGGCTGGTGACCTTTACGATCGATCCGTTCAATCCGGGCAATCCCGGCCTGTCCTATGCCGCACCCCTCTTCGTCTGGCTGTTTCTCGCTCTCTTCGTCGGGCTGATCCTTGGCAGTTTCGCCACCTGGATCAACCAGGGCCGCCACCGCAAACTGGCCCGCCAGCGCAAGCAGGAAGCCGAACTCCTGCGCATGGAGGCGCGGAAATCGGCGGCCACGCAGTCCACGCCCAACCTTCCCTCCCTGCACTAAGCAGCATATTTTCAAGGATTTGCAATGAAACTGGTCTCTCCGGCTGACGTCGACGGGCTGTTGAACTGGCCGGACATGATCAACGCCATTGAAACGGCGTTCCGTCAGGGCGTTATCCAGCCCGTGCGCCACCATCACACGGTTGATCGCCCCGACGGCGCCGCATCGACGCTTCTGCTGATGCCGGCCTGGTCGGACTTCGACGCGCTCGGCGATTCGTCGAAGGGCTATATGGGCGTCAAGATCGTCACGGTGTCACCTGACAATGGGGCCATTGCCAAACCGGCCGTCATGGGCGTCTATCTGCTGCTCGACGGCAAGACCGGGGAACCCAAGGCCCTGATCGATGGCCAGCGTTTGACCACATGGCGCACCGCAGGCGCCTCCGCCCTTGCCGCCCGCTATCTCGCCCGCGAAGATGCATCGAAACTGGTTATCCTTGGCGCCGGCGCGCTCTCGGGCTTTCTCGCCCGCGCGCACAGCTCTGTCAGACCGATCCGCGAGATTTCCATCTGGAACCGCAGCATCGACAATGCGCGCAAAGTGGCGGCGGATCTCGTCGCTGACGGGTTCAACGCCAAGGCGGTTACCGACAAGGATGCGGCCATCGCCGATGCCGATATTATCGCTGCTGGCACACTGTCGACCGAACCGCTTATTTTCGGCAGGCATCTGAAGAAGGGCGCGCATGTCGATCTTATCGGTGCCTTTACCCCCATCATGCGGGAAAGCGACGATGAGTGCGTCAAGCGCGCGCGGGTGTTTGTCGACACCAGGGAAGGCGCACTGAAGGAAGGCGGCGACCTCGTCCAGCCGATCAAGGCGGGCGTTATCGGCGACAGCCACGTGATCGGCGATCTGTTCGATCTCACCCGCGGAACGGTGAAGGGGCGTCAGTCGTCCGATGAAATCACCCTGTTCAAGTCGGTCGGCGCTGCGCTGGAAGACCTTGCCGCCGGCATTCTGGTCTATGAAAAGGCGATTGCAGCCTCTGCCTGAGTGTTTTTGCTTTCGCCTTTCCTCATCTTGGCATAGGAAACCACCATTGAGCGATGGCCAAGGGCATATGAGGGCATAACGGTTTGAAATCGTCTGGCGGAAAAATCAGGAAGGCCAAGGGCACCGGCCCGAAAGGCGCGGGACCGAAAGCTGCGCCGCACCGGCAGCAGGCGACAAAACCCCGCCCGCAATTTGCCAAGCCTGCGCAGGCCCCGGACAATGATGCGCGCGTCAAGGCAGCGCCCCGCTCTGAACCGCTGCCCAAGCGGGTCCTGACCCGCCATACCGGCCCGCGCCCGACAGAAAAGACCGGCCTGATCCTCGAAACGCTGCCCTCCGATGATTACGCCCTGCTCGACAGCGGTAACGGCCTCAAGCTTGAACAATATGGTCCCTACCGGATCATCCGCCCGGAAGGCCAGGCCATCTGGCTCCCGGCCTGGAACAAGGCCGAGTGGGACAAGGCTGACGCGATCTTTACCGGCAATACGGATGAAGAAGGCGTCGGACGCTGGCATTTCCCCAAGGTGCCGCTCGGCGAAACTTGGCCGCTTGCCTATGAGGGCATTCCCTTCTTCGGCCGCTTCACCTCCTTCCGGCATGTGGGCGTGTTTCCCGAACAGGGAACGCACTGGTCGCATATGGACAACCTCATTCGCGGTGCAAAGCGCCCGGTGAAGGTGCTCAATCTTTTCGGCTATACCGGCGTCGCCTCGCTCGTTGCCGCCCGTGCGGGCGCGGAGGTGACTCATGTCGACGCCTCGAAGAAAGCGATCGTCTGGGCGCGCGAGAATCAGGAAATGGCCGGACTTTCCGGCAAGCCCATCCGCTGGATTTGCGAGGATGCGATGAAATTCGTCGCCCGCGAAGAGCGGCGCGGCAGCGGTTATGACATCATCCTGCTCGATCCGCCCGCCTATGGCCGCGGCCCGAATGGCGAGGTCTGGCAGCTCTTCGACAATCTGCCCGATATGGTCGATCTGTGCCGGTCGATCCTGACGCCCAATCCGCTCGGTGTGGTGCTGACCGCCTATTCCATCCGCGCATCGTTCTTTGCCATTCACGAGCTGATGCGCGATGCCTTTACCGGTCTGGGCGGCGAAGTGCAGTCCGGCGAACTGATCCTGCGCGAACGGTCTTCCGGGCGCGCCCTTTCCACGTCCCTGTTCAGCCGCTGGGGTGCCAAATGACCAGACATGACGACCGCCAGCACGGCAGCTCCATCGCGCGGCCCGGCAAGGTCAAGGAAGTCACCAGCCTGACCAACCCGATCGTCAAGGATCTGCGATCCCTGGCGCTGAAGAAGTTCCGCGACCAGCAGGGTGTGTTTCTGGCCGAAGGCCTGAAACTCGTCATCGACGCGCTCGATCTCGGCTGGGTCATCAAGACGCTGGTCTATTCCAAGGCCGGCAAGGGCAATTCCCTTGTCGAGCAGGTGGCAGCCCGCACGATTGCCAAAGGCGGTGACGTGCTCGAGGTCAACGAGAAGGTGATTTCCGCCATCACCCGGCGCGACAACCCGCAAATGGTCGTCGGCGTGTTCGAACAGCAGCTGCAATCCCTGTCGGCCACCCGACCGCAGGGCAACGATGTTTACGTCGCGCTCGACCGGGTGCGCGATCCGGGCAATCTCGGCACGATCATCCGGACAGCCGATGCGGCAGGCGCCAAGGGTATCATCCTGATCGGTGACGCCACGGACCCGTTTTCGCTCGAAACCGTGCGCGCCACCATGGGTTCGGTCTTTGCCGTCCCGCTGATACGCACAAGCGAAACGGAATTCCTTTCCTGGCGAAAGGGATTTTCGGGACTCATCGTCGGCACGCACCTCAAAGGCGCCGTCGACTACCGGACGATTCCCTACATGGGCAAGCCGGTCATTCTGCTGATGGGCAATGAGCAGCAGGGCCTCCCTGACACGCTGGCCTCAACCTGTGACAAGCTGGCCCGCATTCCCCAGGAAGGCCGGGCGGATTCGCTCAATCTCGCCATTGCCACCGGCGTCATGCTGTTCGAGATCCGCCGCGAGGCGTTGACACTCGATGGCGGCAAACAGGATAAATAACCTCCATGAAAAGCAAATCCTTCTTCGGCCTGCTGGCGATTGTGGTGCTTGCTGTGGCGAGCGACCAGATCATCAAATATCTCGTCGAGACCGGCATGGATTACCAGCAGCAGATCGATCTGCTGCCATTTCTGGCGCTTTTTCGTGTTCACAATAATGGCATTGCATTTTCGATGCTCAGCGGCATGCACGACCTTGCCCTGATCGGCTTGACCGTCGTCGTCATCGCCTTTGTCAGCTATCTCTGGTGGAGCACCGTACCGGCACGCTGGATCTCGCGCATCGGCTTTGCGCTGATCATCGGTGGTGCCATCGGCAATCTGATCGACCGCAGCCTGCTTGGCTATGTCGTTGATTATATTCTTTTCCATCTGCCGTCATGGTCATTTGCCGTCTTCAATCTGGCCGATGCCTACATTTCCGTCGGCGCCGCACTGGTCGTGCTTGAAGAAATTTTTGTCTGGCTGCGCGAGCGCAAGACACCAAAGGGGCAAGCTGGGGGAAACTGAGGAAAACCCAGCATCTGCGGCGTCTCCCGCGTCATGCGCCCGTCATCCAATTGTTGTATTCAAGCATCTAGTGATTGCCGATCAACCATGATGAGAGCGAATCGTTATGAGCTTCGCCTTGCTTGAACCTGCGTCTATCTTTAAAGATCAGCACACGATGTCGCAGGTTGATTCAACACCCTCGCCGTTTACGGCGCCACACCTTGTCGCGGTGCTTGGACGCATTGGGACGATGGAAGTTTGCCTTGCGCAAACCGAAGCCGAAATCGTCTCTGCCCAGCAGCTGCGCTTCAAGGTATTTTTCGATGAACTCGGCGCCAAGGGCTCGGCTTCCCTGGAGCAACGCGACGCAGACCGTTTTGATCCCGTATGCGATCACCTCCTGGTTTATGACACCTCGATCATTGGCCCCAAGCACAAGCAGATCGTCGGCACCTACCGGCTGATGCGCTCGGAAGTTGCCCACAAAACAGGCGGTTTTTACTCGGCTAGCGAATATACGATCGACAGTCTGGTTGCCGCCAAGCCGCAGATGCATTTCCTTGAGCTCGGCCGTTCCTGTGTTTTGCCGGAATACCGCTCGAAGCGCACGGTCGAACTGCTGTGGCAGGGCATCTGGAGCTATTGCCGCTATCACTCCATCGACGTGATGTTCGGCTGCGCATCCTTCCAGGGAACGGTGCCGGCGGCGCATGCCCTGCCGCTGTCATTCCTGCATCACAATTGCCGCGCAACGCCAGACTGGGATGTCCAGGCTCTGCCATCGCTGTATCAGCCGATGGACCTCGTTCCCAGCGAAGCGGTCAATCCGAAGGTTGCCCTGTTCGCCATGCCGCCATTGATCAAGGGCTATCTGCGCCTTGGTGCCATGATCGGTGACGGTGCGGTGGTGGATCATGATTTCGGCACGACCGATGTGCTGATCATTCTGCCGGTCAGCCGCATTTCTACCCGCTACGTCAGCCATTACATCTCCAACGCCAAGCGTTTCGACTGAAATTCCACTTTCGCCTCATGCAGGACGAACATCATCTGTGGAGAAAACCGCCGATGATGCGCCTGCACGGTGTGTAAAGTTCCCGATAGCGCATAGATTGGTCTTCTGATCGGAATCGGTCAAAATCAGGAGAACGTCTTGGCCGACATGCCATTCACTGCGGAAACACCATCCTATGAGGCTGACAGCTCGGCGCGCCCAACGCCGATGATGGAGCAGTATATCGAGATCAAGGCGACCAATCCGGACAGCCTGCTGTTTTACCGGATGGGCGACTTCTACGAGCTGTTCTTCGATGATGCCATAGCCGCGTCCCGCGCCCTCGGGATCACCCTGACCAAGCGCGGCAAGCATCTGGGCGAGGATATCCCGATGTGCGGCGTACCGGTGCATGCGGCGGACGACTATCTGCAGAAGCTGATCATGCGCGGCTTCCGGGTTGCGGTGTGCGAACAGGTGGAAGACCCGGCTGAAGCGCGCAAGCGCGGATCGAAATCCGTGGTGAAGCGCGATGTCGTGCGGCTGGTCACCCCCGGCACGCTCACCGAGGAAAAGCTGCTCGATCCCTCCGAAGCCAACTATCTCATGACGCTGGGACGGGTGAAAGGCGCGGCGCAGGGCCAGTTTGCCCTCGCCTGGATCGATATTTCCACCGGCACGTTCCGGGTCAGCGAAACCGATCCGTCGCGGCTGCTTGCCGATATTCTGCGCGTCGACCCGCGCGAACTGATCGTTGCCGATCCGGTGTTTCACGATCCGGACCTGCGCCCGACATTCGATGTCATCGGGCGCTCGGTCAGCCCGCAGCCGCCAAGCCTTTTCGACAGCGCCACGGCGGAAAACCGCATACAGCGCTATTTCGACGTGGCCACGCTCGACGGCTTCGGGCATTTTTCGCGCGCCGAACTGTCCGCCATCTCGGGCGCTATCGCCTATGTGGAGAAGACACAGATTTCCGAACGCCCGCCACTGATGCGGCCAGAGCGGGAATCGGAAGGCTCCACGCTTTTCATCGACCCGGCCACCCGCGCCAATCTGGAAATGCTGCGCACCTTGTCGGGCAATCGTGACGGCAGCCTGCTCAAATCCATTGACCGCACGGTTACCGGCGGCGGCGCCCGGCTGTTGGCCGAGCGGCTGACCTCGCCGCTGACAAATCCCGCAGCCATTGCGGCACGGCTCGATTCCGTCTCCTGCTTTCTCGCCGGACAATCCCTCGCCGATCTGACCCGCGAAGCATTGAAGGGCGTGCCGGACATGCCCCGCGCCCTGTCGCGCCTTGCCGTCGGGCGCGGTGGTCCGCGCGATCTCGGCGCCCTCGCACGCGGCCTTGAAGCAGCGGCGCAAATCGCTTCATTCCTGGGCAGGGAAGTGCTTCCCCCCGAACTCTCCGCCGTTCGGGATTGCCTTGGCAGCCTGCCCCACGACTATGCCGCTCACCTTGACCGGGCGCTGGACGATGAACTGCCTCTGCTGAAGCGCGACGGTGGTTTCGTGCGGCCCGGATACAATGCGGAACTTGATGAGATGCGCGCCTTGCGCGACCACTCCCGCCGCATCATTGCCGGTCTCCAGGCCGATTACATGGATCTGACCGGCATACGTTCGCTCAAGATCAAGCACAACAATGTGCTTGGCTATTTCATCGAGGTCACGGCGAACAATGCATCCGTGATGACCGACACGGATGAGGCCAAGGGCAAATTCATCCATCGCCAGACCATCGCCAATGCGATGCGGTTCACGACAACGGAGCTCGCCGAACTCGAAACCAAAATCGCCAATGCCGCCGAACGGGCGCTGTCGATCGAGCTTGGCATTTTCGACGTGCTGACCGGGGAAACGGTTACCAATGCCGACGCAATCCGCGCCGGCGCTGCAGCGCTGGCAACCCTCGATGTGTCGGCATCGCTCGCTGCCCTTGCCGAAGAGCAGGGCTATTGCCGCCCGCTGGTCGATGACACTCTCGCCTTCGAGATCGTTGCCGGGCGTCACCCCGTTGTTGAACAGTCGCTGCGCCGTCAGGCCGCCAACCCGTTCGTTGCCAATGACTGCAATCTCTCGCCCGAGGGTGCAGCCAAAGGCGCGATCTGGCTCCTGACCGGACCGAACATGGGCGGTAAATCGACATTCCTGCGCCAGAACGCCCTGATTGCCATTCTTGCGCAGATGGGATCGTTCGTGCCGGCCGGTTCAGCCCATATCGGCATTGTCGACCGCCTGTTCTCGCGCGTCGGCGCATCGGACGATCTGGCGCGCGGCCGGTCCACTTTCATGGTGGAGATGGTGGAAACAGCCGCCATCCTCAATCAGGCCAGCGACCATTCCCTGGTCATTCTCGATGAGATCGGCCGCGGCACCGCGACCTTCGACGGCCTGTCGATCGCATGGGCAGCAGTGGAATATCTGCATGAGAAGAACCAGTGCCGGGCAATTTTTGCCACGCATTTCCATGAAATGACCTCGCTGTCGGAAAAGCTGACGCGCCTGAGCAACGTCACCATGCGGGTCAAGGAGTGGGACGGCGACGTCGTCTTCCTGCATGAGGTGGCCAAGGGCGCCGCAGACCGCTCCTATGGCGTGCAGGTGGCGCGGTTGGCCGGATTGCCGGAAGCCGTGGTCAACCGCGCCCGCGACGTTCTGCATCAGCTGGAAGCCGGAGAGACATCGGGGAAGGCTGACAAGCTGATCGATGACCTGCCGCTGTTCTCGGTCGAGGTCAAACGTGAGGTGAAAGCGCCTGCCAAGGGCAAGGACAGTGCGCTGCTGGCAGCCCTTTCGACGGTCAATCCCGATGAAATGACGCCGCGCGAGGCGCTTGACGCGCTCTACCGGTTGAAAGGCCTCGCCACAAACCCGACATCGTGAAGACTTGGGGGCACAGTGTCTTCAAAGGTAAGCATTTCGTTTATGGCAAATACGCGCTATAGCGTGCGGCCATCATTCATAAAGTCGTGTTCATGAGCGCAGACCTGAAACTGGAACAGATCGTCAGTCCGGCCAAACTTCATCGTCAGCTTGAAGATCTGGTCAGGGCGGCAAAAAAACAAGGCGCCGCTTCCGTCAATCGCAATGACGTGCTGCAGCTCCTGAAAGAGACACTCGTTTCGGGTCGCAAGACTGCCGAGGAGATGTTGAAAAAGGACGGCGGCGGCACACGCTGCTCCGTGCGCCTGTCCTATCTGATGGACCAGATCATTTCGGCGCTCTACGATTTTGCGATCACCCATGTCTATCATTCGGTCAATCCATCCACGGCAGAACGGATGACGGTGGTGGCGGTCGGCGGCTACGGCCGCGGCGGGCTGGCGCCTGGTTCCGATATCGACCTTCTGTTCCTGCTGCCCTACAAGCAGACCCCGTGGGGCGAACAGGTGGTCGAGTATATCCTCTACATGCTCTGGGATATGGGCCTGAAGGTCGGCCACGCCACGCGCAATGTCGACGAATCCATCCGCCAGTCGCTCGCCGACATGACCATCCGCACCAGTATTCTCGAAGCCCGCTACGTCTGCGGCAATGACGAGCTTTTCACCACATTGGTGCGCCGCTTCGATACGGAAGTCGTCAAGGGGACAGGACCGGCCTTCATCGAGGCGAAGCTGACCGAGCGCAACGAACGGCACCGCAAGGCCGGTGCGACCCGCTATCTCGTCGAACCGAACGTCAAGGAAGGCAAAGGCGGCCAGCGCGATCTGCACACGCTGTTCTGGATCGCCAAATATTACTACCACGTCAAGACCAGTGACGAACTGGTCAAGCTCGGGGTGTTGTCGCGCGCCGAGCACAATATTTTCCGCAAGGCCGAAGACCTTTTATGGGCCGTGCGCTGCCATATGCATTTCTATACCGGCAAGGCGGAGGAACGGCTGTCCTTCGACATCCAGAGCGAGATTGCCCAGCGGCTCGGCTATACGGCACATCCCGGCCAGCGCGATGTCGAGCGCTTCATGAAGCATTACTTCCTCGTCGCCAAGGAAGTGGGCGACCTGACGCGCATCATCTGCGCCGCGCTGGAAGAAGAACAGGCAAAACATGTTCCCGGTTTCAACCGGATTTTCCTCACCTTCTCGCGTCGCAAGCGCAAACTGCCGGGAACGTCGGATTTCGTCGTCGACAACCACCGCATCACCATCGCCAATGACGGCGTTTTCCAGAAGGATCCGGTCAACCTCATCCGCCTGTTCCACCTGGCCGATCAGCATGGGCTCGAACTCCACCCCGATGCGATGCAGCTGGTGACCCGCTCCCTGTCGCTGATCAAGGCGGATTTGCGCGAAAATCCCGAGGCCAACCGCCTGTTTCTTGAAATCCTGACCTCCGAGCGCAATCCCGAACTCATCCTGCGGCGCATGAACGAATCCGGCGTGCTGGGCAGGTTCATCCCGGATTTCGGCAAGGTCGTCGCGATGATGCAGTTCAACATGTATCATCACTATACGGTCGACGAGCATCTCTTGCGCTGTATCGCCGTACTGTCCGAGATCGATCACGGCGACCTCAGCAATGAGCATCCCCTGGCCAACCAGATCATGCCAGCCCTGAAAAAGGACCGCAAACTCCTCTACGTCGCCCTGCTCCTGCACGATATCGCTAAGGGCCGACCGGAAGACCACTCACTTGCCGGTGCGCGCATCGCCAAGCGCGTCTGCCCGCGTCTGGGCCTGTCCAAGTCCGACACGGAAACCGTGTCGTGGCTGGTCGAGCAGCACCTGACCATGAGCATGGTTGCCCAGTCACGCGATCTCAATGACCGCAAGACCATCGAGGACTTTGCCGAGATCGTCCAGACGCTTGACCGGATGAAACTGCTTCTGATCCTCACCGTGTGCGATATCAAGGCGGTCGGGCCGGGCGTGTGGAATGGCTGGAAGGGCCAGCTGCTGCGCACGCTGTTCTATGAAACCGAACTGATGCTGACCGGCGGTTTCTCGGAAGTGTCGCGCAAGGAACGCACCGACCACGCCCGCGCGCAGCTCGAACATGCCCTGTCATCCTGGCCGCAGCTCGAGCGTCAGTCCTATCTCGCCCTGCACTATCAGAACTACCTGCTGACGGTCAGCCTCGACGACCAGATCCGCCATGCCAATTTCGTGCGCGAATCCGACAGCTCGGAAAAGACCCTGGCGACCATGGTCAAAACCCATGATTTCGAAGGTGTCACCGAAATCACCGTGCTTTCGCCCGATCATCCGCGCCTTCTGTCGATCATCGCCGGCGCCTGCGCTGCCGCCGGCGCCAATATCGTCGACGCGCAGATCTTCACCACGAGCGACGGCCGTGCGCTCGATACGATCCTGATCAGCCGCGAATTCCCGACCGATGACGACGAGCGCCGCCGCGCCATGCGGGTGGGGCGCCTGATCGAGGATGTGCTGTCCGGCAAATCCTACCTGCCGGAGATGCTGGCATCGCGCACCAAGCCGAAACGCGCGGTCAAGGCGTTCCGCATCACGCCGCGCGTCGAAATCAACAACACGCTGTCGAACAAGTTCACCGTCATCGAGGTCGAGGGGCTGGACCGTCCGGGCCTGCTCTCGGAGATCACCGGCGTCATTTCCGATCTGTCGCTTGATATCGCATCGGCGCATGTGACGACGTTCGGCGAAAAGGTCATCGACGTGTTCTACGTCACCGATCTTGTCGGCCACCAGGTCACCAACGGGGCGCGGCAGAACCGCATCCGCAAGAAGCTGCTCGCCCTGTTCGGCGAAGGCGATATCACCACGGCCCAACCGCAGCGGCACAACATCCTGATGTCGGCAGAATAGGTTCAGCACCCATGTTTATTCGGAATCTGGAACAGATATGAGTCTGGTCAAAAAATTCGCGACGGTGGCCTCCGGCACCCTGATGAGCCGTGTCTTCGGGCTGACGCGTGAAATGCTGATGGCAGCGGCCCTTGGCACCGGCCCCGTCGCCGATGCGTTCAATGCCGCCTTCCGTTTCCCCAACACCTTCCGCCGCCTGTTTGCCGAAGGTGCGTTCAACGCGGCCTTCGTCCCGCTGTTTGCCAAGGAGATCGAGGCGAACGGCATGGACGGGGCAAAGCGCTTCTCCGAGGAGGTGTTCGGCGTCCTGTTCACCGTCCTGATGGCACTGACCATTCTGATGGAACTGTCGATGCCGCTGATCGTGCGCACGGTGATCGCGCCGGGCTTCCTCGACGATCCGACCAAGTTCGGCAATACGGTGTCGATGGCGATCATCATGTTTCCCTATCTCGCCTGCATGTCGCTGGCGGCGATGATGAGCGGCATGCTGAACTCGCTGCACCGCTATTTTGCTGCCGCCGTCGCTCCGGTTTTCCTCAACGTGATCCTGATCGGCGTGCTCGCCTATGCCTGGTACAAGGGCCATGACGGCATCACGATCGGCTATGGCCTCTCCTGGGGCGTCATGGCGGCGGGGCTGGTGCAACTGGCCATCGTCTGGTTTGCCGTGCGCAATGCCGGCATTTCCATCGGCTTCCGGCTGCCGCACTTCACGCCGAATGTGCGGCGCCTGCTGGTGCTGGCCCTGCCCGCGGCCATCACCGGCGGCATCACCCAGATCAACCTTCTGGTGAACACGAACATCGCTTCCGGCAAGGAGGGCGCGGTGACGTCGCTCGCCAATGCCGACCGCGTCTATCAGCTGCCCCTCGGCGTGGTGGGCATTGCCGTTGCAACGGTGCTGCTGCCCGAGCTTGCCCGTGCCTTGCGCTCCGGCAACCACCGGGAAGCCGGTAGCCTGCAGAACCGGTCGGTCGAGTTCATCCTGTTCCTGACGCTGCCGGCAGCGGCAGCGCTGCTGGTCATGTCCGAGCCGATCATCCGCCTGCTGCTCGAGCGCGGTGAATTCACCGCCGAATCGACGCGGCGCGTATCCAATATTCTCGCGGTCTACGGCCTTGGCCTGCCCGCCTTCGTGCTGATCAAGGCTTTCATTCCCGGCTTCTTCGCCCGCGAAGACACCAAGACACCGATGATCTATGCAGCGGTTTCCGTTGTTATCAATGTCAGCATGGCGCTGACGCTGTTTCCGCTGATGGCCGAAACCGGCATTGCCACGGCGGAAGTGACGGCCGGGTGGGTCAATGCCATTCTCCTCTTTGCAACGCTGGTGTGGCGGGGCCATTGGGGCCGCGATATCCCGCTGCTCACCCGCATTCCGCGCCTGATCTTTTCGGCGGCGGCCATGGCTGTTGCCCTGTATTACGCCATCCATTGGGCCACGCCCTACCTTGCCTCCCATACGCCGGTGCATATCCAGGCGCCCGTGGTCTTCGGCCTGATCATGCTGTCGATGGTTGTCTATTTCGTCCTGGCCTTCGCAACCGGCGGCGCCAGTTTCGGCATGATCCGCCGCAATGTGAAACGCGGCGCCAAAGCACCGGTTTTGCCGCCGGAGGGCCCTGCGGCATGAGCCGGCATATCGGTATGGTCACCCTGGTCGTCCGCGATTATGACGAGGCGATTGCCTGGTACACCGGGGTGCTCGGCTTTTCGCTGGTCGGCGATACCGCCCTGTCGCCGACGAAGCGCTGGGTTGTTGTCGCACCTGAAAAGGATGGAGCAAAAATCCTGCTGGCACAGGCCGATGACGATGCGCAAACCGCCAGCATCGGCAATCAGACGGGCGGGCGGGTCGCGCTGTTTCTCCATACGGATGACTTTACCACTGACCACGCGGCGATGGTGAAAAGCGGCGTGCATTTTCTCGAGGAACCGCGCCATGAAGCCTATGGCAGCGTTGCGGTGTTTGAAGACCTTTACGGCAACACGTGGGATCTTCTGCAGCTCAAATAGCTCGTGCGGTCCCGATAGGGCTTGAATAGAGCGCCCTGCTCTGCCAAAACCTCCTCTCCATTGCCACCGGGCCGGAACGGCCCGGTCCCCGAACGATCAAGGACTGTTCATGAGCACGTTTGAGCCGCTCGTCTTTTCCGGTGTCCAGCCAACCGGTAATCTGCATCTCGGCAACTATCTGGGAGCGGTGCGGCGTTGGGTTGCCTTGCAGGAAAACAACAATTGCATCTACTGCGTGGTCGACCAGCACGCCATCACGCAGGCGGTTTCCGTCTGGGGCGGTCCGGCCGAGCTGCAGCGCAACACGCGCGAAGTAACCGCCGCGTTCCTCGCCGCCGGCATTGATGCCGAGAAGCATATTGTCTTCAACCAGAGCCGCGTGCGCCAGCATGCCGAGCTTGCCTGGGTGTTCAATTGCATCGCGCGCATGGGCTGGCTGAACCGCATGACCCAGTTCAAGGACAAGGCAGGCAAGGACCGCGAGAACGCCTCGGTCGGCCTCTTCGCCTACCCCAACCTGATGGCTGCCGATATTCTTGTCTACCGCGCCACCCATGTGCCGGTCGGCGAAGACCAGAAGCAGCATCTGGAGCTGACACGCGACATCGCCCAGAAATTCAACACAGACTTCTCCGATCGCATTGCGGAACTCGGCCTCGGCATCGAGACCCAGTCCGGCGATGAAACAATCCAGAGCTTTTTCCCGCTGACCGAACCGGTCATCGGCGGTCCGGCCGCACGGGTGATGAGCCTGCGCGACGGCACGAAGAAGATGTCGAAATCCGATCCATCCGACCTGTCGCGCATCAACCTGACCGATGACGAGGACACGATTTCGAAGAAGATCCGCAAGGCAAAGACGGATTCCGAGCCTTTGCCATCGGACATCGAGGGCCTGAACGATCGCCCGGAAGCCGACAATCTTGTCGGCATCTATGCCGCGCTGACCGATACGGACAAGGCAGGCGTCATCCGCGATTTCGGCGGCCAGCAGTTCTCCGTGTTCAAGCCGGCGCTGGCCGATCTGGCGGTGGCGAAGCTGGCGCCGATTGCGAGCGAGATGCGCCGCCTATCCGCCGATACCGCCTATATCGATTCCGTGCTGAAAAATGGCGGCGAGCGTGCAGCTATATTGGCGGAGAAGACGATGCGCAATGTGCGTGATATTGTCGGATTCCTTCAGGATTAGTCTCAACAGGCAGGGCAGGTTGAACAGATGGTATCAAGACGTCTCAGCCGTGAAGCAGGGCACCGCCGCAAGTTCCTGGCGGTGATCGACGAAACGCCGGAATGCGAGCGGGCGGTTGCCTATGCCTCGCGCCGCGCCAAGACCACGAACGGCGTGCTGGTCCTGCTGTTTGTCATCGACTCCGCCGACTTCCAGCAGTTTCTGGGGGTCGAGCAGATCATGCGGGCGGAAGCCGAGGAACGGGCACATTCGACGCTGAGCAAGTTTGCCGCTTCGGTGCGGGAAACCATCAATATCGAATCCGAGCTTGTGGTGCGCGAAGGTATTACCGCCGAACAGATCCAGAAGCTCATCGAGGAAGACCAGGATATCGCCATTCTGGTTCTGGCGGCCGGTTCCGGCAAGGATGGCCCCGGCCCGCTGGTTCAGACCCTGGCCGGCCGCGAATCCTTCTCCATTCCCGTCACCGTCGTGCCCTATAATCTCTCGAACGAAGATATTGACGCAATCACATGATTGCATCTTGAAACCGTGATACACTCTTGCCTTGAAGAGACTGGCCGAAAGGCCTATATGCCTTTGAACCGTTCTAAACTAGACACGCGAGATATCCGCCATGTTCATCCAGACCGAAGCAACGCCCAACCCGGCGACCTTGAAATTCCTGCCTGGCAAGGTTGTGCTTGAGGAAGGCACGGCGGATTTCCGCGATGCGGCAACCGCTTCGGAAGCCTCGCTGCTCGCCGCCAAGATTTTTGCCGTTCCCGGCGTGACGGGCGTGTTCTTCGGCTATGATTTCGTCACCGTCACCAAGGCCGAAGGCCCGGAATGGCAGCACCTGAAGCCGGCCATCCTCGGCGCGATCATGGAACACTTCATGTCCGGCGCACCTGTGATGGCCAGCGCGACATCGGTTGCGGCCACAGCCCAGCTGGAAGGCGACGGCGAGTTTTTCGACACGGCCGACACCGAGATCGTCGACACGATCAAGGAACTGCTGGAGACCCGCGTGCGCCCTGCCGTGGCGCAGGATGGCGGCGATATCACTTTCCGCGGTTTCGAGAACGGCACGGTTTACCTGCACATGAAGGGCGCCTGCTCCGGCTGCCCGTCTTCCACGGCAACGTTGAAGCATGGCATCCAGAACCTCCTGAAGCATTTCGTGCCGGAAGTTCAGCAGGTCGAAGCGATCTAAACCACTTTCAGATATTGATATAAGAAAGGCCGCTTGATGCGGCCTTTTTGTTATCCATCTATAGCGTCCGCAGATATCAGTTCACGGCGCCGGGTCCGGGTATGGCGCCGGGCGGGCATTTGCCGAGGATGATCATGCCGAGCACCTCGTCCTCGGTGACATCCCCCACCTTGGCGGTGCCGACCACCTGGCCGTTTTTCATGACAGCCACCCGGTCCGCGAGATGAAAGACATCGTGGATGTCGTGGCTGATCAGGAAGATGCCGATGCCTTCGCTCTTCAACTGCTTGATCAGCTCGCCCACCTGCGCGGTTTCCTGCGGCCCCAGCGCCGCCGTCGGTTCGTCCATGATCAGGATGCGGGCATTGAACAGGATCGCCCGGGCAATGGCGACGGACTGCCGCTGCCCGCCGGACAGGGCCTTGACCGGATCCTTGAAGCGCTGGAAGCGCGGATTGAGCCGCCCCATCACTTCGCGCGCGCTGTGCTCCATGGCGACGTCATCGAGCGTGCCCCACGGCGTCATCAGTTCACGCCCGAGATAGAGATTGGCGGCGGTGTCCACATTGTCGGCCAGGGCCAGCGTCTGGTAGATCGTCTCGATGCCGTAGGCCTTGGCATCGCGCGGATTGCCGATCGAGGCTTCCTCGCCATTGACCTTGATCGTGCCGCTGTCGCGCTTGTAGGCACCGGACAGGATCTTGATCAGCGTCGATTTGCCGGCGCCGTTGTGGCCGAGCAGGGCCACCACTTCGCCCGGATAGAGATTGACGGACGCACCGTCGACCGCGCGGATACCGCCGAATGCGATCGAGATATTGTCCATGTCGATGAGAGGTGTCTGTACAGTGCTCATGATCTTTCCTCCCTCACGCGGTACGGCGGCGATAGATGGTGTCGAGCCAGACGGCTATCACCAGAACGATACCGACAACAATGTTCTGCAGCGGCGTATCGAGGCCGAGAAGCACCATGCCCGAGCTCAGCGACTGCATGAGCAGCGCGCCGATCATCGCACCGGCGATGGTGCCGACGCCGCCGGCCAGCGACGTTCCGCCAATCACGGCGGCGGCAATGGTCAGAAGCTCGTCCAGCGTGCCCTGGGCATTGGTTGCCGCGTTGAGGCGGGCGGTCGAGATCGCACCGGCGATGGCGCAGAGAATGCCCATGATGATGAAGATCTTCATGGTGACCCAGCGCGTGTTGATACCGGCCAGATCGGCAGCTTCGGGATTGCCGCCCATGGCGAAGACATAGCGGCCGAAGCGCGTGCGCGTGGTCACGAATGTCATGATGATCCCGGTTGCCACGGCAATCAGCACCGGTATGGCAATACCATGCGAGATGAACAGGCCGCCGTCGGGAATGGTGATGTTGTTGGCATCAGCATATTTGCGCACGATGCCGATGGGCCAGTAATAGGCATTGGCAATCGAGACGGCCCCGAGCACCAGACCGCAACTGATGGCAGCCATGAACACTTCGGCCCAGACGGGACGGCGCGGAAAATTGAACCGCTGGCGCTGGCGGCGGCTGTTGGCCACCATGATGACGATGGCGATGCAGGCAGCGATGCCGAGAATCCAGCTCCACATGGAGCCGATGGAGCCTTCCGGACCACCGCCCATCAGGCGGAAGGTCGAGTCCATCGGTGCGACCGTACGGCCCGACGTGACCCACCAGGCGGCACCGCGCCAGACGAGCAGGCCGCCGAGTGTCACGATGAAGGCAGGAACCCCGAGAAAGGCGATGATGAAGCCCTGAAAGCCGCCGATGACGGCACCGGCGACAATGCCAATGCCAAGCGTGATGATCCAGGTGGCGGGATGTTCGAAGCCGATGAGTTTCGGCAGCATTTCCGTCTGCATGACGCCCATGATCATGCCGATGAAACCCAGCAGCGAACCGACCGACAGGTCGATATTGCGCGTCACGATGATCAGCACCATGCCGGTCGCCATCACGGCAACGGATGACGTCTGCACGGAAAGATTCCACAGGTTGCGCGGTGTAAGGAACTGGCCGCCGGAGAGAACCTGGAAAGCAATCCAGATGACAACCAGCGCACCGATCATACCCAGAAGCCGGGTATCAAGTTCGGTGGCTTTGAAGAAGCGGGCGGTAAGGCCAAGTTCGGAGGCGCGGGCCCGGTCAATACTGACTGCCGGATCACTCATTTGTCTCTCCCCAGTTTCAGGTTCTTTTTAAAACGCCGCCGATCCAGTGGACCAGCGGCGCTCAATATTAGCAGATTATTCAGGACTTACTTGCAGGCTGCGACCGAACCGGCCTTGACGCCCTGGCAGACAACGTCCTTCTTCACCCAACCCGCGTCGATAATGACGTTGAGGTTGTCCTTGGTGATCGGAACGGGCGTCAGGAACACGGCATTGACTTCAACCTTGTTCGCACCGCCGGCAAACTTCTGCACATGCGGAATGTCGCCCATCTTCTTGCCGTCGGCGAGCGCCGCGGCAATACCGGCTGCTTCCTTGCCCAGCTCACGCGAGTCTTTCCAGACCGAAACGGTCTGGGTGCCGAGCGCGATGCGGTTCAGGGCGGCGAAATCCGCATCCTGACCGGACACGGGCACCGTACCGGCAAGCCCCTGGGCCTGCAGGGCAGCGATGGCGCCGCCGGCAGTGCCGTCATTGGCCGCAACGACAGCGTCGATCTTGTTGTCGTTCTTGGTCAGGAACTGTTCCATGTTCTTCTGGGCATTGGCCGGCAGCCAGCCGTCCGTATAGGCTTCGCCGACATTCTTGATCTTGCCGGACGCGATGGCGTCCTTCAAAACTTCCTGCGCGCCGGAGAAGAGGAAATCGGCGTTCGGATCGGCCGAGCTGCCCTTGATGAAGGCGTAGTTGCCTTCCGGCTTCACAGCCAGGACACCGCGCGCCTGCATGCGGCCGACTTCCTTGTTGTCGAAGGTGATGTAGAATGCATCCTTGTTTTCGATCAGGCGATCATAGCCGACGACCGGAATACCTTCAGCAACCGCCTTTTCAACAGCTGGTCCGATTGCGCTCGAATCCTGCGCAAGAATGATCAGGGCATTGGCGCCCTGGGCGATCAGGCTTTCAACGTCGGTGAGCTGCTTGGAAGCGGAAGACTGGGCATCGGCCGAAATATACTTGTCGCCATTGGCTTCAAGCGCTTTCTTGATGGCAGCTTCATCGGTCTTCCAGCGCTCTTCCTGAAAGTTGGACCAGGACACGCCAATGATCTTGTCTTTCGCCAGCGCAGGGCCGGCCAAAGAAACGGCAAGAGCAACACCCGCCAGAGCGGTTGCGTATTTTTTCATGATAATCCTCCCAGTGCACATGGCACGTTGATCCCGTCGGATGTCAGGCCTTTCACCTCCGGCCAGTCACCCAAACCTCTTTATTTCGAGGCTCGAAAAAAATAGTGACTTAATTTCATTTCCATGTCAACATAGAATCTGATCTGCTAAGTTATTGCGTTGCAACAATATTTTTGCATCGCATCAAAAAAAGATTTCGGGAGGAGATCGTTCGTTGGTAGATGAGATAGCCCGGCCGGACGATGTCCGGCGTCAGAATCGCAGGCTCGTCCTGGCCGCATTGCGCGGCCATGATCTCCTCTCGCGCACCGATATCGTGGCCCAGACCGGCCTCAGCGCATCGACGGTTTCAGCCATCACCACGGCCCTCATCGCCGAAGGCATTGTCAATGAAAGCCGCGACGGCGATGTCACGGCCAACCGCCGCGGCCGCCCGCAGGTGGCACTGACGCTCAACCCGGAAATCGCGACGATCGCCACTGTCGAACTGGCACTCAACCTCGCCCACACGGTGCTGTTCGACTACAAGGGACAGGTGATCGCGCAGGAAATCCGCCGCATCCCGACGCTCGATGCGAGCGCCGGCGACCTGAGCCGGGCGATCTGCGAAATGCTTGACGGCCTGCTCGCCGCCATGCCGGGCAGCGCGGGCAGGCTCATGCATATCTCCATGGGCGTGCAGGGTGTCACTGATGCCGCCAGCGCGACCATGCTCTGGTCACCGATCACGCCCGACATCAATGTGGCCTTCGGCGAAATCCTTTCCGCCCGCTATGGCGTCAGCGTTGCCGTTGCCAATGATTGCAGCATGATTGCCGAGGCGCTGCGCTGGACCGATCCGGAACATTACGCCGAAGACTTTGCCGCCATCCTCCTGTCGCACGGCATCGGCATGGGTCTTTATCTCAAGGGCAAGCCGTTTCTCGGCGTCCAGTCTTCCGGTGCCGAATTCGGCCATATGCTGCATGTCCCCAACGGCGCGCTGTGCCGCTGCGGCCGCCACGGCTGCATCGAAGCCTATGCCAGTGATTATGCCATCCTGCGCCGGACAGCGGGCGAGGACGAACAGGCCCAGCCGGCCCAGGATGTCGACGCCGCTTCCTTCAATGCCGTGGCCGACCGTGCCCGCAGCCGCGACGGTGCGGAGCGGGCGGCATTCCGCAAGGCGGGACAGGCCATCGGCTCCGGCCTGCGCAGTCTTTTCTCGCTGATCGATCCCGTGCCCATCGCGCTTGTCGGGCCCGGCGCGGGTGTCTTCGACCTCATCGAGGCGGACCTGCGGGAAATCGTATCCGGTACGACCGGTTGGGGCGGCAAGCCTGACCTGACCATCCGCTGCTATCCCGACGAGCATCCGCTCATCCTGCAGGGTTGCATGATGACGTCCCTGCTGCATCTCGATACCCAGCTTTTCGCCCCCGGCGATCTGCGTGAAGCACCGCTGCGGCGGGCGATCTAGCCTCCACATTTCAAAGGATCTTCCATGTATCTCGGTCTCGATTTAGGCACATCCGGCGTCAAGGCGCTGTTGATTGACGACAAGCAATCCGTCATTGGCTCCGGCACAGGAACACTGGATGTTTCACGGCCGCATTCCGGTTGGTCCGAACAGGACTCGGCGCACTGGATCAGCGCAACGGAAGATGCCATTGCCGCGCTGAAGGCCAGTCACCCCAAAGAGTTGGCTGCTGTGAAAGGCATCGGCCTGTCCGGCCAGATGCACGGCGCAACGCTGCTTGACGGCAATGACAGCGTGCTCCGGCCCTGCATGCTGTGGAACGACACGCGCAGCCACGCGGAAGCAGCCGAACTCGACGGCAACCCGATCTTTCGCGCGCTCAGCGGCAACATTGTTTTTCCCGGCTTTACCGCACCGAAAGTCATGTGGGTGAAGAACAACGAGCCGGAGATTTTCGCAAAACTGCGGCGGGTGCTGCTACCAAAAGATTATCTGCGGCTCTGGCTGACCGGCGAGCACGTCTCCGAAATGTCCGATGCGGCGGGGACCTCCTGGCTCGATGTCGGCAGACGCGCCTGGTCGGACGAGCTGCTCGGCGCATCGGGACTCGACAGGAGCCACATGCCATCCCTCGTCGAGGGAACCGAGGTTTCCGGCACGCTGAAAGCCAGTCTGGCCACGCGTTGGGGCATGGGCAACGGGGTGGTTGTTGCCGGGGGCGCCGGGGACAATGCTGCTTCCGCCTGCGGCATGGGCACAGTGGCGGAAGGCCATGCCTTCGTCTCGCTCGGCACATCCGGCGTGCTGTTTGCCGCCAACAATGCCTATCTGCCCAACCCGGCCAGTGCCGTTCACACCTTCTGCCATGCCCTCCCGGACACGTGGCACCAGATGGGCGTGATCCTCTCCGCCACTGACGCGCTCAACTGGTATGCCGGCATCACCGCGCGCAAGCCGGCGGAACTGACCGATGAGCTGGGTGACAATTTACGAGCCCCTTCCGGCGTCACCTTCCTGCCCTATCTCTCCGGAGAACGCACGCCGCTCAATGATTCTGCCATCCGCGGCTCGTTCCAGGGACTGGAACATGCCAGCGACCGTGCGAGCCTGACACAGGCTGTCCTTGAGGGCGTCGCCTTTGCCTTCCGCGATTGCCTGCATGCGCTTGCCAGTGCCGGCACCAGGCTTGACCGGGTGACCGCGGTCGGCGGCGGCTCGCGGTCCGTTTACTGGCTGAAAACCATTGCCACAGCGCTCGACATTCCCGTCGACGTGCCTGCCGACGGGGATTTCGGCGCAGCCTTCGGTGCCGCAAGGCTTGGCCTCATCGCAGCGGAAAAGGCCGATCCGCGTGCCATCTGCACGCAGCCCGCAACGGAAAAGACCATCGAGCCCGACAAGGGCCTCACCGCCGATTTCGACATCGCCTACCGGCGCTACCACAACCTCTATCCAGCATTAAAGGGAGTTCAATCATGAGCAGCGGATTTTTTGGTGACATCAAACCAGTCAGATATGAGGGGCCGGACAGCACCAATCCGCTTGCCTATCGTTTTTACAATCCCGAAGAGCTGATCAATGGCAAGCGCATGGAAGACCATCTGCGCTTTGCGGTCGCCTACTGGCATTCCTTCACCTGGCCGGGCGGCGATCCCTTCGGCGGCCAGACCTTCGAACGTCCGTGGTTCAATGACACGATGCAAGGCGCGAAGCTGAAAGCCGACGTGGCTTTCGAGATGTTCTCGCTGTTGGGCGCACCGTATTTCTGCTTCCACGATGCGGACGTTCGCCCGGAAGGCGAGACACTCGCCGAAAGCAACAAGCGCCTTTACGAGATTGCAGACTATTTCGCGGGCAAGATGGAGAAGACCGGCACCAAGCTGCTCTGGGGCACCGCCAATCTGTTCTCCAACCGGCGCTACATGGCCGGTGCCGCCACCAATCCCGATCCCGATGTCTTCGCCTATGCGGCAGCAACGGTGAAAACCTGTATCGACGTCACGCAGAAGCTGAAGGGCGAGAACTACGTGCTCTGGGGCGGCCGCGAAGGCTACGAGACCCTGCTCAACACCGACATGAAGCGCGAGCTCGACCAGATGGGCCGGTTCCTCAGCCTCGTCGTCGACTACAAGCACAAGATCGGCTTCAAGGGCGCGATCCTTATCGAGCCGAAGCCGCAGGAGCCGACCAAGCACCAGTATGACTACGATGCGGCGACAGTCTATGGCTTCCTCAAGCGCTTTGGCCTGGAAAACGAGGTCAAGGTCAATCTCGAACAGGGCCACGCCATCCTTGCCGGCCACTCCTTCGAACATGAGCTGGCAACCGCTGCGGCACTCGGGATTTTCGGTTCCATCGACATGAACCGCAATGATTACCAGTCCGGCTGGGATACGGATCAGTTCCCCAACAACGTGCCCGAGGTGGCGCTGGCCTATTATGAAATCCTCAAAGCCGGCGGCTTCACCACGGGCGGCACCAATTTCGACTCCAAACTGCGCCGCCAGTCGCTCGATCCGCAGGACCTGCTGATCGCCCATATCGGCGGCATGGATACCTGCGCCCGCGGCCTCAAGGCAGCGGCGAAGATGGTCGAGGACAAGGCCCTCACCGGTTTTGTCGAGGAGCGCTATGCGGGCTGGGCCAAGCCTGACGCACAGGCCATGCTGTCGGGCAAGCTGTCGCTCGAAGACATTGCCAAGCATGTCGAGGACAAGAAGATCCAGCCGCAGCCGCGCTCCGGCCGCCAGGAATATCTGGAGAACGTGGTCAACCGCTACGTTTGAGGGAGAGTTTTTACCCCCCTCTGGGCTGCCGCCCATCTCCCCCACAAGGGGGGAGATCAGCCTGCATTACGATTTCGACCAGTTCCGAGACATCGCAAAGCACGTAAAAATGTCGATGTGATCTCCCCCCTTGTGGGGGAGATGTCCGGCAGGATAGAGGGGGGTGTTCACAGCCATTCCCCCTTCAAGCATCAGACGTGCTGGCCGCCATTGATGTGGATTTCCGAGCCGGTCACATAGGACGATGCCTCGGAACACAGGAAATAGATCGTCTCGGCAACCTCAGCGGTCTTGCCGAGACGGCGCAGCGGCAGCTGTTCCACCAGCTTGTCGGTGCCCGGCGACAGGATCGCCGTATCGATCTCGCCCGGTGCGATCGCGTTGACGCGAATGCCGTGCGGGCCGAAATCCGAGGCCATTTCCCGTGTCAGGGATGCCAGCGCAGCCTTCGATGTCGCATAGGCCGTTCCGGCAAAGGGATGCACGCGGCTTCCGGCGATGGAGGTGACGTTGACAATCGAACCCTTGCCCGCTTCCAGCTCCTTGAACAGGCCGCGCGCCAGCATGATGGGTGCGAAGAAATTCACCTGAAACACCGTGGACCATGTGTGCATGGGTGTCTCGATCGAATCCAGCCGGTCACCACCCGGATTCTTGGGCGAGATACCGGCATTGTTGATCAGGGCATGCAGCTTGCCGCCTTCGATCTCCAGTCTCTGGCGAATTTCGAGGACCGCATGATCCACATCGGCGGGATCGGCGAGATCCACCTTGATATGATCGTCGGGACCGGCAGGCCAGGGACAATCATCGGAAAAATCCTGCCGCGAGCAGGTGATGACGCGCCAGCCGGCGCGGGAAAACCGCTTGACCGTGGCGTGGCCGATGCCACGGCTTGCGCCAGTCAAGACGAGGACTTTGCGTGCTTCATCGCTGCTCATGGGAAAACTCCGTTTGCATGAGCCATAGAGCAAGCGCCGCCCAAAGGGAACTGTGCACGCCGGTATTTTGACGTGTGCCTGCGAACAAACATCGCGAAATTCAGGAAAAACTCGACGTCTTCAGAAACTCGGCCAGGCGCTCGCTCTGCGGTTTGTGGAACATGTCGCGCGGGTTGCCTTCCTCACCGATAAGCCCCTGATTCATGAAAATCACCCGGTTGGAGACCTCGTAGGCAAAGCGCATCTCGTGGGTGACAAGCAGCATGCTCATGCCGTCCTGCGCCAGTGTCTTGATCACCTGCAGCACCTCGTTCACCAGTTCCGGATCGAGTGCCGAGGTGACCTCGTCGAACAGCATCAGCCGGGGATTCATGGCAATGGCGCGGGCGATGGCAACACGCTGCTGCTGGCCGCCGGACAATTGCCCGGGAAAATGATCGGCGCGGGCGAGCAGGCCGACCCGATCCAGCCATTTCAGCGCAATGGTGCGCGCCTCGTCCCGGTCCAGCTTCTTCACCTTGACCAGGCCCAGCATGACATTGTGAACGGCACTCATATGCGGGAACAGGTTGAACTGCTGGAAAGCCATGCCGGTCAGGGCGCGCTGGCGGGCGATTTCCTTCTCCTTCTTGCGCCGGCGCTGGCCGCCGACCATCTCATAGCCGATCTCCTGACCGTCTATGCTGATCGACCCGCCCTGGAATTCTTCCAGCATGTTGATGCAGCGCAGCATGGTGGTCTTGCCGGAGCCGCTCGACCCGATGATGCTGACGACATCGCCCTGCTTCATGCTGCAGTCGACGCCTTTGAGGACTTCCACCTCGCCATAGCTCTTGTGCAGGTTGCGGATTTCAAGAAGATTGTCTGGCATCCCGGAATCCCCTTAGGACGGAACCGCCATCTTGCGTTCGACGTAGCGGCCGAAACGTTCGATGGCATAGTTGATGACGAAATACAGGAAGCCGGCGAAGAAATAGAATTCGAGGCTCATGAAGGTTCTGGAAATCAGTTCCTGCGTGCGCAGCAGCAGCTCGGCCACACCGATGATGGACAAAAGGGTCGATGCCTTGACCATTTCGGCTGAGGTGTTGACCCAGGCCGGCAGCACCTGGCGCAGCGCCTGCGGACCGAGCACATAGGCGAAGGTCTGCGGAAAGGTCAGGCCGATGGCCTTGGCAGCTTCCGTCTGTCCCTTAGGTATGGATTGCAGCGCCCCCCGGACGATTTCCCCCACATGCGAACTGCAGAACACGGCGAGCGCCAGAATGCCCGCCTGGAACGGCCCGAGGTCGAGGCCGATGGTGCCGAGCACGTAATAGCTGGCGAGAACCAGCACGAGAACCGGTGTGCCGCGGATGAAATCGGTATAGCCGCGCACGATCCAGCGCAGCGGTGCCCTGGCATAGGTCAGCGCCAGACCAACACCAACCCCCAGCAGCGTGCCGCAGCAGATCGCCAGCAGCGAAATCGACAGGGTGACGCCGATACCCTTGAGGATCGGCCAGCGCGCCAGCCAGAGAACATCCGCGAAATGAACAATATCCATCACATCACCTCGGCAAGGCCAGACGGCGTTCGACGATGCGCATCAGCGCAGCCAGGATCGAACAGGTAAAGACGTAGAGGCAGCTTGCCACCATCCATGTCTCGATGACGCGAAAGGTTTCCACATTGATCTTGCGCGTTTCAAAGGTCAGTTCCGGCACGGCGATGGCCGCGGCCAGCGAGGTGTCCTTGAACAGCGAGATGATCGTGCTGCCGAGCGACGGCAGGATATTGCGAAACATCAGCGGCGCGATGATCGACGTGCGTATCTGCATTTCCGTCAGGCCGATGGCGAGCCCGGCCTCGCGCAGGCCGGCGGGGATCGACAGCAGTCCGGCGCGAAACACCTCCGCCAGATAAGCGCCGGAATAGAGGGAGAGCGTGAAGACGAAGCTTTCGATCTTGCCCAGGCGCAAACCCCACTGGGGCAGCGCGAAATAGGTGAACAGCACGAGCACAAGGATCGGCGTGTTGCGGATGATGGAGACGTAGACCCCGGCCGGACGCTTTATCAGGCCGTTTTTGGATATCAGACCAAAAGCCGTGCACAGCCCGATGACGGCGCCGATGAGGATGGAGCCGAAGGCCAGGGCAAGGCTAAGCGCCAGCCCCAACAGCAGGTCATCGAAGCTGCGCCAGACGGCAGCAAAATTCAGCGTATAGCCCATGAACAACGTCCCCGTTATCGCAAGACAAGGAGAAACGGCTCCAGACGACCCTGGAGCCGCCGGTTGACTACTTGTATTCGACGGGGAAGCCGATCTGCGGCGGCGTCAGGTCCTTGCCGAACCAGGTCTTGAACGATTTCGCATAGGTATCGAACTCGACACCGGTCATCGCCTCATGCAGCGCCGTGTTGACGAAGTTCAGCCAATCCTGATCGCCGCGCTTGACACCGCAGGCATAGGTCTGCGGATTCCAGCCGTAGCCGGCATCCTTGTAGCGATCCTTGTTCTGGGTCATGTACCAGGCAAGCGACGACTGATCCGTGGCGACCGCATCGGCACGGCCGGATTCCAGCGCCTGATAGATCAGATCGACCGATTCATACTGGTCGACCTTGGCCCCAGGCAGGGCCGCATGCACCATCGATTCGGCATAGACATTCTGCAGCACCGAGATTGTCACCGCAGAACCCGCGGCCTTGAGCGCGGCATAGTCGGCATATTTGCTGTCGGCCTTCAGCATCAGCCCGACACCTTCCCGGTAGTACGGTATGGTGAAGGCGATCTGCTGTGCTCTCTCCCCGGTGACCGTCATGAACTGGCAGGTGATATCCACCTTGTTCGTGGTGATGTTGGGAATGCGGGCATCGGAAGACTGGTTGACGAACTCGACCTTGCTGGGATCGCTGAACAGCGCCTTGGCGATGATATGACCCATGTCGATATCGAAGCCCTGTAGCGTGTCGTCAGCACCCTTGAAGTGCCATGGCGCATTGGTGCTGCCGGTGCCGACAACCAGATGGCCGCGGGCCAGCACCTCATCGAGCTTGCTCTTGTTGTCCTGCGCGAAAGCCTGATTGAACGGCAATGCGAGCAGCGCGGCCACAGCGACCGTCGCGTAAAATACTTTAGACATTTTTCGTTCCCCTATCCGTCAAGCGAATATTATGTTTTAATCCATTACTATGGAATAGAATATCTAATAATGGATTTTCATAATACGAGGACAAGAGTCGCGACTTGTCAAGCGACATTTGGAATCGCTGCGTCAGGGGGGGGGGCAGAAGCTGTATGGGAGCGAAGGGAAGCACGGACCGGACGGCTTGCCGGTCAGTTGCCCATGATCAGGTCGAAGAGCGTGGTCTTGCGCGGCTTCTGGCCATTGCCGCCAACGCCGACCGGCGGCGTCGGATGGGTCGATCCGGTTTGATCGTCCAGCCCCACCGGCGGAACCGGCCCGCCCGGATTGAGCTGGGCTGACGGCACACCTTCGGCCGCCGGAACATCCGCACCGGGCAAGGCATCGTTGCCGTCGATGACGGTTTCATTGACGCGGTAATTGCCGGGAAGCTCGGCCACGGGCACGCCCTTGTGCGCGGCGACCATGAACTCTTTCCAAGCCAGCGCGGGCAGTGCGCCGCCGGTGACCTTCTTGGTCGGCTTGCCGTCATCATTGCCGAACCACACGCCCGTGGTCAGGTTCGAGGTGTAGCCGATGAACCAGGCATCGCGGAAATTCTGGCTGGTGCCGGTCTTACCCGCAGCGGGCCAGCCGAATTTGGCTTTCGTCGCCGTGCCGCTTTCGACGGTCTGGCGCAGCATTGCATTCATCATGCTGACATTGCGCTCGCTGATCACCCGCTCCTGCTTGGGATTCTTGAATTCATACAGCACCTTGCCCTCATGCGTGGTGACGCGGCGGACCAGATGGACGGGCGCCTTGTAGCCGTCATTGGCAAAGGGCACGAAGGAATCGGTGAGTTCGAGCAGCGTGACTTCCGAGGTCCCAAGCGCCAGCGAGGCATTGGCGTTGAGGTTCGAAACGATCCCCAGGCGATGCGCCGTATCGACAACGGTGCTGGGGCCGACTTCCATGACCAATTGGGCGGATACCGAATTGAGCGACCGGGCCAGCGCCTCCGCCAGCGTCACCTTGCCGAAATATTTGCCGTTGTAGTTGCCGGGCGTCCAGTTGCCGATCCGGATGGGCGCATCGTTGCGCACCGATTCCGGCGTGCGCCCCTGCTCCAATGCGGAGAGATACACGAAAGGCTTGAAGGTGGAGCCGGGCTGGCGCTTGGCTTCGCTGGCGCGGTCGAACTGGCTGTTGGCATAGTCATAGCCACCAACCAGCGCCCGCACCGCACCGGTGCCATCGATGGAGACCAGCGCGCCCTGCGAAACATTGAGCCGGTCGCCGTTCTTCTGGATCAGATCGCGGATCGAGGCTTCGCCCAGCTTCTGCAGGCCGAGATCAACGGTGGTGTCGACAACCACGTCCGCACGGACATCGCCGATAAGCTCGGGCAATTCCTCCATCACCCGGTCGGCGACATAATGCTCGGAGCCGCTCCAATAGGCCGCAGCGCGGGTCGCCGGCTGCTTCATGGCAACGGTCAGTTCCTTGTCACCGATCATGCCCTGGTCGCGCATGGCCGCCAGCACCAGCTGGGAACGCTCGACGGCGGCTTTCGGATCGCGCGCCGGCGACAGACGCGAAGGCGCCTTGAGCAGGCCGGCAATGACAGCCGCTTCCGACAGATTGACGTCGTGCGCCGATTTGTTGAAGTAGCGCCGCGAGGCTGCGGCCACGCCATAGGAACCCGAACCGAGATAAACCCGGTTCAGATACATCTCCAGAATCTGGTCCTTGGAGTATTTGTGCTCCAGCCAGAGGGCGAGCAGGACTTCCTGGACCTTGCGCTCCAACGTGCGGTCCGGCGTCAGGAACAGGTTCTTCGCCAGCTGCTGCGTGATGGTCGAACCGCCCTGCACCAGGCGGCCCGAGATCACATTGGTCGCCATGGCGCGGACGAAGCCGACGGGATCGACACCAAAATGCGAATAGAAGCGGCGGTCTTCGATCGCCACCACTGCCTGCGGCAGGTAGGGCGACATCTGGTGCAGGCCGATCGCCTCGCCGCCGGTGGCGCCGCGATTGGCGATGAGGTCGCCTTCGACCGAAACAATCTTGACGTTGGGCGGGCGGTCGGGGATCGTCCAGGTGGTGGTCTGCGGCATCTTGGCGGCGAAATAGATCACCGTGCCCGCGACGGCGATGCCGCCCCAGATGCACAGGACAAACGACCAGTAGATGGTGCGGCGGATGAGACCCAGGAAACCGCCACCCTGCTGGCGGCTGGAGCGGCCGCGCCTCGACTTGGCGGGTTTGCGCGATGAAGTCCGGCGCTTCTGGCTTCGCACGGGTCTGTCCTCCGGGTCGGCGCGCATGTCATCGTCATCGGAACGGCGGTCCGAACTGAACCCCGGCTCGATGCGCTGCCTGCCCTTGTCACGTGGTGCCATTGACTGAAATACCCGCCCCAATCGGTGCCGCAAAATCCTTCGCGACGCGTTGCAGGGTAAATGCGGCGATTTAAGGTGCGGTTAAATTTGGCCGATGGCATCAAACTGAGCATGCGTGAAGGCGAACGGTTCGGTTCACGCTTGAGAAATCCGCGCCGGACAGTTAGCTTCCCGCTCATTAGGAATGGAGTGGAAAATGCGATTTGTGGTCCTTGCCTGCGCTGCGATCATCCTCAGCGGTTGCGGTGGCGGTGCCATTGCCAGACTGAATCCCTCGCCCGAATCCGAGGCACAGTATCGGCTCGGCGGCTGCCAGCTGCGCGGTCACGGGACGTGCAAGGAGCCTCTCGACGCGACCGGCGCGACCGCCCCGGCGGCTGCCGCCGTCAACTGAAACCGCGTTCAGGCCGCCGCAGCGCCGCTGTCGTTTTCTGTCAAATCTTGGCGCGCGAAAAGATTATTATTCTTGCGCCCTTGAAAATTAAACGCGGCAGGCATATTTTGGTGGTGCGTAACGAGCGGTTCTCCTCCCATTTTTCGCTCGTTGCGTGTTCCCCTCTGGACGCATTTGCGTTCACAATTCGCCGGGCTTCTGCCCGGCATTTTTGTATCCGGATGCAGCAACCGGGTATTTCCGGGACAATCGGCCCGTCGGAAACGTGATCCGACAGTCATTTCTGCGCGCATCACCTGAATTTTACTTCCCGTTTTGAAATATCGCGTATCAAAGAGAGTAAAACGCGGGGGAACAAAGCAACGATGAGCACGGGCGAAAAAACACGTGTCGATTGGGTCGACATCGCCAAGGGTATCTGCATCATCTTTGTCGTCATGATGCACTCGGTGCTTGGCGTCGAAGAGGATGCCGGCGCCCGCGGCTGGATGCATCCGGTCGTGTCGTTTGCCCAGCCGTTCCGCATGCCGGACTTCTTCCTGATCTCGGGTCTGTTTCTCGGACTGGTGATCGATCGGCCGTGGCTGCGCTACGCCGACCGCAAGATCATCCATTTCGCCTATTTCTACCTGCTGTGGCTGACGATCCAGTTCCTGTTCAAGGCGCCCGGCATTATCGCCGAGAGCGGTCCCGGCGGCGCTGTCAGCGCCTATCTCCTTGCCCTCGTCCAGCCCTTCGGCACCCTGTGGTTCATCTATCTGCTGCCGGTGTTCTTTGTCGTCACGCGCCTCGTCAGATCCGTCAATGTCTGGATCATCCTCGCCATTGCCGCCGCGCTTGAAACCGTCCCCATCCATACGGGATGGCTGGTCCTCGACGAATTCTGCAGCCGCTATGTCTTCTTCTTTGCCGGCTATGCCTTTGCACCCGTCATTTTCGACCTGGCGCAATGGCTGCGGCAGCGGCCGCTCACCGCCCTTGCCATCCTCGGCGTTTGGGCGCTCGCCAATGGCTGGCTGGTATTTCACCCGGCATCGCAACCCTTTGCCGCCTGGATACCGCTGGAGGCCTATACATCCGGCGGGCTCGGCGGCTGGAGCAATGTGCCCATCATCTCGCTGCTTGCCGGTTTTGCCGGGGCATTGGCCATTGTTTCGGTCTCGGCGCTGCTGGCGCGACTGGGCTCGGCACCCCTTGCACAATGGCTTGTGCATGCTTTGCGCTGGCTCGGCGCCCATTCCATCGTTGTCTACCTGGCCTTCTTCCTGCCTATGGCGGTGGCGCGAACCGTCCTGCTCAAATCCGGCGTCATCACGGATATCGGCACGATTTCGCTCCTGACCGTCGTCTGCGGCGTCCTGGGGCCGGTGATCCTTTATGGGCTGGTGCAATGGACCGGCTATGGCCGGTTCCTGTTCAAACGGCCGCAATGGGCGCATATCGATCGCGCGCCCACACCGCAAGGCAGGGGCGCGCTTGCTTCTGCAGAATAGCAGGAGCCGTTTTCCGTTTAACTGTGGGCGAAAATATCCTGTTCGTCCCAGCCCATCAGGTCGAGCTTGGACCGCGTCGGCAGGAACTGGAAGCAGGCAGCCGCCTCTTCCGCCCGTCCGTCACGCTTCAGGCGCTCGATCAGGATGGCGCTCAGCCGGTGCAGGTAGAGAACGTCGGATGCCGCATATTCCAGCTGAGCCTGCGACAGTTCCGGCGCCGCCCAATCCGACGACTGCTGCTGCTTGGACAGGTTGATATCCAGCAATTCGCTGCAAATCTCCTTCAGGCCATGCCGGTCCGTGTAGGTGCGGGTCAGGCGCGAGGCGATCTTGGTGCAGAAGACCGGCTGCGGCATCACACCGAAGGCGTGATAGAGCACGGCAAGATCAAACCGGCCGAAATGGAAAATCTTGGTGATGGCGGCATCACCAAGAAGTTTCACCAGATTGGGGGCAGATGTCTGCCCCTTGTCGATCTGGATGACATCAGCCGAGCCGTCACCGGGTGAAATCTGCACAACACACAGCCGGTCGCGATGGGGGTTCAGCCCCAACGTCTCCGTATCAATGGCAACGGCATTGACCTGATAGTTTGCAAGGTCGGGCAGATCATTGCGGTGAAAGCGGATGGTCATCAAATCTCTCCGGTTTATTTCGTCAGCACGTCAAGAATGCGTGCCCAGGAACGCTGGCCCTTGTGGAAGGAATTCAGCTCGTATTTTTCGTTGGGGGAATGGATGCGGTCGTCCTCAAGCCCGAAGCCGACGAGCAGCGATTCCATGCCCAGCATGTTCTGGAAGTCACCGACAATCGGGATCGATCCGCCCATGGCGATCAGCACGGCGGGCTTCGGCCATTCATCGCTCAGGGCCGTCTTGGCCTTGGCCAGCAGCGGCGAGTCATAGGACAGCTGGATCGCAGGCGAGCCGCCATGCTCATGGAACTCCACCGAGCAGTCGGCAGGGACGCGCGCGCGCACAAAGGCGCGGAAGGCTTCGCGGATCTTGGCGGGGTTCTGCTTGTGCACGAGGCGGAACGACACTTTCGCCGATGCCTGCGCGGCGATGACGGTCTTGAAGCCCTGGCCGGTATAGCCGCCGATCACGCCGTTGATCTCGGCGGTCGGGCGCGCCCAGACCAGTTCCAGGATGGAACGGCCTTTTTCACCCGAGGGAATGGAAAGTCCGATGGGGCCGAGGAAGTTTTCCGGCGTGCAGCCGAGTCCGTTCCAGGTCTGCAGGATCTGCGTTGGGGTTTCCTCGACACCGTCGTAGAAGCCGGGAATGGTCACGGCACCGGTTTCGTCGTGCAGGTCGGCGAGAATCTTCGTGAGAATGTGAATCGGGTTTGCCGCCGCGCCGCCAAAGGAACCGGAGTGCAAGTCGCGATCGGCGGCCTTGATGACGATTTCCTCACCGACCAGCCCGCGCAGGCCGACGGAAATCGCCGGGGTCTGCCTGTCCCACATTCCGGTATCGCACACGAGGGCGAAGTCGGCCTTGAGCTCGTCCTTGCAGGCATTGAGGAAAGGCTTCAGCGACGGCGATCCCGACTCTTCCTCTCCCTCAAACAGGATGGAAATCTTGACCGGCAGCTTGCCATGCACGTCCTTGTAGGCGCGGCAGGCTTCGACGAAGGTCATCAGCTGGCCCTTGTCATCGGCCGTGCCGCGGCCGATCAAAATCTTGCGGCCATCGCCCATATCCTTGATGGCAGGGGCAAAGGGATCGTTTTCCCACAGTTCAAGCGGATCAACCGGCTGCACGTCATAGTGACCGTAGAAAAGCACATGAGGTGCATCGGCGCTTGGCCCTTCATGATGCGCCACAACCATCGGATGCCCCGGCGTGTCGCGCACGCTGGCGTCGAAACCGATGGTCTTCAGATCGGCGACCAGCCATTCGGCAGCCTTGCGGCATTCGGCCTTGAATGCCGGATCGGTGGAGATGGACTTGATCTTCAACAGTTCGAACAGCCGCTCCAGACTTTTATCCAGATTGGCATCAAGGGCGTTCAAGACAGGTTCAAGCGCTGACATGGTAATTCCTGAATTTGTTGGACCGGGATTCGTGAAGGGAGTTCTTCTTAGCCCATTTTCGGGGAAACGGCAGAAAAAAGTGGAGCCGGAAAAGAAATGGCCGCCGTGGCGGGGGGACCACAGGCGACCAGATCACTACACTCAGATGCGGCGACCCGGAGAGGGGGGATGAGGTCACCGCAAGTCCGGGGCAGGCGGGGGACGAGCCTTAAATCCCGGACATCGATCTATCGTCGACAGCTAGGATTTGGGCCTCAAACCATGGCAATTCAAGGGCACGGAACATTACATCTTTGTAACAAACGCGTGATGCATAAGTGATATGTTCAAGGCCCGTCTGATCCGGCATAAAGCTGTCGTGAGCGGAGGCGAATTCCATGACGAAAGCAACGACAGAATTGCCGGTCCTGTTCTTTCCGGCAGGCGCAGACTGGGAGGCGTGGCTGGCAGCCAATCATGCGGCATCGCCGGGCGCATGGCTCAAATTTTCCAAGAAGACCGCGCGGATCAAAAGCCTGTCCAAACAGGATGCGATCGATGGCGCACTCTGCCACGGCTGGATCGACGGCCAGATCGACGCATTCGATGAAGACCACTGGCTCATCCGCTTCACGCCGCGCAAGGCCGCAAGCCGCTGGTCCGACATCAATCGCAAGCGCGCCCTCGCGCTGATCGAACAGGGTCGCATCACCCCCTCCGGTCTTGCGGAAATCGAACGCGCCAAGGCCGATGGACGCTGGGACAAGGCGTATCTTTCGCAAGGCAAGGCCACGATACCCGACGACCTGCAGGCAGCCCTCGACGCGAATGCCGAGGCGAAGCAGATGTTCGGGACATTGAGCAGCGCGAACCGCTACGCCATCATCTACCGTGTAAACGATGCCAAGAAACCCGAGACACGCCTGCAGCGCATCGAAAAATTTGTTGCCATGCTGGAGCGCGGCGAAACCATCCATCCGCAGAAGGACAAACCCTCCCGATAAGCTGCGGCGGCCCCGCGGATTTTGTCAGGAGGAGTCGGCTATCCCGCGATCTTTCGGTGCATGGGAAAGACAGATCATTTCCTTTTGCGGGATGATCATTTAATCGTAGGCACCATGAAAAAAGGTGATCATCTCTTTCTCGTCGACGGCTCCGGCTATATCTTCCGGGCCTATCATGCGCTGCCGCCCCTCACCCGCAAATCGGATGGCTTGCCGGTGGGCGCCGTGTCGGGTTTCTGCAACATGCTGTGGAAGCTGCTGCGGGAAGCCAGGGACACTTCGGTCCGGGTGACGCCGACGCATTTCGCCGTCATTTTCGACTATTCGTCGAACACCTTCCGCAAGGAAATCTATCCGGAATACAAGGCAAACCGTTCGGCCCCGCCGGAGGACCTCATTCCGCAGTTCGGACTGATCCGCCAGGCCACCAAGGCCTTCAACCTTCCCTGCATCGAAAAGGAAGGCTACGAGGCGGACGATCTTATCGCCACCTATGCGCGGATGGCGGAAGCCGCCGGCGCGGAAGTCACCATCATCTCCTCGGACAAGGACCTGATGCAGCTCGTCACCCCGCTGGTGTCAATGTATGACAGCATGAAGGACAAGCAGATCGGCATTCCCGACGTCGTCGAGAAATGGGGCGTGCCGCCGGAAAAGATGATCGACCTGCAGGCATTGACCGGCGATTCCACCGACAATGTTCCCGGCATTCCCGGCATCGGGCCGAAGACCGCTGCGCAGCTTCTGGAAGAGTTCGGCGATCTCGATACGCTGCTGTCCCGTGCCGGTGAAATCAAGCAGCAGAAACGCCGCGAAAACATTATTGCGTTCAGCGAACAGGCGCTTATCTCACGCCAGCTTGTGACATTGAAGACCGATACACCCATCGATGTCGGGCTTGATGAATTCGGACTTGAGCCACAGGACGGACCGAAGCTGGTCGCCTTCCTCAAGGCCATGGAGTTCACCTCCCTCACCCGGCGCGCCGCCGAAGCGACGGGCATCGATGCCGCCGCCGTCGAACCATCTGAGGTCGCGGTGGACACTGTCGCCGAGGCGCACGGACCGGACGTTGAAATCCCTGACGGAACTGCTCCCGCTTCAACGACCGAGAAGCCACAGGACAAATCGGAGACCGGCGTCATGCTGCCCGCCGACCTGATCAAAGCGCGCGGTGACGAAGCGCTGGCTTCGAAGATCGACACAACAGCCTATACCTGCATCCGCGATCTTGCCACGCTGCAACTCTGGATAGACGAGGCAACGGAAGCCGGACTGGTGGCGTTCGACACGGAAACCACTTCGCTCGATCCGATGCAGACCGAGCTGGTCGGTTTCTCCCTCGCCATCCGGCCGGGGCACGCCGCCTATGTCCCGCTCAACCACAAGTCGGGCAATGGCGATCTCCTCGGCGGCGGCACCGTCGAAGGACAGATTCCGCTCGACGATGCCTTGCGCGTATTGAAGCCGCTGCTCGAGGACCGTTCGGTGCTCAAGATCGCGCACAACATGAAGTATGACTGGCTGGTCATGCACCGCTACGGCATCGATCCGCACCCCTTCGACGATACGATGCTGATCTCCTACGTGCTCGATGCGGGTGAAGGCACCCATGGCATGGACGCACTGTCCGAGCGCTGGCTGGGCCACACGCCCATCGCCTACAAGGATGTGGCCGGCAGCGGTAAGTCATCGGTTACATTCGACATGGTCGATATCGACCGCGCCACCGCCTATGCCGCCGAAGATGCGGATGTCACCCTGCGCCTGTGGCGCCTGCTGAAGCCGCGTCTGGTCGAGGATGGGCTTGTCTCGGTCTATGAACGGCTGGAGCGCCCGCTCGTTGCCGTGCTGGCGCGGATGGAAGAGCGCGGCATTTCCGTCGACCGGCAAATCCTGTCGCGGCTTTCCGGCGATCTGGCGCAGGCGGCAGCCGCCATCGAGCACGAGATTTACCAGCTTGCCGGGGAAAAGCTCAACATCGGCTCACCCAAACAGCTGGGCGACATCCTGTTCGGCAAGATGAGCCTTCCCGGCGGTTCGAAGACCAAGACCGGCCAGTGGTCGACATCGGCACAGGTGCTGGAAGACCTTGCGGCGGAAGGGCATGAACTGCCGCGCAAGATCGTCGACTGGCGCCAGCTGACCAAGCTCAAATCCACCTATACGGACGCCCTGCCCGGCTATATCCATCCCGATACCAAGCGGGTGCATACGTCCTATGCCATGGCCGCGACCTCGACGGGGCGGCTGTCCTCGTCGGAGCCGAACCTGCAGAACATTCCCGTACGCACAGCTGAAGGCCGCAAGATCCGCACGGCCTTCATCGCCGCGCCGGGCAACAAGCTGATTTCCGCCGACTACAGCCAGATCGAGCTGCGGGTCCTGGCGCATGTCGCCGAGATTCCCCAGCTCACCCAGGCCTTCGCCGATGGCATAGACATTCATGCGATGACCGCATCGGAAATGTTCGGCGTTCCGGTCAAGGACATGCCCTCGGAAGTGCGCCGCCGCGCCAAGGCGATCAACTTCGGCATCATCTATGGCATTTCCGCGTTTGGCCTTGCCAACCAGCTGTCGATTCCGCGCGAAGAAGCCGGGCAATATATCCGCACCTATTTCGAGCGCTTCCCTGGCATCAAGGACTATATGGAGGCGACCAAGGCCTTTGCCCGGCAGAACGGTTATGTCGAAACCATCTTCGGGCGCCGGGCGCATTATCCGGAAATCCGCTCCTCCAATCCGCAGGTTCGCGCCTTCAACGAGCGTGCCTCGATCAACGCGCCGATCCAGGGTTCGGCCGCCGACATCATCCGCCGCGCCATGGTGCGCATGGAACCGGCGCTCAACGAGGCAAAGCTTTCGGCCCGCATGCTGTTGCAGGTGCACGACGAACTGATCTTTGAAACCGCCGAAGGCGAAGTCGACGCGACCATTCCGATCATTCGCGAGATCATGGTCAATGCCGCCATGCCGGCGATTTCCCTGTCCGTGCCGCTGCAGGTGGATGCGCGCGCCGCACACAACTGGGACGAAGCGCACTAGAACCGGAAGCTGGGGCCTAGTGCATGGAATCCAGCACTTTGCGCTGGGCATGCATTTCGAGGAAAATGCGGTAATCCCGGTCAAAGCGCTGGCGCGCCTTCGGTTCGGGCTGGCGCGGGCGCCCGCCCTGTTTCATCGCCATGCAGGCGGCGGGCAGATCCGGGTAAAGCCCGGCCGCCGTTGCCGCGACCATCGCCGTGCCGAGAAGCACGGCATCTTCGGCAGCCGACGTGATGACGGTACAGCCCGTCGCATCGGCATAGAGTTCCATCAGCAGCGGGTTCTTGGTGTGCCCGCCCGTGACATGCATGGTGTCGATGGCGTAGCCGCGCTCGTTCAGCGCATCGAGGACATGTCGCACGCCAAGGGCAATGCCGACGGAGGTGCGCCAGTAGAGGCGGCACAGGCTGTCAAAGGAGGCGTCCAGCGTCAGGCCGCTGATGACGCCCACCGCATGCGGGTCAGCCAGCGGCGAGCGGTTGCCATGAAAATCCGGCAGGACATGCAGGCGGCCGGCCAGATCGAGCCCCTCCTTTTCCCGCAGTTCCATGACGCGGTCGGTGATCTTCCTGTGCAGGGCGGCGTTGGGTTCGCCCGCAGCCCCGTGCCAGCGGATGATGTGATCGAGAAGCGCGCCGGAAACCGACTGTCCGCCCTCGCTCAGCCAGCAATCCGGCAAAGCCGCGCCGTAATAGGGTCCCCAGACGCCGTTGAACGAAATCGGCTCCTGCGACAGCGCCATCAGGCAGCTTGAGGTTCCGGCAATCAAAGCCAGGTGCCGGTCGATCTGCGAGAGATCGCCGGCGAAGCCGCCAAGCACACCGAGTGCCCCGGCATAGGCGTCGATCAGCCCCGCGCCCACATGGCAGCGCGTGGTAAGGCCCAGCGCCTTGGCAGCCTCCGGCGTCAATGGCCCTACATCGGTCCCCACCGGGCTTGCCCGCTCCGGCAGGCTGCCGCGCTCGACCATATCGCCGATGCCGACCTCTTGGAGATAATCGCTCTGCCAGCCCGGTTCCTTATGGGCCAGATAGGTCCATTTGCAGGTGATCGTGCATTGCGACCGTGCCAGCGATCCCGACGCCTTCCAGCTGAGGAAATCGGCAAGGTCGAAAAAATAGCCGGCTTTGTCCCAGGAGTTGGGCAGATGCCGCTTGAGCCACATTAGCTTTGGCGTCTGCATTTCCGGCGACATGACCCCGCCGAGATATTTGAGGACGTCGTGGCCCGTTGCCGTGCATTCATCCGATTCGTCGAGCGCCCGGTGATCCAGCCAGACGATCGTGTCCCAGCGGTTGTCACCACCTGTCGAGACAGTCAGCGGCTTGCCATCCCTGTCGCGCACAACCAGCGAGCAGGTGGCGTCGAAACTGATGCCGGTGATATCGGACGGATCGACCTTGGACGCCGCGACCGCACCCTGCACCGCGATGCAGACCGACTTCCAGATGTCTTCCGAATCATGTTCGGCATGGTCAGGCAGCGGGCGGTTCATCAGGATCGGGTGTTCCACCCGCCCCAACAGATTCCCCTTGATATCAAGAATACCCGCCCGGGCGCTTCCCGTTCCCACATCCACAGCACATACAAAATCTGGCATTCGAACCTTCCGGCTTGTCGTGAACCGGAACGCTCTAATGAACGTTTGTTCGGGCCTGTAGTGATGACAACAGGCCGGGCAATTCCAGCATGTCGCCGAATATAAGGTCTGGCTCGAGAGACGCAAGCGCTGCTTCCAGCCGGCCGCCGCGCGCATGGGTGCCGCCGGTGAAGGCGAAGACGCGCATGCCCGCCCGTTTGGCGGCTTCAATGCCCGCAGGACTGTCTTCAATGACCACGCAGTCTTCCGGCGGCGTGTTCATGACCTGCGCCGCATGCAGGAACAGGTCCGGCGCCGGCTTGCCGTGCTTCACCATGGTCGCGCTGAAAATATTCGGCTCCAGCAGATCGAGCAGGCCTGTCAGCTTGAGCGACAGGCGAATCCGGTCGGGCTGGCTCGACGAGGCAACGCAGCGCGGCAGATCGAGCGCATTGAGCGTCTCGGCTATGCCGGGAATCGGTTTCAGATCGGCACGGAAGCGTGCGTAGAGATTGGCGCGCATATCCTCCAGGTCGGCGGCGCTGGCGGCAAAGCCGTAATCCTCATGCAGGATTTTGCTGATCGTCGCCATGCTGCGGCCAAGAAACATCTCGTAGGCCTCTTCCTCGGACAGCGTCGTGCCGCTCCGGGAAATCATCTCGAGCAGAACAGCAATGGAGATCGGCTCGCTGTCGACGAGGACACCATCGCAATCGAAAATGACAAGAGCGGGCTTGGTCATGGCGTCAGAGCTTGTCTGCGAGATAAAGCGTCAGGGTCTCGCGCGTACCCTTGTCCCAAAGGGTTTTCAAAATTCGCGAGAAGGATTGGGCGAAGATGGGCGACGTACCGACATCGCCGAAAATATCGCTCATCGCCAGAAATGCCCTGGGATCGCTCCTGGCCTTCACCGCTTCCACCTTCAACCGTTCGGCGTTGGCGTCAAGATAATTCGTCGGCTTACCGCTATCGGTTGTTCCCTCGCAGAACCGGCACCAGAGCGCGGAAACCAGCGACAGACCGGTGATGCTCTTGCCCGCCTTCAAGCGGTCCGCCGTGGTCGGCAGGATGAATTTGGGCTGGCGGTTGGACCCGTCCTGGCAGAGGCGCTGGATCGTATCGCCGATCTTCGGGTTGGAGAAACGCCGGTCGATCAGGTCGTAATATTCCTCGAAGGTGATGCCGGGCACCGGCGGGAGAACGGGAATGATCTCTTCCCGCTCGAGCTTGCCGAGGAAGCCGCGGATCAGCGGTTCCTCCATGGCTTCGTGCACGAAGTGAATGTCCATCAGTGCTGCGGGATAGGCAATGGTCGCGTGGCCGCCATTGAGGATGCGGATTTTCATCAGCTCATACGGCGCAACATCCCTCACAAAGGTGACGCCGACCTTTTCCAGTGCCGGGCGGCCGGTCGGGAAATGATCCTCAAGCACCCACTGCTTGAACGGTTCGCAGAACACCGGCCAATTGTCCTCGACGCCGAAATCGCTGGCAAGCATGCCGCGCTCGCGGTCGGAGGTTGCCGGGGTGATGCGGTCGACCATGCTGTTGGGGAAGGCGACATTGTCCTTCACCCATTTGGCCAGATCCGCATCGACAAGCGCCGCAAGACCGCTGACGGCATCGCTGGTAACGTGCCCGTTGCCGGGAATGTTATCGCAGGACATCACCGTGAAAGGCGCCGTGCCCTCGGCGCGGCGGCGCATCAGTCCGGCGAGGATGAGACCGAACACCGTCCTGGGATCGCCGATATCGGCGGCGTCGGCCACGATCGCCGGATGCTGCGGGTTGAACACGCCGGAGGCCGGATCGATGAAATAACCGCCTTCGGTGATGGTCAACGACACGATGCGGATTTTCGGATCGGCAAGCCGCGCAATGGTATTTTCCGTCTCGCCCGGTTTCAGGTAGTCGATCATCGATGCGGTCACGCGCGCGGTGCGATGACCGCTGTCCTGTTCGACCACCGTGGTCAGCCAGTCCTGTTCCCGCAGTTTCTGCCGCATGGTTTCGTCCGATGCCAGAACCCCGGCGCCGACAATCGCCCAGTCATGATCGCTGCCGGCGTTGAAAAGATCGTCGAGATAGACGGCCTGATGGGCGCGATGGAAATTGCCGATACCGAAATGGATGATGCCGGCCGTCAGATCGGCCTGCCTGTAGCCGGGAACAGCGACGTTGGCTGGAAGCTGCGACAGCGCGCTTTTGGAAAGTTTAACAGTCATCGGGCCTAACCCCTTTTTTCAAATGAAGCTGCGTCTGCGCCCGTTTTCAGGGCGCAGCAGGAGCCGGGCTTTCGCTCAGCTCATCCAGTTGCCGCCATCGACATTGTATGTCTGCGCCACCACATAATCGCTGTCGCTGCTGGCGAGGAAAACCGCCATACCGGTCAGATCTTCCGCTGTGCCCATGCGGCCATAGGGGACCGCCTCGCCGACCAGACGCTTCTTCTCGCCGAGCGGCCGGTTTTCATATTTGGCAAAGAGCGCGTCGACCCCGGCCCAGTGCTCGCCATCGACAACACCCGGTGCAATCGCATTGACATTGATCCTGTGCTTGATCAGATCCTGCCCGGTGGACTGGGTCAGGCTGATGACGGCGGCCTTGGTGGCGCAATAGATGGCGACCAGCGCCTCACCCCGGCGGCCGGCCTGGCTGGCCATATTGATGATCTTGCCACCCTTGCCGCGCGCGATCATGGCTTTGGCCACGGCCTGCAACGTGAACAGCGTGCCGGAAAAATTCACAGCGAACAGTTTTTCATAGCTGGCGCGGGTAATCTCGACAGTCGGCGACATATCGAACAGCGCCGCATTGTTGACGAGGATATCGATGCCACCGAACAGGTCGACGGTCTCCTTGACGGCGGCATCGATGGAAGCCTGGTCCGTCACATCCAGCTTGACCGCATGCGCGCCCTTGCCCAGTTCCGTCGCGGTCTGCTGCGCGCGCGCCAGATCGATATCGGCAATCACCACATGGGCGGCGCCTTCCCTGAGATAGGCCTCCGCAAAGGCCCGGCCGATGCCGCGTGCCGATCCTGTAATGAATGCTGTCTTGCCTGCCAGTCTGCTCATGTCAAATCACCTGTCCGTCCGCGCCAAATCGATGTAGCCGAGCCGGATCCGGCGTGAGGAAAATCGGCTGGCCATGTCTCGTGTCAAAGTCCCCGTCGGTGCGCACGGTCACCTGACCGATGCCATCGACCTGAGTGTGGATAAAGGTGTCGGAACCGAGATGTTCGGTCACGCCAACCTTGCCCGTCCAAGCACCTTCCGTTGCGGAAATGCGGATATGTTCCGGGCGGACGCCAAGCGTCGTTGCATTGTGCTTGGCGGCTTCCGCACCTTCGATGAGGTTCATGCGCGGAGAGCCGATGAACCCGGCGACAAACACATTCTTCGGGCTGCGGTAGAGTTCCATGGGCGAACCCACCTGCTCGATGCGCCCGGCATTCAGCACCACGATCTTGTCAGCCATGGTCATGGCCTCCACCTGATCGTGGGTGACGTAGATCATTGTCGTCTTCAGCTGATGGTGCAGGTCGCTGATCTCCAGCCGCATGTTGCCGCGCAGCGCCGCATCCAGATTGGACAGCGGCTCGTCGAAGAGGAACGCCTTCGGCTGGCGCACGATCGCCCGGCCGATGGCAACGCGCTGGCGCTGGCCGCCGGAAAGCTGGCCCGGACGGCGTTCGAGATAGTTGGTGAGGTTGAGGATATGCGCGGCGTCCTTGACCTTCTTGTCGATCACGGATTTTTCCTGCCCGTCCATTTTCAGGGGAAAGGCGATGTTGCCGTAGACGGTCATATGCGGGTAGAGCGCATAGGACTGGAAGACCATGGACAGGCCGCGCTTGGCCGGCGCCTCGCTCGACATGTCCTTGCCGTCGATGATGATGCGCCCGCCGCTCAGGTCCTCGAGCCCGGCGATCATGCGCAGCAGCGTGGACTTGCCGCAGCCGGACGGGCCGACAAACACGACGAACTCGCCATCGTTGATTTCAAGATCGATGTGCGGAATGACCGAGGTGGTTCCAAATGACTTGGATACTTTTTCGAGTGTAATGCTTCCCATAATATTCTTCCCATCTCTTTTGGCTGCGCCAAAGGCTGAAACCTATTTCACTGCGCCGAAGGTCAGGCCGCGCACCAGCTGCTTTTGCGAGAACCAGCCCATGATCAGGATGGGGGCAATGGCCATGGTGGATGCGGCGGAGAGTTTGGCCCAGAACAAGCCCTCGGGACTTGAGTAGGATGCGATAAAGGCGGTGAGCGGCGCGGCGTTGGCGGCGGTCAGGTTCAGTGTCCAGAAAGCCTCGTTCCATGCCAGGATGATGTTGAGCAGCATGGTCGAGGCGATACCGGGGACGGCCATTGGCGTCAGCACATAGACGATCTCCTTCATCAGCGATGCGCCATCCATGCGCGCCGCTTCGAGAATCTCGCCGGGGATTTCCTTGAAGTAGGTGTAGAGCATCCAGACGATGATCGGCAGGTTGATCATGGTCAGGACGGCGACAAGGCCGAGACGCGTGTCGAGCAGGCCCCAGTCACGGAAGATCAGATAGAGCGGCACCAGCACGCCGACCGCCGGCATCATCTTGGTGGAGAGCATCCACATCAGGATGTCCTTGGTGCGCTTGGTCGGCGAGAAGGCCATGGCCCAGGCGGCGGGAATGGCCAGCGCCAGGCCGATCAGGGTGGAGCCCACCGAAATCACCACGGAATTGGTGAAATGCTTGAAGTAGTCGGAGCGGCTCTGCACCTCGCGGTAGTTTTCCAGCGTCCAGTCAAAGAACAGGAACTGCGGCGGCGTTGCCACGGCGGCTCCTTCCGATTTGAAGCTGGTCAGGAACGTCCACAGGATCGGAAAGAAAATCAGGAAACCGATGGTCCAGCCGATAACGGTGAAGATGACTTTGCTGCGTGTCGTGGTTGCGCGGGCCATGATTAGAGCCCTTTCTGGCCATATTGGCCGTATTCTGTTTCTCGTCTGGCGAGACAATCCGCGCGGAAGGTAGCGAGGCCGATGTGGTTCATCGGACGAAGCCGCCTGACAATGCGGGTGTCCGCCAGACGGAAACCCGAAGGGACGGGGCCTGTTGCGCCAATCCCGGCGCAAAACCACTCGCCCGCACGAAGAGTGCGTAACTTCTTGTTTTTGCTTGATCTTGTCACAACATGCCTCCGTCAGAATAGGTCAATATGGTCAGAAAGGGCTCTTACCTCTCCAGGTTCTTGCCGATGAGGCGAATGAGGAAGAAGGCGACGATATTGGCAAGGACCACCGCGACGATACCGCCGGCGGATGCGCCGCCCACGTCGAACTGCAGCAATGCCTGCATGTAGATGAGATAGGTGATGTTGGTCGTCTGGATGCCCGGTCCGCCATTGGTCGTCACCAGAATTTCGGCGAAGACGCTGAGCAGGAAGATCGTCTGGATCAGGATGACCACGGTGATGGCCCGCGACAGATGCGGCAGCACCAGATAGATGAAGCGCGAGATCGCCCCGGCGCCGTCCATTTCGGCGGCTTCCTTCTGCTCGCCGTCCAGCGACTGCAGGGCGGTCAGAAGAATGAGCGTGGCGAAGGGCAGCCATTGCCAGGCGACAATGAGGATGATCGAAAACAGCGGTACTTGCGCGAACCAGTCGATCGGCTGGAAGCCGAACAGGCGGGCAATCCAGGCGAACAGGCCGTTGACCGGATGCATCAGCATGTTCTTCCACACCAGCGCCGAAACCGTCGGCATGACGAAGAACGGCGCGATAACCAGGAGCCGCACGATGCCCTGGCCGAAGAACGGCTGATCCAGCACCAGCGCCAGAAGAATGCCGCCGATGACGGTGATGAGCAGCGTCCCGCCCACCAGAATGAGCGTATTGGCAAGCGCGGTGAAGAAGGCGGGATCGGTCAGAAAATACTGGTAGTTAAGAAAGCCGATATATTCCTCTGTCCCCGGCATCAGCAAGTTGTAGCGCAGGAACGAGAAGTACAGCGTCATGACAAGCGGCACGATCATCCACACGAAGAGCAGGATGACGGCGGGCGACATCATGATACGGGCCGTTGCACGTGTCTGAAGCGTAGCCATGGTCAGGTTCCGATACGATAATTATCAAAAACGATAATGCAAAAGGAGGCCCGGGCGGCCTCCGACATTCGCGTCGGAAGCCGTCCGGAGCCAGGAGGATTCTACTTGATGTAGCCGCCCTTTGTCATCTCGCGGGTGGTCAGCGCCTGGGCACCCTGCAGGGCCTGGTCGACACTCATCGAACCGGCGAGCGCAGCGGAGAACTGTTGGCCCACGGCGGTGCCGATGCCCTGGAATTCAGGGATGGCGACGAACTGGCCGCCCGTATAGGGCACCGGCTTGATGGTCGGCTTGCTGGTGTTCGCGGCGGTCATCGCATCGAGCGTGATCTTGGCGAAAGGCGCGGCCTTCTGGTACTCGGCATTGGCATAGAGCGAGGTGCGCGTGCCCGGAGGCACGTTGGCCCAGCCTTCCTTGGATGCAACGAGTTCCGTATAGGCCTTGTCGGTCGCCCAGGAGATGAACTTCTGCGCGGCTTCCGCCTTCTTGGTGCCGGCGGGAACGCCGAGGTTCCAGGCCCACAGCCAGTTGCCGTGGTTTTCAACGCCGCCGGTCGGGAAGAGCGCATAGCCCACCTTGTCGGCAACCTTGGATTCCTTCGGGTTGGTCACGAAGGACGCGGCAACCGTCGCATCGATCCAGATGCCGCACTTGCCGGTCTGGAACAGCGCGAGGTTTTCATTGAAGCCATTGGAGGATGCACCGGGAGGTCCGGCTTCCTTCATCAGATCGACATAGAACTTCAGCGCATGCTTCCATTCCGGCTGGTCGAACTGCGGATGCCACTTTTCATCGAACCAGCGCGCGCCGAACGAATTGGCGGTTGCCGTCAGCAGCGCCATGTTCTCACCCCAGCCGGCCTTGCCGCGCAGGCAGATGCCGTAGGTCTCGGTTGATTTGTCGGTCATCTTCTTCGCCGCTTCGGCGATCTGGTCCCAGGTCGGCTTTTCCGGAATGGTTACACCGGCCTTTTCAGCCAGGTCCTTGCGGTACATGACCATGGCGCTTTCGCCGTAGAACGGCGAGGCATAGAGCTTGCCGTCAACCGAAACCGCATCGCGGATCGCCGGCAGCAGATCGTCCTTGCTGTAATCCTTGGCAAGGCCGTCGAGCGGCAGGAGCCAGCCCTGCTTGGCCCAGATCGGCACTTCATAGGTGCCGATGGTCATGATGTCGTACTGGCCGCCCTTGGTGGCGATATCGGTGGTGACACGCTGGCGCAGCACGTTTTCTTCGAGCGTGACCCATTCCAGCTTGATGTCGGGATTTTTCTTGGTGAAGTCGTCGGTCAATTTCTGCATGCGAACCATGTCGCCATTGTTGACCGTGGCAATGGTCAGCGTTTCGGCATTGGCGAAACTCGCCATGGCCAGAACTGACGCAGCGCCGAGCAGAAGCGTTCTCGTTAACATCTCATTCCTCCCGTGAATGTTATGAGCAATTGCTTGTCTTATGGGCAAATACTCACACAATCCCGAAACAAGTCAAGAGGCAATCGATGCTGCGCTGCAGCATCAAACCTTCGCTTCCAGCAAAACGGTGGAAATCAGACGGGACGGAGGAGTGCTTCGGCGGTCTGTTCGTCCGTGATCAAGCCATTGATAAGACTGCCCTTAATCGCGGCGACAATACCGGGCAGCTTCTTGGCGCCCATGGCGATGGCGATCACCGTCGCCGTCTCGCGCGAGGGAATATGCGCACTGGCCACGCGGTCATTGGTGAGGCCCTCGATGGGCATGCCATTGCGGTCGAACGCCCGCCCGACGATCTCGCACACCGCGCCGGCCCGGCGCAAAGCCAGGAGTTCATCGCGTGAAATGAAGCCGTCGACGAAGAGCGGCGCATCGTCCTCAAGGTCGCCGATGCCGAGAAAGGCGACATTGGCCTGCGCCGACAATTCCAGGACCGGGCGGATCATCGCCTGCGCATGCAGCAGCTCACGCTCCTCCGGCGAGGAGGCGATAACAGGCAGCGGCATGGGGAAGGAGCGCGCCTTGATCTTGTCGGCGATATTGAAAATGACGTTGTAATACGCGGCTGAACCATCCGGCGAAATATTGCCGGTCAGCGATACAACCTTATGTTGGGGACACTCAATGGGTGACAGCCGTTCGATGGCCGCTTTCAGCGTGCGTCCCGTGCCGATGCCGAGGACGATCGGCGCCTCGGATTTCAGCCAGCGGGTCATTTCATCCGCCGCCGCATCGGCCACGCCGAGCGTGGTCGAGGTCGAGCCCGGATCGGTCGGCACCACTTCCACCATCTTGAGGCCGAAGCGCTTTTTCAGCTGCGCCGCAAGGTCAAGACAATGGGCGATGGGATGATCGAGGCGCACCTTGACCAGCCCTTCCGACACGGCCAGCGACACCATGCGCTGCGCCGACTGGCGCGAAATACCGAGCTTGGCCGCGATCTCATCCTGCGTGTTGCCGGCGACGTAATAGAGCCAGCCGGCCCGCGCCGCATCGTCCAGCCTTGATGTGGTAATCTCGGGCTTACTCAATTATCTGCCCCGCCCTTAAGCGCCTCGCTCCGCTCGTTGCTGGCGGGGACCCCATTGTCTGCCCCGTCCTTAAGCGCCTCGCCGGTGACAGCGGTCTTGTGCCCGTCGGAATGGCCGAGATCGCGCTCGGGCCAGACGATGTCGCGCACCTTCTGCTTGAGCACCTTGGCTTCGGGGAAACCGCCATCGCGCTTGCGCTCCCAGATCAGATCGCCCTCGACGCGGATTTCGAACACGCCGCCGGTACCGGGGATCAGGGCGACCTCGCCGAGATCAGCACCAAAGGTGGACAGCAGTTCCTGCGCCATCCAGGCGGAGCGGAGGAGCCAGCTGCATTGCGTGCAGTAAAGGATGGTGATGCGCGGTTTCGTTGTCATGCCGAGCTTCTTAGCATTTCCTCATCGGGATGTAAGCTGTTGTGTTGGGGTGCTCTTGGATAGGTTTTCACCCCCCTCTGTCCTGCCGGACATCTCCCCCACAAGGGGGGAGATCAGCTGTCATAGCTGTTTCAGCCAATCTTCAACATTGAGAATAGCGTAAAGGCGTTGATGCCGATGTGATCTCCCCCCTTGTGGGGGAGATGTCCGGCAGGACAGAGGGGGGTGAAAAGTAATTGGGGTGAAACTTATCCACGTTCTCCCATCCGCGCTTATTCTTCTCCTCGTCCTTTCCGGCGGGAATGCTTCCGGAAACTTTCGAAAGTCGGGAAAGGATCGGCGCTTCGGCCATGCAGGGAGGAAAACCTGTGCGGCCGGGGAGGTTTGGCTCGGTGGTGAAACATCGGGCAAAACCTGAAAACGCCGGGGCGGGTGGTCCTTGGATCGCAAGCATAGCATACAGCATACCCCAAGACCCGCGTTCCAAGGACCGCCCGTCATTCTCCTCTTTCAACGGCCAGACGCAAAAGCGGGCGTGGCAACGGTTGCTCCTGACAGAAGGTTGTCAGCAGCCCTGCGCTATACCGCGCGCCCGGAAGACAGGCGCGAGGGAGGGCATCATGGACGGCAGGGAACAGACGACCGGCAGCGCGGCGGATTTCGATTTTCTCATCGGCGACTGGACGATCCGCAATCTGCGGCTGAAACGGCGTTTTGCCGGTTGCGACGACTGGGATGAATTTCCCGCCACGTCGCGCGTGCGCAAGCTGTTGCAGGACACGGCCAATCTGGAAGAGATGGACATTCCGGCCAAGGGCTTTGCCGGGATCACACTGCGCCTGTTCAACCCGCGCGACGGCTCATGGTCGCTGCACTGGGCGGACAGCCGGAGCAACCGCCTGTTTGCGCCGGTTATCGGCCGGTTCGACCAGGACGAAGGCCTGTTCTACGGCGACGACACCGATGACGGCAGGCCGGTGCGCGTGCGGTTTCTCTGGGAACCCTGCCAGCACACCCCATGCTGGGAACAGGCGTTTTCCCGCGATGGCGGCGAAACCTGGGAAACCAACTGGATGATGCAGTTCACCCGGGTGTGATGCTGCTGTGCCGAGATTGCATCGTGTCCTCACCCCCCTCTGCCCTGCCGGGCATCTCCCCCACAAGGGGGGAGATCACATTGGCATCAACGGCTTTACATTCTCTTCAATGTTGAAGGTTGGCTGAAACAATGATGGCAGCTGATCTCCCCCCTTGTGGGGGAGATGTCCGGCAGGACAGAGGGGGGTAAAATAGTCATCCCCGCCGCCGCAATTCCCGCCGCACACGGCGCCAGACGCCCTGCCGCACCATGACGCCGCGCCGCCATGCATAGTCCTCCTCGATCCAGGCCTGATACCCGGCAAACGCGCCATGCCTGGCGACAAGCGCGTCGGCCATGTCAGTGATCTCATCCTGCGGAACCAGCCACGGCTTGATCGATGCTTCCCATGCATGGAAGAGCAGCGTACCCCAGATCGGGGAAAGACAGACGATGAAAATGACCCATTCAAAACAATTGGACATGATTATAACTTATGACAAAACGTGGTAGTATATTCTGTCGTATTGTACCTAGACCCGTGGTAATTGCCAGAACATTTTGTTCCGATGGAACAGTTTGCATCAAATCTGAAAAAGCGCGCCGCCGAACTTGGCATCTCCAATTCGGAAGCAGGGCGCAGAGCGGGTTTAAGCGAAAGACGATACGGGAATTATATTGCGGACAGGCGCGAGCCTGATCTGGCGACAGTCGTGCGTATTGCAAAAGTGCTGCAGACGACGCCGGACAGATTGCTGTCGTTCGGAGACGAGACCGAGGCCGAGCCGATTGCGCAGCAGCGCATCCGCGCGGCCATCGGGGTGCTCTCGCCGGATGATCTGGAAACCGTGGCGATCATGGTCGAGGCACTGGCGAGCAAGCGCCATGCGGGCGGGGGCTGAGTCCATTGCAGTGTTGGCGGTGCGTGGTTCGACAAGCTCACCATGAGGGAGGGTGAGGATTGCAGGGAGCTATATTCTGCAGCGTCTAAGATTAGCTTTGCAGTCCACCCACTTCCCTCATGGTGAGCTTGTCGAACCACGCACCGAGAACCACGCTTATTGCAACTGCGACCGCCGCAAAACAAAATCAGCGGCGGGACATTTCCCGGGCGATGCGGGTGAAATCCGCCTGCTTGATGCCGATATCGGCGCGGTCGGCCGGGCTCATGGCGTTGAGGAGCGCCATGGCGTTGCGGAAATCCTGGTCCTTGCGGCGGCGTCCGCGCGCGGTGAAATCGAAGATGAAGCTCATTGGTGTGTAACCCGTGTCGATGTAATGTTACCCCAAAGATAAATCCACACGCCCGGATTGTGCAGTGCAATATGCGCATGGGTGGTATGTCGACATAAAAGGGAAACGCCAAGACGATGGACAAAACAGCAGCAACCAGAACCGAAAACCCGTCCGCGCTGATCGATGCGCGGATCAAAGAACTCAGCGACTGGCGCGGCGCGATGCTGGCGCATGTGCGCGCGCTCATCCGGCAGGCCGACCCCGAGGTGGTGGAAGAGGTGAAGTGGCGCGGGGTGCCGGTCTGGGAGCATGCCGGCATCATCTGCACCGGCGAGACCTACAAGAGCGCGGTGAAGCTGACCTTTCTCAAGGGCGCGGCACTCGCCGACCCGGCAAAGCTGTTCAACTCCAGCCTTGAGGGCAATGCCCGGCGCGCCATCGATCTGCACGAGGGCGATGTCATCGACGAGGAGGCCTTCAAGGCGCTCATCCGCGCTGCCGTCGCGCTGAACACCGCCAAATCGCGCACATAATCAGGCGGTCAGCGCCCGACCTGTTCGGCCTGTTCGACCGTCAGCGGCTTGATCTCCGGCGGCAGCGGTTCCGGCCTGTCCGCCTGCAGGACGGGCGCCGACGGCACGGGCGGCCGCACCGTGGTACAGGCGGCCGCACAGGCCAGAATGCCAAAAAGGGCGAGCATCCGCGCCAGGGCGCGGGGAAAACCGGCTTGCATCAAGCCTCAGTTATCGCTCATCTTCAGCGCCTGGATGAAGGCTTCCTGCGGGATTTCGACCTTGCCGAACTGCCGCATGCGCTTCTTGCCTTCCTTCTGCTTTTCCAGAAGCTTGCGCTTGCGCGAGACGTCGCCGCCATAGCATTTTGCCGTCACGTCCTTGCGCAGTGCCGAGATGGTTTCACGCGCGATCACCGTGCCGCCGATGGCCGCCTGGATCGGGATCTTGAACATGTGCTTGGGGATCAGGTCCTTCAGCTTTTCGCAGAGGTCGCGGCCGCGCTTTTCCGCGGCGGCGCGGTGCACCATCATCGACAGCGCATCGACCGGCTCGCCGTTGACCAGCACCGACATCTTGACCAGATTGCCCTCGCGGTAATCCGAGAGGTGATAGTCGAAGGAGGCATAACCCTGGCTGATCGACTTCAGCCGGTCGTAGAAATCGAACACAACTTCGTTGAGCGGCAGGTCATAGGTGACCATGGCGCGCTTGCCGACATAGTTGAGATCGATCTGGATGCCGCGGCGGTCCTGGCAGAGCTTCAGGATGGAGCCGAGATAATCATCGGGGGTGAGGATCGTCGCGCGGATCCACGGTTCCTCGATGGTGGCGATCTTCATCACCTCGGGCATGTCAGCGGGGTTGTGCAACTCCTTCTGCGTGCCGTCGGTCATGTTGAGCTTGTAGACGACGCTCGGGGCGGTGGCGATGAGATCGAGGTTGAACTCGCGCTCCAGCCGCTCCTGGATGATTTCAAGATGCAGAAGCCCGAGGAAGCCGCAGCGGAAACCGAAACCCAGCGCCGCGGAGCTTTCCATTTCGAAGGAGAACGAGGCGTCGTTGAGGCGCAGGCGGCCCATGGCGGCGCGCAGATCCTCGAAATCGGCGGCATCGACCGGGAAGAGGCCGCAGAAAACCACCGGCTGCGCCGGCTTGAAACCGGGCAGGATGGAATCGGTCGGGCGCTTGTCCTCGGTGATGGTATCGCCGACGCGGGTGTCGGCGACTTCCTTGATCGAGGCGGTGATGAAGCCGAATTCGCCCGGTCCAAGCTCGTCCACGGCCAGCATCTTCGGCGTGAACACGCCGGTACGCTCGACCGGATATTTGGCGCCGGTGCCCATCATGCGGATGGTCTGGCCCTTTTTCAAAACGCCGTCGATAATGCGCACGAGAACGATAACGCCGAGATAGCTGTCGTACCAGCTGTCGACCAGCATGGCCTTCAGCGGCTTGGTGCGGTCGCCTTCGCGCGGCGGCGGCAGCTGGTTGACGATGGCTTCCAGAACATCGGGAATGCCGAGGCCGGTCTTGGCGGAAATCAGCACGGCCTGGCTGGCATCGATGCCGATGACTTCCTCGACCTGTTCGCGGATGCGCTCGGGTTCGGCGGCCGGCAGATCGACCTTATTCAGCACCACGACGATCTCGTGGTTGTTATCAATGGCCTGATAGACATTGGCGAGGGTCTGCGCCTCGACGCCCTGCGAGGCGTCGACGACGAGCAGCGAACCTTCGCAGGCCGACAGGGACCGCGACACTTCATAGGCAAAGTCGACGTGGCCGGGCGTATCGATCAGGTTGAGAACGTAGGTCTCGCCGTTGTTGGCCTTGTAGTTCAGCCGGACGGTCTGCGCCTTGATGGTGATGCCGCGCTCGCGCTCGATATCCATCGAGTCGAGCACCTGTTCCTTCATGTCGCGCAGCTCGAGCCCGCCTGTCTGCTGGATCAGGCGGTCGGCAAGGGTGGATTTGCCATGGTCGATATGGGCGACGATGGAAAAATTACGGATGTGGTCAAGTGGAGTGCTCATGCGCGCGATTTAGCAGTGAACAGGCAAAACGCAAAGCGGGAAATGCAATCCGCCCGCCCGGACCGTCACAAGATTGCATCGTCTGTGCTATATTTTGCCCCTGCGCCACACACCGGGGATGTGATGATGGACGAATTCTTCAATTTCAAGGAGACGGATGGTTTCCGGGTCAAGCTCTGGCGGGGCGAATATATGTGCCTGCTGGGCTTCGACGTGGATACGCCGGAGGATGATTTTGTCGGTTTCGCGGTGGAGTACAAGGAGCCGAAGGGCGACACATTTTTGAACCTGCGCAACCGCATCGCCTTCGACTATGGCGAACCGGCCAAGAAGGCGGTGACCGGCGGGGTCAAGTTCCCAACCACCGAAGCGCCGCTGCAGATGTTCCGCTGGGTGCATTTTCCCTATGAGCCGCAGGACGGCATCTACACCTACCGCATCACCAAGATGCACATGCCGCAGGACGGCAAGCTGGTGCGCGGCACCATGATCGAACTGCCGATCCGCTATGACAGCGTCACCTATGACGGCTTTCTCGATATCGGTTTCACCCGCAACTTCGCCTCGTCGCAGGCTTTCGAGGACAAGAAAAAGCGGCTGCACCTGACCAATGACATCATCCCCAGCAACGCCGATGACGGCCTCGCCTTCGCGGCTGAGAAAGCCGAAATCGCCAAGACGGGCATTTACGACTGGCTGGGTTTCGAGGCGCACCGGCTGCTGTTCGCTTTCCTCGACTGGGCGGTGAAGGACCCGACCATCGAGGTCGACGCGCTGGCCTACGACCTGAATGAGCCGGACTTTCTGGCACAGCTGGAAAAGCTCGGCAGCCGCCTGCGGGTGATCGTCGATGATTCCGGCGTGGCCGACAAGAAGAGCGGTGGCATGAAAAGCGGGCATGGCGCGCCGGACAGTGCGGAAACCCAGGCGGCGGCGCGGCTTGCCGCCAGCGCCGGGGCGGACCATGTCAAACGCGGGCATTTTCGCGGGCTGCAGCACAACAAGGTGCTGATCGCCAAACGCAACGGCGTACCGGTGCGGGTGCTGGGCGGCTCGATGAACTTTTCGTTCCGCGGCTTCTACATCCAGGCCAACAACCTGTTCATCTTCGATGACGAAGCGGTGGCGGGGCTGTTCGCGCAGATGTTCACGCTGGCCTTCACCGACATGGCCAATTTCCACAAGGACCCGTTTTCGAAAGTCTGGCATTCGGTGAAACGCGAGGGCCGCCCGGCGGTGCATGTCTGTTTTTCGCCGCACAAGACATCGGAGCTGTCGCTGCGGCCGGTGGGCGGCGCCATCGACCAGGCGACATCCTCGGTGTTCTATTCCTTCGCCTTCATGAACCAGACCAAATCCGGCCCGGTGCGCGAGGCGCTGGACCGTCTGATCAAAAAGCCGCTGTTCAGCTATGGCGTGGTGGACAAGAAGAGCGGGATGGAAATCCAGAAGCCGAGCGGCGAGAACGGCCTTGTCGATTTCGCCTATCTCGCCAAGAACGCGCCGGAACCGTTCAAGAGCGAATGGTCCGGCGGCAGCGGCATCAATATCCACCACAAGTTCGCGGTGGTGGATTTCGACAAGCCGACGGCCAAGGTGTTCACCGGATCGAGCAATTTCTCACCCTCCGGCGAGACAGGCAATGGCGATCATCTCGTCATCATCGAGGACCAGCGGGTGGCGACGGCCTTTGCCATCGAGGCACTGCGCATGTTCGACCACCTGAACTTCCGCAACCGCATGCAGGTGGAAATCGCCGCGCTGCCGAAACAGATCACCCTGAAGAAACCCAAGGCCATATCGGGTGAAAGCACCGCGTGGTTCGACAAGTTCTACGTGGCGGGAAGCCAGCGCGAGCGCGATCGGCTGACCTTTTCGCGTCAGTCGTAGCGCAGGTCGTGCGCCTTGCCGCCGAACACCCGGTAGGCGAAGATGGAATAGCCGATAATGGCGGGCAGCACGACGATGACGCCGACGAGGATGATGCCGAGGCTTTCCGGCGCGCTGGCGGCGGCGAAAATCGTCAGCCGCTCCGGCACCACATAGGGATAGAAGGAATAGGCGAGCCCGGCAAAGCCGAGGGTGAAAATACCCGCCATCAGCATGAATGGCAGCGCCGAATAGCGGTCATTGGCGGCGGGCAGCCTGGCAAGCACGGCCCAGAGTGCAGCAAAGAGCGCGGCAGTGACCAGCGGCAGCGGCGCGAGCAGGATCATCTGCGGCAGCACGAACCATTTGGCGAAAATGCGCGGACTGGCCAAGGGCGTCGCCAGCGAAACCGCAACCATGCCGAGCGCGGCGAAAACCAGCGACCGGCGCATCAGGAGGACAGCCTTGTGCTGCAAGGCGCCCTCGGTCTTGTGGATGATCCACGCGGCGCCGATGGCGGCATAGGACGCGGTGAGGCAAAGACCGAGCAGCAGGCCGAACAGGATGCAGGCCGCTGACTGGTCAAGCCCCAGCACATAGACGCCGAGCATGTAGCCCTGCGCCAGGGAAGCGGTGATCGAGCCAACGGCGAAGACGAAATTCCAGCGCGGCTTCACATGCAGGTCAACCTTGGCGCGAAAATCGAAGGCGACACCGCGCAGGATCAGGCTGATCAGCATGACGGTGACGGGGACATACAGCGCCGGCAGCACGATGCCATGCGCCGCGGGAAAGGCCACCAGCAGCAGGCCGATGGCGAGGACCAGCCAGGTTTCATTGGCATCCCAGAACGGGCCGATGGCGGCAACCATGGTGTCACGTTCCGCGTCGTCCGTTGCGGCGAAAAGAATGCCGACGCCGAGATCGAACCCGTCGAGGATGGCGTAGACCAGGATCGACAGGCCCATCAGCCCGGCAAAAACGAGGGGAAGAAGGATGGCGGGATCAAAGGTCATCCGCTTCCCCGCACCGGCTGGCCCAAGGGCTGGTCTTCGACGCCCGGTTCCGGCTGCCGGTCGCCCTCGCGGGCGGCCTTGACCGTGAGCCGCAGGATCACGCCGATATAGGCCAGCAGCAGCACGGCATAGACACTGAGATAGGCCGCAAGCGACGCGGCGACCGTAGCGGCGGGCACCGGCCCCAGCGCATCCACCGCTTTGAGTACGCCGCTGACCAGCCAGGGCTGGCGGCCGATCTCCGCCGTGTACCAGCCGGCCAGCGTTGCCACCCAGCCGGACAGCGCCATCGGCACCAGCACGAGCGCGAGCGGCCGCGTGAGCGTGCCGCGCCGCCACAGCATCCACGCGGCTGTCCACGATACCAGCAGCATCAGGATGCCGGTGCCGACCATGATGCGGAAGGCGAAAAACAGCGGCAGAACCGGCGGGTGATTACCTGCAAACTGGTCGAGGCCGGGCACGGCACCCGCAGCGTCGTGCCGCAAGATCAGGCTGGCGCCATCCGGCACGCCAAACTCAAAACGATTTTCGCGTTTCGCATCGTCGGGCAGGGCAAACAGCAGCAGCGGCACATGGGAGCGGGTTTGCCAGTTGGCTTCGATCGCCGCGATCTTCTGCGGCTGATGCGCCAGCGTGTTCAGCCCGTGCTGATCGCCCGCGACGATCTGCACCGGGATGAGCACCGCGGCGAGATAAACGCCTGTGCGCAGGGCTTTGCCCATGGCATCGCTGCGGTCGCCCAGCAGCCAGCGCAGGGCGGACAGGCCCGAGATCAGAAAGGATACGGTGAGCCCCGATGCCAGCAGCATGTGCACAAGCCGGTACGGCATGGACGGGTTGAAGATGATGGCGGCCCAATCGGTGGCAAAGGCCTTGCCGCCGCGCATCTCGAAACCATCGGGCGTCTGCATCCAGGAATTCAGCGCAATGATCCAGAACGCCGACACCGTCGTGCCGAACGCAACCAGCAGGGTTGCCAGCGTGTGGATGCGGTTGGACACGCGGCGGAATCCGAACAGCATGATGCCGAGAAAGGCTGCTTCCAGAAAGAACGCGGTGAGAATTTCATAGGCCAGCAGCGGCCCGGCGATGTTGCCGACCGTTTGCATATAGCCCGGCCAGTTGGTGCCGAACTGGAAGCTCATGGTCACGCCCGACACGACGCCGAAAGCGAAGGAAAGAGCGAAAACCTTGACCCAAAAATGGTAGGCCTTCATCCAGCTCTCGTCGCTGGAGCGGCGATAGCGCAGCTTGAAATACAAAAGCACCCAGCCGAGCGCGATGGTGATCGTCGGGAACAGGATATGGAACGAGATATTCGCAGCGAATTGTATTCTCGACAGAATGAACGGATCCATGACGGCGTCCTTTCGCTGCGGACATATGTCACCCGAACGGACGGCGTGAGAAGTAGACATGCTGTCGCGTGCGTGGTTCGACGCGCACGATTGACCTGCAAATCGGGCCTTTGCCCCTAGGCCGCGGCGATCAGCCCGCCATAGATATCCAGGTCCACATTGCCACCTGACAGGACCACGGCAACCGTCTTGCCTTGCAGCGCGTCTGCCCGTGCCGCCACGCCGGCAAGGCCGACGCAGCCGCCGGGCTCGACAATCACCTTGAGATAGGTCGCCGCATCGCGCATGGCAGCAGCAACCGCTTTATCGGAAACCGCGACGCCGCCCGCCAGGTTCTGCTTGTTGATCGGGAAGGTCAGGTCACCCGGCTGCTGGGTCAGGATCGCATCGCAGATCGAGCGGTAGCCCGGCTCGTTGGCAACCTGCCTGCCGGCCGCCAGCGACCGGCGCAGATCGTCGAAATGATCGGGCTCGACACCCCAGATGCGGGTGTGCGGGGAACGTGCCTTGACGGCAACGGAAATGCCGCTGATCAGCCCGCCGCCACCGCTCGGCACGAACAGGTCGTCGAAGACAATGCCGCGTTCCTCCGCCTCGTCGATCAGCTCGATGCCGATCGTGCCCTGCCCGGCCATGATCGCGGGATCGTCATAGGGTGGCACCAGGATCATGCCACGCCCGTTGATATACTCAGCCGCGATCTCCTCCCGGCTCTGCTTGTAACGGTCATAGAGAACGACATCCGCTCCGTAGGACCGTGTATTGGCAATTTTCAACTGCGGCGCATCGGACGGCATGATGATGACAGCCTTGATGCCGAAAAGCTGGGCGGAGCTTGCCACGCCCTGCGCATGGTTGCCGGAGGAAAAGGCGACGATGCCACGCTTGCGCTCGTCCGCCGTCATCTGGCTGATGCGGTTGTAGGCGCCGCGGAACTTGAACGAGCCGGTCCGCTGCAGGCATTCCGGCTTGAACAGGATGCGTGCGCCATATTTGGCATTGAGCGCTTCCGACTCGATCAGCCGGGTGGCGACAAGCTGGCCTTTGAGCCGGATGGCGGCATCGACGATATCGGTATTGGCAATGGCGAACGCGTTCATCATGTCCTCGGCTAAAGAATGGGCGGGTCTGGCCATTCATAGCACCGGCGCGGCGTTTCGGCATCCAAATCATTGTCATCATTGTCCCGGGCGCCCTCTTGAAAAGCACGCCTGCTTTCTATAGTTTAGAATTATTCTAAATTAGGACAGTGCCATGCTCAGCCGCTTTTTCGGTCCCCGCCGCCACGAACTCAACGAATTGTCGGAACAGCAGCTCCTCGCGCTCGCCATTTCATCGGAAGAAGACGATGCGCGGATCTACCTTGCCTATGCCGACGGGCTGCGGGACGATTTCCCGCAGAGCGCCAAAGTCTTCGAGGATATGGCGGAGGAGGAGAACCTGCACCGGCAGGTGCTCATCGACATGCACCGCGCGCGCTTCGGCGACCGCATTCCGCTGATCCGGCGCGAACATGTGCGCGGCTATCTCGAGCGCAAGCCGGACTGGCTGGTGCGGCCGCTCGGCATCGACAAGGTGCGCGAGATGGCGGAGAAAATGGAGGAGCAGGCCTACCGCTTCTACACGGAAGCGGTAAAACTGGTCAGCGATGCCTCGACGCGCAAACTGCTCGGGGATCTTGCCATTGCCGAGAAAACCCACGAATCGCTGGCGCACCGGCTGGGCGAACAGCACACGCCCGATGCGGTGCAACAGGACGAGAAACTGACGGAAAAACGCCAGTTCCTGCTCACCTATGTCCAGCCTGGGCTGGCGGGGCTGATGGACGGCTCCGTCTCGACGCTTGCGCCGATTTTTGCGGCGGCCTTCGCAACCCAGGACACCTGGCAGACATTTCTCGTCGGCCTCTCCGCCTCGCTCGGTGCCGGCATCTCGATGGGCTTCACGGAAGCCGCCCATGATGACGGCAAACTGTCCGGGCGAGGATCGCCGTTGAAGCGCGGCCTCGCCAACGGCCTGATGACGGCAATCGGCGGCCTGGGCCATGCCCTGCCCTACCTGATCCCAGATTTCTGGACGGCCACGACGATCGCCGCACTGGTGGTTTTCGTCGAGCTTTGGGCGATTGCCTATATCCAGCACAAATATATGGAAACGCCGTTCTTCCGCGCGGCGATACAGGTGGTGCTGGGCGGCAGCCTCGTCCTGGCCACGGGCATTCTCATCGGCAATGCGTGACGACCGGCTTGTGTAAACGTGTCTTGGCGGCGAATCAGAATTGACAAAACCCGGTGGTTAACACCGGGTTTCTTTTTAGCTTTTCAACCGGGAAATTACGGCCTGCCTCAGGTGTTAAAGCTAATTTTCCATGAATTCACCGGGCCTTAACCATCGGTATTCAGCAAGCGTTCATATTTATCGGTTAAATTTTAGCTAAATGATCGCTAACCGATTTTTTCGGGCGATCGAGATTCAGGAAATGAAGATATGACCATGCTCGTTCAACTGCGCGATACGCTTCGCGTCGTCCGTGAATTCATTGCACCGTCCTACCGGCCGGAACGCCATTACATGCGCGGCCCCGGCCCCGCCTGTGCACAGCGCAACCACGGTCAGGCGTGATGGTAAACGCGCGCGTCAGACGGAGCCTCATCACGGGCTCGCAAGCCATAGTCACGCATAACAGCCGCAATCCGCAGCCGGTAATCGGCAAAGATTTCGGCGCGGCCAGCGCTCTGGGCAGCGCGATGTTCCTCGGTCTGGCGCCAAGCCGCAACTGAGGCTTCGTCGCGCCAGAACGACAGGGAGAGATAACGGTTCTCGTTGGCAAGACCGCGGAACCGTTCGACGGAAATGAAGCCGTCCATCTTTTCCAGAAGCGGGCGCAAATTCGCCGCCCGCTCGAAATAATCTTTCTCGTGGCCTTCCCTCGGCTCCACTTCGAAAATCACAGCAATCATCGGATCAATTCCCCATTGTTTCCAGTAACCCGGCGCAGGAACGTGCGGTCCTCGCGGCGGATGAATTTCCGTTCGCGCGAAAATTCGTAATTGGCGCGGCCCAGCGGATCGGCCATCAATTTTGCGCGGTACGCCTCATAGGCCGCCAGATCTTCGATGTTGTAAATCCCGTAGGCCAATGTGGCCGACCCCTCATGCGGGGCGAAATAGCCGATCAGGTCGGCGCCGCAGCGCGGGATCGCCTCGTTCCAGGTACGTGCATAGTGCTCGAATGCATCCTTCTGGTAGGGGTCGATTTCATATTTGATAATGCAGGTGATGCTCATAACGGCCGCTCCTTCGTGTGGATTGGCCTGTTTTAGAGCAGCCGGATGATCCGATGCTTCGATCACGGCCGAACTATCGCGGCCGCAAAACAATCCGCCCCGCCGGGCGTTTGGCGCGCGGCGGGGCTGGTTGCAGAACAGTATCGGTACTATCAGGCGTCGAGACCGTCGAAGAGTGCCGTCGACAAATACCGTTCAGCAAAAGACGGAATGATCACGACGATATTCTTGCCCTTGTTTTCCGGACGCTTGCCGAGCTCGATAGCCGCCGTGAGCGCGGCGCCGGAGGAAATGCCGACCGGCACGCCTTCGAGCTTGGCCACCAGGCGGGCATAGGTGAAGGCATCCTCATTGGAGACCTGAATGACCTCGTCATAGATGTGCGTGTCGAGCACCTGCGGCGCGAAACCGGCACCGATGCCCTGGATCTTGTGCGGGCCGGGATTGCCGCCTGATAGAACCGGCGAATCCTTCGGCTCGACCGCAACGATGCGCACGTCCGGCTTGCGCTGCTTCAGGACCTGGCCGACACCGGTGATGGTGCCGCCGGTGCCGATGCCGGACACAAAGATATCGACCTTGCCGTCCGTATCGTTCCAGATTTCCTCGGCGGTGGTCCTGCGGTGAATCTCGGGGTTGGCCGGATTGTCGAACTGGCCGGGAATGACCGCATCGGGCGTGGTTTCCACCAGTTCATTGGCCTTGGCGATGGCGCCCTTCATACCCTTGGCGCCCTCGGTCAGAACCAGTTCGGCACCGAGCAGCTTGAGCATCTTGCGGCGCTCGACCGACATGGTTTCCGGCATGGTGAGGATGAGGCGGTAGCCCTTGGCGGCGGCGGCAAACGCCAGCGCGATACCGGTATTGCCGGAGGTCGGCTCAACGAATGTCGTCTTGCCCGGCGTCGCCTTGCCCTGTGCTTCCAGCGATTCGATCAGCGCGACGCCGATGCGATCCTTGACACTGGCAATCGGATTGAAGAATTCGAGCTTGGCCAACAGATTGGCTTCGACACCCTGATCCTTTGCCAGCTTATCAAGACGGATAATCGGCGTATCGCCGATGGTATCGACAATGGAATTGTAGATACGGCCGCGGCCGGGCTTGCGCGCATCACTCGTGCTCATGGAAATGCTCCCTCAATTGCTGTGACAGCCATCTTATGGCGCGAGCTTGAAAATTCATAGTCGAGCCTATGCATAAACAGCCCGATCACAGGAATTTCATGCCAATATACCTACAGCCTTAGAATAAAATTCTACGGTCAGGATGCCCGCCCGGCGATGGCAAGTGCAGCGCCCGCCATGAATGCGGCGGCGGTGCGGTTCAGCCGTTTCAGCGCGCGCGGCGATTGCAGGAACCAGCGTGCCTTGGATGCAAGCGCGAGATAGGGCACCAGCACGACAAGCAGCGTCACAACCGTTACGCAGGCGAGCAGGGCATAATCGGCCGGGGTGATGGCGTGCAGATCGATCAGCGTCGGCGTCAGAGCGATATAGAAGATCATGGTCTTCGGATTGCCGAGGGTAACCGCAAGCCCGGAAAGCACGCTGGCGAGAGCCCCGCCGCTGCCGCGCCTGGCTTCAATCTTTTCAGCGGAAATTCCCGCGGTCCAGAAACTCCAGGCGAGATAGGCGAGATAGGCCACACCCGCCCATTTGATCAGCAGAAACAGTGTTCCGAACGTCTGCGCCACCATGGAAAGGCCGAGCACCACGGCCGTCAGATAGGTCAGATCGCCGAGGACGAGGCCGAGCGACATGAACAGGGCCGAGCGGAAACCGGAGCCGAGCGCCCGCGCGATGAGGGCGGTGAGACCGGGCCCGGGAATGGCGGCGGCAATGGCAAGGGCGCCCGAATAGGCGATGAAACCGGCAAGTGTCATGATCACTCTCTGCGTGAAGTCTGTGCGGCGGGACAATACGCCGATTTTCCGCACTGGCAATCGGGTTTGAATGTTTGTGCTTTGAAGGCGTCACTCAGAGGGCCGGATTGTAAAAACTCATGTAAATCACCTTCAAATACTCGTAGAAGTCAGGGTTTTCTACAACGGCAGAATACGGCGCACAGCGAGTAACCGCACGAACCGCACTTTCGGCTAACAGGCTGAAAGCCTTATCCTTAGATCGGCTCTGAATTTCTGGCTTGCCAATGATGGTGCCATCTTTTGCCAACCGAATTATCACTGTGACGACGGACTTATCGTCCTTGTTCATATCGGGTTTGTTCCAGCAAGCTTGCACACTGGTCCTAAGTTCTTTGACGATTGCGGCAAAACGCGAATCAACCGGCTTCTTGTCCTCGGCACGAACCGGCACGGATGCCATCAAAAGCGAAAAACACACCGCGCCTGCAATCCTCCCGAACATGGTCACTTCCCTCTAGAGAACCAGAAACCCCTGTCCGAGCGGATCATCGTCTTCAACGATGAACTCCGCCTTGCCGCTGTAATAGGCGTGGCCGGAGACACGCGCCGTGATGGCGTCGAAGGGTCCCGCCCTGGTGAGCGAGGCGACAGCCCCGGCAAAGCGCGAACCGACAATGCTTTCGAAAATCCGCGCTTCGGTAGCATGAATCTGGCCCTTGGCGTGCATGGCAGCCAGCCGCGCGGTCACACCCGACCCCGTCGGCGAGCGGTCGAGCTGCGCATCGGCGAAAATGCAGACATTCCTTGTCGGCGCTTCCGACCAGCCGTCGAGACCGTCGGTGAGGATGGAACCATAGAGGAAGGCAAGGTCGCTGTGATCCGGGTGCGCCAGCGGCACGGCGTCCTTCACCGCTTCGGTGAGCAATGTTGCCGCCTCGATGAATTTGCGCGCGGGATCGCGGCCGAATTCAAGGCCGAACTGGCTGCAATGGGCGAGCGCGTAATAGGCGCCGCCATAGGCCACGTCGAACGTTATGTCGCCATAGGGCGGCAGATGGATGGTCCGGTCCCCGGCAAACAGAAAGGCCGGGACGCTTTCGAAGGAGACGCTGGCGGACTTGCCGTCTTTCACCTCGACGGAGGCCACCACCATGCCGCAGGGGCATTCGATGCGGACCGTCGTAACCGGCTCGACCTTCTCAACAAGGCCATAATCGATGGCATAGCGGCCAAGCGCGATGATGGCGTGGCCGCACATCGTCGAATAGCCCTCATTGTGCATGAACAGCACTGCAAGATCGGCGCCGGGCAGGTTCGGTTCGACCAGCAGCGCGCCATACATGTCGAAATGGCCGCGCGGCTCGAACATCAGGATTTTGCGGAGATGGTCGAGATTGTCCCGGACATAGGCGCGCTTCTCCAGGATCGTGCCTTTCGGCAGGACGGGATAGCCGCCGGTGATGATGCGCAGGGGCTCGCCGCCGGTGTGCATGTCGATGACGCTGAGCGGCGCGGCCATCAGGCGATGCCCAGAAGCGCAGGCAGCTTGCGCATGTCGTCGAAGAGGATACCGCCCGCCGCGACGAGACCTTCATGGTCGGCATGCGCATCGCCGCAATAGGAAAACACCCGCATGCCGGCCGCCGTTCCCGCCGTTGTTCCCGCCACGCTGTCCTCGATCACCACGGAGCGGGACGGCTCGAAGCCCATTTCCCTGGCCGCATGCAGGAAGAGATCGGGGAACGGCTTGCCGCGCGCCACCATGGATGCACTGTACAGCACATCATGGAAATGGCCGATCAGCCCGGTTTTCCCCAGCGTCAGGTGCATTTTTTCCACATTGGCGGAGGAGGCCACGCAATAGGACAGTTGCGCTTCCTTCACCGCATCGATGACCGTTTCGATGTGCGGAATGGCGTCGACGCCGTTTTCAAAAATGACGGGAATGGCCTGATACCAGCGCTCGACAAAATCGTCGCCAAGGGAATAGCCTTGCGCCTCCACCTTCTCCTTCACCGCGCGCATCGGCATGCCGCAGAGGTTCTTGCGCGCCTCATCGAAGGTGATGGGATAGCCCGCGGCATTGAGCATCTTGATCAGATGCTGATTGGCAAGGGCTTCGGTATCGACCAGGACCCCGTCACAGTCGAAAATCACCAGATCGGGGCGAGTCATGCTTAATCTTCCTTGTCTGCGTCCTGCGCGTAGAGCTTTTGCAGCTCCCCGAACGTCACGCCGGTTTTTGAGAATTCGAACGTGCCCTTGTCGAGCACTTCGCGGGCCGCATCGCGAATGGCGGTGAAGGCGGCGGTGGTCAGCCGCGGCCCGAGCGAAACGCGGCGCACACCGACGGATTTCAGCGTGCTGACGCTCAATGATGCCGGCGCGAGGACATTGACCGGCTTCGACACGGAGGCACAGATCGTGCGGATGCTCTCGAGATCGGAAATGCCGGGCGCAAAAAGCACATCGGCACCGGCCCGTTCAAATGCCTGCAACCGCTTGATCGTGTCATCGAGATCGGCACGGCCATGCAGGAAATTCTCGGCACGCGCCGTGAAGACGAAATCGCTCTTCAGCGCCCGTGCGGCTTCCGCCGCCGCGTAGACACGCTCGACCGCATGGTCGAAATCATAGATCGGCTTGTCCGCATCGCCGGAGAAATCCTCGATGGAGCAGCCGGCAAGACCGGCGGCTTCGGCGGCGAAGATGGTCTCACCGGCGCTGTCGGCGCTGTCACCCTTGCCCTTTTCCAGATCGCCGGAAATGGGCAGATCCGTTGCTGCCACAAGATCGCGGCAATGCTGCATCATGACATCGAAGGCAACGCCGCCATCGGGCAGAGCGCGCGAAAAGGCAAACCCGGCGCTGCTGGTGGCCAGCGCCTTGAAGCCGAGCGACGCGAGGAACCGGGTCGTGCCGGGATCCCATGGATTGGGCATCAACAGAATTTCCGGTCCCTGATGCAGCTGACGGAAAACCTTGCCCTTGTCCATGCTATCCTCCCGCGATTACGACGTGCCCGTTGACCCGAACCCTCCGGCACCGCGTGCCGTTTCGCTGGCATGCTGCCGTTCTTCAACCTCGAGCTGCACGACCGGCGCCAGCACGACCTGCGCGATGCGCATGCCACGCTCGACGTAGAAGTCGTCATCTCCAAGATTGATCAGGATTACTTTTACCTCACCCCGGTAGTCGGAATCAATGGTCCCCGGTGTGTTGAGGCAGGTAATTCCGTGCTTGAGGGCAAGGCCGGAACGCGGCCTTACCTGCGCTTCATAGCCTTGCGGGATTTCGAAGACGAGGCCGGTTGGCACCAGGGCGCGGCGGCCGGGCAAAAGCAGCAGCGGACGGTCCTCAGGCACTGCGGCGCGCAGGTCCATTCCGGCCGAGCCGGGGGTTTCATAGGCGGGCAAATCGAGGTCCCGCCCATGCGGCAACCGGACAAGACCGAGAGCGGGATGCACGTGACGTGCGGAATCGGATGATTGAGACATGAGATCACCTTTTTCACCAGTCCGCCGGATTGGTCAACTCACAAGATTTGTCCGGATCATTGTTTGCACACAATCTCTTTCTAGCAGTGGCTGAACCTGACGATTCCCAAGCGCCGCGCGACGCGCTATTGTCAGTCGGATCAAGAGTGAATCGGGTGAATCATGTGTCGATGGGCAGCCTATCTCGGACCTCAGCTTTATCTCGAAGATGTCATTGCTTCGCCCTGCCATTCGCTGATCGCCCAGAGCCATGATGCGCACGAGGCCAAGACCCGCACCAATGGCGATGGTTTCGGCGTTGCCTGGTATGGCGAGCGGCCGGAACCCGGCCTTTACCGCGATATTCTCCCTGCCTGGTCCGACCAGAACCTGAAGAGCCTGTCGCGGCAAATCCGGTCGCACCTGTTTCTCGCCCATGTGCGCGCCTCCACCGGCGGCTCGACCAGCCGGACCAATTGCCATCCGTTCGTCTCGGGCCAATGGAGTTTCATGCACAACGGACAGATCGGCCATTTCGACCGGCTGCGGCGCGGGCTGGAAGCCAAGCTCGACGATGCGCTCTATGTGCAGAAGCTGGGATCGACGGATTCGGAGCTGATTTTCTTGCTGATGCTGCAGCACGGCCTGGACAAGGACCCGGCGCAGTCTCTCGTTGAAACGGTCAATGTCATCACCGCCGAGGCGGAGCGCGCCGGCGTGCCGCCCTTCATCCGGCTGACCGCGGCATTTTCCGACGGGACACAGCTCTACGCAGTGCGCTACGCCACCGACCGCTTTGCCCCGACGCTCTATACGGCGACGCTCGCACCGAGCTCCGGCCTGTGCGTCGTCTCGGAACCGCTGGACGGAGAAGCGGAAAACTGGATGCCGGTGCCGCCGAACAGTTTCGTGACCGTCAAGAACAGCAAGCGCATCGCCATCGAGCCGTTCATGGCACAGGAAAAATCCGGGCCGGTGCTGGAGAAAGTGTAAATTTCAAAATTTTGACTACGCCGCTTTGTCGGCTTTGCGCTTGAGCGCGACGATCCTGTCGATTTCAGTCCGCTTGTCGCGGGTTTCGATCTTGAGATCGTAGGACATCTGCATGTTCAGCCAGAACTCTGCGGACGTGTTGAAATATTTTCCCAGCCGCAGCGCCGTATAATGTATCACGCCGTGATACAACCTTCGTAGAAGGCGCCTTGGAATTGACAGTCGACGGCAAGGCCTCCGGCTGATAGAAGGCGCGCAACCCTACGATTAAGAAATTTGAGCCGCTTCATGTCTTCTGCCGACCATCCCGTTTCGAAACGCCGTACGTTTGCGATCATCGCGCACCCGGACGCCGGTAAAACCACGCTGACCGAAAAGCTGCTGCTGTTCGGCGGAGCGATCCAGCTTGCCGGCGAGGTCAAGGCCAAGAAGGACCGTATCCAGACACGCTCCGACTGGATGAACATCGAACGGGATCGCGGCATCTCGGTCGTCACCTCGGTGATGACCTTCGAGTACAAGGACTGCATCTTCAACCTTCTGGATACGCCCGGCCACGAAGATTTCGCCGACGACACCTACCGCACGCTCACCGCCGTCGACAGCGCCGTCATGGTCATCGACGCCGCCAAGGGTATCGAGGCGCGGACGCTGAAACTCTTCGAAGTCTGCCGCATGCGCGATATTCCGATCGTCACCTTCGTCAACAAGATGGACCGGGAAAGCCGCGACCCCTACGAAATCCTCGACGAAATCGAGCAGAAACTGGCGCTCGACACCGCCCCGATCACCTGGCCGATCGGACGCGGCAAGAGCTTTGCCGGCACCTACAACCTGCAGGACAATACCGTGCGGCGCCGCGATGAAGAGGAAAAGCCGACACCGGTCAACGGACCGGAAGCCGCCGGTGCCTCCGGCCTGCTGCCCGAGAACGAACGCCAGGCGTGGATCGACGAGGTGACCCTGGCGCGCGATGCCTGCAATCCCTTCGATCTGCAATCATTCCGCGAAGGCCATATGACGCCGGTCTATTTCGGTTCGGCGCTGCGCAATTACGGCGTGCGCGATCTGATCGAAGCCTTCTGCGATTTCGGGCCGAGCCCGCGCGCGCAGGATGCCGATATCCGCCGCGTTGAAGCGACCGAAGACAAGATGACCGGATTTGTCTTCAAGATCCAGGCCAACATGGACCCGAACCATCGCGACCGCATCGCCTTCCTGCGCGTCTGCTCCGGCAAACTGTCACGCGGCATGAAAGCCAAGCTGGTACGCACCGGCAAGCCGATGAGCCTGTCGGCACCGCAGTTCTTCTTCGCCCGCAGCCGCCAGATTGCTGACGAAGCCTGGGCCGGCGATGTGGTGGGCATTCCCAACCATGGCACCTTGCGCATCGGCGACACGCTGACGGAAGGCGAAGACATCCTGTTCCGCGGCGTGCCGAACTTTGCCCCTGAAATCCTGCGCCGCGTGCGGCTCGACGATGCGATGAAGGCAAAGAAGCTGCGCGAGGCGCTGCAACAGATGGCGGAAGAAGGCGTCGTCCAGTTGTTCCTGCCCGATGACGGTTCGCCCGCCATCGTCGGCGTGGTCGGCGCCCTGCAGATCGACGTCCTGACCGAGCGGCTGAAAGTCGAATACACGCTTCCCGTCGGCTTCGAGCCGGCACGCTTCACCATTGCGCGCTGGATCTCGGCCGATGACCCGGCGGAGCTGCAGCGCTTCATCAACGCGCACCGGGCCGATATCGCCCACGATCTCGACAATGATCCGGTGTTCCTGGCGCAGAATTCCTTCTCGCTGTCCTATGAAGCCGAGCGCTGGAAGGCTATCCGCTTCGCCGCGATCAAGGATTATCAGGTCCGCGAAAAAGCCGCCTGAGCCCGCCTGCCCTTCAACCAGACTGACCGCTGTTCGTCGCCTTGATCGGCCTCGCGCATTTATTCAACCAAATGGTTGACAATTGAAATCGCATAACTATATTAAACCTTATGGTTGAATATAGCACACCCACGCTCGACGCCGTTTTCCATGCCCTCTCCGACCCGACGCGGAGAGCCATGCTGCACCGGCTGTCGACCAGCGAGCGCACCGTCAGCGAACTGGCAACGCCGTTCAACATGTCGCTCGCCGGCGCATCCAAGCACATCAAGGTGCTCGAAGCGGCCGGGCTGGTGCGGCGGCACGTGCAGGGCCGGACCCACATCTGCGCCCTGCAGGCGGCCCGGCTGGCCGAAGCGCAGGAATGGCTGCGCTATTACGAGCAGTTCTGGCAGGAACGGCTCGACAATCTGGAAGATATTCTGCGCGCGGAGGACCGTGCGCTTGCCGACACAGCGAAACACGCGGCCCGCAAGGCCCCCAAATCCAAACCGGATACCAAGGAGTAGAACGATGAGCCTGCATCAGGGAAACGACCAGCTTGGCATTGCAACAGCCCCGCGCACCGTACGCATCGAACGGCTGCTTCCCGGTCCGGTGGAACGCGTATGGGCCTATCTCACCGACGCGGAAAAGCGCGGAAAATGGCTCGCCAAGGGGCCGATGGCGGGCCATGCCGGCGGACCGGTGGAACTGACCTTCCGCCATTCCGAATTGTCCACCGCGCCCACCCCGGAAAAGTACCGGAAATATGAAGGCCACCGGAATATCGGGAAGGTCATACGCTGCGAGCCGCCGACATACCTGTCCTTCACATGGGAAGAGGGCAATGGCACGGCATCGGAGGTGAGTTTTGAACTGCAGGCGGCCGGCGACGACACCCTGCTGACCCTCACCCACAGCCGTCTCGCCGATCATGGCGCCATGGTCAGCGTCGCCAGCGGCTGGCACACGCATCTGAGCGTGCTGATCAACGTGCTGAACGGGGCCGAAACTGCCGATTTCTGGGCGAAGCTGGAGCACCTCGAGGCTGAATATGACAGGGCGCTGCCCGCGTGACATTTTCACTGCGTCAATGCTGGCGCACCACATTCCCGGAAGGATGACCTCGCATGAAACCGCGCTATGAAGGCAACCACAACATCGCCATGAAAGTTCCGCCGCACCAGTATGAGGCAACGGTCGCCTTCTACCGCGATGTGATCGGCCTGAAACCCCTCGACAACCACCCTCCCCATGTCGGGTTCCATTTCGGCTCGAACCAGCTGTGGATCGACCGGGTGCCCGGCATGAGCCAGGCGGAACTGTGGCTGGAAATTGCTGCGGACGATGCCGGTGCGGCGGCGGCACACCTGAACGCTGCCGGCGTTGTCCGCTGCGACGCAATCGAGGCGCTGCCGGAGGGCCACCGGGATTTCTGGATTGCCAGTCCCTGCCAGATCGTTCACCACATATCGCAGAAGGGTGAAGGGTGGTAAGCGCTGACCGGCGACTACTGCCCAATCAGCGTTTGAACCTGCGCTCGAGCAACAGGACCGTCTCGCCGGTATAATCGGCCGTGCCAATCCGGGCGAAGCCGGTCTTTTCCGCCACCCGGAGCGAAGCGGTGTTTTCCGGCGAAATGATGCACAGGGCTCGGTCCTGCCTGAAAAAACCGTCGCCCCACGCCGCAGCCGCCGCAAGCGCTTCACTGGCATAGCCCTTGCCGTGGATTTCCGGCGCGAGGACCCAGCCCATCTCCGGCGTGTCGCCAAAGGGCGGTTCGATATCACGCAGGAAATTGGCAAAGCCGATATCGCCGACATAGCGGCCCGTGGCCTTGTCCTCGACCGCCCAGAATCCATAGCCGTTCAAGGTCCAGAGACCGGCATATTTAAGCAATCGGCCCCAGGAAGCCTCGCGGGTCGATGGCTTGCCCGAAATGAATTCATAAACCGCCGGTTGCGTCCACAGGCTGTGCAGCGCTTCAAAATCGTCCAGCCTGTGTGCGCGCAGAATGAGGCGTTCGGTTTCAACGATAGGCGTGGTGGTGGCGGTCATGGGGATTCCGTCTTCAGCAATGATATTGGGTTTTCTGGAGATTATTGTGCATCAAGTCAAACGGCTTATCGCGTAAGCATGTGCTTACCTTACTGGTATTCCGGCATCACACTTCGATCGTCTGCAAGGCGGCAGCGATCCGGGCGGCCAGCCGTTCCGCCACCTCTTCCTTGCTCATATCGGGCCACTCTTCGACACCGGAACGCGTGACAATGCGCACGGCATTGCGGTCGCCGCCCATCACGCCGGTGGCGTGGCTGACATCGTTGGCAACAATCCAGTCGGCGCCCTTCTTGTCGAGCTTCTTGCGTGCATTGGCGAGCAGGTCCTGAGTCTCCGCAGCAAACCCCACCACGAGGCGCGGGCGCTGCTTGCTGTGCCCGACCCCGGCGAGAATATCGGGGTTTTCCACCATCTGCAGGGCTGGGGCCGCCGCACCCGGCTGCTTCTTGATCTTTTCGCCCGCTTCGTTTGCCGTGCGCCAGTCGGCGACGGCCGCAACCATGATGGCCGCATCGGCGGGCAGCAACCGTTCCACGGCATCGCGCATGTCGCGCGCGGATTCCACGTGGGTGACCGACACGCCCTCGGGGTCGGCGATGGTCACCGGCCCGGAGACCAGATGCACCGTTGCACCCAGCCGCGCCAGCGCGGCGGCGATGGCATGTCCCTGCTTGCCGGAAGAACGATTGGCGATATAGCGCACGGGATCGATGGGCTCGTGTGTCGGACCCGACGTCATGACAATGGTTTTTCCGGCGAGCGGCTTCGGCCCTTTGTCGAGACACTTTTCAATCGCGGCGACGATCTCCAAAGGCTCAGCCATGCGCCCGGCACCCGCCTCGCCGCTTTCGGCCATCTCGCCGCTGTTCGGCCCGACAAAGCGGATGCCATCATTGGCAAGGGTTTCCCGGTTGCGCCGGGTTGCGGGATGATTCCACATTCTCGGGTTCATGGCCGGTGCAATCAGGACGGGCTTGTCGGTTGCCAGCAGTACCGCCGAGGCGAGATCGTTGGCCAGACCGCCCGCCATTTTTGCCATGAGATCCGCCGTTGCCGGAGCCACAACAATGAGATCCGCTTCGCGCGACAGGCGGATATGCCCGACATCGTGCTCATCCTCGCGGGAGAACAGATCGGTAAAGACCTTGTCCGCGGCCAGCGCACCGACGGATAGGGGCGTGACAAACTCTTCCGCTGCCTTCGTCAGCACCGGGCGCACATGCGCACCGCGCTCGCGCAAGCGGCGGATGAGGTCGAGACATTTATAGGCGGCAATGCCGCCGCCGATGATGAGAAGAATATGCCGCCCCGCAAGCGGTCCGGTAGCCAACGCTGATGAAGGTGCCGAGACCTGGGTGATGGAAGAACCGGCATGCACATCCAGCGCCGCAAGCAGGAGGCGCACCTCCTCTTCCATCGACCGGCCGTGGGCGGCGGCGCGCAGCCGCAGCTTTTCCTTGGTCGCATCATCGAGATTGCGGATGGTTATGCTCGCCATGATTGCACTCCGAGAACAAAGACTGCATAAAATGCAATCATTGCAATCACATTAACGCAATTGAGCTCAGAAAAGAAGGGTGTAAGTGATGACAACCAGACAGATTGCAATCACCCATAGGGCAACGCGGCCGGAGCGGGTATGCCGCGCCTCCGCCTTGCCGATGGCCTTTGCCGTCTCGTCATCGAAGCGGAAACCCTGCTCCGCCATCCGGTCCATCTCTTTCGACAGGCGGTCGGCCCGTGCAACGAGCTCGGGCGCCTGACGGGCGAGATGCAGCAGGGCGCCGACGCCCTCACGCGCATCGGCAAGAATTCCCTGCGGGCCGAGATTGCGGCGGATCCAGTCGCCCACGACAGGTTCGGATGCTTTCCACATGTTGAAATGCGGATCGAGCGTGCGGGAGACGCCTTCCACCACCACCATGGTCTTTTGCAGCATGACCAGTTCCGGCCGGGTCTCCATATCGAAAAGCTCGGTGACCTCGAACAGCAGGGTCAGGAGCTTGGCCATGGAAATGGTTTCGGCGGGCTGGCCATGGATGGGTTCGCCAATGGCGCGGATGGCCTGGGCAAAGCTCGCCACATCATGGTGATGCGGCACATAGCCCGCCTCGAAATGCACCTCGGCGACACGGACATAGTCACGCGTGATGAAGCCGTAGAGGATTTCCGCGAGAAACCGCCGCTCCTTCTTGCCGAGCCGCCCGGTGATGCCGAAGTCCACGGCAACGATGTGCCCGCGATCATCGACGAACATGTTGCCGGGATGCATGTCGGCATGAAAGAAGCCATCGCGCAATGTATGGCGCAGGAAGGACTGGATCAGTGTTTCGGCAAGGCCGACAAGATTATGACCGGCAGCGCGCAGGCCATCGATATCCGACATCTTGATGCCGTCGATCCATTCGAGCGTCAGCACATCGCGCCCCGTGCGCTCCCAATCAACGGTTGGCACGCGGAAGCCCGGATCGTTCTTGGTGTTTTCGCCGATTTCCGAAAGCGCAGCCGCTTCCAGCCGCAGATCCATCTCGATCCGCGTCGTCTGCGCCAGGGTGCGCGTCACTTCGATCGGCCGCAGGCGGCGCGTTGCAGGCACGTAGCGCTCCTGCCACTTTGCCACGAGGAAGAAGCTTTCCAGATCGTTGTTGAAGCGCTGGCGCACGCCCGGCCGGACAACCTTGACGGCGACCTTGCGGTCTTCACCATCCGTTTTGATATAGGCGGGGTGAACCTGCGCAATCGATGCTGCGGCAATGGGTTCGCCGAGGTTGACATAGAGATCATCGACGGGGCGGCCGAGCGAGCCCTCTATGGCCTTGACCGACGCTTCCATCGGGAAGAAATCAAGCTGATCCTGCAGCAGCGCCAGATCGTCCGCCACTTCGGTGCCGACCACATCCGGCCGTGTCGCCAGGAACTGGCCCAGCTTGACGTAGGACGGCCCGAGCTTGTTGATGGCGCGCGACATGCGCTCGGAACGACGGGCCGTGCGGGCGCGCCGCCTTGCCAGCAGCCCGGCGATGCGGTGGCCGAATGCGGGAAGGCCGCTCAGGCCTTCGGCGGGCAGTGCGGAAATAACGCCTTCGCGCGTCATGATCCATCCGGCCCGGATCAGGCGAAATGTTGCGGTAAACTTACTCATTCAGAACGTCACAATTTCCAGCCGGAATGCAGGGCAGCGATACCGCCGGTAAAGTTGCGCCAGCTCACCCGCTCGAAACCTGCCGTGCGGATCATCTCGGCGAAATCCGCCTGGCGGGGGAATTTGCGGATAGATTCCACCAGATACTGGTAGGAATCCGCATCCCCCGTGACCGCCTTGCCGATTTTCGGAATCGCATTGAACGACCAGGCGTCGTAAATCTTGTCGAGAACCGGCAGTTCCACTTCGGAAAATTCAAGGCAGAGGAAGCGGCCGCCCGGCTTCAGCACACGATAGGCTTCCGCCAGAGCGCGGTCGATATGCGGCACGTTGCGGATGCCGAAGGCGATGGTATAGGCGTCGAAGCTGGCATCCTCGAACGGCAGTTCCTCGGCATTGGCTTCAACAAACTCGGTATTATCGGCAAGGCCTTTTTTCGCCGCGCGATCACGGCCGACGCCCAGCATCGAGCCGTTGATGTCGAGCACGGTGGCGTGGGCATTGCGATTCGAAGCCTCGATGATGCGGAAGGCGATATCGCCCGTGCCGCCGGCGACATCGAGTGTCTTCCAGTTCGATGTCTTGGACGGGGCAAGCCAGGCGATCATCGAATCCTTCCAGACGCGGTGCAGTCCGCCGGACATCAGATCGTTCATCACATCGTAGCGCTTGGCGACGCGGTGAAACACGTCATTGACGCGTGTCTGCTTTTCTCCGTCGCCGACATCCTGAAAACCGAAGGACGTTTCCATGCCGCCATGGGCACCGGTGCGTTGCTGGCTCATTGTGCTACCTGCTGATCTCTTTTGCGGGCGGAGCATAGAAGATTGAAACGCAGAAGGCTATTGTCTGTTGCGCGATGAAGCGACGCGCTGCACATTTTGTCGAATGGAGACCGCCCATGGTGTTGAAGGCCGAACTGCATTGTCACGTCGAAGGCGCCGCCTCTCCCGCCCTCGTCGAGCGAAAAGCCGGCAAATATGGCGCCGATGTTTCGGCCTTCATCGTCGACGGCCGGTTCGTCTGGCACGACTTCACCTCCTTCCTGCGCGCCTATGATCAGGCCTCGGCACTGTTCCGCACGCAGGAGGATTATGCGGATCTGACCGAGGATTACCTGTTGTCCCTCAGCGCGCAGGACGCGATCTATTCGGAAGTATTCATCTCCACCGACCATGCGATCAGCGCCGGGCTTTCGCCGCGCGCCTATATCGAGGGGCTGGCGGAAGGCATGCGGCGCGCCAAGGCGGCCACCGGCATCGAATCGCGCATGATCGCCACGGGCCTGCGCCATAAGGGTCCCGATGCGGTGATGGAAGCAGCAAGATACATCGCCGAAAACCCGCATCCGCTGGTGACCGGGTTCGGCATGGCTGGCGACGAACGCATGCACCACCCCAGGGATTTCGCCCGGGCTTTCGATGTCGCCCGCGATGCCGGCCTCGGCATCACCGTGCATGCGGGCGAGCTTTCCGGCTGGGAAAGCGTTGCCGACGCGCTCGATGCGATCAGGCCGTCACGCATCGGCCATGGCGTGCGCGCCATCGAAAATCCGGATCTGGTGCGGCGGCTGGCGGAAGAACAAATCCTTCTGGAATGCTGCCCCGGCTCAAACATTTCGCTGCAGGTCTATGCCGATTTCCCGTCCCACCCCTTCCCCATGCTGGCCAAGGCCGGCGTGCCAGTCACGCTGAATTCCGACGACCCGCCCTATTTCCATACGGACCTTGCGCGGGAGTACGATATCGCCGCCACGTTCTTCGGTTGCGACGACGACGCCTTGACGGAGATCACGCGCACAGCACTCAAGGCCGCCTATATCGACGAAACCACGCGAAACGCCCTGATTGAGCGCCTCGACGCCGACAAAACTGTGCGTGCCGGGGATGCGGACTTTGCGGGATCGGTTGCAAGCAGCTAAGGTCGGGGAAAATTCGAGTAGGAGTTCTCCATGGGCGTTACGATCGTTTCCCATCCGCTTGTCCAGCACAAGCTCACCATCATGCGCGACAAGGATACATCCACGGCGGGATTCCGGCGGCTGCTCAAGGAAATCTCGCTGCTGCTCTGCTACGAGGTGACACGCGATCTCGAGCTGACCACCATCCGCATCCAGACCCCGATGATGGAAATGGATGCGCCGGTGCTGGAAGGCAAGAAGCTGGTGTTCGCCTCGATCCTGCGCGCCGGCAACGGCCTGCTCGAAGGCATGCTCGACCTGGTGCCCGCCGCGCGCGTGGCGCATATCGGCCTTTATCGCGACCACGACACGCTGCAGCCGGTGGAATATTACTTCAAGGCACCGGAAGATATCGTCAACCGGCTGATCATCGTCGTTGACCCGATGCTGGCGACCGCCAATTCGGCCATCGCGGCAATCCAGAAGCTGAAGGATCGCGGCGCAACCAATATCCGCTTCCTCTGCCTGCTTGCGGCACCGGAAGGCATCGAGCGCTTCACCAAGGCCCATCCCGATGTGCCGGTATTCACCGCGGCCATCGACAGCCACCTGAATGAAAAGGGCTACATCATGCCCGGTCTTGGCGATGCCGGTGACCGCATGTACGGGACGAAATAGGTCTGCTGCAAGAACACCGTGCGTGGTTCGACAAGCTCACCATGAGGGAGAGCGAGGATTGCAGCCAAACCACTTCCCTCATGGTGAGCTTGTCGAACCACGCACAACGATCGTGCCGGGAGAACGTTACCCGCCAATGCGCCGCAGGACGGGATTTACCGTGCGCGGCTTGCGGCCGGAGAAACCATAGGCGGCAAGAATGGCGCGGGCACCCGCCTCGGCATCGCTCTGGCTGCGCGCATGGACAAGGGCAATCGGATCGCCCGTTTCCATCAGCGCACCGACCGGCTGCAGCGCCGTGATGCCCACCGCGTGGTCAACCGGGTCCTGCGGGCGGATACGCCCGCCGCCCAGCGTGACAACGGCGACACCAATCGCCCGGGTTTCCACCGACGCGACATATCCTGCCTGCGGTGCCTTCACTTCCAGCGTCACCGGGGCAACCGGCAGATAATGGCGGGCGCGGGAGACGAAGTCGGTGGGTCCGCCAAGCCCGGCAACCATGCGGCCAAAAACATCAGCTGCCTTGCCTGAATTCAGGGCTTCCCGCGCCCTGTCCACGGCGGCCTTGGGACTGGCGGCAAGCTTGGCCGAAACCAGCATTTCCGCAACAAGTGCCAGCGTCACCGCTTCAAGGCGTGGATCCCGGAGATCGCCGGTCAGAAAATCCACGGCATTGAGCACTTCCACGGCATTGCCTGCGGCAAGTGCCAGCGGCTCGTTCATGTCGGTCAGCAAAGCGGTGGTGGTCAATCCCGCGCCGCTTGCCACCGCGACAATGCTTTCGGCCAGGGCCACCGCATCGCGGCTGCGCGCCATGAATGCGCCATTGCCCGATTTCACATCAAGCACCAGCGCGTTGAGCCCGGCCGACAGTTTTTTCGAGAGGATGGACGCGGTGATCAGCGGGATCGATTCGACCGTCGCGGTGACGTCGCGGATGGAATAGAAGCGCTTGTCGGCAGGCGCGAGATTGGCGGTCTGGCCGATGATGGCGCAGCCGACCTCGTGCACGACCTTGCGGAACAGCGGATTGTCCGGCTGGCTGCGATAGCCGGGGATCGAATCCATCTTGTCGAGCGTGCCGCCGGTATGGCCAAGGCCGCGCCCGGAAATCATCGGGACATAGGCTCCGCACGCCGCCGCAATAGGCGCCAGCATCAATGAGACATTGTCGCCGACGCCGCCGGTCGAATGCTTGTCGACAGCCGGGCCCGGCAGATCGGACCAATCGAGAATATCGCCGGAATCGCGCATGGCGAGCGTCAGGGCGACCGCTTCGTCGCGCTTCATGCCGTTGAAGAACACCGCCATGGCAAAGGCGGCAACCTGCCCTTCGGTGATGGCACCGGAGCTCATGGCGTTGACGAAGGCGGTGATATCCGCCGCATCAAGCGCATGCCCATCGCGTTTGCGGCGGATGATTTCCTGCGGCAGCAACATGATCAGCCGATCTCCCGGACCAGCGCCCGGATAATTGTCTGCAGGCGCGCACCGCCCTTCGGCGCGACATCCTTGGTTTCCTCATGCGAGAGTTCCGCTCCGGTCATCCCCGCACCGTAATTGGTAATGACCGAACAGGCGGCAACACGCAGGCCGAAGAAGCGGGCGAGAATGACTTCAGGCACCGTCGACATGCCAACCGCATCGGCGCCGAGCGTGCGCGCCATGCGGATTTCCGCCGGTGTTTCGAATGAGGGGCCGGAGAACCACATATAGACACCCATCGGCAGCTTCTCGCCCACCTCACCGGCGGCGATGACAAAGGCATCCTTGAGCTTCCTGTCATAGGCAGCCGTCATGCCGACAAAGCGATGATCGGAGGCTTCGCCGATCAGCGGATTGAGCCCGGAATAGTTGATGTGATCGTCAATCAGCATGACGCTGCCCGGCGCGAGGTCGTGACGCACCGAGCCCGCCGCATTGGTCAGGATCAGCATTTCGATGCCAAGGTCGGCCAGCGCCGCCATGACCGGACGCATGACCGCGGCATCGCCCTTTTCGTAGTAGTGGGCGCGGCCCGCCAGCATCAGCACCGGCTTGCCGGAGAGATAGCCGGCAACCACTTCCCCGGCATGGCCGGAGACACCGCTGTGCGGAAAACCCGGCAGATCGGCATAGGGAATGCGGATGGCATTCTCGACCGCATCCACGAGGGAACCCAGACCGGACCCGAGGACGAGCGCGACACGCGGCGCCAGACCCTGCAACTTGTGGATGAGTGCTCCGGTGGCAGGCGCAATCATGCGGCACTTCCTTTTCCCAGAACTTCCGCTTCAAAGCCGTAGGGGAAAATCTCCTTCATCGTCAGCGTTTCGACGACGCCGTTGTTGTCACACAGGTGCAGGCGCGTCTCGGGACCGGCGAACTCCGCCAGCCGCTGGCGGCAGCCGCCGCAGGGCGTGCATTTCGCCTTCTTTTCTGCAACCACAAGAATATCAGTGATTGTACCGCCGCCGCCCATGACGAAGTGCGACAGGGTGGTGGTTTCGGCGCACCATCCCTCCGGATAGGAAATGACTTCGATGTTGCAGCCGGAATAAATCCGGCCATCGCTGGTGCGTACGGCAGCGCCCACCGGGAACTGCGAATAGGGCGCATGGGCTTTCTGCATGGCCGCAAAGGCGGCATCGAACAGGTCTGTATTCATTCTATCGCTCTTTCACATAGGCCACACCACCCGCCTTGGGCGGAATTGCCTTGCCGATGAAACCGGCCAGCAGCACGATGGTGAGAATATAGGGCAAGGCCTGCATCAGCTGCACGGGAACCTCACCGATGAGTGGCAGGGGATGCCCCTGCATGCGGATGGCAATGGCATCGAGAAAGCCGAAGAGCAGGCAGGCAAACATGGCATGGACCGGCCGCCACTTGGCGAAGATCAGGGCGGCGAGCGCGATATAGCCCTTGCCAGCGGTCATATCCTTGACGAAACCCGCCCCTTGCGCTGTTGCCAGGTAGGCACCGGCGATGCCGCAGAGCAAGCCGCAGCAGATCACCGCACGGTAACGCAGCCACGGCACGGAAATACCCGCCGTATCCACCGCCGCCGGGTTCTCGCCGACCGCGCGCAGGCGCAGGCCGAAACGCGTGCGGTACAGCACCCACCAGGTGAACGGCACCAGCAGGAAGGCGAGATAGACCAGCACGGAGTGGCCGGAAATCAGCTCGGAATAGATCGCGCCGATGACCGGAATGCCGTTCAGCGTTTCCACGCCCGGCAGGTCGATCGGGTTGAAGCGTGCGGCATTGGGCAGCGACGGCGTGCGCCCGCCCTGCTGGAACCAGGCCTGGCCGAGAATAACGGTGGTGCCGGCGGCAATGAAGTTGATGGCAACGCCCGAAACGATCTGGTTGCCGCGATGGGTGATGGAGGCAAAGCCGTGCACCAGTCCCAGCGCAACGGACACCGCGACGGCCGCGAGCAGCCCGGCATAGGCCGAGCCGGAATAGGTGGCCGCGGCGCCCGCCGCAAAGGCGCCGGCCAGCATCTTGCCCTCCAGACCGATATCGAAGATGCCCGCACGCTCGGAATAGAGCCCGGCAAGACAGGCCAGCAGCAGCGGCACGGAGAGGCGGATGGTCGAATCGAGAACCTGCAGGACGACGGTGAAGCTATCCATTATTGACCTCCCTCGGCGGCAACGGCCGGTGTGGACTGGCGCTTCGTCCGGGCGAACCGCTGCAGGACGCGCAACAGGGTTGGACGGAACATGTGCTCCAGCGCGCCGGCAAACAGGATCACCAGACCCTGGATGATGACGATCATGTCGCGGGAAATATTGGGCATGTCGAAGGCGATTTCCGCACCGCCCTGGTAGAGCATGCCGAACAGGATGGCGGCGAGAACGATGCCCGCCGGATGCGACCGTCCCATCAGCGCCACGGCAATGCCGACGAAACCGGCGCCGGCGACGAAATCAAGCTGCACGCGGTGCTGCGCCCCCATGATCGGGTTCAGCGCCATCATGCCGGCCAGCGCGCCCGATATCATCATGGTGATGACGATGATCCTGACCTCGCCGATACCGGCATAGCGCGCGGCCTTGGGGCTGTAGCCCATGGTGCGGATTTCATAGCCGAGCTTGGTGCGCCAGATGAGCACCCAGACAAGGAAGGCAGCAACCAGCGCCAGGAGGAAGCTGATGTTGAGCGGTGCGGAGCGCATGTTCAGCCCGATCAGGCTGAGCAGCCAGCCGAGGCCCGGCAATTGCCCGCCATCACCGAAGACACGGGTTTCCGGTGCCTGTGTGCCCGACGCCTTGAGATAGCCCACCAGCAGATAGACCATGATGCTGGCGGCGATGAAGTTGAACATGATCGTGGTGATGACCACGTGCGAGCCGCGCTTGGCCTGCAGCCAGGCCGGAATGAGGGCCCAGAGCGCGCCGACCAGCCCCGAGGCAATGATGGCCAGCGGAAAGGTGATCCACCAGGGCAGGACATTGCCGAGGCCAAGTCCGACCACCGCAACGCCGAGGCCGCCAATATAGGCCTGCCCCTCGCCGCCGATGTTGAACAGGCCGCAATGGAACGCCACGGCGACGCAAAGACCGGTGAAAATGAAGTTCGTCGCATAATACAGCGTGTAGCCGACACCATCGCCGGAGCCGAAGGCGCCCTTGACCATGAGGACGGCGGCATCAATCGGGCTTTCGCCGACCAGCAGAACGACGAGGCCCGCAACAAAGAACGCCACGATCAGATTGATCAGCGGCAGCAGGCCATAGTCAGCCCAGGCGGGCAGTTTGGCAAAGGGCTGGCTCATGGCAGGGCCTCAATGATGGCGTTGGAGGTGGAGATTTTGGCATATTCGCCATCAAGAACGGACAGCGCCAGCGCGTGAACATCTTCCGCGCTCCAGCTCTTGCCGCGATGATCGGTGCGATCGATGCTGGCGACGGCATCTTCAGGCACAATCACCTCAAAGCCGAGATTGGCCGCCATGCGCACGGTCGCATCGACGGAGTTTTCGAGAAGGACACCCGTTACCACGAGGCTGTGCACCTGCAGTTCATCGAGCACATCCATCAGATCGGTGCCAATGAAGGCATTGTTGGTGCGCTTGTCGACCACGGGCTCGCCCACTTGCGGCGCCACCTCGGGCTTGAAATCATTGCCCGGCGTGCCGGGGCGATAGGGCGATGCCGGATCGGTGGAATCATGCTTGATATGGACGACCGGCAGGCGGCGCTCCCGCCATGCGCCGAGCAGCCGGGCAATCTGCGCCTCGGCGTCCGGCTGGCCGCGGCGGCCCCATTTCGGATCATCGATGGCATTCTGCACATCGATGACGAGAAGTGCCTGGGTGGTGGTCATTCCGCCGCCTCCTGATTTTCAACACCGGCCATCAGAAGACCCAGCTCACCTTCGCTCGCATCCGCGTCGCGCTCTCCGACGATGCGTCCGGCAAACATCACCAGAATGCGGTCGGACAGGGAGCGGATTTCATCCAGCTCAACCGAAACGAGCAGCACGGCCTTGCCCGCATCGCGCATCTCGATGATCCGCTTGTGGATGAATTCAATCGCACCAACGTCAACACCGCGCGTTGGCTGGCCGATGATCAGCACGCCCGGATCACGCTCGATCTCGCGGGCCAGCACGATCTTCTGCTGGTTGCCGCCGGAAAAATTCGCTGTCTTCAGGCGCGGATCGCTCGGGCGGATGTCATATTTCTCGATCTTCTTGCGTGCATCGGCCTTGATGGCGTCGATATCGAGGAATGGCCCATTCAGATAGAGCGGATCATCGTGGTAACCGAGGATGGAATTCTCATATTCCTCGAAGGCAAGAACCAGCCCCATGTGATGCCGGTCTTCCGGCACATGGGCGAGGCCGCGATCGCGCAATTCGCCCGGATCGGCGGCACCGGTTATATCGATGACCTGCCCGTCCAGGAGCACGCGGCCGGACACCGCCGTGCGAATGCCGGCGACCGTCTCGATCAACTGCGACTGGCCATTGCCCGCCACACCGGCAATGCCGACGATTTCGCCGGCGCGAACCGTGAAGGACGCATTGTCGACCATGACCACGCCGCGGCTGTCGCGCACCGTGAGATTTTCCACCGAGAGCTTGACCTCGCCCGGCTTGGCTTCGCCTTTCTGCACCCGCAGGAGAACCCGGCGTCCGACCATCAGTTCGGCCAGTTCCTCCACCGTCGTCTCCGCCGTCTTGCGCGTTGCCACGACCGAGCCCTGGCGCATGACCGAAACATTGTCGGTGACGGCCATGATCTCACGCAGTTTGTGGGTGATGAGGACGATGGTTTTGCCCTGCGCTTTCAACTGCTCCAGAATACGGAACAGGTGGTCGGCTTCGGCTGGTGTCAACACGCCGGTCGGCTCGTCGAGCACCAGAATATCAGCGCCGCGATACAGGGCTTTGAGGATTTCAACGCGCTGCTGCAGACCGACCGGCAGTTCCTCGATCAGCGCATCGGGATCGACATCCAGCTGGTATTCCTGTTCCAGCCGCTTCAACTCTGCGCGGGCCTTGGCAATGCCGCGCTTCAGGAGCGGTGCGCCCTCGACACCGAGCATGACATTTTCAAGCACGGTGAAATTTTCAACCAGCATGAAATGCTGGTGCACCATGCCGATGCCCAGCCCGATGGCTGCATTGGGATCGCTGATCCTGACCGGCGCGCCATTGATGCGGATTTCGCCATTATCGGCCTGATAAAACCCGTAGAGAATGGACATGAGCGTGGACTTGCCAGCGCCATTTTCCCCGATAATACCGTGAATAGTGCCTTTTTCGACGCGCAAATGAATGTCGCGATTGGCGTGAACTGCACCAAACCGCTTATCAATTCCAACAAGTTCAATCGCCGGTTCTGCCATGTCCCCATCCGCTGTTGATCAGCTTTTTATCGTTCCGAACTTTTGACCCTAGAGCAAAGAAAAATCAAATGGAACCGGTTCCGTTGGGTCCCCGATTGCTCGTTCACCGGATTTTTTACTTTTCAGTCAAGAATTGCACATTTCCCGTTCCGTAGCGGGCCTCGACAAACCGGGCCCGGCTCTGGCAATCTCCCGGCATGGCCGACATCATCACTCCCTTCGTTTTCCACACCACGCCGCGCATCGTCTTTGCGGCAGGCGCCAGCGGTGATATTGCCGCGCACCTGCGCATAAAGCCCAGGGACCGGCTGCTTGTCGTCACGGATGCCACCATCCTGACCCTTGGACTGGCGCAACCAGCCATTGCCAGCCTGCAAGCCGCCGGAGCCGATATCACGGTGTTCGGCGAGGTGGAAGCGGATCCATCGCTCGATACACTGCTGAATGCCGTGGGCGTGGCCCGGGAGAACAGCGTGAACCATGTGCTCGGCTTTGGCGGCGGTTCCTCGCTGGATGTGGCCAAACTCGTCGCGCTGCTCGCAGGTTCAAATGAAAATCTCGACGATGCCTGGGGCGTGGGCAATGCCAGGGGACCGCGCCTGAAATTGACGCTTGTTCCCACCACCGCCGGAACCGGTTCCGAGGTGACGCCAGTTTCCATCATCACCGTCGGCAGCAATGAAAAACGCGGCGTCTCGTCACCGCTCATCCTGCCCGACGTGGCGCTGCTTGACCCGGACCTCACCCTCGGCCTTCCGCCGCATGTGACGGCGGCGACGGGCATCGATGCCATGGTGCATGCCATCGAGGCCTATGCCTCGAAGAACGCCAACAACAATCCACTCTCCCGGGCGCTGGCCGTCGAAGCCTTGCGGCTTCTCGGCGCGAACATCGAGACCGCGGTTTTCCAAGGCCGGGACAAGGCGGCGCGTTCGGCGATGCTGCTCGGCTCGATGCTGGCCGGACAGGCCTTCGCCAACTCCCCCGTTGCCGCTGTCCACGCGCTTGCCTATCCCATCGGCGGGACCTTCCATGTACCGCACGGCCTGTCCAACGCCTTGGTTTTGCCCCATGTGCTGCGGTACAACGCGGCCGATTCGATGAATGGAGCGGCCACACACTACGCTGCATTGGCGCCGCATGCTTTCGCCGGTATCGATGTGTCGGGAGGGGCAGAGCGCATCTGCAACAGGTTTATCGACCGTCTCGCTGGCCTCTCGGCCCAGTTGGGGCTGCAGACGCGGCTGCGCGATGTCGGCATTGGCGAGGGCGATCTGCCTGTGATGGCGGCCGATGCCATGAAACAGGGGCGGCTTCTCGTCAATAACCCGCGGGATGTGACCGAGGCCGATGCCCTGTCAATCTACAGAACGGCCTGGTAACGGAGAGAGAAATGACCGCTGATACGGACCGTGTCACCAGCCTGGAAATCCTGGTGACGGAACAGGAAAAAACCATTGAAGAGCTTTCTGCCCAGATTGCCGAACAATGGACAGTGATCGAAGCCATGCGCCGGAAGCTCGATGCCTTGACGGACCGCTTCCTTGTTCTCGAAGAACAAACCACGCCGGACATTCCGGTGACCAAACCACCCCACTGGTAGGCCGGATATTCCATGATCACCGTAGAACCCTTGGAAAATCGCCCCGAGCTTGTTCCCGTATGCGCGCGCTGGAATTTTCATGAATGGGGTCATGCCGATGGCCGGAGCATGGAGCAGACCATCGACGCCTTCATGGAGCTGCTGGCGCCCGGGAGCCGGCAGAAAGCCTTTGTCGCGCTCGTGTCCGGCTTTCCCTCCGGACTGGTGCTTCTGATCGACAATGATCTCGACAGCCATGCCCATCTCACGCCCTGGCTGGCCAGCCTGTATGTCGACCCTGCCTTCCGCAACAAGGGTGTCGGAAAGCAGCTGATCGCGGCGGCGGAAAATGCTGCCCGCGACCAAGGCCATTCTGAGCTTTATCTCTACACTGATAAGCCCGACTACTACCGCGCCGCCGGCTGGAAACACCACGAAGCGCTGGCCGGCGAGAACGCTGGAATGGCGATCCTCAATCGCGCCCTCTGATCAGATCCTGTGCGTCTTGAACGCCTCGACGATCAGTTTCATGCCCAGCGCGCCCATGACGGCGCCGGCACCGCGGTCGATCCATGCCTTGAACCCGGCATAGGCCGCACGGGCTCTTGTCGTCGAGAACATGGTGGCAACGAGCGTGTACCAGCCCGTCTCAATCAGAAACACCATGGGCGGCAGCGCCAGCAACAGCCAGAGCGGTGCGTCAGCGGGCAACAGCGCGGCAAAGAGGCTGGCATAGAAAATTGCTGTCTTGGGATTGCTCAATTGGGTCATCAGGGCAAAGGAGAATGACCGGGCCAGCGACATATGCCCGCCAGTTCCCGTCAAAGCCAGCGGTTCGGATGCATTGCTCCAGATGCGAATGGCAATGTAGATCAGATAGGCCCCGCCGGCGACTTTCAGGACCAGATAAAGCCATTCGACCTGCATCAGCAGGGCGGTCAGCCCCAGAACGGCCAAACAGCAAAAAATCGCGCCGCCTATGCCCATGCCCAGCGCGGCCGCCACGCCGTGCAAACGCGGCGAGGTGATGGCAATGCGGGAAACCAGGACGAAGCTTGGGCCGGGGCTCATCGCGCCCAGCAGCAGAACCCCAAGAATGGTGAAGAAAACGGTGATCGCAGACATGGGATGACCTCCAGCGTGCGTCAGTGACGCGGAGCGGCATATTCTCATGTTTCATGGATAAAACAAGCAGCCCCGGCGCCCAAAACAAAGCCGCCGGTCTTGCAACCGGCGGCCCGTCAGATCGGTGAAATATCAGCCCTTATAGGGGCAGGCATTGTCCGTGTTGTAGTTGTGAACCTTGACCTTGCCCGAAATGATATCGGCCTTTGCCGCCTCGACGGCCTTCTTGACATCGTCGGTCAGCAGCTTGGCGTTGTTTTCGTCGGCGGCATAGTCGACGCCGCCTTCCTTGACGCCCAGAACATTGACGCCGGCGGTGAACTTACCGTCCGCGCCGTCCTTGAACGCGTTGTAGGTGGCCACGTCGACGCGCTTCATCATCGAGGTCAGAACCTTGCCCGGATGCAGGCCGTTCTGGTTGGAATCGACGCCGATACCGAGCTTGTTTGCATCGGCAGCCGCCTGCAGCACACCGATACCGGTGCCGCCGGCCGCCGCGAAGATCACGTCAGAGCCCTGATCCATCTGCGACTTGGCAATTTCACCACCCTTGGCAGGGTCGTTCCAGGCGGCAGGCGTGTCGCCCGTCATGTTCTGGATGACCTTGGCAGCCGGATTTGTCGCTTTCACGCCACCGACATAGCCGCAGGCAAAGTTGCGGATCAACGGCACGTCCATGCCGCCGACAAAGCTGACCGTGCCGCTCTTCGAGGTCTTGGCGGCGATGACGCCAACGAGATAGGAGCCTTCATTGTCGTTGAAGACAACCGACCGCACGTTTGGCTTGTCGACAACCGCATCGATGATGACGAATTTCGTATCCGGAAATTCCGTCGAGACCTTTTCAATGGCCGCAGCAGCGGAGAAACCGGCGATCACGATCGGCGAGTTGCCATCGGAAGCGAATTTGCGCAGAGCCTGTTCGCGCTGGGCTTCGTTCTGGATTTCGAACTCGCGGAATTTTACGCCGGATTCCTTGGTGTATTTTTCTGCGCCATGAAACGCAGCCTCGTTGAAGGATTTGTCGAATTTGCCGCCGAGATCGAAGATCAAGGCAGGTTTGTTGTCCGCGGCATAGGCCGAGAAGGACATGGCTGTGGCAGCCAGCAGACCAAGAACAATACGCTTCATTTGATACCAACCCTCTGGATTTTGTTAAGCAGGACCGGCATTCCGCCGGTTCCGGACTGTGTTGCGGCCCATCCCGTCACAGCCGCCCCGAAAGCAATCTTGCACGGCTCACGGCAAAATTCACGCGGAATTTTGCCTCCCGGTCAAATATTGCGAAATAACCAAGCCCTATCAGTATCTTATGCAGATTTCGCCTGTGGAACAGGGCAAGCTATGCCCGCTGCCGCGCAGGCCGCGACAGACCACCGGATTCCGGGCGGGATCGCACCTCAACGGGCGGCAAAGCGGCCGGCACGGTTTTCGCGCCGGTAGCCCAGGCTATAGAGAAGCAGCGCCAGGATGGCGAAAACGACGAAGGTGGGCGTTGCAAGAATCCACAGCATCAGCGGGTCCCAGAGCACGGGATAGAGGCGGGCCTTGAAATAGGCCTCGACGACGCCGAGGGATGAGGCGGAGAGCGATTGCCAGCTTTCCTGCAGAGGGGTGGTCACCAGATGCGACGCCCCCACGGACCGCGCCGCGTCAAGAACCGCAGCGATGATTGCCATGGCAAGCGCAATATAGGCAAAAAGCCTCAATACAGGTCGGATCACGTCTTTCTCCAAAGTCATCGGCCGGTGCCATCAGGCGCCGGGAAAACGGTATTCTAGCGCGGAACGCCTACCGGTTGAATGCAAACTTACCGGCATTTTGGGACCGAACGATGAAGTTTCCCTGAAAATTCCCAGCAATTTCAGTGACAAAGGAATGAAATTATGCCAAAGCGCATTTATGTTGAAATAGGTGTTGAACAAGAGCCTGTTCTGACTATAGTGCGCGCCGCACGGGGTCGTTGTTGGCTAACCATCTTCAAGTGACTCGCGCAAACTCCAAAGACTGAGTGACCGATGGTTGACGGTGCTCCTGAGCCGGGTTTTCCGGCTGAGAACGACCAACCCGACCGGCCCCATGCCGGACGAATTGCGGAGAGGTGGCCGAGTGGTTGAAGGCGCACGCCTGGAAAGTGTGTTTACGTCAAAAGCGTAACGCGGGTTCGAATCCCGCTCTCTCCGCCAGTTTCCTTCCTTTCACACCGATCCATCAGATATAGCCGAGAGATGCCAGCAGGCGCTTTGCCGCCGGCGGGACATCGTCATCGGAAAACAGCGCGGTGTAGGCCCCCGTGTGGGCAAACGGGTTTTCCGCGACATAATCGTCATCCGACTGCTCATCCGCGCCAAGAACGACGTGCCGCGCATGATCCGCACTCGACAGCCGGATGCCGCAATACCGGGCGATATAGGCGCCGACTTCCGCTGGATATCGCAGCAGATCCTCCTGCCTGATGGCGATGTGATCGACCTCGTTTTCCCAGGATCGCCACGCCCCGATGGCGCTGACCCACTGTTCGAAACCATGATTGACGTCGTCGGCTATTTGCTTGCGCAGCATGCTCGCCACCACATCCCGGCCATCCCTGTAGATGTTGATCACCTTGGCATTGGGGAAATGCGCCTTGATTTCCCGCATGTGAAACACGTAGTCAGGCCATTTGTCGCCCCATTTCCAGCGCGGCTTGCTGCCATAAACCGCGTGAAGCGCGGCGGGGAAGCCAAGCTCTGCCTCCTCGCCCGAAAGCTTCATTCGATAATTCCAGTGTTGCAGCCATTCTGTGTTTTCAACTTCCAGATGTTTGTTGTGCAGCCAGTCGGAAAGTGAAAATTCATGCTTCCATGCGCCCCAAGCAAACAGAGCCCATTCATTGGAAATAGTAATACCGTTCTCATTCAATATTCGAACGAGCGCTGTTGTACCACTTCTCTTGCATCCACAGATTATCACTGGACTAAGTTTTGAATCGTCCCCCATATACCCCTGCATCACCGCCCCAATATCATTATATTCTTTTATTGTTTTAATTCATGTCAAGGGTATCAGCGAAATATACAGCTGGAAATACACTGCATCGCCGGGTATCACTTAGATTTGAACAGTATATCCCCCGGGAGTGCCCGCCGGCCAAAACCTCGAGCCGCACGCGAAACCTCTGTGATTGTGCATTGATCCGCACTGTGGAAAACTATTTGCGGGAGAATGGGACGGTCCCCCGATTCGGCACAGGGGCCGGGGCGATGGGCCGGCATTATGGGGAGGTGTGCATTGCTCGGCTTGCCAGCACTGATCGGCATGATTGTTGTCGGTATTTCAGTCGGCGTTCTTGCCGTGCACCTGGCTGGCGGCAGCGCGCGGCCGCAGCTTGCCGATGACGACGAGACCCGATCGATCTTCCTTGCCGATTTCCCCGAAAGCCGCATCGGGCCGATTGTCTATACGCACGACCGGCGGACGGCGTTTTTCGAACTCCCCACGCACCAGACCGGCATTGTGCATGGCATCGGCAACAAGTTCCTGACGCGCTGTATTTCCGCGTCCGATGTTGCCGGCGCAGAACCGGTCGGCGAACACGCGCTCAATGTGCGCTGGCACGACATCACATGGCCGCGCCAGACATTTTCATTTGCCAGCGACACAGAGCGACGTATCGTCCGGGCCTGGCTTCAGGCTCCAGCGATGTCTGCCGAAGGGATCACCCATGAACGCGCCCATGTTCTTTGACGTCACGAAACTGGCCGTCCCGTTCTATATCCTCGCCATCCTCATTGAACTCGTGGCCATCCGCTACTGGCACCGCAAGGGCGACTTTGAGACGCGCGATACACTGACCAGCCTGCTGATGGGCACGGGCAATGTCGCTGCCGGGCTGCTTCTGGGTTTCGTTTCTGTGACAGCCCTGATGTGGGTCTGGCAGTTCCGCTTGTTCGATCTCGGCCTGCACTGGTGGGTGTTCATCGTGGCGTTCGTTTTCGACGATCTGCGCTATTACTGCTATCACCGTATTGCCCACCGCGTGCGCTGGGTCTGGGCGGAGCATGTCAACCATCACTCCAGCCAGCATTACAACCTTTCCACGGCCCTGCGCCAATCCTGGACCGGTCAGATAACCGGCATGTTCATTTTGCAGGTGCCGATGGTGCTGCTCGGGTTCCACCCCGCCGTGATCGCCTTTGTCTACGGGTTCAATCTCGTCTACCAGTTCTGGATTCATACCGAAGCCATCGGCAAGATGTGGCGTCCGTTCGAATTCATCTTCAACACCCCGTCGCATCACCGCGTGCATCACGCCACCAACCCGCGTTATCTCGATGCCAATTTTGCCGGCACGCTGATCATCTGGGACCGCATGTTCGGGACATTCGTCGAAGAGCTGGATGAGGATGTTCCGCGCTATGGGATCGTCCGGAATATCGGCACATTCAACCCGGTGCGCGTGGCTTTCCACGAATGGGCCGGCATGCTCAAGGACGTTTTCTCGCCGGGCCTGACCTTGCGCGAGCGGCTGCTCTACATGGCCGCCCCGCCGGGCTGGAGCCATGATGGCAGCCGCCGAACCTCGGAAGACCTGAAAGCCGATTATGTCAGGCGGCATCCCGGGGAAGCGGGCAAGGCCGGACTGCCAAAATTGTGACACGGTACTGAAACCTTGCGGGGGACGGCAATGACACCCAAGACACAACCGGCCATCCGACCGGCGCTGCACAGGCTGTTCGCGATTGCGGCGGTGGCGGCCATTGCCAGCGCGCTGCTCGGCACGGACGGGCGCTGGCTGCACTATGTCAGCAAGCCGCTGGCGACGGCGCTGCTGCTGCTCCTGGTCGTGCAGACGGCCAACCCGGTTTCAAAGCGCTATCAATGGGCGATTGCCGCGGGTCTGGTCTTTTCGCTGTGCGGCGATATTTTCCTGATGCTGCCGCAGGATCTGTTCGTCGCCGGGCTGATCTGTTTTCTCATCACGCACTGCGCCTATATCGTCGCGCTGACCGGTGATGTCCGCCTCGGCGCCGTGCCCCTCACCTTCGCCGCCTGCGCCCTTCTGGCGCTGGCAATCGTCTGGGGCCTGTGGTCAAGCCTGCCTGCGGAACTGAAGCTTCCTGTCACGGTCTATGCGGCGGTTCTGGCCGCGATGGGCGCCCAGGCTATCAGCCGGGCGCAACACCTTGCAACGTCCCCTGCCCGGCTGGCGGGCGTGGGCGGCATGCTGTTTCTGGCCAGTGACACGCTGCTGGCCTATGGGAAATTCCGCTTCGCCATGCCGCTTGGCCCCCTCTGGGTTCTGGGAACCTATTATGCGGCGCAATGGTTCATTGCGCGGTCGGTCGCATCATCCAGTCAGTGAAACTCCGCCGTTTCTCCCGATCACCGCATTGGCGGTTTTCCGGCGGGAGAATTGCGGGTAGATTTGCCGATAGACGGGAAACAGTGACAGGTTTGATCATCATGCGGAACACGGTTGCCTCGCTCTTTCTCATGGCCATCCTGCCGGTAACGGCAGCACTGGCTGACGATCTCAAACCGATGGATATGGATGCCGTCGATCCCGATCTGCTCGAAAGCTTTTTTGGCCCATGGCAAATTCGCGACGAAGGCGGCAACAGGCTGTGCAAGGTGACGCTCAAACGGGACGAGACCATCGGCGGCTCGCAGATCGATATTGACCCGGCCTGCGTCAAGGCATTTCCTGTCATGGGCGACATCACCGCGTGGCGCTTGAAGGAAAACTGGACCATCGAACTCGTCGACGCGACGCGCAAGACGCGCATCACCTTCGAGACACCGGACGAGACCTACATTGCGCAGCCGCAGACGGACGGCATATTCACCATCGAGCAACTGGCTGGCGAATGAGCGGCCGGGCGCTCAGATTTCGGGTCCGGGCGCGGCCTGCATCATGCGGACGGCATTGATCTTCCAGCTGCCGTCGGGCTGTTTCGTCAACTGGTACAGCGCCGTCCAGTCCTTGCCGTCGGGACCGCGGATGACGACTTCCTGCACGATCTCGCTATCCGACACCTTGCTGCGGCCGAAGGCAAAATTGCCCGGCCGGTATACGGGCTGGTAGGCCCGCTTGACCATCTCGAAAAACATGTCCTGATTGACGAATTTGCCCTGAATGGCCGGCGAGGCGAAGGAATAGGCGGTTGCCGCATCGTCGTTGAGAAAGGCGGCGATCTGCTTCCTGATGATCGACTGTCCCGTATCCAGCGGTTCATCGGCCATCGCCGCGCCCGGCATGGCGATCAACAGGAACAGGCCGAAAATGATATAAGCGGGAAATGTCTTCATCATGCCGTCTCCTTGCATCTGCCGGGACAACCAGCCGACAGGATAAACCTCTTGCGGATGAAGTCCACTGCCCGGTTCTTTCGCTGCAATACGTGGCCGTCATGGTGATGGATCACTTTGCTGCGAATCCCGACGATTGCGACTTGTTGCCACTTCAAGCCGGTCGGACGATTGCTATTGGCTGGCTGCGGTGAAACAGTGCGAGCGAGTTCGGTGCTCGAAAGAGTGAGAGGCACGGCAGCCCCCCTGCCGCGAAAACATGTTTCCATGAATACACCTGATCAACAGCATGGCACGGGCGGTACAACCGTGACCGCTGCGCCCGCTCCGGCCATTGCCGGTGAATCCGAGACTGAATCGCGCTATTGGCGCCAGAACCTTGTCGTCTGCCTCATCGGATCGTTCACGACGATCGTGGCCATGACGCTGCTTCTGCCCTTCCTGCCGCTCTATGTCGAACAGCTGGGCGTCAAGGAACACGCGGCAATCGTGCAATGGTCGGGCGTGGCCTATGGCGCCACCTTTTTCACCGCAGCCCTCGTTGCACCCCTCTGGGGGCGGCTCGCCGATCTCTATGGCCGCAAGCTGATGCTCATTCGCGCGAGCCTCGGCATGGCCGTCGCCATGTCGTTGATCGGCATGGCGACGGATGTGTGGCAGCTCGTGGCGCTGCGCCTCGCGGCCGGACTGCTCGGCGGCTATGCCTCCGGCTCCACCGTTCTGGTGGCGACCCAGACGCCGAAGGCGCGCACCGGCTGGGCGCTCGGCACCCTGTCGTCGGGCATCATGGCGGGCAATCTGGTGGGCCCGCTGATCGGCGGTGGCCTGCCGCCCCTGATCGGCATCCGCCAGACATTCTGGCTGGCGGGCAGCGTGATTTTCCTGACCTTCATCGCCACCAGTCTTTTCATCAAGGAGGAGCGGCGCCCGCCGAAGAGCAAGGGCGCCAAGGTGACGGGCGGCTGGTCGGCAATTCCCGACAAGCGCCCGATCATCGCCATGCTGGCGACCGGCCTGCTGCTGATGCTGGCCAACATGTCTATCGAACCGATCATCACGGTCTATGTGGCGCAGCTGGTCAGCGATCCCAGCAAAGTGACGATTGTTTCCGGCGTTGTCATGTCGGCGGCGGCGCTCGGCAGCATCCTGTCTGCGTCACGACTGGGCAAGCTGGCCGACCATGTCGGCCATTGGAATGTGATTATTGCCGCCCTCGCCGTATCGGCTTTGCTGCTGATACCCCAGGCTTTCGTGACCGAGGGCTGGCAGTTGATCGGGCTGCGGTTTCTGATGGGGCTGGCGCTTGGCGGGCTTCTGCCCTGCATCACCAGCGTCATCCGGCACAACGTTCCGGATCGGGTCGCAGGCGGCATACTGGGCTATTCGACATCATCGCAATATGCCGGACAGGTCGTCGGCCCCTTGGCCGGCGGCTTCATCGGAGGGCATTTCGGCATGCGCGCCGTGTTTCTGGCAACCTGCGTGCTGCTGGCCCTCGGTTCGGCCTATTGCTGGCTGGTACGGCCGCGGCAGGCTTAGCAAGCCAACGCTTACGCGTTGCCGGCTTTCGCGGCGGCGGCGGCAAGCGCTTCGCCATCCATCCGGTAAAAGAGCTTGTCCGGCAGCGGGGACGCGCTGAACCCATTGTAGAAGGCCAGGACCTTCGGATTGTTGCGGTCGGCGGTCCAGTCGACGCGCTTGTAACCCCGCTCCAGCGCCAGTTTGGCCAGTGCGTGCATCAGCGAGGTCCCGGCTCCGCTGCTGCGATGCGCCTTTGAAACGAAGAGCTCCTTGAGAAACAGGCCGGATTGCAGACCCGGTCCCGGATAGATCGACGAGAACGCGGCAAAGCCAACGAGCTCATCGGTGCCGGCGACCAGGATTTCCGTCCCATCTGGCATATCGCGCAATCCGCGCAATATTTCCGCGCGCGGCGGACAGGGCACGTTGTAATGGGCCTGCATTTCCTCAAACAGGGCCGCAAGCTGCGGGTGATCCGACGGATTGGACAAACTGACTTTCATCAATCCCGCATTCCTTTCCATGCAAAGGCGGCTCCAGCCAATACCGGAACCGCCTCTTTCGTCTCTTCGGCCCTATGCTTTATTCGCCGGCATTGATGGTAACGGGCGTCAGCTTGTTGGCCTTCAAACCATATTTATCCAAAAGTGCATCATAGGTACCATTCGCCTGCAGTTTTTCAAGCGCCACTTTCACCGCATCGCGCAATTGGGTCTCGCTTTTCAGGACCGGAATGCCGGCCAGAGACTGGCTGAATGCCTCGCCGAGCGTAACGTAAGTATCAGGTTCCAGCTTCTGGTTGTAGGGAAGGGTTTCATTGCCCTGGGCCGCTGCCTGAAGACGCTGGCTCTTGATCTGCGTGCGGGCATCGGCGGACCCTTCCGTGCCCATAACATTGATCGCAGGCTTGCCCTTGGCGACGCAGTTGGCTTCGCTCCAGGCGGTGATCTGCGCGGGCCAATCCGTCGAGCGGCTGGCGCCCACCGACTTGCCGCAAAGATCGTCCACCGACTTGATTTCGCCGGCCAAGGCCTTGGACGTGTAGAACTGCGCACCCGACTTCATGTAGTCGACGAAGTCCGCGGTTTCCTGGCGGGCCTTCTTGTCGCTCATGCCGGCCATCGCCAGATCGACGCGGCCTGTCTGCAGGGACGGCAGCATCTGGGCAAAAGCGATTTCCTGCCATTCGACTTTCAGACCAAGTTCCTTGCCGATGGCTTCGCCAAGCTCGATGTCAAACCCCTGCAGCACATTGGTGGCCGGGTCCTTGTAGGTGATCGGCGGATAGTTCGGCATGGTCGCTATAACAAGTTTACCGGCATCCTTGATGCGGGCCGGAAGGTCCTGTGCCATGGCAGAAAAGCTGAATGCCAGCGCTCCACCGAGAATTGCAAGCCGTGTCATGGTTTTCATGTCTGGTTCCTCTCTGGCCGGTTCTTCCGGCCTGTTGATTTCAGTTCGGCTCAGGACAACACCGCTGCGATGAAGTCCTGTGTGCGTTTTTCTTTCGGGCTGCTGAGGATGTCGTGCGGGGTTCCGGTCTCGACAATCCGGCCGCGATCCATGAACACCACCCGGTGCGCAACCTCGCGGGCGAAACCGAGTTCGTGCGTGACCACGATCATCGTCATGCCACTGGTGGCGAGATCGCGCATGACACTCAGCACGTCGCCAACCAGCTCCGGATCGAGCGCCGATGTCGGCTCGTCGAACAGCATCAGTTTGGGCTGCATGGCGAGGGCGCGGGCAATGGCGATGCGCTGCTGCTGCCCGCCGGAAAGTTCGCTGGGATAGGCATCCTTCTTGTCGGCCAGACCGACCCGTTCGAGCAAAGCCATAGCTTCCGGGATGACACTGCTTTTCGCACGCTTCTGGACGATAACCGGCCCTTCGACGATGTTTTCCAGCACCGTCATATGCGCGAAAAGGTTGAACCGCTGGAACACCATGCCGCTTGCCAGGCGCTGGCGCGAAATCTCCGCATCGGTCAGTTCATAGAGCTTGTTGCCCTCCTGGCGAAAGCCGACCAGTTCGTCGTCGACCCAGATGGCGCCGGAGTCGATGCGCTCCAGCTGGTTGACACAGCGCAGGAGCGTGCTTTTGCCGGAGCCCGAAGGCCCGATGATACACAGGACTTCGCCGTGACTGATTTCAAGCGACACGTTCTGCAACGCGTGAAACGGCCCGAAATACTTGTTGACGTCTACCGCTACGACCATGGCTGACATGTTCAAACTCCTTCCGCTGCGGCAGGTTCGGTGCGCTTGCCGGTCCGGCGCCCCAGGCTTTTCGAATAGTGCTTCTCGAGGAGATGCTGGCCGATGGAAAGAATGGTCACAACCGCCAGATACCAGATGGCCGAAACGATCAGCAGTTCCATGACGCGGTTGTTGGCGTAGTACACGGCCTGTGCGTTGCGCAGGATTTCCGCGTACTGGATCACACTGGCAACCGAGGTCAGCTTGACCATGCTGATGACTTCATTGCCGACAGGCGGAATGATCACGCGCATGGCCTGCGGCAGCACGATACGGCGCAGCATGGTCAGCCGGGTCATGCCGATGACCTTGGCGGCTTCGATCTGGCCGTTGTCGACGGACAGGATGCCGCCGCGCACGACCTCGGCGGTGTAGGCCCCCTGATTGATGCCAAGGCCGAGCAGCGTGGCCATGAACGGCGTCATAAAATCGACGGTGCGCATTTCGAACAGGCCGGGAATGCCGAGTGTCGGAAAGATCAGCGCGAGATTGAACCAGAGCAGCAGCTGCAGCAGCAGCGGCGTTCCCCGGAAAAACCAGATGTAGAACACCGCCACATATTTCAGCACCGGATTGGGCGACATGATCATGATGGCAAAGATGACGCCGAGCAGCAGGCCCAGGGCCATGGCACAGATCGTCATCAGGATGGTGTTCCACAGACCGGCGAGAATGGCCGGTGCGGTGAAGAACTGGCCGACCACCGGCCAGGCAATCTGCCCCTGGGCAAAGGCCTTGACGATCATGGCCAGCGCCAGAATGATCAGGGCGGCGGCCAGCCAGCGGCCATAGTGGCGCCGGGGCTGGTGCTTCAGGTGCGCAATGGAATATTTGGCAGGCGGGACGGAAACCGTGTGTTCGATAGTGGCCATCGTACTCATCCTTTCAAAGCCGCCGTCGGGCTCGCATAGGAGGATAGCCACTCCCGCTGCGATTCCAACACGGTTTTGAGCCTGACGATCTGCTCGCGAACCCGGTCCGGAGCCGTTCCGCCATAGCCCTTGCGCGCGTCAACGGCCGCCTGCGGCGACAGGCTTGACCGGATCGACGGCAGCAGCCTGACATCGACGGCGGCAAGGTCATCGTCGCTCACATCCTCAAGGCCGATATTCCTGTCTTCACAGTAACGCACCAGCGCACCGGTGATTTCATGCGCCTCGGAGAACGGGATACCCGTTTTGGCCAGCCAGTCAGCCACCTCGGTTGCCAGTGTAAAACCATCGACTGACTGCCTGCGCATGATATCGACGTTGACACGCATCGTCCTGACCAGCCCGGCCATGGCGGGCACAACCAGTGTCAGGGCATCGATGGTATCAAAGGCGGCATGCTTGTCCTCGGCAAGGTCACGGTTATAGGCGAAGGGCAGCCCCTTGAGGGCGACGAGCATCGTCGTCAGGCTACCGATCAGCCGGGAAGCACGGCCGCGCGTCAGTTCGGCGATATCGCAGTTCTTCTTCTGCGGCATGATCGACGACCCGGTGGCGTAACCATCGTCCATCTCGACCCAGCGGAACTGGCGCGAGGACCACAGGAAAAGCTCCTCGGAAAGACGCGACAGGTGCACGCCGAACATGGCCGTCACAAAGAGGAATTCCGCTACGTGGTCGCGGCTGCCCACCGCATCGATGGAGTTTTCGCACGGCGCGTCATAGCCAAGCTCGCGCGCCGACAGCTCGGGCTGCACGGCGATGCTTGAACCAGCCATGGCAGCCGCTCCGAGCGGCGAGCGTGCCGCGCGCCTGTCCCAATCGCGCAGCCGGTCAAGATCGCGGGCAAAGGTCTGCGCATGGGCAAGCAGCTGATGGGCAAAGCTGATGGGCTGGGCCGGCTGCAAATGGGTGAAACCCGCAGTGAGCGTCGTCACGTGGGCTTCCGCCTGGCCAACAAGCGCCTGCTGCAGGAGAAGAATATCCGCGCCGAGCCCGCGCGCCACATCGCGTAGATAAAGCTTCAGGTCGTTGGCGGCCTGATCATTGCGGGAACGGCCCGCCCGCAGCTTGCCGCCAAGCGCGCCGATGCGTTCGCCCAGAACCCGCTCCAGGAATGTATGAATATCTTCATCGGCGGCGGATGGCTCGATCGCGCCGGCCGCGTAGTCGGCGCCGATGTCCTTGATCGCCGCGAAAACCGTTTTCGCTTCGGCCTCGGTCAAAATCCCGGCGCGCACCAGTTCCCGCGCATGGGACAGCGACGAGCTCAGGTCATACGGGACAAGCCGGAAATAGCTGCTTTCCGAACGGGAAAGCGCTGTCAGCTCAGGTGATGGACTCGTCCTGAAACGCGCCCCCCACAAACGGACGGACTGCTCGGTCATGGCATTTATTCCCCTTTTTCTCGTTGTTGGAAGCTTATGGTTGTGTTTTTGACACGACAAACGAAATGAATTCGCATATCCATTCCAAAAAGGAATACCCTGTGTTCCGAAGAACCAGCGAGGCGAAGGCGATGGTATCCGGCCGGATATATCCGTCCACACGGGCATTGCAGGTCATTGCGGCGATTGCCGAACATGGCAGCACGACGGCCTGCGCCAAGGCGTTGAACATGACGCAGAGTGCCGTCAGCAAGCAATTGCTGGCGCTGGAAGCCCTGGCCGGCGTTCCGCTGTTTGTCCGCACGCCCTACGGCCTCTCGACCACGGAAGCGGGCAGGATTTATGTGGTCGAAGCCCGCATCGCGCTTGGCGCCATGGAGAATGCGGCCTTGCGGGTCGCCGCGTTGGGATCGTCGCCCAATGCCATCAAGCTGCACATCCTGCCGATCATGGGCGACCGCTGGCTGATCCCGCGCTTTGCCAGCTTCGCCGAAGCGCATCCGGACATCAATGTCGAACTGTCGACCTTTGCCAATAACGATCTGATCAACCAGGCGGATGCCGCATTTCGTTTCGGCGAAGGCGATTGGCCCGATCAGGACAACCACTACCTCTTTGGCCGCGAGGTGGCGCTTGTCGGCGCGCCGCACTTCATTGCCCGGCTTGGCGGCATCCGGCATCCCGGCGACATCGGCGCGTTTCCGCTGCTCCACCACAAGTATACGCCCCTACGCTGGGAAGAGTTTGCCGAAGCGCAGCGCATTACCGATTTCGCTCCGGACCGTATCACACATTTCGGCTTCTATGCGCTGGTCATCCGGGCGGCAATTGCCGGACAGGGGCTGGCACTGGTGCCGCGCGGCCTGATCGCCGACGAGCTGGCCAGCGGCAAGCTCGTCAATCCGCAGGGCTTCGGCTTCGTCAGCCGCCACGCCTATTGGCTGACCTGTCCGCAGGACCGTCCGCAACGGCCGGCCATGCGCATATTCCTTGACTGGCTGCTCCGGGAAGTCAGCTCCATGCCGTCCGACATGCGGTGATCCGGCCGATCAAACCTGCGTGTTTTCAGAGCCCATCCCATTCAAAAATATTTAATCAACTTGTCATGGAACCGGACGGACTCCCGACGCATTTCCTCGTCTAGTCTGGCACTGCCAAACAGCATGCCATGCTCATCAGAATACTCAGGGAGGAAGTGATGAACGACAAGCGTTTTCCCATACCGGTCATGGTCAAACTGGGCGCTACGGGCCAAAGGGCCATCACCAGTGTCTGGGAGGCGATGGAGTGCCTGCAGCGCTACTGGCCGTCGAAGACCGGCGCGAGCTATCGCCGCGCATTGCAGGCCTGTCTCGATGCCCTGGACGGATGGAAACCCGCCCACAAGGCGCGCCATGCCTTTATCAGCGCCGCGCGCGATGCCGGGGTGTTTCTCGACACGAGACTGCGTCAGTAGCCGGAGCGGGCGACGCCGGAACCGATATGCTCCGGCAGCGCCCATTCTCCGATATCAGCGAATATCCGCCCGCGCCCGCGGGCGTCTTTCATTCAGCTCATGACTGAACACAGCGGGCGGCAACGGCGCGAGCTTGCGGATGATATCGGCGCCCTTTTCGCCCATCATGATGGTCGGTGCATTGGTGTTGCACGAGGGAACCCGCGGCATGACGGAACTGTCGCAGACACGCAGCCCCTCCAGCCCATGCACCTTCAGGTCGAGGCCGACAACGGCCATGGAATCGGTGCCCATCCTGCAGGTGCCGACCGGATGGTGATCGGTCTTGGCATTGGCGCAACCATAATCGAACAGTTCCTCGTCCGAATTGTACTTCGGCCCGGGCAGGCGTTCCGCCATGACGAAGGGCTTCAGTGCCGCCTGGTTCATGATTTCGCGCGCAAGTTTCAATCCTTCGATCGACATCTTCCGGTCGTGCGGATCGCTCCAATAGTTGGGATCGATCAGCGGCGCGGCCATTGGATCGGCCGATTGCAGCCGCACCGTGCCGCGCGACCGCGGATGCAGATAGGCCGAATTCAGGGTGACACCAGCATTCTTCAGCCGTTCGACACCCGCCTCGATGCCTGACCCCAGCCCGAGATGGAACTGGATATCCGGCGAACGGGCGTCGGGATCGGCGTACCAGAAACCGCCCGTTTCAAACAGGCTGGACGCGACGGGCCCGGAGCGGAACAGCACATATTGCAGCCCGGCCCACAGGGTGCGGTGCAGCTTGGCGACACCGTCATAGGTGTGATCGCCGGTGCATTCGGAAATCACGAACAGATCCAGATGATCCTGCATGTTTTCGCCGACACCGGGCAGATTGTGCACGACGGGAACGTCGATTTTCCGCAGGTGATCCGCCGCGCCGATACCCGACTGCAGCAGCAGTTTCGGCGAGCCGATGGCGCCGGAACTGACCAGCACTTCCCGCTCGGCGCGGATGATCTCGCGGGCATTGCCACCAGCGATTTCAACACCGACGGCCCGGCCGTTCTCCACCACGATTTTTGTCACCTGCGCGCCCATGCGGACCGTCAGGTTCTTGCGGTCTTTGACCGGGGCAAGATAGGCCATCGACGCTGACGAGCGGCGGCGATCGCGCTGGGTCAGCTGGTAGAAACCGACACCGGCCTGCTGCCTGCCGTTGAAATCATGATTGTAGGGAATGCCGAGTTCCTGCCCGGCCCGGATATAGGCATCGCAGATCGGCAGTGTCGCTACCGGCATGGAAACACCCAGCGGGCCGCCATAGGAATGGTAATCATCGGCAAAGCGCTGATTGTCTTCGGCACGCTTGAAGTAGGGCAGCACGTCGCGGTAGCTCCAACCGGCACAGCCATCTTCCGAGGACCACAGGTCGTAGTCGGTTGCATTGCCGCGCGTATAAAGCTGTGCGTTGATGCTGGAGCCGCCACCGATGACCTTGGCCTGCGTGTAGCGCAGCACGCGGTTCTTCATGTGCTTCTGCGGCACGGTCGACCAGCCCCAGCTGGCGACACCCTTGGTCATCTTGGCAAAGCCGGCCGGCATATGGAACAGCGGATTCCAGTCGCCGCCGCCGGCCTCGAGCAGCAGGACCTTTACATCGGGGTCCTCGCTCAGGCGATTGGCAAGCACACACCCCGCAGGGCCGGCACCGGTGATGATGTAATCGTAGGAGGATGATTTTTGGGTTGAGTTTGCCATGACTCAGGCACCCCCCTCTGGGCTGCCGCCCATCTCCCCCACAAGGGGGGAGATCACATCGGCATTGACGTTTTTGCATCTTGAACAGCGATGCAAGGCGAAATGGAACGAAACTGACAGCTGATCTCCCCCCTTGTGGGGGAGACGGGCGGCAGCCCAGAGGGGGGTGAAATTCATGTTTTGCAACCTGCTAAAGTCGATTGATCGAAAGGGCGCCATCCGCGTTGATGATCGAGCCTGTGGCAAAGTTGAAATCGCCGCCGGCCAACGCTGCAACGATACGGCCAAGATCATCCGGCTCGCCCCAGCGCTTCATCGGCACGAGACCTTCGGCGATACGTTTGTCGTACTTGGCTGCGGCAACGGCCGTCATGTCGGAGCGGATGATGCCGGGGCGCACGTCGAAAACGCTGATCCCTTCCTCCGCAAGCCGGACGGCCAGCCCTTGCGTGAACGACGCCAGTGCCGCCTTGGTCATGCAGTAGTCGAGACGTTCCGGCGAGGTCATCTCCGCGGAAACTGATGTGATGTTGACGATCGTACGGGCGGCCCGGCCATCGGTGCGGCCAAGCATGGCCCGCAGCACCGCCTGCGTGAAGAACACGGTTCCCCGCACATTGATATCAAAGATCGCATTGTAGTTTGCCGGCTCAAGATCGAGGAAATCACCACGCACTTTCGAACCGATGCCGGCATTGTTGACGAGGCAATCAATCCGGCCGAATGCTGCCATGACGGCGCCGACGGTTTGCGCGTGATTGGAAAGATCAGCCAGATCTGCCTCGATAAACCGTACTTTTGCGCCGCGTGATTCCAGTGCTGAAACAGCGGCATCAGCCGCTTCATCCCGCACGAGGTCGGTGATTGCCAGATCAAATCCCCTGGCGGCAAGCGCCCTGGCAATGCCGAGGCCGATGCCGCGCCGGGCGCCGGTAACCAGGGCGACGGGTTTGGGCTGGATACTCATCATGCAAGCTCCCCGGCAATGATGTGATCGGCGACGCGCAGCGCCTGTGCGGCGATGGTCAGCGCCGGGTTGACCGCGGCTGATGTCGGCAGGAAGGCGGCATCGACGACAAACAGGTTGGGATGGTCGTAGGCGCGGCAATAGACATCCAGCGGTGCCCGCGCCGGATCCGTGCCCATCCGCACGGTGCCGCATTGATGCGACGGCGTCTTGCGGTCAAAGGCCTTGGACAGAACGATGGGAAATCCGGCGGCCCGCAACACCGACTTGATCCGGGCGACCAGTTTCTGATGTGCCGGCCAGTTGCTGCGCACCCATTCGAGAATGATCCTGTCGCCATCGACGCGAACGCGGCTCTCCGGTTTCGGCACATCCTCGCTCATGGCGAGGAAATCCACCGTGTGATTGCAGAACCGGTCAAGGACCCATTCAGGCACGAGTTTCAGGTCCGACTTCAGCACGGGTCCGCTGATGCGGCCGAGCAGCTGCACATTGCCGAGCGGCGCGCCACCCTCGCCGTCAGACAGATAGAAATCATTGAAGCCGAACGTCTTCTGATAGATGGAATCATTGCGGAAGCGCGGATCGAACCCGATGACCGCCGACAGGTTGTGATTCATGAAGTTGCGGCCGACCTGATCGGAACGGTTGGCAAGGCCGGCGGGATTGCAGCTGTCAGCCGAACGCAACAGAAGCACCGCGGATTGAACGGCGCCTGCCGAGAGGATCACCAGCTTTGGCCTGACAACAGAGACTGTTCCGTCTTTCACGTAATGAACAGCGGCAATCGATTTTCCGTCTGCGGCTGTCTCAAGCCGCGTGACGCGTGAATTGGTCTGCAGGCGAACGTTGCCATGCTTCAATGCTGCGGCTAGAGCGGTGGTTTCCGCGTCCATCTTGCCGTTGAAGCTGTTGGGATGCGCATCCCAGGGCGTCCTGCCGTGGGACATCCATGTATCGATATCGACGCCGAGCGGCAGGGAAAACGGATGGACACCGGCAACACGCAGCCGCCTGCGCAGGATACCGATGGGTTCCTCGTCGGGCACGGGCGGAAAGCCGTAGGGCGCCGAATGATGCGGTTCCGTCGGATCTTCGCCTTGGCTTCCGCGCACCTGATAGAGCGCCTCCGCCTTGCCGTACCACGGCTCCAGCTCGCCATAGGCAAACGGCCAGGCGGGTGAGACCCCCTCGAGATGCTGCATCTCGGCAAAGTCCTCAGCCCGGTAACGCGTCAGTACCGCGCCATAGAACTTCGAATTGCCGCCGACATTGTAGTAATTGCCGGGATTGAACGCCTTGCCTTCCGCATCGTACCAGCTTTCATCCGGGCGGAAAAAACCCTTCTGGAAGATCGCGCGCGGATCGCGGTTCTCCGGACGGTCGGGCAAATGACCCCCCGCCTCCAGGATCAGGATGTCTGCACCCGATCCCGCCAGACCGGCGGCAATAGTCGACCCGCCAATCCCCGAACCGATGATGACGATATCGGGGGATTGGCTTCGTTGCGATGCGGCGTTCATGACATTGTGATCGTCAGGCGCCGATACGCAGCTGCGATTGCGGATCGAAGAACACGGCCTTGTCGAGATTAAACGCCAGCTGTGTCTTCTGCCCCGGCAGGATCTGGGCGTCGGCACGCAGGCGCGCCACCACTTCCTTGCTGCCAAGCCTGGTCACGGCGAAGGTATCAGACCCCGCTGGTTCGACCACGTCGATCAGGCACTCGCCTTCCACCAGCGAACTCGCATTGCGGTCTGCCCCATCGGGATCGGTCAGGGCTTCCGGCCGGATGCCGAAAATCACGTCCTTGCCGGAATGGCCCACCAGCGCACTGTTGGTTTTCCTGATCGGCAACCGCAACGGCGAGGAATCGGGCCGGTCGAGCACGACACTCAAATCCGAAGCACCGCCCTCGATTTTCGCCTTGAGCAGGTTCATGGCAGGCGAGCCCATGAAGTCCGCGACAAAGAGATTGGTCGGATTGTTGTAGATTTCCGACGGGGTGCCGAATTGCTGCAGGATGCCGTCCTTGAGCACGGCGATCTTGGTGGCCAACGTCATCGCCTCGATCTGGTCGTGCGTCACATAGACGATCGTGGTTTTCATCCGCTGGTGCAGGCGCTTGATCTCGGTGCGCATGTCGACGCGCAGCTTGGCATCGAGATTGGACAGCGGCTCATCGAACAGGAACACCTGCGGGTTGCGCACGAGCGCCCGGCCCATGGCCACGCGCTGGCGCTGGCCGCCGGACAGCTGGCTCGGCTTGCGGTCGAGCAGATGGCCGATCTGCAGCATATCGGCAACCTGCTTGATGGCCTTCTCACGCTCGTCTTTCGGCACGCCGCGGATTTCCATGCCGAAGGCGATGTTTCCGCCAACGGTCATGTTCGGATAAAGCGCATAGGACTGGAACACCATGGCGATATCACGCTTGGACGGATGCAGGCCGCTGATCGATTTGCCCTTGATGGAAATATCGCCCGAGCTGATCGGTTCGAGCCCGGCAATGGTGTTGAGCAGTGTGGACTTGCCGCAGCCGGAAGGGCCGACGAGGACGAGAAAGCCACCCTCGTCGATCTCGATATTGATGTCCTTCAGGATCGGGACATTGCCATAGGATTTATGCAGGTTCTTGATCTGGAGAAATGACATTGGGTTATCCCTTCACGGCGCCGGACATAAGTCCACGGACGAAGTAGCGCCCGGAAACGATGTAGACGATAAGAGTTGGCAGTGCGGCGAGGATCGCGCCGGCGAAATGCACGTTGTATTCCTTCACGCCCGTCGACGAGTTGACGAGATTGTTGAGCGCGACCGTCATCGGTGTGCTGCTGAACCCCGAGAACGAGGCGCCGAACAGGAAGTCGTTCCAGATGTTGGTGAACTGCCAGATGACGGACACCACGATGATCGGACCCGACGACGGCAGCAGGATGCGCCAGAAAATCTGGAAGAAGCTGGCACCGTCGATCTGCGCAGCGCGAACCAGCTCCGTCGGGAATGCTTCGTAGTAGTTGCGGAAATACAGCGTGGTGAAACCGAGACCGTAGATCACGTGCACGAAAATCAGGCCTTGAATGGTGCCGGCCATTCCGAGGGCGCCGAGAACCCGCGCCATGGGTATGAGGACGATCTGGAACGGAATGAAGCAGCCGAGCAGCAGCATGCCGAACATGACGTTCGAGCCGCGGAACCGCCACTTCGTCAGCACATAGCCGTTCAGCGCGCCCAGCACCGTTGAAATCGCCACGGCCGGGATGACCATGATGATCGAGTTGATGAAGTAAGGCCGCAAGCCCGTCGGCTGCACGCCGATCTGGGCCGTCGACCATGCCGCAAGCCAGGGCTCGATGGTCCATTCATGCGGCGGCGACAGCATGCCACCCTGACGGATTTCATCGAGGGTCTTCAGCGAGTTCACCACCATGACGTAGAGCGGCAAAAGGTAGTAAAAGGCGAAGACCAGCAGGGCGATATAGATAAGGACGCGGGTCAGCTTGCCGCTGGAGATGGCATTGTCCGGACTCGGAGCGCTCATTTGCTGCCTCCCCTGACTTCAGAATAGAGATAGGGAATGATGATCGCGAAAATGGTGATCAGCATGATGATGGCCGAGGACGCGCCGATGCCCATGGAATTGCGTGTAAACGTATAGGAATACATGAAGGTCGCAGGCAGTTCGGTTGCCTGTCCGGGGCCGCCGCCGGTCAGCGCAATCACCAGGTCATACGCCTTGATGGCGAGATGGGCGAGCACGACAAAGGCCGACAGGAAGACCGGACGCATCAGCGGAATGATGATGCGGCGATAGATCATGGCCGTCGAGGCGCCGTCGATCTGTGCCGCCTTGATGATCTCGTTGTCGACGCCGCGCAGTCCGGCAAGGAACATGGCCATGACGAAGCCGGAGGACTGCCAGACGGCGGCGATCACCACCGTATAGATCGCCATCTTGGAATCCTTGATCCAGTTGAAGGCGAAACTGGTCCAGCCCCACTGGTGCATGGTGTTCTCAAGGCCGATGCCGGGATCGAGAAACCATTTCCAGGCAACACCGGTCACGATGAACGACAACGCCATGGGATAAAGGTAGATCGGCCGCAGGAAACCTTCGATGCGGATCTTCTGATCCAGCAGGATGGCAAGGCCAAGCCCGATGACGGTGCAGATGATGATATAGAGCGAGGCAAAAATACCCAGATTGGTGATGGCCCGCCACCAATGCGGCAGCGCCCACAATTTGCGGTAATTCTCCAGTCCGACAAAACCAAAGGACGGCAGCATCTTGCTGTCGGTGAACGACAGGACGCCCGTATAGATGATAAAGCCATAGACGAAGATCAGGACAATCAGAAAACTCGGCCCCAACACCAGTTTGGGTATCAAGTCCTGTATGCGGCTGCGGGTATCCATAGCCTCACCCCTTCAACTCTTAAGTTCTTGTCATTGCCGTGCATGTTCACGGAAACCTGTCCGGGGCTTTGCGCCCCGGACAGAAGGAGCGCGCTTACTTGGCAGCGTCCACGGCGGAAACGAGTTCCTTGACCGCTGCGTCTGATGTCAGGTCACCGTTGAATTCGCGGGTGACCACGTCATAGATCGCATTCTTGATGGCGGCCGGAACCGCATAGCCATGGGCCATGGAACCGTAGAGCGTGCCGGCCTTGTTGGCTTCAGCCAGATCCTTGATCGCCTTCTTGCCGCAGGCATCGAACGCTGCGTCGGAAACGTCCGTACGTGCCGGAGCTGAACCCTTCACGACGTTGAAAGCGGACTGGAAGGTCGGGCTCTCGATGGACGATGCCATGACGAGCTGCGACTTGTGCTCAGCATCGCTCTTCTTGAAGAACAGGAACTGGTCAGAGTTGAACGTGACCGAACCCTGGGTACCCGGGAAGCGCATGCAAACGAAATCCTTGCCTGGCTCCTTCTTGGCCTTGACGAACTCGCCCTTGGCCCAATCGCCCATGAACTGCACGCCGGCCTTGCCTTCGATAACCATGGTGGAGGCAAGATTCCAGTCGCGACCGGAGAAGTTGTCATCCACATAGGAACGCAGCTTGGTCATGCGGTCAAACGCTTCCTTCATCTTCGCGCCGCCCAAAGCCTTGGGATCGAGATCGATGAAAGCTGCCTTGTAGAAGTCATTGCCGAGCGACAGCACGACCGCGTCGAAAATCGTCGCGTCCTGCCATGGCTGACCGCCGTGGGCGATCGGTGTGATGCCCTGCTTCTTGAAGTTGTCGAGAAGGGCAATCAGTTCGTCCCAGTTCTTGGGTTCCTTGCCGCCAGCCTTGTCGAGTGCAGCCTTGTTGATCCACATCCAGTTGGTGGAGTGGACGTTGACCGGTGCGGCGATCCAGTGACCGTCATATTTGGAGAAGTTCTGCAGTGCGCCGGGAATAACGTCGGCCCACTTTTCCTTCGATGCGACATCGTCAAGATTGGCAAGAACGCCCTGCTTGGCCCAGTCGGTGATGTCGAAGCCCAAGGCCTGTACGGCTGTCGGAGGGTTGCCGCCGGTGACGCGGGCGCGCAGCACGGTCATGGCTTCCGTACCGCCACCACCGGCAACAGGCATGTCAGACCAGGTGATGCCCTTCTTTTCCAGATCCTTTTTCAGGACTTCCAGCGCTGTCGCCTCACCGCCGGATGTCCACCAATGCAGGACTTCGACGTTTTCGGCAGCGCGGGCCATCGTGGCCGTGCCGAGCAGCATGGCTGCCGCAGCAACCGTATTCATCAACTTATTCATTTCATTCCTCCCAAGGAAAAAAAGATAAAATTCCCACTACCCTAGACCTCAGTTATCCCTCAGCCTGCCCCATTCATACAATAAGCCGAATGGCGAATACAATCGATTTAATTCGACGCCCAAAGTAATGTCCTCCGCCCCATATGCATGTTCAGGGTCTTGGTCTCGGTGTAGTCCTCGACCGCATGACGGCCCAGTTCACGACCAAGACCAGACTGGCGATAACCGCCGAACGGCAGCTCCGCTGCACCATCCATGAACGTGTTCATCCAGATGGTCCCGGCACGTACCCGGCGGCCTACCGTCAGGCAGGTATCGAAATCGCGGCTCCATACGCCTGCCGACAGGCCGTAGTCGATGGAATTGGCAATCCGGATGGCGTCTTCCATCGTTTCGAATGTTAGCACGGAAAGCACAGGACCAAACACTTCTTCACGCGCGACGGCCATATCCGGCTGCACCGCCGAAAGAATGGTCGGGCTCATATATTGCCCAAGGCCGAGATCCAGCGGCGTGCCGCCATGGGAAACGGCAGCGCCCGCCGATGCGGCGTTGCGCACATAGGCGTCGATCTTGGCCAGATGTTCCGGCGTGATGATCGCGCCGACCTTGGTCTGCGGATCAAGCGGATCGCCAACCCGGACCTTGGCCGACAGCGCGGCAACACGCTGTGTGACCTCATCGGCAATATCCCGGTGAACGATCAGGCGTGAACCGGCATTGCAGCATTCGCCCGCATTGAAATAGGCGCCAAACACCGCCGCATCGATGAAATCATCGAGATTGGCATCGGGGAAAACGATCTGCGGATTCTTCCCGCCAAGCTCCAGCGAGACCTTTTTCAGCGTCTGGGCGGCATTGGCCATCGTCAGCTTGCCGACAAGGGTCGAGCCTGTGAACGAGACCATATCGACATCCGGATGGGTGGTCATCGGCGCACCGACTTCCGCGCCCGTACCGGCAAGGATATTGACGACGCCGGCGGGAACACCGGCTTCCATGAGGATTTCACCGAGAACCAGCGTCGACCCCGAGGTAAGTTCCGACGGTTTCACCACGGCCGTGCAGCCGGCAGCCAGGGCAAAGGGCAGTTTCTGGCTGACGATGAGGAAGGGGAAATTCCACGGCGTGATGATGGAGATGACACCGATCGCCTCACGCAGGACCACACCCAGCGTGCCATCGCCCAGCGTATTGTAGCTTTCACCGTGCAGATCGCGGCCGAGCGCGGCGGCATAGCGCCAGATATCGACCGCACCCCCCAGTTCGCCCTTGGCCTGCGAAATTGGTTTGCCGGATTCGATGCAGTCGAGATAGGCAAGTTCGTCGGAACGTGCGGCAATCAGATCAGCGGCTTTAAGCAGGATATTCGAGCGTTCAGCGCCGGTCATGCGCGACCACGGGCCGTTGTCGAAAGCATTGCGGGCGGCACGGATGGCGCGCTCCGCATCGGCTTTCGTGCCCGCCTGATAGCGCGAGACCACGACACCATGGCCGGGGCTCTTGCGCTCGATCACGCCGCCCTCTGCACCATCGGTCCATTTGCCGTCGATCAGCATCCGGAATTCGCGCACCTTGAAATTGTCGAGCGCTTGTGGCCGCATCAGAACCGTCATTACCATTCTCCCTTGAACACGGGCTCACGCTTTTCGGCAAAGGCCGAAACACCTTCTTTCAGGTCCGCTGTTTTGGCGACGAGGATCGAGCCGAGGGCTTCGACCGCCGTGCCATTGTCTTCGCCGTTAGCCGACGCAATCATCAGTTTCGCCACTTCCACCGCAGCCGGTCCGCGCCTGGCGATCCGCTCGGCATAGGCCTGCGCGGCGGTGACGACGGCACCGGTTTCCACCACGTGGTCGACGATCCCGAGCGCGGCGGCTTCGGTCGCGCTGAAGATTTCTCCGCCCAGCGCCATGCGGCGGACAGCCTGTGCCCCGAACCGGCGGACAAGCCGCTGCGTTCCCGACCAGCCCGGCACCATGCCGAGGCCCGTCTCCGGCAGGCCGATGCGGATATGCGTCTCGGCAATGCGAATATCGGCAGCCGCGGCAAGCTCCAGCCCGCCGCCCAGCGCATGGCCGTTGAGCGCGGCAATCAATGGCACACGCAACGTCGCCAGACGCTCGAACACGCGGTGCCCGAAGCGGACCCAGGCGTGGCCGAACTCGTTCGGCGTCATCGCCGCCCAAGCCTTGATGTCGCCGCCTGCGGAAAAGGCCTTGCCGGCGCCGGTCAGGATGGCGACGCGAATATCGGCATTGGCCTCCAATTCGTCGCACGCGGCTGAAAGTTCCTTCAGCATGGCAATATCGAAAGCGTTGAGTTTTTCCGGGCGCGACACGGTGATGGCCGCGACAGGCCCGTTGAAGTCAACCGTGATGCGGGGCTCAGCCATGGAGCGTCCTTTCCGGTTTCTGCGGCAGCTTCAAGCCGAAAGGACCTTCGGCGAAAAGCTCTGCCGCCATCAGTTTCAGATCGCCGGCAACGATGAGCGGGAATTCCGACTGATCGAGAATCTGGGTCTGGAGATCGACACCCGGTGCAATCTCGGTCAGCACGATGCCTTCCCGGCGCAGGACCATGACGCAGCGCTCGGTGACATAGGTGATGTCCTGCCCCTGCGCCACGGCACGGCGACCTGAAAAGGTGACGTGCTCGACTTCGTTGACCAGTTTCTTCAGCTTGCCTTCCTTCTCGATGACAAGCTTGCCATTCTCCACATGCACCTTCGCACCGGCATTGAACATGCCGGAGAAGACGATCTTGCGGGCTCGCGCGGTGATATCGACGAAACCGCCGGCACCGGCCGTCACATGCGGGCGGAAGCTGAGCTTGGACACGTTGACCGAGCCGGATTTGTCGATCTCGAGGAAGGACAACAGCGAGGCATCAAAGCCCGCGCCCTGGAAATAGGTGAACTGGTGCGGCGACGGCACGAAGGCTTCGGCGTTGGAAGCACAGCCAAAGGCAAAATCGAGAAGCGGGATACCGCCGACCGGCCCCTGCTCGATCACCCATGTCACCGCGCCATGCAGGCCCTCTTCGAGCAGGATGCGCGGGACATTGGCGGAGATGCCAAAACCGAGATTGACGGCGCTGCCTGCCTCAAGCTCCGTGGCGACACGGCGGGCAATCACCTTCTGGATGTTGAAATCCGGCAGGGCGAAATCGTCGAGCGGATGGAAGATTTCACCCGAGATAGCCGGGTCATACACGGTCTGTGTTGTCTGTTTCTGGTCGGGGTCGACAACGACATAGTCAACGAGAATGCCGGGAACGCGCACATCATGCGGCTTGAGCGAGCCGCTCTTGGTGATGCGCTTGACCTGCGCAATGACGATACCGCCATTGTTGCGCACGGCCAGAGCCTGATCGAAGCCGCCGAGGTATGCGCCCTCATGCTCATAGGTCAGATTACCGCGCTCATCCGCCGTGGTGGCGCGGATAATGGCGACCTGCGGGATAACGGGTTTGAAGAACAGCCACTCTTCGCCCTCAAACTCGATCTTGCGGACCACCGGCTCGCGGGCGGCCGAAGCATTCATGGCGCAGCCCTGGCGGTCCGGGTCGACGAATGTATCGAGCCCGACCTTGGTCAGAACGCCCGGCCGCTTGGCCGCCGCCTCGCGGTGCATGTCGAACAGGATGCCGGAAGGAATATTGTAGGCTGCCACCTCGTCATTGCCGATCATCTGCCAGATCAGCGGCGGTTCGGCGGTCGAAGGCCCGGAAGGGTAGGAGCCGCCGAGGATGCGCTTGAGCAGCCCCTTCTTGGCGATGTAATCGATGCCTTTGATGCCGCTCATGTCACCCGCCGCAATGGGATGCAGCGTGGTCAGATCACGCGGATGGCCCGTCGCATCGAAACGCGCGCCGATGGCTTTCAACATCAGATCGGGGCAGCCAAGGCCGCTCGACGACGAGACCGAAACGATCGCTGCGTCGGGGATGAGGTTTGCCGCCTCTTCAGGGGTTATGTGCTTGCTCATGCTTGACGTCGTTCTCTTCAAAGACCTGGATTGATTGTCTGCGCAGTGCCGGTGCGGGCGGCCTCGGTGACCGCAAGACCGGCGGCAAGCGACCAGACACCATCTTCACCCGTTGCCGGCGGCTGCCCCTTGCCGAGGATGGCGGCATGGAATTTGGCAATGCCGGTTTCGTAGAGGTTCCGTTGGTCGAGCTTGAGCTCGGTTTCACCCTCGGCATTGCGCAGGGTGACGGTGCCGACCGGCTTCTGCGTCATGACATTGCGGCCGACCAGCGAACCTTCGGAGCCGTGCACCTCGAAGCCGGTTTCGGCATATTTCGTGGTGAAACCATCATGGAACTGGGCAATCAGGCCCGATTTGAAGCGCAGCACGCCCATGACGCCATCGGCAAGGCCTGCCTTGCCAAGGCCGCCGATCTGGCTGGCGGCAACCGCCTCGACAGGATCGTCGCCCAGCACATAGCGCAGGGTATCCGTGTCATGCACGGTGATATCAAGAATAACGCCGCCGCCGGCTTCCGGCTTGTCAAGCCGCCAGCCCTGCAGGTGCGGCGGCAGATAGACGGCATGGAAGACCCGGGCGGCAAGCGGCGTGCCGATCCGGCCGGCAGCAATGGCATCGCGCATGGCCGTGTGGCTCGCGGCATTGCGCAGATGATGATTGGTGCCAAGCACCACACCGGTCGCACGGCAGGCGTCAACCATGGCCCGCGCATCCGCAAGGCTCATGGCCAGCGGCTTTTCGCACAGCACATGCTTTCCCGCAGCCGCAGCCGCGAGCACCTGACCCCTGTGCAGTTCATTGGTGGTCGAGATGTAGACCGCATCGACATCCTGATCGCCGACCAGCGCATCGAGGGATGCAACGGATTTGGCAATGCCGTGATCGGCAGCATATTTCCGGCCACGCTCGGCACTGGTGCTCATGACGGAAACGATCTCGCCGCCTTGGGCACGGATCGCGTCGATCACCCATTCATGCGCAATCGTGCTTGCTCCGATCAATCCCCACCGCGTCATGCCATTTCCTCCAGATGATTGTTCCTGACCGGCGCACCGCAGCTTTGCCGCACCACAAGGCGCACGGATGTCACCAGCGATTCCTGCTCATTGCCGCCGGCATTGATCTGCTTGAGCAGGAGCTGGGCCGCACGCTGGCCCATGCCCTGCGGGTCGACCGAAACGGTTGTCAGCGCCGGGACGGCGGTCTTGGCCTCGATCACGTCGTCGAAACCGATCACGCCAAAACCTTTGCCGGGCTCGATGCCGACTGCCCGCAAACCATCGCAGACACCGAAGGCCACCGCATCGTTGAGGCACAGCGCCGCCGTTGCCCGATCGGGATGGAGCATCATGCGCTCCACAGCGGCAACACCACCGGCGCGGGATGGCGCGGAATGGATGATCAGCGCCTCATCGACGGCAATGCCCGCTTCCTGCAAGGCATCGCGATAACCGCGCAGCCGCTCGGCAAAAACCGCGGTATCGAGAAAGCCGCCCATGAAGCCGATGCGCGTGTGGCCAAGGGCAACCAGATGACGCACGGCCGCCTTCGCGCCGGCATAATTGTCGGAAAGCAGGGTGGAGACCTTGGCACCCGGCAGATTGCGCACCACGACCACCACCGGAATACCGCTATCGATCAACGGCTTGATATCCGCCGCCTCGGTGCCGCGCGCCGGCGACAGGATCATCCCGGCGATGCCGTTTTCCCGCATGGACGCGATGACTTCGCGCTGGCGGTCGACGCTCTCGCCGCTATGGGCAAGGAATTGCACGTAGCCTGCCGACTGAACGACCATATCCATACCGACGGCGAGTTCGGCGAAGAAGCTGTTGGTGAGATCATTGACCACGATGCCGACGATTTTCGAGCGCGACTGGCGCAGGTTGGCCGCACCGCGATTATAGACATAGCCGAGATCGGCGATGACGCTGTTGACCTTCTCGCGGGTTTTTTCATTGACCAGCGGACTGCCCTGCAGAACCAGGGACACGGTGGACTTCGACACGCCGGCGGCATGCGCAATATCCACAACGGTTGTCCGGCTTCGGCTCACGGTCTTCCTCCCTGTCAGATGGCAAATATAATTGGAACGTTCCAAATATGTCAAGCGGGAAATATCGGGACCTATCCCCACGCAACATCAGAGTATCACAGAACGCTTTGATTTACGGTAATTTTTTGCTCATTTGAACCCTCTCGACCGGCGGCTCTTTATCTTCAGGTCGCGCAAAGGCTTGGATTTTTTCCTCTTGTTTTTTGGAACGTTCCAAATTACAAAGCCCTTCATACGACCGGGAGCGATATGATGAGCCTAGTTCTGAACCTGCCCGCCGCCGATGGCACACTTTCAGCCTACCGCCTTTCCGGCGAGCCGACAGCGCGGCCGGATGCTCCGCCATCCTTCAGCCGTATCGCCTACGCCGCAGCCCATGTGGTGTCCGATCCGCTTCGGGACAGCACACCCTGGGGTTCGCCCGCCGTCGACTGGGATGCCACCATGGCCTTTCGCCATCACCTCTGGTCACTCGGGTTCAAGATCGCCGAAGCCATGGACACGGCCCAGCGCGGCATGGGGCTGGATTGGGCAGGCGCGCAGGAACTGATCCGCCGGTCGCTCGCCGAGGCGCGCAGCGTGCCGGGCGCCGATCTTGCCTGCGGCGCCGGGACCGACCAGCTGGCGCCGGAAGACACCCACAGCCTCGCAGACGTGATCGCCGCCTATGAAACGCAGATCGGTTTTGTCGAGGCTGAGGGCGGCCGGGCGGTGATGATGGCCAGCCGGGCGCTCGCCAAAGTGGCAAAATCCCCGGACGACTACCGGGCCGTCTACGGCGAAATCCTGCGCCAGACGCGCAACAAGGTTGTCCTGCACTGGCTCGGTGACATGTTCGATCCGCAACTTGCCGGCTATTGGGGCTCCCATGCCTTTGACGACGCACTGGAAACCGTGCTTGCCATCATCAACGACAACAGGGACAAGGTCGAAGGCATCAAGATTTCGCTGCTCGACAACACCAGGGAAATTGCCCTGCGCAACCGGCTGCCCGAGGGCGTGCTGTGCTTCACCGGCGATGATTTCAACTATGCCGAACTGATCGAAGGCGACGGCGCGCGGTACAGCCACGCCCTGCTTGGCATTTTCGATGCGGTCGCGCCGCAGGCCTCGAAGGCACTGGCGCTGCTGGCAAAGGGCGAGACAACGGCCTTCCGCGCGGTGATCGAACCCACCGTGCCGCTGTCCCGCAAAATCTTCGAAGCCCCAACACAGTATTACAAGGCGGGAGTGGTTTTCCTGGCCTGGCTCAATGGTCATCAGAGCCATTTCACCATGCCCGCCGGCATGCAGTCGGCACGCGGTATCGTTCACTATGCCGATATTTTCCGGCTGGCTGATCAGGCCAATGTTCTCGACAGGCCGGAACTTGCCACAAGCCGCATGAAGAGCCTGCTTCAGCTATACGGTCTCTGACATCCGGCTTCTGCTGGAGCCCCCTTGATCCTGCGGGCTTGCCGGGCGATTGTCCGTGCCGACTCGCTCCATCATCCGGGATTCCCCATGAAGCTGCTTTACCAGACACACTCGCCCTACGCCCGCAAGATACTGGTCGCCATGCACGAAATCGGTCTGGCGGATAGGGTCGAGGTCATCCACCACGAAACCAGCCCAACCCGGCGCAATGAGGCGGTCTATGCGCTCAACCCGCTGGGAAAGGTTCCGGTGCTGATCGGCGAGGACGGCTTTGCACTGTTCGATTCGGTTGCCATAGCGGACTATCTCAGCACCCTCCCCGGCGGCTCCGCCCTCATCCCGTCAAGCGGGAATGCACGCTGGGAAACATTGCGCCTGCAGGCGGCGGCGCAGGGCATTGCCGATTCCGGCATCGTGGTGCGCTGGGAAACCGAGCGACGGCCGGAGCCTTTGCGCTGGCCGACCATGCGCGATGCCCAGTTGCAGAAAATCATCGCGGCCTGCGATTTTGCCGAGAAGGAAGCATCCCTTGAGGGCCTGCCGCGCATCGGCGAGATCGCCCTCGCGACAACGCTCGACTGGATCGCGTTTCGCAACGTCTATCCGTTTGCCGAAGGCCGCCCGCGCCTTGCCGCATGGTATGCCGGCTATTGCCAGCGTCCCTCGATGCAGGCAACCGCCTTTTCCGGTGAAACGCACGATTGAGACGGCGGTGAAACACCGTCTCCTCCAGGCCCATGCGGCGAGCGACAGCCCGCCGCATTTGAATCCGATAGCTATTTGCACAAGCATCCAGTATTGAAGAACCCGTGGTGATTTGGCCGGCCGGCTTGCAGCCACGTTAAAAAACTCGCTAAAGGGCCGCGTGCGGACCGGAAGCGTTCTATTGGCTTTTTTTGGTGACCGTGATGCCTATCAAGATTCCTGACAAACTGCCCGCCTTCGATACTTTGGTAAGCGAGGGCGTACGCGTGATGACGGAAGCCGTGGCTATCCGTCAGGATATCCGCCCGCTCCAGATCGGGCTGCTGAACCTGATGCCCAACAAGATCAAGACAGAATTGCAGATCGCGCGCCTGCTTGGCGCTTCGCCGCTGCAGATCGAACTTTCGCTGGTGACCGTCGGCAGCTACAAGCCGAAGAATACGCCCGAAGACCATCTCAGCGCCTTTTATGAGACGTGGGAAAAGGCGCAGCACCGCACGTTCGACGGTTTCATCATTACCGGAACCCCCGTCGAGACAATCCCGTTCGAGGATGTCAGCTACTGGCCGGAAATGCGCGATATCCTGGAGTGGACGCAAACCAACGTCCATTCCACCATGAACGTCTGCTGGGGGGCGATGGCGGCACTTCATCATTTCCACGGCGTGCCGAAGCATGCGCTTGGCGAAAAAGCATTCGGCGTCTACAGCCAGAGAATCCTGAAGACAGCGTCGCCCTATCTCAACGGCTTTTCCGACGATTTCGCCATTCCGATATCACGCTGGGCCGAAGTGCGGCCGGCGGACATTCTTGCGCGGCCGGAACTGACGCTGCTGACACATTCGCAGGAGAAGGGAGCCTGCATTGTCGAAGATCCGCGGTATCGCCGCCTTTATGTGCTCGACCATCTCGAATATGATTCCGGTTCGCTGGCCGATGAGTATTTCCGCGATATTCAGGCCGGGGTACCGATCAACCTGCCGTTCAACTATTTCCCCGATGACGACCCATCAAGGCCGCCGCCCAATCGCTGGCGCTCGCATGCGCATTTGCTCCTGTCCAACTGGATAAACGAGATTTATCAAACGACACCCTTTGATATCGGTTCAATCGGAAAATCCCGATAAACGAGGCCGGGCCAGCACGGTCGCCCGCCCTTCACCCTTGGATAGGGCAGCGTGGAGCCTATTGCGGCGCGGTATCCGATCGGCGCTGGACGGTTTTGGCCATGAAGGTTTCGAGGGCGTCGGCCTGGGCGTCGGTGACATGCAGGCCGACCTTGGTGCGCCGCCACAGCACATCCTGTGCGGTCATCGCCCATTCCTGCGCGATGAGGTAGCGCACCTCCGCCGCATAGAGATCCCAGCCGAAATGCTCACCGAGATCGGTTAGCGATGCCGCCGTGCCCAACAGCACCCAGGCCCGCGTGCCGTAGAGCCGTACGAGCCGGTAGGCATGGCGCGGCGCGAGGAAGGGGTAATCGGCCTGCAGCCGCTGCAGCTGCGCTTCGAAGCCTTCGGCCGGGAAATCGCCGCCCGGCAGCGTGCCGGTCGCCGTCCATGGCTTGCCCTTGGCCCCGAGCTTCTCCTCGATCTTCTCCAGCATGTGCTCCGCCAGCCGCCGGTAGGTGGTGATCTTGCCGCCGAAAATGTTCATCAGCGGCGCCAGCCCCGCCGGCGCATCGCTTTTC